>DASRFC010000070.1:0-116674 GCA_035651835.1 Terriglobales bacterium
GTGGCGTCGCGCGCACAATCATTGATCCGAACACAGGACAGCCCTTCCCCGGAAACCAGATTCCTACATCGCGCTTCAATCAACAGGCACTGAATTTGCTGAGTCATATCCCGGTTGCCACAGATCCTTGCGGAAAAATAACCTACTCACTCCCCGAACCTCAAAGCGAGCAGCAAATTGTCGGCCGCGTCGATTCGAACCTGAACTCAAAAAACAGCCTGTTCGGGCACATCTTCAAAGCCGATTACTACAGTCCGGGACCATTTAGCCCATCGAACATCCTGCTGACCCAACTCCGCGGGGTCATCGATCATGACATCTCGGCTGTAGTTGGCGAGACTTATACCATTAATCCAAACATGGTTAACTCATTTCACGCCGGGTATACGCGGCTCACGATTGCGCGCGGTCCTTCGCCAGACGCGATTGGCCTCGGGCAAATCGGGGTTAATGTTTATCAGCCGGCAACTAATTACATGCGTGTCGGCGTCGGTGGACACTTTACGGTAGGTTGCGGCACTTGCGCACCGGTTCAAATATTTCAAAACAACTATCAACTCGCAGATGATGTGGACATCACCTTCGGTCGACACCATTTGGCGATAGGTGGCGAGGGGATCTATCACTGGCAGAAGAGCTTCGGCCTCACCAATGGAGAAGGAATTTTCAACTTCAGCGGTCAATTTACAAACGATTCGCTTGTCGACTTCATGCTTGGACTCCCGAATAACTTTCAACAGGGAAATAAGCAGGCATTCGATGGCCGGCAAAACTATTATGGCGCGTATGTCCACGATGTAGTTCGCTTGAATCGGAAACTCACAGCACAGTTGGGACTCCGTTGGGAACCGAACCTCTGGGGACATGAGATCTACAATAAGGAAAATCACTTTTCTCAGGCCGCCTTCGATGCCGGAACTACGAGCAATATCTTTGTAAATGCTCCGGCTGGCCTGCAATTTCCAGGTGATCCGGGTGTACCACACAGCTTCAGTAATAACCACTATTGGAAATTCGAGCCACGTGTCGGCATTGCCTGGGATCCTACCGGAAGTGGCCGCCAAGTAGTCCGCGCCGGGTACGGCCTGTTTTATGATCTTTTCGCGCTCGGCTATTGGAACGATCAAACGGGCGATGCGCCATGGGGCAGCCTCATTTCATTGGCTAGTCCTGCGGGTGGTTTCACAAACCCCTATACAGGATTTCCTGGAGGGAATCCTTTTCCGTCGCCGCAACCGCCTCCCAGTACTGCTGGTTTTCCGGCTCAGGGGACGTATATTACCTTTCCGCTAAACGGTAAACAAACCTACACAAACACTTGGAACTTGACTTATGAGATCCAGCCATTCAAAGACTGGGTGTTTTCCGCCGGCTACCTCGGTAACATCACCGTTCACGTTTGGAGCGGTGAAGATATCAACGCCGGTGTTTTTATTCCCGGAACCTGTGGCGGCGCACCTTGTTCGACGATCAATAACCTGGATCAACGAAGGGTCCTTTACCTTCAGAACCCAGTGACAGGATCCGCATATTCGGACATCTTCCAGGCTGACGACGGCGGGGTTTCCCGTTATGAGGCGCTACTTCTAAAAGGAGAGCATCGCTTCAACCACAATTTCACCATCCTGGCCAACTACACCTATTCGCATTGCATAAGCGATGTGGATTTCATCGGTGACATTGGAGGTCCGCAAACGCAGGATCCGAACAATCTGAAAGGTGAACACGGAAACTGCGGCTTTGATATTCGTCATGCATTGAACGTCTCGGTTGTATTGGAGACTCCTCGTCTCAAGAATCGCCTGGCTGACAAATTGGTGGGCACTTGGAAACTGGCGCCAATCATCACAGCCCGCTCGGGAACCTGGTTCACTCCGTTTACCGGGGTTGACAATTCCTTAACGGGTATCGGATTGGACCGGCCAAACCTGGTCGGAGACCCGTACGTGCGCAACCTCAAGACTCTTCAGTGGGTCACACCATCTGCGTATGTTCCTAACCCGATTGGAACTTTCGGCAATGCGGGAAACGATTCTCTGGAGGGGCCTGGAGCGGTGAACGTGGACGTAGCACTCAGCCGGGAGTTCATTGTGCGGGAGCGTATGCGTTTTGAGCTTCGCTTCGAAGCATTCAATCTGGCAAACCATCCGAACTTCAGCAATCCGGATAACCTCTTGTCAGATAGTACATTTGGGCAGATCCAAAGCGATGCAGGCCCGCGTATTCTTCAGTTCGCCGGAAGATTTCAATTTTAATGGCGAACGGAATAATTGAAGGAGTGTGAGCAAGTCACAGCGCGGCATGAAAGCGATGCTGTGACTCACTTTTTCAGGTTTCCCGAAAAATAAAAACCGGCTGATGGCCCATCATTTGAGTTTTCTGATAGCCTTTGACACCTCGCTCAGGACAGGCTCTTGCAGAAATGCTGTAGTGAGTTCTAAATATTAGTCCGCCACAAACGGTGGGCCACCCGCGGCGTCCAGGAGGCGCTAAGCATGTCAATGACGCGAAGGCACATCCTGGTAGGAGCGGGCGGGATTATCGCAGCGTCTGCCGCTAATGCAGTGTCTTCTGAATCTGCGACACATGCTACGGGCGATGGCCGAAAAGAACCTACTACCAAAACTTATAGCGGCGTCCGTGCGTTCAATAGCCTCTATCATGGCGACTATCTGAATCAGATTGCGTTTCCCATGGGCGGCATTGGGGCTGGCATGATTTGCCTGGAAGGGACAGGCGCGCTTTCGAAATTTTCGTTGCGTAACCGGCCTGATTTAGGCAGCGAGCCTCACGCCTTTTCGGCCATATGCATTAAAGGATCGCGGAAAATAGCACGCGTTCTGGAGGGCCCGGTGCCTGTCTGGAAGCTACGGCCATTTCTTCCTGGGGTGGAAGGCACCTATCCCGGCGGTTGCTGGGGGCTTCCACGGTTTCGACAGGTTACGTTCGAGAGCCGATTTCCATTTGGGACCGTCCGCCTTAAAGACGCAGAGCTGCCCTTAGAGGTGGAGCTCACTGGTTGGAGTCCATTCTCTCCCGGCGATGCAGACAATTCCAGTCTTCCGGTTGCCGGCCTCGAATACCGTTTTCTCAATCGAAGCCCGGCATCGGTCGAAGCGGTGTTCTCTTTTCATGCTCAAAATTTCCTGGCGGAGCGTCACGATTTCTTCAAAAAGGCGCCATCCGACCGAATCCGATCTACCGCTCACGGATTTGTCCTGTCCGGCCCTGGGGTTGAGGACAGACCATGGGACGATACGTCTTTGGCGGTTTGGGTGGATAACGCAAATGCCAAGGTTAATCCTGCGTGGATGCGCGGGGTAGATTCACTGCAGATCGTTTGGAGAGACATTGAGTCAGGTGAGAGCTACTCACGAGCTCCCATAATGGATGACTCATCGCCAGGCGCATCGATATTTGTCCCTTTCTCGGTTGCGCCTGGTGAAGCAAGGACCATTTCACTTCGTTTCGCCTGGCATGCTCCAAGATCGAATCTCTTCAAGCCCGCGGACATTCCATCGGATAGTAATGTGGTGAGCTGCAATGTGGTGGGTTGTACGCCAATCGCAGGAACGTATCAGCCATGGTATGCCGGGCGTTTTTCCAGCCTCGAAAAGCTGATCGATTATTGGCAAAGCAACTATCAGCCTTTGCGGCAGGCCGCTGAAAAGTTCTCGCGGGTTTTTTACGATACGACTCTCCCACCTGAGGTCATGGAAGCGGTCGCGTCCAACCTGTCGATCCTGAAGTCCCCCACGGTTCTTCGCCAGACAGATGGCCGCCTGTGGGGATGGGAGGGCAGCAGAGAGACGCAAGGATCCTGCTATGGATCATCCACACATGTCTGGAACTACGCCCAGGCAATCGCGCATCTCTTTCCGGAGCTTGAGCGCAGCTTACGTGAAACCGAGTTCGGGGCGAACCAGAACGATGAAGGCCATCAATTCTGTCGAGCGGCGATTCCGATACGGTCATTGGAAGAGAAGAATGCGCCTCCTGATGCAGCGGATGGACAGCTGGGCGGAATCATTAAGTTCTATCGGGATTGGCGAATCAGTGGGGATACGGCATGGCTCCAACGTTGGTGGCCTAAGATCCGCGCATGCCTGGATTATTGCATCAGCACCTGGGATCCTGGGCATAAGGGCGTGATCGAGGAACCGCATATCAACACCTATGACATAGAATTCTGGGGCGCCGACAGCATGTGTACGAGTATTTATATCAGCGCGCTCAAAGCGGCCATCTTGATGGGCGAGGCACTAGGCGACAACATCGAACTCTATTCCTCTCTTTTAAGTAAGAGTTCCCACCAGATAGAACAGCTATTCAATGACGAATACTTCTTTCAAGAGACAAAGTGGCAAAATTTGCGGGCTCCCTACCCGCGGATTGATGACGATTCTCCCAACTATCCCGAGTTCTTAGAGCTAGCGAGAAAGGACGGCCCTCCTTATCAATATGGCCAAGGGTGTCTATCGGATGGCGTACTTGGAGAATGGCTTTCTTTAATGTGTGGTGTGGGCGAAGTGCTTGATTCGCGCAAAGTCGAAAGTCATCTTCTGGCGGTCTACCATTACAACTTCAAGAAAGATTTTACGAAGCACGTGAACATCAGGCGTCCTTATTTCGCCTGTGGTCACGAAGCAGGATTAGCGTGTTGCACGTGGCCTCGTGGCGGCAGACCATTATTGGCAATGATTTACTCAGACGAAGTTTGGACGGGAATCGAGTACCAGGTGGCTTCGCACTTAGTTGCACTGGGAAAGACCGATGAAGGGTTGGAAATTGTTCGCGCATGCCGCAGCCGCTACGACGGACGCATCCGAAATCCATTCGATGAAATAGAGGCGGGACACTGGTACGCCCGGGCCATGTCCTCGTATGCTCTCCTGCAAGCCTTTAGTGGAGCACGCTTCGATGCGGTGGAGAAAATTTTGTATCTTCGGCCGGCAATCAAAGGAGATTTCCGCTGTTTCCTCTCTACCGCCACCGGTTTCGGAACCGTGGGTGTCAAAAACGGTAAACCATTTGTAGAAGTAGTTTCAGGTCGGATACCGTACAGAGAGATCAAGTATGAGAGTTACTCGCCCCGGTCTTAGCAGTCTTACGGTTGAGAGCAGACAAGATGAAAAATTTAGTAATCGCCTGCGTCATAGCGATTCTGTTCGCACCACTGTCGGCCCAGCAAAAATCCATTGACGCGCCGCCCCCAGTCGGTGTGGATGGCGAACCTCCCGATCCGGCGTTGGTGCAGGTCCCAGAGGATCCACATCTTCCCCGCGTCTTAATCATGGGCGACTCAATCTCATTGGGCTACACATGGGAAGTGCGGAAGTTGCTCGCCGGAAAGGCCAACGTTCAGCATCCCGATGTGAACTGCTGGTCCACCGAATTCGCCCTCGAACATGTTAAGCAGTGGATCGGAGAGAAGCACTGGGATGTCATCTACTTTAATTTCGGACTTCACGATCTGAAATATCTGGACGAGAAAGGTGAGTATGTTACCCCGGACAAAGGTAAGCAAGTTGCTTCAATCAAACAATACCAAGCGAACCTGAGGGAAATTATCGCAAGCCTGCAAAGTACACGTGCAAAACTGATATTTGCCACAACGACGCCTGTGCCGAGCGGTTCCGGTGGACGCGTTCAGGGCGACGAGATTCGGTACAACGCCGCGGCACTTCAAGTCATGCGGGAAATGGGGGTTGAGACTGATGACCTCTGGAGCGTGGTTGATCCCTCCCTTACGACGTTACAACAGCCGCACAATGTGCATTTCAATACTGAAGGGTATCGTGTCTTGGGAGTTGAAGCTGCAAGCCGGATTGAGCGCGATCTTCCTAGTGCGGGGCGACCCTAATTGTTTGTATCTCGTGATGGAACTGCGAGGAAAGGATTGAAGATGTTTAAATTTTTATGCGCCGTTTTGCTGTCTGTTTGCCCGGCCATGTCTGCGTGGGCTGCCACAATCCCGCTCAAAGTTCTGATCTTCAGTAAGACGGCGGCTTACCGCCACGCATCCATTCCCGCCGGCATAAGCGCGATTGAAGAACTGGGTGCATTGCGTGGATGGGATGTGGACGCCACCGAAGATGCTTCGCAGTTCAATGACAGCAATCTGGAGCGCTATGACGTGGTGGTCTGGCTGAATACGTCGGGCAATATCCTTGACTCGCAGCAGAAGGAGGCCTATGAGCGGTTTCAGCAATCGCACAAAGGTACAGTCGCAATTCACGAGGCAGGAACCGACACCGAGCGCGATAATTGGCCTTGGTACAGAAAGATGGCGTCGGTGCTGCTGTCCGACCATCCGGAAATTCAAAAGGCAACGGTGCTACTACAAGATCAAGCCCATCCGGCTTCCTTTACATTGCCGCTTCAATGGGAACATGTCGATGAGTGGTATAGCTTCGTTTCCGATCCGCGCCTCGATCCAGATGTCCATGTGCTCGCCTCTGTGGATGAGCGAACCTACGATCCCGGCGAGCTTGCCATGGGTAAAGGCCCCACGGATCACCCACTCACCTGGTACAAACACTATGACGGCGGCCGTTACTTTTACACCGCGCTCGGACATACGTACGAAGACTATCGATCTGATCGCTACTTCCGGGCGTTACTCACCGGCGCGATCGAATGGGCTGCAGGACGGAAGCCGGATCACCTCGTCAGGGACACGGACGAGGCGGCACTCATCTTCAAGGAGTTTGACGGAAAGAGTTCCAACGGAGTCTGGGACCGGCAAGGGCCGCCACAGCCGGCAAACTTCAAATATGCGGTGAAACCCGATGCTCTTGAAATGTACGCGAACACACCTCTGAATCAGCACCTTGTGCGTGAAGGTATTGCAATCGATCCTTCGCGCCCTTATGCGATTGAAGGGAAATTCGTGATTCCCAGGCTCGGTGATGACGCCAATTCCTTTTGCGTCAACCTCAATGTCGCCGGCCCGGATGGAGATGTGAGCAATGTGAACACCTGGGCTTTGAATGTAGACCTTCACCAGGAGGGTGGGGCAGTCATTAAGTTCATGGGCTTTGTCGATGGCCGCTTTACGCAAATTGGACAGGTTGAAACAAATTGGGGTGCGGCGGACACCGAGTATCAATTCCGCATGTATGTCAATGCCGATTACGACGGCCACTTTCAATCCAAGCGCGTAAGCATGTTCGTCATGAAGGGTGATACTCAGCTGGAAAAGCTTATGGTGGATTATTCTTCATTTCCCTATCAGCCTGACGGAGCGAAATCAGTGCGCCTGGGCGTAAATACACATGAAGCCGATTGGGTGCTTCGAGATTTGAAGGTGTACTATCTCGACGTCCCGCAGCGCGTGAAGTGATTCGAGACGTGAGCCCCCTTTTGATCTCTGTTGCCGCCCCGCCGAATTTCAGTTCATCACTTCATTTGCTGGAAAGGGTCGTGTGCTACTTTCTGTCATTGCGTGCAGCCTGATAGATTGCCTCGACCAGCGCGATACTTCGCCGGCCTTCGCGCCCGTTGCAGACCGGATCTATATCCTGCTCGATCGCACGAATAAAATCCTCAAACAACGCCTGATGTCCACGAAAGTCGCTGACTACAGCGGATGACGCACTCTGGTTTTCATCTGACACAATGCTTGCGTCGATATCGGCAGGGGCACCGCGCAAGTGGACCGCCAGAATGCGATCCTGTTCAAGAATTACAGTGCCCTCAGTTCCAGTGATTTCGATTCGTCGCGGATATCCCGGATACGCGGCAGTCGTCGCATGGAAGATGCCCAGCGCACCGTTGCTAAACTCAAGAGTTGCAACCAACGTATCCTCGCCTTCAATTTTGTGGAGTGCAGTCGCTGCGCGGGACTGCACGCCAACCACATCGCCGAGCAGCCACAGCAGCAGATCCACCGTGTGCACTGCCTGGTTGATCAGGGCTCCTCCTCCGTCCAGGGCAAACGTGCCGCGCCAACGCGACCTGCTGTAATATTCCGGTGGTCGATACCATTTCACCCGTGCATCCACCAGCAGGGGTTTTCCAATCACCCCGTCACGGATCCATTCTCGCAGCCGACGAATTCCAAGTTTCACCCGGTCCTGAAACATCACTCCAAGTTTCACGCCGGAGCATTCCGCAGCCTCGATGAGCGCATCCGCGCGTGCTGTGCTGATCTCGATCGGTTTCTCGGTAAGTACGTGCAGGCCGCGCTGCGCCGCCGCAATTCCGTGGGCTCCGTGCATCCCCGATGGGCTTCCGACCGCCACCAGATCCATCGGGCGATGCGCCAGGAACGCCTCGAAGTCCTGATATTGCTTACCTCCATGCTCCTGGCAAAGGCCCGCGACCTTCTCTGCATTGGTTCCATAGAATGCCGCGATTTCAACTCCGGCAATTGCGCGGGCCGCTCTCGCATGCGTCGCGGTAATATTGCCACCGCCAATCAGACCAATGTGAATCGTCATCTTTGTCTCGCTCACCTCTGACCTGTTGTCGCAACGAATCGATTCCGGCACACCGTGCGGCTGAATTGCTCGTCAAAGCGCTACTTAAGCATTCTCCGCAAAAATCAGCTGCGCTGTAAAAGCCTCGAACCAATGATAAAGTTTGCCGGTCAATATAGTTGATGACCATTGAACAGGATAAGAGCCCATCGATCCACCAACGCAGGTGTGATGGTGGGCTTTCACGTGAGCGGGTTGCGAGGCCAACGTGCTTGAATGCTACCTGATCAAGAGAATCTCCATCAGCCCACCAGCACTATTTTGTGATCTTAATTCTTTGTTAAGAGAGCGGCAGAATCTTTATTGAGAAACACAATGCTATTCGGATGATTACGCAGCGCCGATGCAGGAGCCATGGGAGTAATCGGCCCCTCTAAGCAAGACTTCGCGGCCTGTGCCTTGCGTCTGTCCGGCACAACCGCAACGATCTCTTTCGCTCGCAGTATCTGATGCACGGACATGGAGATCGCCCGTCTTGGCACTTCTGAAATGTCCGTGAACCATCCCTCATTGACCTGTTGCTGGCGGCAGGTCTGGCTGAGATTAACAATCAGATAAGGTTCCTCTGTCTTGAAATCGGCAGGGGGATCATTGAACGCAAGATGGCCATTTTCGCCGATGCCTACAAACGCAACATCGACGTCGCGTTCGTTTAACTCTTTTCCAAAACGCTTTGCTGCGGATTCCGGATCTTTCCCCACATCCAAAAGGCAGTATCGAGTAATACATGTTTTATTGATCAATCGCTCTAAAAGATACTTTCGGAAACTCGCTGGATGTGTAGAAGGCAAATCCAGATACTCATCGAGATGAAACATCTCGACACGCGACCAATCAAGATCGGGAATTCCGGTCAGCGCCTCCAAAAATTCGAATTGAGAAGCCCCAGTTGCAGCCACAATACGAGCTCCCCCTGATTCTCGAATTGCGCGGCGGATGGCGGAGGCAGCCTGTTCCGCCGCTGCGCGACCGAGAGATTGCTTGTCTTCAAGTACCCTAATCTGCACCTTCAGTCCTTCCGTTTTGCGTTTTTCTTGGGTTTGTTCATTATTAACTGCTCAACTTTTTAAGTCGTTGCGAACGATTCAGCAGCCAGGAATTCAGTTGGGCACGAATCCCGGTCAACGAAAAGCGTTCCGTCGACCGTCTTCAGAATTGAGGCCGGGAGAGCCACAGTAGGCTCCTGGGTCTGGAATAGTTTTGTCAGGATCTTGCGCTTGAGTCCTAAGGGCACCATCGTATACACGTTCTGTGCCTGGAACAAAGCAGGGATGGTCATGGTAATGCCTTTATCCGGAATGAAGCCAAGGTCCTTAAAATTTGGATCTTCTATAAGTTGGCGTTTGGACTGCTCGGCGACATCAACCACTCTCACCCAAGCAGAATCGTTGAAGTCTGTGTCATGCGGTTCGTTCAGTGCGAGGTGGCCGGAAGTTCCGATTCCCTGGCAAAGGATGTCGATCTTTCCAGCCGAACGCAGTAGAGACTCAAAATGCTTCGCCTCCTGATGAGGATCTGGAGCATTGAACCGCACCAAATGAAATTTCCGGGGACGAACTTTGTCATAGAGTTGCTTGCGCGTTTGATAGCCACATGTGTACTGCTCTGGAATACGCGTATCCCAAAAATCGTCCATGTTGAAGCAGACGACCCGGCTCCAATCGATGTCACTTTCCCGACTGAGAGCATTTAAAAAAGATCCCTGACTTTCACCCGCTGCAAAAATTATGCCTATTTCATCCCTTGAGATCAGCAGCTCTCGCATTTTCAGGGCGACCGTCAAAGCCGCTTTCGTCCCCAGATCGTTTTCGTCTTCACAGAGCACAACTTGGGTCTTTCCATAATTCATGAAGTTCGCCCTCGTTTGTTTTAAATTTGAAAACTGCGCACAGGCTCCTCAAGCATTGGTGCTGGAGGATTCATCGAATCCCAACGCCCTGCCTGCAAACTTGAGAGGTGGACCAGAAGACTCACGCTTTATTAGCTGGGTTGGGATTGTATGTTTTTGAACAGGTCGATCTGGTTGAGCAATACGGTTGAGCACCAGTTCGGAAAGATGAGCGCCAACCTGTTCGCCGAAAACTCGAATCGTGGTGAGTGGAGGATAGAGCTTGACTGCGTCCAGATCATCGCAACCCACTACACTTACTTCTTCCGGAACGCGAACGTTGAGATCTCGGAGCGCTTTGTAGACACCGTTAGCGCACGCGTCCGATCCGGCAAAGATTGCCGTCGCAGATTCTCCGCCTGTGAATATCGACTTCGCGCCGAGATAGCCGACACTTTCCTCTTGCTCACAATCGAATCCGGCCTGGCGTGCACGTAACCCAGCCTCTTCCATCGCTCGTTGATATCCTTTGTGTACCCTGGCGAACCAGGTGAATTTGCAGTTCCCCACGAACCAAATGTCACGATGTCCAATTGCTTGGAGATGGCGCGTCATCTCATAGGCGCCCTGTTCGTCATCAAACCAGACGGTGTCATACTCCTTCGATTTCCAGTCCTCCAGAACATTGTTCCCCAAGACGGCAAATGGAATTCGTTTGCTGGCTAAGAGATCGAACAGGTTTTGCGAGTTTGTACCAGCGACCACAAAGCCGCTGACCTGGTCACGGCGTTGCAAAATTTTTGGTAGATGGAGATCCTGCCAGGGAACATCCGACCGATAGTGAAACGGAAGAAAAATGATGGAGTAATTGTTTTCCGAACAAAATGCTTCCGCTCCGACCAGAACCCGCGAGTGAAAGGGATGCAGCAAGTCGCGATTGCCCAAAAGAAAAGCGATCAGCTTGGTTTTGTTGGCATGTTCAATCTTGAAGCCTGCCTCAGTGGCGGCGCTTCTTACGCGCGCCTGAATTTCTGGACTGACTCGGGCGGTACCGTTGAGAACGCGTGAAACCGTCGCTGGGCTCACGCCAGCAAGACGAGCTAAATCCTTCACGGTGACGTTTCTTGGCATTCGATCATCCTTAAATTTCAAATTTCATTTTTCAAATAGAAAAATGGAATTATAACCTCGATATGAAACATTTCACAGTCCGGCTGCTAATTAGTTTCTCGTTAATTTTATAAACCACACACCAACCCGGAACTGCGTCGATGACTAAATTTAACATAAGTTATTGATAATTATGATAAAACATGCAATCGCCTATTGTAATTAAACCAAAGCATCAGTGAAAATTGCTTTGGAAAATTCTTTAATCAATTGAAATATTTCACAAAATTATGAAATTGTCTCGACGACGACCTAGCTAATGTGATACCAATTCTTCCTGCCGAAATTGGGCGTCGCGTCGATGTATGAATTTACCCAGTTTGGCAAAGCCACCGAATGAGACAACAGGGGATCTGGCTAAATGCAAAACAGCAAAAATATTACGCGGAGAACATTCCTGGATCGCTCGGCCTCGGTAGCATTGGGTGCCGCTCTACTCGGAGCAAGTAGAGCCCAAGGCATTGCTACCCAATCCGCTATTTCGTATGGACGCGTGCTGGGCTCAAACGCCCGTATCTCGCTCGGCCATGTTGGCATCGGGCAGCGCGGTCGCGGCCTGGAATTCATCCTGTCGCAACTCAAAGATTCAAAGAACGTCGAGGTCGTGAGCATTTGCGATCTCTGGAAAGTGAATCTTGGGCTCGCGGTGGCCAAGGCAAAAGAAACCTATGGACGCGAGCCTCACTCCTCTCAGTACATAGAAGAACTCTTAAGCAATAAAGAAATTGATGCCGTGATTATCTCGACCCCGGAACATCAGCATTCGCCCATGCTGAAGATGACGGCGGAGGCCAACAAACATGCCTATGTCGAAAAGCCGATGGGCAATGTTCTGGAAGAGGCCAAGGCGGCGCGGGATGCCGTACTCAAGAGAAACCTGATTGTCCAGGTGGGCACGCAGCGCCGCAGCGAACCCTACCAGATTGCCGCCAACAAACTTTTTCGCTCAGGAGTCTGCGGCGATGTCAGCAAAGTCGAAGTCGTCTGGAACTATCACGGCCCTCGCTGGCGGGGGCGTCCGGAAGTAAAACAGATTCGCGAAGAAGACATTGACTGGCGCCGGTGGCTCATGACTAAGCCTTATCGGCCCTTCGATCCTCAGCTCTATTTCGAATACAGACTTTACCGGAACTACTCGAGCGGCATTCCGGATCAGTGGATGAGCCATGGGATTGATCTTGTCCACTGGTTTATGGATGACCACTTTCCCCGCTCCGTGGTGGCCCATGGTGGTGTGTTTGCCTGGAAAGATGGAAGAGAGAATCCCGACACCTTTCAAACGCTGTTGGAATATCCCTCTGGCTTCCTGGCCAGTTACTCCACGAGTTTTGGCAATGATGCACCCAGCTTCATTCGCTTCATGGGGAAGAAAGCTACCCTCATGAATTTCGGGACCGAAGGCACTCCTCGGTGGCTCTTGGTGGAAGAGAAAGGCAATTTTGAAGACGATCCCACTATCGTGCGCAAAGAGGAGTGGCTGTCATTGCCGGGAGACGGAGGGAAGGGCCCGGCACACACTACAGATGAAGATCTTTCCCATATGACTAATTGGTTGGATGCACTGCGCGCCGGGAAGCAGCCCTCGACGCCTGTTCAGGCAGGCTATGCGCATTCCGTGGCTTGCATGATGGCTGCGCAGTCTTATTGGGCAGGAAAGAAGCTCTATTGGGATCCCAAGACGGAAACCATTTTAGATCACGACCCCGCGCCGCGAGTGTAACTCGGCTGTCATATGGAATGCAGAGTGGCAAACAACTTAGACGGATTGCAGGAAAACAGGAGACCCAAATCATGGACAAGCAGAATTCTCTGGCAGTAAGGCGCGCTTTCTCTTTTGTTACTGGCTGTTCAGCTTCGATCTTTCTCGGTAGAGACGAATCGAAAAGGAAAATCTTCAGATTGGTCTGCCTGATGCTTGCCTTGCTTGCGGTTCCGGTTGCTGTCTTTGGCCAAACTGATGCAGCAACTATCGTCGGAACGATCACTGACAAAAGCGGCGCTGCTTTATCCAATGCCACGGTGACTGTGGTGAATGTCGGCACCAACGCCAAGACGGTTATCAAAACCAATGCAGAGGGTAATTACGTTGCCACGCCCCTCAAAATTGGGAACTATTCCGTTGCGGTGGAAGTCCAGGGATTTAAAGAAATCACACGCACTGGTATCGTGCTTCAGGTGCAGGACCGGCTTCGCGTCGACTTCACCATGCAGGTCGGCTCGGTCGCAGAACAGGTGACTGTGACTGGCGCTCCTCCATTGCTTCAGTCAGAATCTTCCGCTCTCGGCGATGTTATCGAGAGTAAACAGATTGCCGAGCTCCCGCTAAACGGCAGGGACTACACGCAATTGGCTGCGCTGACGACTGGAGTTATAAAGATCACAGAAAGCGGAAACGGACTTACCGGCGGAGGTAGCTCCGCCACCAACGGCAATGCCGGTGGAAACTTCGCGGTTAACGGCACCCGCGGTCTATTGAACAATTTCATCCTGGATGGTGTTGACAACAATTCCAACGACCTCGGCACCAATGTTCTAAAGACCAACGTAGACGCGATTGAAGAATTCAAGGTCCAGACCAGCAACTACTCAGCCGAATTCGGTCGCAGCGGTGGCGCAGTCATCAATGCCACCATCAAATCAGGCACGAACGCGTTTCACGGAACCGCGTTTGAGTTCCTGCGCAATGACGTCCTTGATTCGCGCGGCTACTTCGAGCCCAAGGATGACAAGAAGGCGCCCTTCCGCCAGAATCAGTTCGGCTTTACCTTCGGCGGCCCCATTAAGCGCGATAAACTGTTCTTCTTCGTCGATTACCAGGGAACGCGCGTTGGCAACTCGGTAGTCGATCAATCCACGGTTCCAACGCTGGCCGAACTCAACGGTGATTTTAGTGGGATTGGCTCTACGATTTATGACCCGAATACGACGGTCGTAGTGAACGGCCAAGCTGTACGCCAACCCTTCCCGGGAAACATCATTCCCTCTAACCGTTTCGATCCCATCGCCCATAACCTCCTCTCGCTTTACCCGGCACCAAACGTTCCGGGCGCATTGTCCAACAATTATGTTCGGAATGATCCGGGAAGCATTAACATTGACCAGGGAGATGTGCGGAGCGACTACGTAATTAACCCTAGACAACAGCTCTTCGGCCGATTCTCGATTAGCCACACCAACAAATTCCAGCAGTCACCACTACCTGGACTCGCTGACGGCGGCAACGGAACGCAGGGAATCTCCTACGACTCCAGCCGTGGACTCGCCCTTGGGCATACCTGGACCATTTCTCCCACTATCGTGAATGACCTGCGTGGGGGGTTTAATTGGGAGCACTACGCAAATGGCATTGCGGCCTATGGTCTTAATCCTCCTCCGCCAGATCTGACAGTTCCTGGCGTTCCCAACGATCCGGCATTCAATGGCCTCACTTTGCTCCAGATTTCCGGCTTTCGCCGGCTGGGCTACCCCGGCTTCGCCCCTACGATAAGCACATCGCAGGAAGTTCAGTACGGTGATACGGTAAGCATTATTCACGGAAAGCATTCGATAAAGATTGGTGCCCAATTCCACCGTAGTCAGTTCGACCTCCAGCAGCTCGGATCGCCGCGCGGCAGAATACGCTTTACAGGACAGATGACTAACAGCGCAGACGATCCCAACGGCGGTGGTTTTCCCCTGGCTGATGCCCTTTTGGGATTGAGTCCCCAAGGTAATATCTCGCTCGGCGGCACATTCCATAACCGCCAGGAAGTTTATGGGGGATTTATCCAGGATGATCTTAAAGTGAACTCTAAACTCACCCTTAATTTAGGGGTTCGCTACGACTACACCACTCCTCTCTACGACGTCAACAATCAGATAGCCAATTTTGATTTCGCAACAGGGCAACTGGTGTATGCAGGAAAGGATGGCCACTCGCGCGGACTGGTAAAAACAGATAAAGATGACATCGCTCCGCGCATCGGTCTTGCCTGGCAGGTTCTGCCGCACACAGTCCTCCGCGCGGGCTACGGCCGTTTTTTCAGTGCCCAGGAACTTCGCTCCGGTGATCCCTTCCAGCTTTACTACAACGAACCGTTTGTCGTTGAACCCAACTACCAGAGCGATGGGACTGTGCCAGCGCTCACAGTTTCCGGAGGATTCCCGGCGGTTGATCCCAACCACATTACTGGGGCGTCCGTGACCACCTCCGCCGAGGGAGCGGAGTCGCATTTGCACTCGCCAGTATTGGATGAATGGAATTTGAATATCCAACATGAATTGCCCGGCAACATGTTGGTGGAAGTTGCCTATGTGGGCTCTAAGGCAACACACTTGGGAACTATGCTTGATTACAATCAGGATCCGACTCCGGGTCCTGGCAACCCCGGATTGAGACGGCCTTATCCGCAGTTCGGAAGTTTTTCCAGCATGGTCAACCGTGGAAATTCGAACTACCATTCCCTGCAACTCAAAGTGGACAAGCGCTTAAGCCGTGGGCTGATGTTTTTAAGCTCATTTACCTATAGCAAGTCGCTTAACGATCAGCCCGAAATCTGCTGCTCCTCTCCCACCCCACAAAACACCTACGATCTCAGCCATGAATACGGGCCTTCTGACTTCGACCAGAGATTACGCTGGGTTACGAGTTTCGATTATCAATTACCGGTAGGTAAAGGGCAGCACTTTTTAAACACGAGTCGTGCGGCAGATTTGGTCTTGGGCGGATGGCACATGGGAGGAATCTTCACCATTCATACCGGTTTCTACTTCACACCGCAGATGAGCTTCGATCCCTCCAACACCGGCTCGGAAGGCCTGTACCGCACCGACCAAACCTGTAACGGCAACCTTCCCCGCGGCCAGCGCAACATAAACAATTGGTTCAACATTAACTGCTTCCCCCTGCCGGCAGAGTTTACCTTCGGTAATGCCTCAAAAAACGGACTGGTGGGCCCGGGTGCGGTAACCAGCGATATGTCGCTGCGCAAGGTGTTCGATGTCACGGAACGCGCAAACCTGGAGTTCCGCTTCGAGTTGTTCAATGCCTTTAATCATGCGGTGTTTGCACAGCCGGATAACTTCATCGACGACGGTCCGGGAGCTGCTGGCGTAATTACTTCGACTGTCGTACCGCAACGTCAACTGCAGTTTGGTTTGAAATTGAATTTCTAAGTGCCACCAACCTGCTTTGCGGGAGATACAATCGATCGTGTCTCCCGCCATACATTTTGGATTGTGAATAAATTACTAATCATCCGGCGCGAAAATCGTCATCTCCACATCGAGGAGGGAAATTGCGTCGACATGTGATGTGGTTGAGCCTGTTTTTGGGCGCGGCAGTCGGAATAACTTTTAGCCAGGACACGAAGTTTCCTCCCAAGAACGAACAGATCCCCGGACCAAGTTGCCTCGCTGTCAAAGATGAAGATGAAGGGGCTGTCTCGAGACTTTGCTCTGTACCTGAGCATCAGGAATGGCTCGCGGATATCCGCCACTGGCGCGACGAACGGCGCATTCGTATCGGTTACAGCCCAGCACGCTATCAGCTTCCCGCGCTGAAGTGGACCCAATCGAGTTTCATCCAGCCACAAATGATGGTCGAAGATCGTTACTTCTACGATCCGGTTGGCAATCGCTACACGGTGGATCGCTATCTGGACGATTTGGAAAAGCGCTATGGCGGCATTGATTCCGTTTTGATCTGGCCCACATATCCGAACATGGGCATTGACAACCGGAATCAACTAGACATGGTTCGATCCATGCCGGGCGGAATTGCCGGCGTACGACAGATGGTCTCCGATTTCCACCATCGCGGTGTACGTGTTTTGTTCCCGATGATGATGTGGGACCAGGGAACTCGCGATCCTGGGCAGACGTGGCCCGATGCCATTGCGTCTCTCATGGCTGAAATTGGAGCTGATGGGATTAACGGCGACACTCAGGACGGTGTTCCGCGCGCCTTTTCCGATGCTTCAGATAAGGTTAACCACCCTCTTGCCTTCGAACCAGAAGACGGCCCTCATGACGAAGGCATCGCTTACAATGTCCTTACGTGGGGCTACTACAGTTTTTCTTTTGCGCCCCAAGTGGACCGATTTAAGTGGCTCGAACCCCGGCACATGGTGAATATTTCCGATCGCTGGAACCGCGATAAAACGGACGATCTGCAGTTCGCATTCTTTAATGGTGTCGGTTGGGAGAGTTGGGAGAATATCTGGGGCATTTGGAACGGTATAAATGCGCGGGATGCAGAAGCGGCACGGCGAGTCGCAACCCTGGAACGCGGTGTCGCGCCTTTTCTCGTGAGCGCGGATTGGGAGCCGTTCTTCCCTATGTTGCACTTCGGGGTATCAGCGAGCCGCTGGCCGCTGGGAGAGGAAACTGTTTGGACGATTGTCAATCGAAATGAATACAATGTGGCCGGACCCCAGATTCAACTGCCAGTCGCGGAGGGAATGCACTATTTCGATCTGTATCACGGCGTGCAGCTCACACCTGAAGTCCGCGGCAATACGGCGGTCCTTAGTTTCGAGGTCGAATCGAAAGGTTACGGCGCGCTGCTTGCGACGAAGTCTCCCAGTGCAACCGTAAAAGCGCTGATGGACAAAATGAGCGCCATGACAGCGAAGTCTCTCAAGAGTTTCTCGCACGAATGGAGCTTCCTGCCGCAACAAATAGTGCAAATTGCTGCCACGAAGCCGCCGACCGGAACGGCGGCAGATATGATCAAAATACCCGCCGCAGATTTTGTGTTCAGAGTTAATGGCATCGAAATCGAAGGAGCCGACGATATCGGCGTCGATGTGCAATATCCGTGGGAGGATTCTCCGCGCCGATATCATGCACATGTTATGCACATAGATCCATTCTGGATCGATCAGTTTCCAGTTACCAATGGACAGTTTAAGAAATTCCTCGATTCCACGCACTACCATCCTGCTGACGACCTGAACTTTCTACACGACTGGAGCAATGGCACCTACGCTGCTGGATCAGCGGACAAACCTGTCACGTGGGTATCACTTGAAGATGCGCGCGCTTATGCAACTTGGGCAGGAAAGCGCTTGCCTCACGAATGGGAGTGGCAGTACGCCGCGCAGGGAACGGATGAACGTCCTTATCCGTGGGGCAAGGACTGGGATCCCTCAGCGGTTCCGGTGCCTGATACGGGACGCACCATGCGCGGTCCGGACAGCGTAACCGCGCACCCGAAAGGAGCAAGTCCGTTTGGCGTGATGGATCTTGTCGGTAACGTCTGGCAATGGACGGACGAGTTCCTCGATGATCACACCCGGGCAGCGATTGTGCGTGGCGGCAGCTATTATCAACCTCAGGGATCAAAGTGGTATTTCCCGCAAGCCTACAATCTCGCTGAACACGGCAAACTACTGATGATGGCACCGAGCAAGGATCGTTCGGCAACTCTTGGATTTCGTTGCGCCCAAGATGCGCAATAGTGGATGAGCGCCGCATCGCAAACCAGTGTGCGCAACGCGCGCCCCATACGCAATCTACGTTGGTGGATTGGCGGGTTGTTATTCGCCTCAACAATTATCAACTATATTGACCGGCAAACGCTTTCGCTTCTCGCCCCTTACCTGAAACATGACTACCATTGGACAAACACCGATTACGCCAATCTGCTGATCGGATTTCGCCTCTCTTACTCAATCGGTCAGACTGTCTGCGGAAGGTGGATTGATCGCATTGGCACCAAACGGGGCCTTACCCTCTCAGTGCTGTGGTACTCGATCGTTTCCATCTCAACCTCACTGGCCACCGGGCTCTACAGTTTTGCCACCTTTCGATTCCTACTGGGAGCGGGTGAATCCGCGAATTGGCCGGGTGCGACCAAAGCCGTCTCTGAATGGTTTCCTAAAAGCGAGCGGGGAACAGCAACTGCGTTTTTCGACAGTGGATCGTCCATCGGCGGAGCTATCGCTCCGTTCCTCGTCTATTGGGTCTACTTTCGCTGGGGATGGCGGCCCGCATTTGTACTGCCAGGACTGTTAGGTTTCCTGTGGCTGCTGGTTTGGCGCCGTACGTATCACGCTCCTGCGGACCACCCAAGAATCAGCTCAGCCGAACGTGAAATGATCCTGGCCGAGACCGCAGAAGTAAGTGGGGCGACAGCGAACAGCGGGTTGCCGTGGCGTCGTCTCCTGAATTTGCCGCAAACATGGGGAACCATCGTTGCAAAAGCTTTAACTGATCCAGTTTGGTTTTTTATCGCTGACTGGTTCCCGATCTATTTAGTGGCTAAAGGGATTTCATTGAAGAGCGGACTGATTGCTGTGTGGATTCCGTTCATTGCCGCTGACCTCGGCAATTTTTTCGGGGGGCTGGCTTCTGGATTTTTGATCAAGCGCGGATGGCCGCTGGGCGCGGCTCGTAAAGCGATCATCATCTTTGGGGCAATCGGCGTGCTGCTGCTTATCCCCACGATTTTCACGGTGAATCTGGTTGCCATAACATCGCTCTTCGCTCTGGCTACGTTTTCCTATGCTTCATTTTCCACGATCGCGAACGTGCTGCCGGCCGATCTGTTTTATAGCGATTCGGTAGCATCAGTGAGCGGGTTGAGCGGAACCGGAGCCGGGATCGGGACCATCATAGCGTTCAAGTTCATCGGATATTTTTCCGACTCGCATCAGGCATTGGCAACTCATTCCTTCGATGCAGTCATCATCGTTGCCGGACTGGTGCCATTTCTAGGAATGATTCTTGTCCTATTGCTGGTTCGCAACACCCGTGCCACGCAGCAAGGGCTGGTTCGCGGCATCTGATCCAGCTCCTCTTACTTCACAGCGTTCCCCGGACCACCGACGGCGTGCAGCCGTGGCAATCGTTCTTCGACCGGTGGCAATGAAGGAAATGCCGCGTGCGGTTCGGTCTGATACCAGTAAGCCACCGAAAAATAGTTGTCGGATCTTCCGTTAGCATGTCCATGCTCGATCGTCGCGTTTAACGACTTGGTGAAAGGAATCGGAGAATCCAGGTGGAAGCGGTAGACGCTACTTCGGCTTCCTGCTTTCTCCTCTCCTACGACTGGTGCGCCATACAGAGCGTACGAGAATGCCTTGCCTCCGAAATCGTATGCCCCCAGAAAATAATCCTCGGCCCCTGTTCCGTTGATCGACGGCAGTTTTTCTCCATCGACAAAAAACATATCGTCTCCCTCGCCCCACCAATGGTCCTGGTTCTGTAGCACGGACATGGTTACGCCGACGAAATGTCCCCGTCCAGTGGCTTGCAACCAAATGTAGTTGCCTTCCCCTGTGAGGTTTTTCCTGTTCCCCTGGAGCGGGTCGTCATTGTCGGTCCAATCCCCCATAATGCCTTTGTTCGGCGAAGCCTGACGGTACTGCGCGTGAAAATACAAGGTGTCCGCAGGAAGTGGTTTCGCATAAGCCTGATAGTCGACGTTGTAGTACAGCGCATCGAGTTTCAGTTTTCCGGCATTCTCCACGGTGATCCGCGCACGTTTTTGAAACGGCATAGGGAAATAAGAATTCACCGCACGGTTCGGTGCTGCCGACAAAGGGAGGGACTCAAATGTGAAGTACTCGCCGAGGCCTAATCCAAAAAAATCACCGATTGGCGCTTCCACACTGGGTGTCTGTTCCCCATCCCAATAGATCCGTAACACCAATTTTTTCAGGTGGTACGTCTCGTCAGAAGAAAACGTAAACCAGATATGCGTAATGATTCCTGGTCCTGCTTCGTCCAAAATCGTGAGGGTATCTCCGGGCGCAATCGTTCTAGAGTCGTCATTCCCTCCCGAGCGGTCATAACTGGAAATCCGTTTCTGGACGTAATCGCGAGGTTGGACCAATCCTCCTAACCAGGTCTGGCTCTGCCCATAAACTGCTGCACTACTCATCAGGACCAATAACAGCACTCGCCCAAGCCTTTTCATCGTTTCGCCTTTCCTCCGTCCATATTCTATGGTCGAAATCTCGCTGCCTTGGAACGGGATAACTTTCCGATGACACGTAGCAATCGTTTTCATAATAACTTAATAAAAGTTGCAGAACCGAGTACAAAGGAAATGCTTTTACCAAAGCAGATGTGCGCCACAAAATCTTGGATTATTCCCTTGACATCGATTTCTCCGGCCAGTAATACTTATGTGATAATCAGTTGTAATCGATTGCATGTTTTATTTCCAATCTGACGAAATTCCCGCAGATCAAAGATGTGGAACATTGATCCAGAGCGAGCATGACATGAAAGGAAAAGTCCGTTGAAAATTGTTAGGGCTTGGGAAGAAAAGGGAGTTGAGATTCCGGCTCCCTACCGGCGTCATATCAAGGTGCTCTTCGCGCCAGACAAGGAAGGCGTTGCGGAGCTCACATTTAGCCATGCCATACTCCCGCCGAATGGATGCACTGACTATCACGTCCACGACCGGCCGGAACTGATCTATATCGTTTCCGGCAAGGGTATCTTCAAACACGATGGTGAGCAGACGACGGTGGAAGAGGATGTCGCACTTTGGGTGCCGACAGGTGAGTATCATCAGATGATCAACACTGGTGATGTGCCTTTGAAGCTGGCCACCGTTTTTGTCCCTGCCTACAAGGCTGGTGAGAACTACAAGCGTTGCCTGGATGCAGCCGAGGCTGAGGCCGTTAAGCAATAACGTGCGCCTTGGCATCAGTTCCTGGACTTATCCCTGGGCAATAGGGGTTAGTGGATTCCCGCCGCCAGTTCGGCCGCTTCGACTCGCGGACTTGATCGAGAGAGCCTCGCTGTTGAAAGTTGGAGTGCTGCAAGTCGCAGACAACTTGCCCCTCCACAAACTGGACGCGCACGAACTCCACGACGCTCGCGACCAAGCCGCAGGTTTGGGCATCAAGATCGAAATCGGAACGCGGGGAGTAGAGCCAGAGCATCTGCTTAGCTACTTAAGCCTGGCGGTCACCTTCGATGCAGTTCTGATTCGAACCCTGACCCATACAGTCCAATCGCAGCCCACGCTTGAACAGGCGGAGAAATGGATTCGTGCAGTCCTGCCAGAGTTTGAAGCACAAGGGGTCACACTGGGCATGGAGAACTACGAAGCGCATTCCTGCTGCGATCTCGCAGCTTTTGTACGCAAATTCGATAGCAATCATGTGGGCATCTGTCTGGATACGGTGAACTCCCTTGGAACACTGGAGACACCAGAACGCGTGGTCGAAATGCTGGCCCCTCTCACCGTGAACCTCCATGTAAAAGACTTCGCGATTGAGCGAGTTCCACACAAGATGGGCTTCGTAGTAAAGGGAGCACCCGCGGGGGCGGGGAGGCTGGCGATCCCGTGGCTGCTGGAGCATATGCCCCGGAAAAAAAACGTATCGGCCATTCTGGAGCAGTGGCCACCGCCGCAAGAGTCTATCGAAGCAACCATTGCGATGGAGCAGAAATGGGCGGAGCAAGGGCTTCAATACCTCCGCTTGTGTGGCTGTACGTAGGGCATCAACTTAAATGCCGCTGATGAAAACGACGAAAGAGGAGTTTAGCTCCCATCGATTCTGAAGGAGATTCTGACGTGTCCGGTATGACCACCATTCTCGATACTGGTCCTCATCTGCGGCACAATTCGCTTGGCCTGCGGGAACTTGTATTCCATGCTGTGACCCACATCGGGCCGGCTACCAGCGTCGTGTTTATTTTCCCGGCCATCGCTCTACGGGCTGGGCCGGTCATGCCTCTTTCTTTTGTGCTTACCACAATCGTTTGTCTGTTTGTCGGTAGCACCGTATTCCAATTTTCTAAATATATGCCATCGAGCGGTGGCTATTATTCATTTGCCACTCGGGGCCTTGGCAGCCGCAGCGGCTTCATGGCAACCTGGAGTTACCTCATCTATGAAATTATCGGCGCTGCCGCAGCGGTAGGCTTTCTCGGGTATCTTGTTTCCGACACGTTGAAAGGGGAGTTCGGTCTAAGTATTCCCTGGTGGATCATCGCAACTGCAACAACCGCACTGATCTGGGGGCTGACGCACCGCGGTATTCAACTTTCAGTTCGCATCAGCACAATTTTAGGCGCCCTCGAACTGGTCATTATGTTGGCGCTTGGGATCACGTTTCTGATCCATCCCGGCCACGGCTCTTCTTACCTCGCGCCTCTGAAGCCCGCTTCCTCGCCCAATCATTTCGGGGGCATCCTTGGGGGCATGATTTTTTCCGTCCTGGCACTTGCCGGTTTTGAGTCTCCGGCGCCACTTGCACAAGAGGCTCGGCTTCCCGGCAAGTTTATTGGCCAGGCAGTCATGCTCTCGGTTGTCAGTATCGGTGTCTTCTACATCTTCATGTCCTATGCCAGCGCGATCGGCTGGGGCACTGGAGATATGGCTGCTTTCGCCGCCAATCCCAATCCGTACTACGGATTAGGCCATTCGCTATGGGGAGCGGGTTGGTGGTTGGTAGTTTTTGCGCTGGTCAATTGCTGCGTCGCGGTTGGTATCGCCTGCACCAACTCCGCATCGCGTGTTATGTACACAATGGGTCGCGCGGGCACCCTTCCTGCGAGCTTCGGCCGTATCCATCCCACTCATCTCACGCCTGCGGTTGCGATCGGAGTTGCGCAAATCGTGGGGATGATAGCGATCCTTCTAGTCGGCTTACTGTTGCGTCCTGAATATATTTTCAATTTCCTCGGAACGATTGCTACGCTTGCGGTCATTGTTATTTATGTCATGGCGAACCTGGCCTTAACGCGATATATGCGCCGCGACCATCGAGCCTATTTCAGCATTTGGCTGCACGTGTTGGTTCCAACGCTGGCGACACTGGTCCTGGCACCTGTTCTCTTTCTGAGTGTTTATCCGCTTCTTCCTTGGCCATATAACCTGACTCCGTATCTCTTCGTGATCATGCTTGCTGCCGGATTCGTTTATATGCAGTGGCGCGAGTGGCGCAACCCTGGGACGCTTCACCGGAGCGCAGTGATGATCATGCGCGGTAAAGAAGGCGAAGCGGAAGAATTGCAATCCGTATCCACCAAACAAAAAGGTTACGAAGTCTTGGAGATGGAACGATGACAGCGGAGAGCATGATCTCGATTTTCAAAATTAAGTGATCAGAGGAGAGTGAAATGACGCGAAAATTTGTACTTTTGACGGTTCTTGCGATGATTGTCGTCCCGGCCCTGTTCGCAGCTGACACTTATACCCCGCCGCCAGAGTCGGCCGGCGGCTGGCGGTGGTGCAAGACTCCTGATGAGGTGCGCTCTCTGGCGGGCATGGATCCTGACAAGCTGGACTTGATCCGAGATAAGTTTTTGCAGCTGTTCGCGGGACCATGGCAAATCGTGATCATTCGCAAGGGCTATCTAGTTGCCGAGTGGTACGGAGTGCCTACGATGCCGACCACAACATTCGATGGCTGGTCCTGCACCAAGTCTTCGACGGGAATCGCCTTTGGTTTGCTCCTGGATGATAGTCTGCACCATAAGCTTCCAAAAGATGCGCAGATCACTCTCGATACGCCCATTTACGATTACGTGCCGGAAGGCTTCCCTCTCACCGATCCGGAAAAGAAGAACATCAAACTCAAACATGTACTCTCGATGACCTCGGGGATCCCCGGTGAGAACCATGGCATGATCGGCCTAAGCGCAGCGCCCGGTGGCGGGGACATCGAGATTGCTCTGGGAAAACAGCCAAACCGGTTTGGAAAATGGGCTTCCAAATTAACCAGCGAGCCCGGCACTGCCTGGGAATACTCCGACACGGGCTTCGAGCACCTGTCGCTATTCTTCTACCACGCGACCGGGCGTGAACTTTTCGATGTCATGAAGGAGCGGGTTTTCGATCCCATCGGCATTGAGAATGTTGGCTGGGACAAGCAAGGCGGCGTGGCCGGTAATCTCGGACCCCATACAAATCCCCATAGTGGCTTGCGTTTCTCCGCTCGCGACTTTGCGAGGTTGGGTTACTTGATGGCGCATGACGGAAAATGGCAAGACAAACAGATCGTTCCCCAATGGTGGATCGAACTGGCCACCAAGAGTTCCCAGCAACTCAATCCCAGTTACGGATACACTTTTTGGGTCAATACAGATGGCACGCTCTGGCCAACCGCCCCCAGGGATACTTTCGCCTTCCGAGGGTTTACTGCCAGCCGGCTTTACGTCGTCCCATCGCTGGATCTAGTCGTGGCCAGGTTGGGATACGCACCCCAAAACTGGGGAGAAGAAAACCTGTTGCCAGGCGTGCTGGATGCCATCATCGACTCCCCTGCCAACAAAAAATAATCAAGAACGGGTAGCCCTCGATAAGAGCGAAGGCTTTGTCAGGGCATAGTAATCCTGGCCGGCGCGGAGCGCCGGTTGGGGTTGCCAGAGAGGTTAAGGGCCCAGACTCTGGAGTTCCATCGTCTCGATTTCTCTCTTCAAACAATTCGCCGTTACAGAGAGATTTCGCCTGGAGTTTCGCTCCGAATTCTTCAATCTGACTAATCATCCTAACTTCTCCAATCCGGGGTTCTCGGGCAATGGTGTAGTGGCAGCTCCCGGGTCGCTCGACTACACCAGCAGCGACTTCGGAAAGATCACTTCAATGCGTGACGGTCAAAATGATCAACGCGAAATACAATTCGCGCTGAAATTATACTTTTGAGCGACTGCAACGTTGAGGGCGAAGCTGGAATGTACGTCGAAAATGAGCCTTGCCTGGTGACCCAGAAGCAGCGATCCTGAAAATGAAAACAGGAAAATGAAACCAGATGGCAACTGTTGCGACTGGTTGGATCGCGATCGCAGAGGGAGAGGCTCGAAACGGCATTTCATGAAAATCATCTTCGTCAATGTCAAAGGCATGATGATCAAGACATGACGAAGCATGAGATAAACGCCATACGCGTGAGCGCATTGCCTGTAGCGGCGAAACGACGAGCAGAGATATGTCATCAACCGCACAAATCCGATTCACGCCAGGATTTCTCGCGCAATTCAGGATGACGCCTTTCTGAGACCGTGCGAGTCGGCAGCGAGCGTGCCTTGGCTAGAACTGAAAGCGCGCTCCGAATTGCATCCTGCGATAGTTGTTGATGATGGAGCTCACGGGCTGTTCTGCTCGCAACACTCAGAAGTGGAATTTCAGAGCGAACTCCAATTCTCTCGACGGCACAACTGTCGAAGTAATCACTCCCGTGCTGCCTGGGCCGTCCGTGATGAAGTTATCCGGCAGCCCGAACACCGGGTGGTTGAACGCATTGAAGAGTTCAAATCGAAACTCCACATTCGTGCTGTCGCTGGTATTGAATATTTTGCGGAGCGCCAGGTCTGCGGTTACCTCGCCGGGTCCTTCGAGCACATTCTTCCCGGAATCGCCCCAAGTGTATTGTGCCGGCAACGGAAAACAATTGACGTCAAACCAGTTGTTGATTGACCGTTTTCCACCCGACAAATTCCCGTTACAGATACGATCGGTGCGAGCCAGCCCAAAGGAGCCCGTGTTCGAAGGATCGAAACCCATTGCCGGTGAAAAGTAGAAACCAGTGCGAATGGTAAAGACTCCGCCGACATGCCATCCACCGAAGATCTGGTCGACTACGCCGCCGGTATCCCACAATCTCTGGCCCTTTCCGACCGGAAGCTGATAATCCCAGCTATTAACCCAGCGGAATTTTGAATCGAAATCGGTAGGCCCTCTCTCAGCGCGGAGGTTGTAACTATTCTGTGGATCGCCATTGGCGCAACAGATCGAAGGCTGATCGTCAATGGCCTTGCTGAAAGTGAAGGAGCTCAGGAAATAGAGCCCGCGTGAAGGCTGCTTCTCTACCTTAAGTTGCAGCGCGTGGTAGTTTGAATTTCCGCGGTCCACAATGTCGGTGAATCCGCCCCACTGCGGATACGGGCGCCGCGGCTGAATCGCGCCAGGGCCGGGCACCACAACTTGGTTATTATCGACTTGCGCCTGTAGATGAGTCGACTTCGAACCGACGTAGGCCAGCTCCACCAAAATCTTGGCAGGTAACTCATGTTGTATGTTCAAGTTCCATTCGTCCAGAACGGGAGCGTGCAGATGAGTGCCTACGCCACCTGCCGAGATGGTTACCCCCACGGGGCTGGCTAAGGGTGAATTCGGCGCTGGAAAGCCTTGTGACACTGTAGTTAAAGGGGTTTGGCCGTCACTCAGATAAGTGGGTTGATAGATAAACGGCGGGTTATAGGCGAGCTGGAAGGGATCGCCTGTACGAACCTCCTGGTAAGCGAAGAATCGTCCATAGCCGGAACGGACAACGGTTTTTGGCAGAACTTGCCACGACAGCCCGATGCGCGGAGCGAAATCGTCTTTGTCGGTCGTTACCAGGCCCCGGGAGGCACCATTCTGACCAGCTATAACGAGTTGCCCAGTCGCGAAGTCGAAGTTGGCCTGGTGATTATTCGCCTCTACGATTGGGGTCGTGTAGTCATAGCGCAAGCCAAGATTTAACGTCAGCTTGGGCAGAATTTTGTAGTCGTCCTGAATAAACCCGCCATAAGTATTTTGCCGATTCTGGAAGGTCTCTGAAGTGCCAACGGAAGCAAAATATGGCAGGCCCAGCAACGCATCCGCGAACCCGGTGCCGCCATTGCCTGACAACGGTGTCTGGGAGGTAAAAGTTCCTGCAAATACGAAGTAACCGCGGGGCTGCGCAATTTGCAGAAGATTTTCCTGACTAAATCGAATTTGCGCACCTATTTTCAGCGCGTGTTTTCCATGGATCCAGTTCAGAGTGTCGCCCAATTGAACTTCCTGGCTGGGGCTGTTGATCGTGGGCTCAAATCCTGGCCAGCCTAGTCCGCGGTCGCCGGCGATGTTGAACTGCGTGATGCCATTGGTTTGTGAATTACTGGGAACGCCGGAGATGGCCAGACCGGCAGGCGGCGGGTTAACACCGTAACCGGGGACACCCTGAGTATAACTCTCCCGGTTGAAGCCCACCCGCAGATCGTTCACCATCGTCGAGCTAATCGTGTAGGTATATCCGACGGCGGCGCCATGAGTGTCGTCTATGAAGCCCCCGCCCCCTCCGCCATCGGCAAGGCCGGGTAACGCCGGATGCTGAAATTTATTGGTGTGGCTGAGGGAGAAGCGTCCGAACAGCTGCTGTTTATCCGAAATGTTGTAATCGACACGCACATCGCCCTGGTCGATGCGATCGCGACCGGGATCATTGGCGATGTAGTTGAAACCATTGCCTGGTGACGAATAATTGGGTGCAGGGTACAGCGCGGCATAATTGCGCGCGATTGGATCCATGCGGTTGGTCGGAATAATGTTGCCAGGAAAAGCTGTACGATTCGCCTGGCAGGTGCCGGGTATGGTTCCGCAACCTACTCCCGGGTCGTAGATGATTGTGCCGGCTGGTAGGAGAGCACTGAAGTCGCCTTTGATCTCAGCCGGAGTCGGCACGATGGACAAATCCGTCTGTGAGGTTCCAATACGAATTCCCTGGTAGTCCCCGAAAAAGAACAACTTCCCTTTTTTAATGGGACCACCGAAGGTGCCGCCAAATATGTTCTGATGGAAGGGAGCCTTGGGAGAATTGGGCGCCTCGAAGAAGCCGCGAGCATCGAGCACCGAATTCCGCAGGAAGTCAAAAACAGTACCGTGGAACGAGTTCGTCCCCGATTTAATGGTCGCATTAATCACGGCGCCGCCGCTCCGCCCAAACTCCGCGGAGTAGTTGCTGGTTTGAATTTTGAACTCAGCGATGGCATCCACGTTGGTCACCAGTGAGTTGCGGCCATAATCATTCGAATTGTTGTCGATGCCATCGAGCAGGAAGTTATTCAGAAGGCCACGCGTGCCGTTGACCGCAAAACTGCCGCCGGCATTGCCGTCCGTGGCAGATGCGGAGCCGTTCATGATGCTTCCGTTCTCGGTAATTTTCGTGACTCCGGTCGTCAAGGCGACAAGCTGCGTGTAATCACGGCCATTCAATGGCAGATCGGTGATCTGCTGGCTTCTGACAACGTCACCCAGCGCAGAAGTTTCCGATTGGAGCAGAGGCGGAGCATCGGTCACGGTGATTTGTTCATTGGTCGAACCAACCTGCAACACGAAGTCCACCCGAAGCCGGTCTTGAACTTGAAGCACAATTCCCGCACGAGTTGCGGCTTTAAATCCAGGCGCCTCCACGTTTATCGAATAATCCCCAATCCGCAGAGGAGTAGCGACATACTCGCCCTCGATATTGGTCTTGGCCGAAGTTTTCAAATTGCTTCCGAGGTTAACGATGGTTACCGCTGCATTGGTTACACCTGCGCCGCTGGAATCGACGACCCTGCCAACAATAGTTGCCATATCGGCTTGTCCATAGGCGAGGATTGGACCGACGATCACTGTAAACAGAATGCAATTAAGAATCGAGACCCTGTTCTTGTAACGGTCGTTAACGCGATCCCGGGTCAGGGTTCGCTTGCTAGCGCACGACAGAAGGTCGAACAGTTCAGTGAACATCTCTCGATTTTTCATTGCGTTTCTCCTTCGCTTGTTGAATCTCACCGGGTATCTCTTTGCGAATGTCCGGCCAAAAATCTGAAATCAATTTACATACTGCCGAAATCCCTGCGAGAAATTTCCTTCTGCCTCGACGAAAGTTTTAAGACGTCTAATCTGTCGGGAATTCCAAATGGGAAAAACTGCACCGCGTAACTGGACTGACCGAACGCATGCTGCCTTAGCAATAAGGAAATTCCAAGCGCGAAGTGCAGTAAGGAGTTGAGAGCGGCGGAACTTAATGGGCAAGCATGGCATAATGACACCCCCGATCAAAATAATTGCGAAGAAAACAACTTAGTCAACCGCTTTACTAAAACGCTTGCAGTGAATCATGACGGCATACGTCTTGTCAAGAAATGATGCATACAAAATTCGCTCCCGGCCAGCATCAAACCGGTCTCGAATGACTTGGAAGGCTATTCGTAGGGTGCGTTTCTGATGAGTTTTGAATGCGCCGGCGACAGTTACCCATTACCGGCGCAATGGTTTGGCAAGTGCTGTATCTATTTCAAAGTCAATGTAGCGCGCTAACCGAAGTAAGGCATCCATGTTTTATCTTCCAGCCCCAAACCAGCCCCAAAAACGTGGTTGCAGTTGAGGCTGTGCGTCCGACGACAACAAGTAGTAGACGGTTTTGCCGTCAGGCGAAACGAATCCTCAACAAGAGAATATATCGACGGATGTGGGAGGGGTGAACAGAAGTTCTATTTACGCGATTTCTTTTTGGGCGCGGCTGTCGATTTCCGGACTACCAAATTGGTTTCCACTTGCTGGGTGCTGATTACGCTTTTTGAGCGACGCATTCCCTCGAGAACTTCGAAGCCCAGCCTTCCCAGCTCCTCCCGCGGGACACGAACGGTAGTCAATGGCGGAGAGGCTAACCGCGCGAAGACGATATCATCGACGCCCACGACGGATACGTCTTCCGGCACACGAATATTTGCTTCCTGAAGCGCACTAATCGCGCCAAGCGCTATCAAATCGTTGCCGCAGAGCAATGCCGTGGGCAGTGCAGATTGGTCGAGTAGAGATCTTACCGCAGACATTCCGCCATCTACACGATAATTGCACTCGACCACATGTTCAGCACGTAAATCTCGCAGACCAAGGCTTTCTAAAATTACATCACGAGTTGTGGCGGCTGAACCAATATGAAGCGGTCCCGAAATAACTCCGAACTTCCGGTGCCCTAAAGCGATCAGATGGTCAATTGCCTGAAGGATTCCTTTTGAGAAGTTGATCTCAATCTTCCGGGCGCGGGGGGAATTTGGTCCCACACTTAAAAGGACGACGGGAATGCGCCGGCTCGCCAATGCCTTCAGATGTTCTTCACCAAAGGTCGATGTCATGATTGCGACGCCTCGAACGCCCTCTCCCAACATCTTATTTACTGCTGCTGCCATGCGCTCTGGCTGATATTCGGTGTTGCAGAGCAGCAGTTCCAAACCGCGAGCTGACGCAGCGGTTTCAAAACCTTTAATGACATCGGGGAAGAAGGGATTGGCGATCTCAGAAATGATCAACCCTACATAGTTACTTTGGCCTCTCGCCAAACGCCGAGCGTGCACGTTCACATGATAGTTGAGGTCTTGCGCAGCGGCCCAAACCCGCTTAGTGGTTGCGGGAGAAATGGAACTACTACGTTTTTTGTTCAGTACAAATGAAACGGTGCTCAGCGATACTCCGGCCCGCTCCGCCACGTCTTTCATCTGCACTACCATAATTTTTTCCAATTCCTGGATGACACCGTTGCGGCTGTTTACTTGATGATGGTAAACCGAAGCAGCCTTATAGTCGTTTTACTAAAGCGATTTACAAGAGGAAATTTTCCTCAAAGACACAACAAAGTAGCATAGGCTCTATGCAGACGCAACCAATCAGCATGCCTTGCGTTATATGCATTCCGTTCATGGATCATTGTGTATTACGAGCCTGATGACATCCCGCTGATATTCTTTGGTAGATTTGTGCAAACCATTTCTAAATAAGGCCCGAGAGCGTTTCGTTGAATCTACTTTATAACCGTTTTCGAAAAACCAATTTCCCATCTCACAGGTTCAAGTTGCCCTTCAAAGCTGATCATCAATGAATCACCATCCACAATCTGTCGCGCAGGAATCTCGCGACTTTCTTTTGCAGCTACTCTCAGTTTCAAGACTTTGATTCCCTTTGGGATATAGAACCACAGTGTGTAAGCCTGGCCGGGTACCGACTCGGATGTCCCAGATAGTGTGGATTTGGCCTCATCCCATTCCTGCTCCAAAATTGAATAGGTACCAGTGATGTGGCGAGAATTCCCTATTAACTGTGGACGATTCAACGCGGGGTGAATCATCAGCACTCGCGTATCGTGAGGTTCGATTTTGAGCTCCAGTTCATTGGCAAACACTCCGAGAAGTTTCTGATCCCAAAAATCGAAGGCGATGTACTTAGCGGATGAATCAAGCCCAAGTTTATCCACCAGCGGAATTTTTCTTATGGTGGTTTCGGAACGCCAGTTGGTAAAGCCCACGACATCGTAGATCTCCGGTTTTGCGCTGACTTTCAAATCGAGTATTTCGGGATAATTGTGGACGTAAAAGTCGGGTTGCATATAGCGGAATTCAGTGTCCCTTGCTTTCGTGCCACGGCTAAAAAGATCCAGCGGCAGTATCGGCATGGTGGGCATAGTTTCCTGCAATAGCTTGAGTCTCTCCTGCGGAAGATCCGGCATCACATTTCCTACTGGGTAAGCCACGCCAGTTAATGAAATGAAACTGACCAGGGTGCGCGCTTCCGCGTCAGTAACTCCGACCCCGGTGGATGGATTTTCGCGAGTGGAAATCTCTCTTAGCAATGCCGGTATCCGCTTGCCTTTCGCCTCCTCCAAAGTCATGCGTCTGCCGAGTTCCACTCCTTCTCCCGGCATTACATACGCGAAAATATGATTAAAGAAGGCGTTGGCATTGATCGAACTGAAAAGTGGATACATCCCTTGAAAATTGTTATACAGGTCGTGACCATTGAAATAAGAGTTGAAATAACCGATCCCGTTGAGTGGCATTCCGGCTGGGCATCCTTCGAGAAATACGTGAGGCCCGATGGTATCGCGGATTACTTTCATCCGGTCGCGGTAGGCGAGAACAGGATCTAGCGATGGATCATAGAGTCGTTGCCGGTTCAATTCGGGCATGGTCTGAGGAATCGACCCCTCACCATCAAATTTGTAATATTCGAAGCCCCAGCCCCCCAAGGTGGTAAAGAGCTTTTTGAGAAAATTCAAAACTTCAGGGTTACTGGAATCAAGAACCGGTGTTAGATAGTCGGGAACAAAGTCGCCCTCATTCGAGCGCACATACCACTCTGGATGTTTATCTAGCGCACCTGCATAGGAATTCGGCACGAGCCACAATCCGGCGCGCATTCCTTTGGATTTTATGTAGCTTGTTAGCCACTGAGGTCCGTGTGGAAACTTCGACTTGTCCCAGTTTTCAATCCAATAGTGCTCCCCATTTTTTCCACGGTCGTATCCATCATCCAACTGTACAATTTGGAATCCGAAAGGCTTGAGGTTCTTTGCCAACCAGTCTGTGTTCTGAACGATGTCATTCTCTGTGACATCTCCGTAATACCCTGTCCAACTCGACCAAACCATGGGAGCGGCGTTGAAGTATGTGTCATCCAGTGGAGCATAGAACGGCGCTCCTAGAATTTTCGTGTAATAGTCTGGGAGCAAGCGGATATACGAATTACCGGGAACCGGCATTCTCACATCCAATAGATTTTCATCCTGATCGGCGCGCCGCAGCGTCGTCTCTTCTGAGAATTGAATTACGGTATCGACCTTGCGGTCGAAAAGCGCATGAAAATTTGTTCCCGATACTAACCCTAAAGCAAAGTACATAACCTCCGAATTTTTCCGGGGGAGGAACGATTGGCTGCGGGTTTCATTCCCACCAAAATTGATCATAGCTTCGTTCGTTCCCGCCCAATCGACAGGAAAGCCCGCTGGATCAAGAGTCCGTACAGGTAGTCGATTCAGTGGCGCAGACGTCTTGGCAGTGAGAATGCCTCTGATAAATGTGCTCGATATTTTTACCGTGTCATGATCAATCTCAAGCGTCCAGGCGCCAATCGGATGGCTCGTATGTATGGTCAACAACGATTGATTATTCTGCTCGACAGACCAGTCGGTGATGGGAAGAAGTCCATGATCGCTTTCGTCTTCACCTTGGAGATTGATACGGACATCCTGCAAGACTGTGCCTAATGTTTTCTGAGAGATGGTAAGCATGCCTTCTCGTGGGTTAGCAGTAATAGTCCAACCTTGACTACTAATGGTGACTGGAGCTTCTGCCGTGGCATTGTGGCTCACAACCATGACCAAAATCACTAGAACTGTCGATAACCTCTTATCCACTTACCCTCCATTTGGCTAAGTCAATCTTCGTCTTCGCTGAACTCATCCTTCCTTCGCGGGGTTAGTGCCGTGTATTACCTCGTCGAATGCCATCATGAAAATGGCAACAAGAGCTAAAAAAAGACCAACGAAATTGTAAGTATTTGGAACACGGTGATAGATGAAAAGCGATAACACAATCGTGACCATCGGGAACAGGCCATTGATCATGGGAACCACGATAATTGCCTTTCCCAGTCGAATAGCGTAAATAATCAGTAACGCTCCGATAGAATTCAGTAATTGCAGTGAACCACTCAGAAAAAACCCTGACAATCCCCAATTGATGGGTACGGAAAAATCTGTCATCAGCAAAGCTATAGGGCATAACAAAACCGCTGTGACTGCCATATAGAAAAATAATCCCTCGGAACTGATAGAGTTCGCGGATGATTTCATGAAGTATGCTTGCAATCCCCACATAAAGAATATTGAGATCGTCAGTCCCAACCACGCGTAGCCATGAACGGGACTACTTCCGGACTCCTGCAGCGAGAGAAAGAAGATCGCCAGTAGCGACAAGCCGATCCCGATGGTGGCCAAGGCATGAGTACGCTCTCGCAGCAAAGTTGCAGAAAGCAGAATTGTTACAACCGGGGACAAGCAGATAATCGGGAAAATTATATAAGCAGGCCCCTTAGTTAAGGTCCAGAACAAAAGAAGTTGTCCTGCCGCTCCTGAAAACCCCACAGCAGAACCGTATAGAACTGACCGGAGATCGAAAGGGAATTTCCAATGGATATTTCTGAGCGCGACGAGAGCGAGCAATACCATGGTGAAAGACCACACCACATAGCCAAGCGTGGGAGGAAACCTGGGATAGACCCACTTCTCTGGAATTTCAATTAAGGCTCCCCAAACGCCCCACAGCAATGGCACGATCACTGCCAAGAGCAGCCAGCGAGGAATGTTCATCCGCTATTCCGCCCTCGCTACTTCTTGGAACTGACCGTTAGAGCGAATGAGGTCTCCCTTTTCTTCAACAATGTATGGGCAAATGCAAAACGCATCGCAATCTTGATTCCCTAAGTACGCAACGCGTTCCGCCACGACCTGTATGGGGATAATGCCGATCAAAAACTGCCATTCCGGTGGGATGGAAGGAATTTTTAATACCAAATCGCTGGCATCGGCCGAAATGTCTTGACCGATAAATGCACTTTCGGAGGCAGTTCGGATATTAAGCCGATCTTGCGCCATGTTTTATGTAATACGGTGCAATGCTTGAAGTAAATCGTGCAATACTTGAAGTAAATCGCTTTACTAAAGCGTTCGTAGTGGATCACGCGGCCCTTTGCTTTGTCAAGAGCTTTACATTCCAATCCATCACGTGGATGAATCCTTGCTTCAGCTACTTAAATATTGCTTGTTTTACTTGGAAGTAATGATCGCGTCTCTCATTCCTTCTAGCTGCCGGGCAAGCGTCCATCCGTTTCATTTATAGGTCTCCTACCCTCGCGGGCAGAAAAGCGGACACATCACTTGCTATCTCAACCGCACATATCATGTGCTACCAACAAAAGATTTGAAAATACTTGACGCGAGGGGCTCGGAAGCGTAGCCTCCCAGCCATCGGTAATGTAATCGATTGCATAATATGCTGAGGCAAATGGCGATGATTACACAATTTAATATTCCATGCAGTAGTTAATTGCGTAATCGTTATCATTATATCCGCGCCTTTTTTTCGTGTAGAACGCGACCGAGGGCAGCTCCTTAGCGTGTGTTCCCCGCACCCGATGCGGAATTGGTGGCGTTGGATTCGGTGGAATAGAGCTTGTCAGCAGACGATTCTCATTGCTCGAAATTTTGCTTCCTGGAGAAACAACATGCGGCCATTGCGATTTGTGCAAAGTGTTCTCTTCCTCTACGTCCTTTTCGGTCTGTCATCGTTTGGGCTCGGACAAGCGGCGACGTTCAACGCGAACCCGAATCCGGTGGTTGCCGGACAAACCGTAACTTTTACGGGCAATCCCGTTATCGGGGTAACGGCAACTGGTGTGAAGGTGACCTTGTGGTTTTACAACAGCGCGGGAACCTATATAGGCTCGGCATCGAAAACGGGCCTGAGCTTTACAGCCGGACAGCCGACCACGGTGACAATGACCTTTAGCACATCTTCGAGCCTGGCATCTGGACTGTATACCTACAATCTTAGCTACTATAACTCCAGCGGCACTGGCCTATCTGGGGCTTCTGGGCAGACCAACGACGGCACCTTCTCGGTAGGTACGGGAACGTTGAAGTCAGCGTGTGTGACACCGGTGGTCGTAGGGCTGAAGTGGTCGTCTGTCACGAATGCCACCAGCTATAACGTTACTCGCGCCGGAACCACTCTTGCGAGCACTGCTCAACTTGTCTACACGGACCAGACCGTGAAGGCTTCCACTTCTTACAGCTATGCCGTGGTAGCGTTTGACGGGTCAAATCAGCTCACCACTCAGAGTCTTGCAGTTAAAACACCGCCAGCCGCTCCGCTTGGAGATTCCGCGTATTGTCCGAGCACAGTGATTTCCGGCATGACCTGGAATTGGTCCGGCGGTACCAATCAACAGGACGGCAGCGATTTGTGGCCGGCCACTTGGGGACAAGACGGCAACATCTATCTATTTTTCGGTGACGGCGGGGGCTTTTATGGTTCGAACACCGCTGGTAGAGCGAGTTTCGGAATCGCCGAACTCACGGGCACAACCCCGGGGCTTACTACAACCGATGCCAGCAATGTATATGGCGGATACAACACGTCGCATGCCTCCAATATTAATGGCAAGTCGAACAGCATCATTTCCATTGGATCAAACTTCTACGCCCTTGGAGGAATTTGGCAGCCGAGTGACCCGGGTACGAACCACACGTCAGGCGCTCCCAATCATTTTGAAGTCATTTATTCCGAGGGAAACCCCTATTCCTGGATCAGTAACTATTCGAATTGGTTTTTCTGCTTCGATAATCCCGCAGGCGACGATCAGAGCAGGAATACCAATCCTCTGGGATTTTGCCCTACCTCATTCGTACAGTTTGGGGCAGGCAATGCGGGCGCCATCGACAACTATGTCTATCTGCTTGGCGCAACCACGGAAAACTTTATCGGGAATGGCGGCAGCTGTCCCTGCACCTACCTGGGAAGAGTTTTGAATGATGACGCCGATATTAGGAACGTGAACTCTTATCAGGTCCTGACCAGCTTAGACGCTTCCGGGAACCCGGTATGGACGAAATGGACTCCCAATGTCACTAACATGTATCCGATCTTTGTCGACAATGGCCCCCGACCGCTTGGCCTGAGCAAAGTCACTTACAACTCAACGCTCAAACGTTTCATCGCTTCGGCACAGGGTGGTTTCGTCAACCAGGCTGCATTTTACGATGCGCCAAATCCTTGGGGACCGTGGACCACCATCGCATACTACAATTCCAACACCGACAATACGGGTGGATGGGGAAATCTCGGAACCACTGCGTTTACTGGAGGAACCGGGGATTCTCTGGGAATTAATTTCATCAATAAGTGGACGAGCTCAAATGGGCTGACCATGTGGGCGACGTTCTCCTCCGATAACGCTGCAAGCTCGAATGCATTCCTTGCTCCGATTAGAGGACTAGACATGGATGGATTCAGTCTCGTCAGCACTACGCTCACGTTGTACTAAGTGCCAAAAGGTCATTTTTCGAAAACAATGTGACGAGCATACCTCGGCGCTGGGATCTCCGATGGGAGAGCGGGCATGAAGTCCGTCGGAATCTCAGCGTCAGATTTCTAAGCACTCAGATTTTTATCCAAGATTGCAAATACCAGGATTGCAAATACAGTAAAGACCGGTGAGTGGAAATAGAAAGGGTGCCGCGATCCGCGCTGAGCTAAGTTGCCTCATTTGGTGGCGATTCAGAAGCGTGAGGCGCAAGCAATTTGGTCAGACTTGTAAGGAAAGGCTTCGATTCGGAAGCCAAGTCCGGCTAAGTGGATCAAATTGGATCATGAAGAAAAACGGCGATTTTTGCGGAAATCTTTATTTTGTTGGCGTCCCCGACGGGATTTGAACCCGTGTTACCGCCGTGAAAGGGCGATGTCCTAGGCCAGGCTAGACGACGGGGACACTCAGTGAGGCGGGAGCTTGTCGCTAAGTTATTGATGGTAGCAGCGCGTATGTCCACTGTCAAAGAACTCATCTATTAATCATCCTACGGAATTTCACAACGGCTTAATTCCGGTTGACGTTCTCAGATTTCTAAAACACAGAGTCAGATTCTCACGCCCAATACTCCGTTAAACTTCTGAACATTTACAATGAAATTGAGTCGCGAAAAGCGAACACATTATGGCTGATCCTCTTTATTTAAGCCTCTGGTTCCCAAATTTTGAACTTCGGGAGATGTTGCCGCGAGCTTTGGCTGTATTGCAGCAATTCCCTTTTTCCCCTCAGCGCTCCGGAATTACTTATATTGTTGTCCAACCTGTTTCCTGGAATGAGCCTACTGTTTTTGAGCAACGATTCAGTCCAGGAGTCAGTCCAGAAGAAGCTGTACTCATGGCTTCTGATTTGTTGCACGAAGATCATGCTTATGTCTTCGAAGCGTATTGGGATTTGTGGACAGCGGCATCGGACGGCCAATCATCGCTGCAACCCTCTTTGGTGAGGTTTCAAGTTCACGGGGGCGAGTTCGACGAAAGCGTTTACGAACAACAAGGGCATATTCTGGTGGACTTTGGCCTGGACTCACATTTTTTGCAAGATCAAATTCAGCTCACGCCTGAAGCCGAAGAGCGAGTCAAGGCTAACGTTCAGAAGCTCGTCGACTTCATCAACAAGGTCCAGCAACATTCCGGCGCGAATGCGCGCCTGCTATGGTCTGATTCAGAAGAAAACTTCGCGCAAAAGTTGATTGGGCGCTTACAAAAAGTCCAATGAAATAAGTTAATTTTTGTTGCCGGAGCATTTATGCTCCTATAGTCCGTGGAGGAGAAGAGATGAAATTCCAGAAGCTCACGCCGAATTTGGTTGTTGGCGATGTTGCAGCCACCGTGGAATTCTATCGCACCGTGCTCGGCTTCCAGCTTGGCATGTCCGTTCCCGATCATCCTCCATACGTTTTTGCCTCGGTTACGAACGGGGCTGTCGAAATTTTCTTCAACGATTTGAAGGCGGTTAAAGAAGATTATCCCGCTCTGGTTTCGCGTCCAGTTGGCGGAACTATGACCCTTTTTATTGAAGTCGATGGTATCGAAGAGGTCCTGGCAGCCGTAAAAAAGTCTGGAGCTAAGATCACCATGGAGCTGAAAACTCAGTTCTACGGTATGAGAGAGTTCGCTTTTGAAGATCCCGAAGGCTGGACACTGACTATTGCCGAATGCGTGGAATAAACGTGTTTGAAGCGATATATTTAGGCTTTCTCCGGGTCAGCCACGAACCTGTATCCTACCCCGCGCACAGTTAATAAATGCTGTGGCTTTGACGAGTTGTCTTCGATATAACGCCGCAGTCGCACAATGAAGTTGTCAATAGCTCTTGTGTCAGTATCTTCATGCAACCCCCAAACGTCTTCCAGGATCGATTTGCGTGATACGGGACGTCCCGCATTGCGAATCAGATGACGCAACAATTGCGCCTCCATCAAAGTGAGCTGAATCGTGTTTTCTTTAACGCGCAGTTCGAGCTTTCCAAAATCTATGGTGCGGCCAGCAAATGTGTACACGGAATATTCAGTGATTTCTACAGACGGTGTACCGGCCGATAAATTGGCTGAACCATTGGTAGCGGTATTTGCCCCGGCAGTTCCGTGCTGTGAATGACTCTGCGCCATCCACTCACGGCGCCTGAGCAGCCCTTGCAGCCGGGCTAATAAGATTGCCAATTCGAACGGCTTGGGAAGATAATCATCCGCGCCCGATGCGAATCCTTTCAACACGTCTTCGGGTCGACCACGCGCAGTTAACATGAGCACTGGAATAAATTGTTTTGCGGCTCGGAGTTCCGCTGCGACTGCGAATCCGTCGATGCCGGGGAGCATGACATCAAGCACCATGGCATCGAACGACTCGATTTTTGAACTTTCCGCTTTTTCGTTTGTCCCTTCGCGCGTCTTTTCGGAGGCAGCTTTTCTGCCATGTCCCAGCAACAAATCCAGTGCACTCTCTCCATCCCCAACGACTCGCACGGCATGGCCTTCAGCTTCGAGATTGAAACAGAGTCCCCGGGCAAGGTGGACTTCATCTTCGACTATGAGGATTCGGCTCATGCCCGGCTCCGGGGCAACTCCAGAACAATGGTCGTGCCATGTCCTTCTCCTTCACTTTGAGCGGAGACCCGGCCGCCGTGCTTTTTGGCGATAGTACGAACAATAAATAAACCCAGTCCTGTGCCCTTAACATGAGCAAGGGAACGCATAGGCACACGATAAAAGCGCTTGAATATTCGCTTCAGCTCCGAGTCCGGAATACCGACGCCATGATCCTGCACGCTTAAACGGAGATAATTTTCATCCGGTTCTTCGAGGCGCACCATAACATCGATTTTTTCTCCCGAATATTTGATTGCATTATCTAGTACGTTGGAAACTGCAGTACGCAGTTCCTCCGGATCGCCGCTGATCTCGGAACCGTTTTCGATGATCGATTCGTAGCGCAACGCTTCTGATTGAAGATGATGACTGACGCGGGCTCCTTCAACGCACTCATTCACTAATTCTCCAAAATCCAGCGGGTTACGGCGGCTCGTTCTTTTCACTCCGGCTTGTCCGGCCTTCAAAACCTGCTCGACGGTCCGCAGTAGACGTTCCGTGTCGTCGAGCATGAGGCCATAAAATTCTTTGCGCTTGGATTCATCCACATCGTGCCGTTGTAGAGTTTGCAAATACAGACGGATGGAAGCGATAGGGGTCTTAAGCTCGTGGGTGACTGCATTGATGAAGCTGTCATGCTGTTCGTTACGACGAATCTCGCGAATCAGAAAACTGGTATTCACAATCAGTCCAGCGGCGATGCCTCCGAAAAAAATGATTCCGAGGACAACTTTTACATCCTGACGCCAGTTGAGGATGATCCACCCAAAACCGACAGCAACTGCCAAGGCGGCGAGAATCACTCCTACGGAGAGGAAGGTGTAAATCGCTGTGCGTCGACTGGTGATCCGCATGGAAATGATTTTAGCGCAGCGTCGCGGCATCTTCTCAGTCCGACTGAGCGCCACGCCACACTGCTCAACGTATTTAAAGGCTGGGGTTTCCTAAAGTGACTGCACTGGCGAGTTCTCGTGCAATCAGCTGTGAACGTATAATGAAGCGCGGATTTGCGGAAATGCTGGCATCTTCATGAAATCTCGCCAACTGCTGGTTATTCTCGGGCTCTTGTTGCTGATCCTCGCGGCTATCGCGGGACTCACAGTAACCCGCGAGTCAACCCAATCCGCTTCGACGAAAAGTGCAAAGAAGACGGTAAAGCCGCCAGCCGTGGACGAAAAGCCGTTGCAGACTGCTCGTAGTCTCACGCCATTGGTCGCAACAACTGAGGAACAGCGTTTCGCCGAGGAAGCTGAGCGAGTAAGCGATCACGAAGTCGATCTCGCCTTTGCCCAGGCGTTGCGCGACGCTGGCAATCAGGTTGAGCAACCCTCTCCTCAAAATCGCGAGCTCTTTGCACGTCTGAGCAAAGCCGAAGAAGCGGTTACGGCCGATCAGGCACGCGTTGATCAGTTGAAGAAGCAAGTGGATGTGGCCACAGGCGATCGCAAAGATAACCTCCAGCAGCAACTCGAGCTGATACAGGTACAGGTTGAGCTGGATGGCGACGAAGTCAGCGACATAAAAGAAGATATAGACCGCTCGGGAGCTGATCCACGAACCGCCATCCAAAATCAGTTCACCACACACGAAGCTGCTGAACACGTACTTGACGAAAGCCGTTCGACAGCAGGTGTGAATGTAAATAAGGTGGTAAATTACCGCACCGATACACTGTGGGGGCAGCTCACACAATTACACGATCTGCACAATAAGGCAGTTGCCTTGAATCAGGCCCGTGACGACGCGGACCAAAACGCGACCAAGCTGACCCACGCTCATGACAATTTAAACCAACTACTCAAAACTCAGGCTACAAGCAATCAGGCGATTGCGCAGCAAGCTGCGAGTCAACTCACCTCCGGTGAAGGCGATGCAGGGGATTCTGCCGAAGCAACCGATGCTGCCGTCACCTCACTAAACCGTCTTTCAGACGTAAAAAAAGACCTGACGGATTTCGACAAGCGTATTCAGGATCACCAGGAACTTCGTGACACCTACGGCAATTGGTTGGTTCTTGTGGGGCTACAGCAGCGTGCTGCTACCCATAAAGTGATCCAATCGGTGCTCTGGATCATTTTGATCTTCTTTGCCGTGTATCTGATCGGACTCGTCATCGATCATTTTCTTCCTGGTACCAGCACAGAACATAATCGTATTCGTACTCTTCGGGTTGTAATTCGCTTTGTAGTTCAGGCAATCGGTGCGCTAATGGCGTTATTTGTAATTTTTGGCGCTCCTCAGCAGATGCCGACTATTCTCGGATTGGCTGGCGCTGGCCTTACCGTTGCTTTGAAAGATTTCATCGTTGCTTTCGTCGGTTGGTTTGTATTGATGGGCCGCAATGGAATCAAAGTTGGAGACTGGGTCGAGATCAATGGCGTTGTAGGCGAAGTAATTGAGATCAGTCTGTTCCGGACCGTACTGCTCGAAACTGGCAATTGGACTGACACGGGCCATCCCACTGGACGCAAAGTGGCTTTCGTGAACAGTTACGCAATCGAAGGACATTTCTTTAATTTCTCAACCACCGGTCAATGGCTGTGGGACGAACTGGAAATCATGGTTCCGTCTTCAGAAGATCCTTATCCTATTATTGAGTCAATTCAGAAGATGGTTGTGAAAGAAACCGCAGAGAATGCTCAAGCGGCTGAGAAGGAATGGAAGCAAGCAACCACACGTTATCGAGTGCAATCCGTTACCGCAACCCCAGCAGTAAATCTAAGACCCACTACTTCGGGAGTAGAGGTGCACATCCGCTATATCACTCGTGCCCACGAGCGTTATGAAACACGCGCACGGTTGTATCAAGCTTTAGTGGATTTGCTGCGACGCAAAGGTGTGAGCCAGCCTGAACAAGCAGCAGTAGCGAAATAAACTTGGTTATGCCTTTCTTTTGCGAGCCAGCTCGAGGGCTCCACGAACCGGCTCAACAACTCTCGGATCGACATCGGAATTTGAGTATTCGACGGTCAAGCTTTTCCAGAACGCTTCCCGCACGATTCCGCTATTCGCAAACACGCCGCCAACCATAGCGATCTTCACCGCCTGCCCTGGATGGAATAAACGCCTGACTACGATCTTCGCAAGACCAGATAATTTGTCTCCTGCGTCCGCAAGGATCTGCTTGGCAAGCGCATCGTCCGAAGCTGCCGCGGAAATTATCATTGGGAATAATGCGGAGAAATCAGGAGACGGTATCGCGTTTACGGAAAGAATCAGCTGGTCGCGAGTTTCGAGTTGCCAAGCGTTCAAGATGCTTGCCAATAAACGCGTCTGCTTTCCTTCATCATAAGCACGCATTATTGCTTGTATAGCTGCACGCCCAACCCAATGGCCTGACCCCTCATCGGAGATCGCAAAACCCCAACCGCCAGCGCGTGCCGTCTCGCCATTTGAATTCCGCCCGTAAGCAATTGAACCGGTACCAGCGATCACGATCACTCCGGGTCCATCGCCGAAAGCAGCCTGTAGAGCAATGACCATGTCCCCCACAACTTCGATTTCGCCGCCAACAATTTTGGAGACGATCGCTCGAACAATCTCGTCTACGTCCTTGCGAGCGCCACCAGCAACGCCGACGCAGGTACGGGAAATCTGTGAAGGACTTATGTTCGCAGCAGAACAGGCTTGGTAAATCGCTTCGCTGAGGGACTTCCGCGCTGATGCCTCTCCAACCCGAACCACATTGCTGCCGGACCCAGTACCGCTACCAAGCACGGAGGTTTCGTCGCCGAGTAAGCAGGAGGTCTTGCTGCCTCCGCCGTCGATGCCGAGAAAAAAAGTCACGAGCGTAGTTCTATCACAGGATTAAATCGGAGTCCCTTCTTAACCATTTTCAGTTGCTTCTGTCCTGCGTTCTCACTGTCTCACTACCGCTCCGGTGTTCTGCCCTGCATAATGGACAATCTGATGGGCCTGAATACTCTAGACTTCACTATCATCGCGCTATATCTTGCGGGCATAACTCTGTTCGGGCTTCGCTTCCGAAAACGTCAGCGGTCGCTTCGTGATTACTTTCTTGCCGACCGTAACATTCCCTGGTGGGCCATTGCACTTTCCATTGTCGCTGCGGAAACCAGCACGTTTACGATCATTAGCATCCCTGGCCTTGCGTACGACACGAACCTTACGTTTTTACAGGTCGTAATGGGATACCTTGTCGGTCGGATCATTATCAGCTTCATCCTTTTGCCACACTATTTTCGCGGAGATCTCTTCACTGCCTATGAATTAATCGAACGACGCTTTGGAAGAACACTGAGGTCAATGACAGCCGGATTATTCTTGTTGACCAGGGCTGCCGCGGAAGGAGTGCGTGTCTATGCTGTATCCATCGTAGTCGCGATCGCGCTGGGCACTGGCGAGATTGCCTCCATCGCAATCATTACCGCGCTAACATTGGTCTATACGTTTGAAGGCGGATTGGCAGCCGTGATCTGGACCGACGTTGTTCAAACCTTTGTTTACGTCGGGGGAACGCTGGTGGGCGTATTCACTATTCTGCATCTGGTGCCGGGAGGATTGGCGAGTATTCACACTATAGCGACAAGCGCTCATAAGTTGCAGATGTTCGATTTCACTCCTACCTTGTGGAAACCCTATACGTTCTGGGCGGGACTCATCGGCGGTACATTTCTTACCACTGCCAGCCACGGGACCGATCAACTGATCGTGCAAAGATTGTTGGCTGCCCGTAACCAACGGCAATCCGTGACGGCGCTGCTTTCCAGCGGAGTCGCCATCTTATTTCAGTTCGCGCTTTTTTTAATTGTTGGCGTGATGCTATTCGCTTTTTACCACACACCTTCGGCAACGTTTGGACGAGCCGACCGAATCTATCCCACCTTCATCGTGACGCATATGCCACATGGAATCTCAGGACTGCTAATCGCTGCCATCCTGGCGGCGGCGATGTCGAACCTGAGCGCGGCTCTAAACTCGCTTTCGTCCAGCTCAATGATGGACTTCTACCTACGTCGCCATCCAAACTTAGATGATCGGCTGCAGATGCGCCTCTCCAGAGTATCGACTCTAATTTGGGCACTGGTGCTTTTTGGATTGGCCGTGCTGTCGCTGCACAAAGTAGGCCGCGTAATCGAAGTGGGATTGCAGATTGCCTCAGTGGCCTACGGAGCACTGCTAGGCGTATTCCTCCTCGGTGTGCTCACCAAGCGCGCTAATCAAAATGGCGCAATGATAGGCATGGCATGTGGTCTGGCACTAGAATTTTATATCTGGTTGGGAACCCAGGTACCTTGGACGTGGTACGTACCGCTTGGGACGGTCATCACTTTCGGCGTGGGATACATTGCAAGCGCTTTGTTCGTTGTAAATTCTGAATCAACCACTGCACCAGTCTGATGCTCTTTCCATTACTCTTCTTCCCGTTCTTTGCGGCTTTTCTTTGTTTGCGGTTTATATGTTTTAAGGATTTCGCGCAGTACGTGAAAACAAACTCTATGCTCCTTCCGCCAGACGCTCACGATAGTCATTGACCATTCTTTTAATTCCATTTTTCAGAAGACATACATGAAAATTGATGAGCAGCCCCACGGGTATGTGCAATAGGCGTAGGTGGGAGAGCAATTGAGCTTCGTCAACAGGATGAATCGCTTCCTTGCATTTAAGTTCTAGAACCACTCTGCCTTCAACCACCAGATCGGCTCGGAAACCACAATCCAGCTTTACCGATTCATAAACCAGAGGGACTGGCTTTTGACGTTCTACTCGAAGACCTGACTTTCCGATCTCGAATGCCAGGCAAGCTTGATAGGCGGATTCGAGTAAGCCAGGACCAAGCTGCCGATGAACCTTGATCGCTGCACCAATAATTTCAGGAGTGAGATCAGCGGCTCGCATGTGACTACAACATAGCTGATGCACTATTCAATAGCCACTGTTTCACATGAAATCTATCAAGTTCCATACCATTTTGGAACAGTTAATAAGCTAGAGCTTTTGACCGCAAAGATCACAAAGAACTGCCGCAAAGAACGCGAAGAAAAGCTAAAAATTAAAAGAACTCAGAAAGCGCCGCACGTGTCATTAAGCGGACTAGTTCAGTGGGAGCTTTGTTCTACTCGCGGTCACTTTAAACAGCACTGATCTAGGCTTTTCTTCGCGCTCTTTGCGGCAGTTCTTTGTGCTCTTTGCGGTTCAGGCTTTTCATCCCCGTCCTCCCAACTTTCTCGGTCTCGCGTTCGCGTATACTCATTCCTTTTAATGCCAACATCCACCCAAACTCGTCCTGAACTCTCCCGCGATCTCGGAGTCAGCCATGCCTCTGCTGTAGTAGTAGGAACAATCATCGGAAGTGGAGTCTTCTTGGTTCCCGCCGAAATGATGCAGGCGGTTGGCTCGGCCAAACTCGTCTATCTGGCGTGGATCGTCGGCGGCTTACTTTCATTTTTCGGTGCGCTCACTTACGCGGAACTTGGCGCAATGAAGCCGCAGGCCGGAGGCGAGTATGTATATGTACGGGATGGCTACGGACCGCTTGCTGGTTTTCTCTATGCATGGACGTGGTTTGTCATTGCCAAACCCGCGTCCATCGCCAGCGTCACTATTGCAATTGTCCGCATTCTCGGAAATTTCCCAGCATTTTCTTTCTTTTCTCACAATGTAATCAGGCAGCCATTTGCCATCACCTTCGGACAACTTTTCGCAATTATTGTCACTATCCTGATCTCATTTCTTAATTACATCGGGATCAAACGAGCCGGGGAATTTCAGCTGGTCTTCACTCTGCTCAAAGTAGGAATGATTCTAGCTATCGTAGGGATCGGCTTCAGCTATAGCGCTGGAAGCTGGAGTCACTTCGCTGGCAGCTATGACGGAGCAAAGGGAGGAATCGCTGGATTCATGGCCGCGCTGGTTGCGGCCCTCTGGGCTTACGACGGATGGAATGATCTGAATATGGTCGCGGGCGAAATTCGCCAACCTGAGCGCAACATTCCGATAGCTCTAATTGCCGGGGTCGCCGTAGTTGCCGCGTTATACATGCTGGTCAATGCTGCTGTGCAGTTCGTAATGCCGGCGGCCGGTATTGCGGCAACTCCGCGTCCTGCTTCCGATGCCATTGCTCTCGTGCTTGGCCCACTCGGTGCCAGCATTGTTTCCATCGGAATGGCCGTTTCGATGATTGTCACCCTTAATGGCACGATCATGAGCGGAGCTCGCGTTCCCTTCGCCATGGCGCGCGATCGCTACTTTTTCTCGGCGATAGCGGAGGTTCATCCAAAATTCCATACACCTTCCATCGCTATTATTGTGCAGGCGGTTCTTGCCATTCTGCTGCTCTTACTGGGTGGCAGTTTTCGTCAACTGTTCTCGCTTGCCATTTTTTCAGAGTGGCTTTTTTATATGATTGCCAGCAGCACGGTCTTCGTGTTCCGGCAGCGTGATCCCACAGCTCCGCGTCCCTATCGTGTCTGGGGATATCCAGTCGTTCCTGCGCTGTTCGTACTGGCCTCGGCAGTATTGCTCTACTACACGTTCACTGACAATCTCCGCAATTCTGCGCTAGGGTCATTAGTTATTTTTTCCGGCGTTCCCGTTTTCTATTTTTTCGCCCGCCGCCGGAAGAATATTGCTTAATCTCCTGAAACCAATTTAGGCAAATTCCCAGAGTGATAACCCGAGGGTTACCCAAGTACACGCCCACAGGACACGTTTACCCCGTGTCCATTCTCCCGTACTTTGAAAACTCCACCCGCGCACTCACCCCGGTCCGGGTTCCTTTTAGGAGCTGATGAAGATCTATGCCTGACAATTTCGAGATGGGTCTTCTGCCCGAAAGAAAGCTGGACTGGCGCACGATTGCCACCAGTTATGGCATTGAAGCTCTCGCGATTTTATTGCTGCTGTTTGTAGGAGTGTTGTGGCCTGAGCACTTGAATATCAGGCCAAAGTATTCCATTACTGAACTCATTCCACCTCCGGCTCCACATCAGAAAGCAGTTAAACCACACCAGAAGCGTCCCAAATTAATGGCGAAGCTGTTACCGCCAGTATTTACAGCTCCGAAGTTAGTAGTTCCAAAGGAGTTCCGCAGACCCAAAAAGAAAGAAGAGAAGGTCGAAGCTCCCAAACTTGAGGCTAGGTTTGTAGCGCCCGCGTTGCCGGTACAGTCGGCAATGCCCGCCAAACTCATTTACACGGGATCTTTCGGCAGTTCGGCTCCTGCCACCATCAATGCGCCGGTGCAATCGGTGCAAACCGGTGGGTTCGGTGATCCCAATGGGCTTAAGGGCGCAGGCAAGGAAAATGCACATTTAACCGCTACGCAAATGGGCGGGTTCGATCTACCTGCCGGAGGCGGCAAAGGGAACGGCAGCGGAGGCACAAAAGGTATCCAGGGAACAGTCGCGAGCACAGGCTTCGGGAATGGTATTGCACAAACAGGGGTGCCGCGAAGTCAAGGCACAGCACAGGTGGGTGGATTCGGTTCGCAACAGGTCGCTACCAACACTCCGAAGCATTTGGTGGAGAATGGCCCCGCTACCACTCCGGTCAATATCACCTACAAACCGAATCCGACTTACACCCAGGAGGCTCGCAACCTTCAGTTGCAAGGTGAAGTCCTGCTGGAAGTTGTTTTCGGTTCAAACGGACAATTACATGTGAATCGGGTGGTTCGCGGATTGGGACATGGACTCGATGAAGCAGCAATCGCCGCTGCCAATAAGATCCAGTTCAAACCGGCACTGCGTGAAGGCTCGGCTGTGGATTCAACGGCTGTTGTGCATGTCGTCTTTCAATTGGCTATGTGAAGTTCAGATTCGAAGTTAGAAGTCAAGTTGGAGCACAAAGACTTTGGGATGTGAACAAAAGAGAGGGAAAGAGTTATGGGGAATACGAAGTCATTACTAACAGCTGTACTGCTCGCCACGCTCACCGCGGCGGCGCAGACTAACAATCAAGCTTCGCCTGACCAGACGCCGGCGACGGTCGCATCTCAAACTGCCGTCACTTCTGCCGCTGCACCGCCGGCAGCTGCGCCAACGGCTCAGGCACTGCCACCAGTCGTCACGATGGAAGACGTCGTGAACCGCGCCATTATGCGCGAGCATGCATTGATGGACATGCTTAAGACTAGAAACCCTTTGGTCGAAACTTATCTGCAAAATTTGAAGCCGGATCAGCAACTCGGCGCCGTGCCTAAAGAAGATCACTACTTCCTCGGCCGCATGGATCTCGGAGAAAGTGTCGACCGTCGCGACTATCTCACAAAAGACAGCAGCTTTCAGAAAAGCATGCTGGGCGGCGTGACCAAGCTTTTCAAATTCGAATACCAGCCGATGGGTTTCTCCTGGATGATCTTCGCCGATCGCGAAGACTTCGACCGCAATCACTATGAATTCAAGTACGTCCGCCGCGAATTCCTGGGCGACGTGCGCTGCCTCGTGTTCGACATCACGCCGAAGAAAGATGCTGGCAAGGGCCGCTTCGTAGGCCGTGTCTGGGTCGAAGATCAGGAATACAACATCGTGCGTCTGAACGGTACTTATGCACCGCGTCCGAGAAACGCCTACTTCTTCCACATGGATAGCTGGCGCTTGAACTTGATCCCTGGCTATTGGGTTCCTGCGTACATCTACAGTGAAGAAGGCGACTTCAGCTACGGCGCCAAAGACAAAATGGCATTCAAAGCTCAGAGTCGCATCTGGGGATATGATCTGAAGCAAGCTGCCAAGGAAGATGAACTCACGCAGCTTCGCGTTGACTCGGTAAAGGACGACAGCACGGCAGCTGGCGACGCTTCTCCGCTGGAAGCTCAGCGCGAATGGCAGCAGCAAGCCGAAGACAACGTAGTCGCGCGGTTGCAGGAAGCTGGACTTGTCGCGCCGGAAGGCGAAGTTGATAAAGTTCTGCAAACCGTCATCAACAACCTTGAAGTCACCAATAACATTGATCTGCCCCGTCCGGTACGCGCCCGCGTCATGTTAACGTCTCCGCTGGAAACCTTCAGCGTGGGCAATACGATCATCGTGAGCCGCGGCCTGATCGACGTGCTCCCCGATGAAGCCAGTCTCGCCATGGTTCTTTCCCATGAACTGGCGCACATTGTCCTCGGACATAATCTGGGCAGCAAATTTGCTTTCAATGACCGCATGCTGTTCACCGACGAATCCACATACAATAATTTCGGATTCCGTCATAACCCGGAAGAAGAAACCGCCGCAGATACCAAGGCACTTGATCTGCTAAAGAATTCACCGTACGCACAGAAGCTCGACACAGCGAAGTTATTCCTGAAGGAACTGTCGGCCCGCTCACCACAGCTTTCCGCACTGCTGACCGCTCACTTGGGCAACAGCTTTGTGGACAGCAAGTCCGGACAAGTAACGCGCTTGTCGGCCTTGATGACAGGAGGTCCGGAGCTCGATCAAAACAAACTGGATCAAATCTCAGCTCTGCCGCTAGGGGGACGCGTCAAATTAAACGCCTGGGATGATCACGTCGAGCTGGCAAAGTCAGCCCCGGTTGCGATCACCTCGGCCCGCGACAAAATGCCGTTCGAAGTGACGCCATTCTTCCCGCGCTTAACAAGACTCACAAGTGGCGCACCGACGGACAACAGCACAGCAGCGGCTAACACTGCGGCTCCAGCTAGCCCAGCTTCAAGTGCGACGCAGAGTTCCGCAGCAAGCGCAACACCAAGCAACTAAGTCACATTAACAATGTAGAGACAGGTGCCCTCGCCCGTCCACGAAGAGTTGAAACAGCCGGGAAGCGGAAGAAATTCCACCTCCCGGCTTTTGTATTTCTTCTCTGAAATTCGGTCCTTAGGTTGTCAGGCTCGATGAAGATGCGGAACCTGTGAAGAATGAACCGATATACTGTTGATGAAATAATGGTTGCCCTTGGCAATTGCTGATTGGGCCGAGTAGTTTCGTGCGCGCCCTGGCGATTCTTTGTACTGAATTCAGTCACGGTTGACTGAAATACTCGCGCTCACGATGACAATGAAGCTTTTTGATTAATGAGACGTCATGCTCCCTTTCAAACTCATTTATAGCAATGATTACTATCTCCCCATTGGAGCGCATGTCTTCCCTGCCGAGAAATACCGGCTTGTTCACGACCGGCTACTTGAAACCGGCGTAGCTGATAGGTCGGACTTTTTGTCTCCAAAATCTGCTTCCGACCAAGATATCCTTCTTGTTCACACGCCGGAGTACGTTCATAAACTAAAAACAGGGACACTTTCACCGCAGGAGGAATTGCAGCTTGAGATTCCCTACTCGCCTGAGCTGGTACGGGCATTCTGGCTGGCTGCGGGCGGGTCGGTTCTTGCGGCTGAATGCGCGCTAAAAGATCGCATTGCCGTCAACATTGGCGGCGGCTTTCACCATGCTTTTGCGGATCACGGAGAGGGATTTTGCATGATTCATGATGTAGCGGTCGCGATCCGGCGCATGCAGCACGACAATAAAATTACACGTGCCATGACGGTAGATTGCGATGTGCATCATGGCAACGGTACGGCTGCGATTTTTGCGGGTGTGCGCGCCCCTGGCGATCCGTTGCCGTCGCGGGCTTCTTCGACTTTGAAGGCGGCTCCGAACAAGTCTCTGGGGAACGTGCGTAATACCCACGCAGGAGATGTGTTCACAATTTCGCTTCACCAGCAAAACAACTATCCGGCGTGGAAGCCGCCGTCGTCGATTGATGTTGATCTTCCAGATGGTATTGGCGATGACGATTACTTGGCATGGCTGGATAATGCGCTCAGCTCTGGGCTGCGGCAGTTCGAACCGGAGTTGATCTGCTACATCGCAGGCGCCGATCCGTATAGAGAAGATCAGCTCGGCGGATTAGCATTGACAATAGAGGGACTGAAGCGGCGCGATGAATTGGTTTTTAGGGTAGCGAAGGCGAGAAATATTCCGGTGATGGTGACCTATGCGGGAGGATATGCGTTAAGAGTAGAAGATACAGTGACGATTCATAGCAATACGGTGGTGGGAGCGAAGGAGGTGCTCAAGTGAGCGATGGTTGTATGAAGTCAAATGGCATTGTTGTCAGCTAATGCAATGTCCGTCCGCGACTCGATTTCAATTCCCGACACAGTTCAGTGCCGCAGGCAAGGTATATGAAAGCCCGCCACGGTAGTGCCGGGAAACATGGAAAAACAAGCGAGTCCCGAAGGGACGTCACCTATCCAAGGCATCTTTCGGATCAAACGCCAATTTTGATTTTCGCAGTATCGCCTCAAATTCTTTTTCGTAAGACCTCTGTTGATGATGCTCCGCTTGGTGTGCGATGTACTCTCTCACGGCATCCCGATTAGAACTGCTTACGCTGAATGCTCCGTATCCCTCCTGCCATGCAAACTCTGGCCGTTGTTCATGTAGCCAACGCGAGGAGTTTGCCTTCAATATCTGAACAGCTTTCGCAAAAGTAATATCGGAGGGAAGTGCGATCAGCAAATGCACATGGTTAGAGATTCCTCCGGCGGCGAGTAAGGAATGCCATGGTTTCGACCAATCCCCGCAAAGTATTTCCAAAGCTTCGGCAACATCTCTGTCGGAATAAGATCTCGACGCTGCTTGGTGCTGAAAACAAAATGAACGAGGACGTTGGAATACTTGTGGGCCATTTGGACAATATGTACAATCGCGCACCCGCTTGTCTGTGGCGGATATCACACAGGCGGATGCCGTCCCTGAAGGGACTCGGAGAGCTTCACGTCCTGTGTTCCCGGCACTGCCGTGCCGGGCTCCCAGATATCGTGCCTTCGGCACTCAATAATTGCCAGGACCAGTTCTGTCGCCTATGATCGATGATTGATGAAATACACGAGTAAATGCCGCTTCTGACCAGCGCATGCGGCGCTGAAAGCGCCGCTCTACCACGCCATTCAAAGCTTGGCTGTTAAAATAGCCTCTTACTCCTATGTTTGAGAATCTTTCAGAAAAATTACAACGTGCGTTTAAAACTCTACGTGGGCAGGCTGTTCTCAACGAAGAGAACATTCAAGAGGCAATGCGTGAAATCCGCCTTGCACTGCTTGAAGCTGACGTCAATTTTAAAGTCGTCAAGCAGCTCATAGACCACATCCAGGAAAGAGCCGTCGGACAGCAGGTTGCCACCGCTCTCTCTCCCGGCGAACAGGTCATTAAGATCGTTCGCGATGAACTGATCGAGACGCTTGGCAAAGATACGGCTCGCGTGAAGTTTGCTTCGCAGCCACCGACCGTCATCCTTATGGCTGGCCTGCAAGGTTCCGGTAAAACGACAACTTCTGGCAAGCTGGCAAATTGGCTGAAGAACGGCGGCCATCGCCCCATGCTGGTTTCGGTTGACGTGTACCGTCCCGCGGCCCGCGAGCAGTTAAAGGTTGTAGCTCATGCGATCAAGGCCAATATTTACGAGGGACAAGTTGGCGAAGCGAACACTGCGACTGTCGAACGATTAGCTAAAGAGGCGCGGAAAGAAGCCATCATCAGCGGCTCGGACGTGCTCATCGTCGATACCGCCGGACGTCTCCATATAGACGACCAACTCATGGATGAGATGCAGTCGTTAAAAAAACTGCTGAATCCGCAGGAAATCCTGTTCGTGGCCGATGCCATGACCGGACAGGACGCCGTAAATTCCGCAGACGAATTTCATAAGAAGCTTTCGCTTACCGGTGTTGTATTAACAAAAATGGACGGTGATGCGCGCGGTGGAGCTGCGCTTTCCATTCGGCAGGTTACCGGGCAGCCGATCAAATTCCTTGGTGTGGGCGAAAAGTACGATGCGCTAGAACCATTTCATCCCGATCGCGTAGTTGGGCGCATTCTGGGGATGGGAGACATTCTCTCGCTGATCGAGAAAGCCGAGCAGCATGTCGATAAGAAAAAAGCGGAAGAGATGGCGAAAAAAGCCTTCTCGGGCGACGGCTTCTCGCTGGAAGATTTTCGCGATCAGTTACAGCAAGTAAAAAAGATGGGATCGATGAAGAGTCTGATGGGCATGTTGCCAAGCGTTGGTCCTTTCTCGGGATTACAAAAAGCCGCTGACAACGTAGACGAGAAACAGATCAATCGTGTAGAAGCGATCATCAATTCGATGACCGGTCACGAACGCAATCATCATGAAGTGATCAATGGCAGCCGCAGAAAGCGCATCGCTCGTGGCTCGGGCACGACCATTCAGGAAGTGAACAATCTGCTGCGGCAATATGCGCAAATGAAAAAGATGTTCAAACAAATGGGAAAACCGAGCTTCGCAAGAAGATTAGCGGGAATGAAAATGCCCGGAAGGTAGGAAAACAGGCTAAAGGACCAGGCTGCAGGATTTATTCTGTTAAGCCTCATTTGAATAGCTAGAGTTGATATTAGGTCTATTAAAGCCTGAGCCCTGAAGCTTGATTTCTGAAGCCCGAAGCCTGTAGCCCAAAACCTGCCCTTATGAAATGGCGTTCTCTCGACGAATCGCATCCCGGCACCGATACTCGTTCCCTGCACGAACAATTCGCGGAGCGCAAAGAACTCATCAATAAGTACGTTCCTCCTGAGATACAGGCCATTCATGCTCGGACTATCGTAGAAATCAAACAAGGCGGAATTTCTGATCGAGTCCTACCTATCGACGTGAAGGCTTCCGTTTTCGAATTAACCGACCACCATGGAAAATTAGTTTCCTCAGCCGAGCTATTGAGCAAAGGCAAACTCGTGATCTGCTTTTTTCGCGGGCGCTGGTGTCCTTTTTGCGTGGGACAACTTGAGGCTATGAACCTGATCCTGCCGCAAATCCAATTATCCGGCGCGACGTTAGTAGCCATCTCGCCGCAGACTATTCAGCAGTCGTTCTTCATGGCTGATCAACACAAATTGAAATTCCCATTGCTCAGCGACGCGGGAAACAAAGTCGCTCAGCAATTCGGACTCACGTACAGGGTGCCGGACCATCAGCAGGCGGTTTACAAGCGCGTGTTTATCAATCTTCCATTCACTAACGGTGACACCAGTTGGGAGCTGCCTATTCCGGCCACATATATTCTTGATCAAGACGGAACTATTCTCCGGGCTTGGCACGATGCGGATTACACCGAGCGGCCGGAACCATCGGAGATTCTGGAAAGACTGCACGTTTAAACACGCGATTTGAATAACCGCACCACAACAGCAGAATTCCCGCAGCGATCTTTAGCCAATCCTCTATTAGTATGGAATCACCTATGGCAGACACGCCCCTGTGGAGCGCGGAGGACCAGTGCAGCCGTCTGGCGGAATTGACCGCTGGCACGGACGAGCCGTTGAAAGAAGCGCCATTAAGACGAGATGTTCGCTCGCTTGGCATATTGCTGGGCAAGGTTCTTGTCGAGCAAGCAGGCGAGCAACTGCTCGAAATTGTCGAGCAGCTCAGGCGCTTACTCATAAATTATCGGGAAGAATCGAGAGGGGGCGCCGCGATTGTTAAGTCCAGCGGATCACCGTTTGCGAATCCCCAAATGGCTGAGGCGCGCTCGATCATTGAACGTTTGCCGATCAAAGACGCTTATCTCGTCACCAAAGCTTTTGCGATTTATTTTGAGCTGACCAATCTTGCCGAGACGAATCATAGAAAGCGCCGCCGCCGCGCGGGAAAATTACATGTCGAGCAAGCTCCCCTAGCCGGATCATTTCGTGGAACACTGCGACGTATGCGCGATGCCGGCATCTGCAGTGAGAACGCGTTGGCTGCTTTGCGCCAGGTGAGAGTGATCCCGGTTTTCACCGCCCATCCCACCGAAGTCGCACGGCGTACCGTTCTCTCCAAGCGGCGCCGGATCGCGCAATATCTCGAACGGCTCGATCATCTGCCGTTGTCAGGGGCGGAAGCCGAAACTTACGAAACCTATATCCTTGCCGAAATTACAGCTCTGTGGCAGACAGATGAAGTCCGCGTACAGAAACCGCTTGTGACTGACGAGATACGGATGGGACTCGATCACTATCCGATGTCGCTGTTTGAGGCACTTCCGCGTGTCTATGACGAGGTGGTGGATGCGCTGCGAGAGGTTTATGGCGTGCAGCAACTTGCCGATGAAGAAGTGCCGGAGCTCATTTATTTCGGTTCCTGGATTGGCGGCGATCGCGACGGTAATCCCCATGTGACGGCCGACTCTACTGGCGAAGCTCTACAGAGGGCGCGCAACACAATTATTGCCCACTACGTAAGTGAATTGGAGCGAGCCATGGACAAGATCAGTTCGTCTTTTCGGCAAGCTCCCGTCACCCAAGACTTGAGTTCACGATTAAAAGAATACAGTGCTCGAATTGGGGACGAGCATTCCAGGTTTGCGCGCATCTCGGAAACTGAATCCTATCGGCGATTCGTAAATTTTATCTTGATCCGTCTGCGAGCCAGCCGAAGTGGATCCGCGGAGCCTGACGGCTACCAGAGTGCGGCCGAGTTTGAGCATGATATTTCTATGTTGCGCGATAGCTTGAATGCGAATCGAGGCGGAAGGCTAGCGGAGTGGATGCTGGATCCGCTTCTTAGGAAAATTCGCACCTTCGGATTTCATCTTTCGACGCTTGACATCCGCCAACACGCGCGCGTGCAGTCACAGCTTCTCGACGAAATTTCATCGGAGGACAAGAACAACGCTTCCTCGCGTCTGCCGAATAGTCTTTCGCCCTCTTCTTTGGACCTTCTTGAAACTTTTCGAAATATCGCGGAGATGAAAAAGCTTCACCCTGCGGAGGCCATCCGAGCGTACGTCATCAGCGGCGCAGAATCTGCGGACGATATTTTCGCAGTTGTGCGGCTCGCGACTATTTACGGAGTTCAGGTTGCTGGTTCGTCTATTGATTCCGGTTTGATGCCGGTTCCACTTTTTGAGTCCATCGAAGCATTGCGCAAGTCCCCGACAGTTATGGCGCAAGTGTGGAATACGGAAGGTTACAAGCCGCTTCTTAATTCCTGGGGACGATGGCAGGAAGTCATGCTCGGCTACTCCGATTCGAATAAAGATGGTGGCATGTTGACCAGCATTTGGGAGTTGTACAAAGCTCACCGCGAACTGCATCGCGTTGCACGTGAACACGATGTGAAGCTCCGGCTATTTCATGGGCGAGGGGGGACGGTAGGACGAGGGGGAGGGCCGACTCATGCGGCGATTCTGGCGCAACCGGTAGGAGATTTTTCGGGGCAAATTCGCGTCACCGAACAGGGAGAAGTTCTCAACTGGAAGTATGCTGACCCAGTGCTCGCCGAATGGAACCTGGAGACCATGATTGCCGCTTGCCTCGAAGCGCTCACTCGTCCTGACGAACCGACGCCCGGAACCGATCGGCAATGGGATGAGGCAATGGAAGAAATGTCAGCCGATGCGTTCGCCTTCTATCGCAAGAACATTGCGGAAAACCCAGACGTGCTTGAATACTTTGAACAAGCCACTCCGGTAAACGAGCTTGAACACGCACGGATCGGATCGCGGCCATCGCGACGCTCCAAAAGCCGCCAGCTTGAAGATCTTCGCGCAATTCCCTGGGTCTTCGGCTGGATGCAAAGTCGCCACGCTGTGCCGGCATGGTTCGGTGTTGGCTACGCGCTGGACCGGTTTGCCGCCCAAGGCCCTGCGCAGAAAACGCTTTTAGAAAAAATGATGCGAGAGTTCCCGCTGTTTTCAGATTTGATCCGAAACGTGGAACTTGCCATGGCAAAAGCCGACCTCACAATTGCGCGGTTATACGCTGAACTTGTTCCAGAGGTAGGTCTTCGCGAACGCGTGTGGCAGATGTTAGTCGAAGAATTTGAGCGGACGCGGCAGGTACTTTTGTCCATTAAGGGTCAAACTGATTTACTGGGTGGAAATCCAGTGTTATCGCGATCGATCCGATTGCGGAATCCATATGTAGATCCTATGAGCCTTATTCAGGTTGACCTTCTTCGCCGCAAACGCGCCGGAATGGATAACGAAGAACTCAACTACGCGCTGGGGGCAACGATCAATGGAATCGCAGCTGGGCTGCACAATACCGGATAAGAAGCCGTACTAAATGTGAAGACGCAGATAGCCTGCGCCTTCACGGTTCCAACGCATTCCAATTAATCAACTTCCATGCAAATACGCAGTTGTCGTTCTGCTTCATCAATTGCGTGGATCGCGTCCACACGGTGACCACGAAAGTCATGCGCGGCATGCTCTAAATGCTCTTTGGCGTTGTGCAATGCATCAATCGCAGCACGAATTTCTGGGTGGCGTTCAAATGCTGGTGAAGTTGGGGTAATTGCAAGCATCAGAGCGGCTACACTAAAAGCAGCCACGAATTTCTTGTTCATCTTCATTAAGATTCCTCCTTTGATTTCATTGCCCGCCTTCAAGGCGTAAAGACACTTTGAGATGGAACCAACCAATTCCCAAGCATGGCGGGATTGTATCCGGTCCAGAGCTGATTAAGAATATGGGAGTACACCCAGCGTCAACAGTTCCTTGGATTTATAGTTGTATCAAAATCGATCTTTAGCCATGCGACATAGTGTCGCGTGGAAGTGGGACGGTTTTTGGGTAGCGGGTTGATCGACGCTAGGATTTAGCTATGGCACGAAATCTTTTTGCTAAGTTGTCATGCACTGTAATGGGCTACGACTCGTGCCACTTTTCCAGTTGCTGACAACTCCATAAACTCTGCCGTGCGTGTCCCCTTTTGATTCGCGTAATAGAGCACTAAGCTGTTTACGCCCCAGAGCACGTCTTCAAGGCAAAAATGGAGCTCCGGGTAGGCTTCCAGCCCCCGCTGAAAGTAAGCTCTCAAGTTGACCTTCCCGATCACCTTGCCACTGGGCGTATCTAATAATTGAGCGGCAACCGGCGAGATCAACTCGGCTGCATCCTCATAGTGGGTCATAATTAAATCCAGATCGTGGTCGTTCCAAGCCGCAACCCAATGGTTGGCCAAATTCCAAGCCTCGTCTCTCGTCATTACCGATTCTCCATTCGAAGTCCGTCACAATCAGCGGGTACATTGTGCGACGCCACAGCAAGATGAAATGGCTGAAGCCATACCCTTCCACGAATATAGAGGATCGTGGCTAACCAGAACTGGCCACTACGTGCTGCCCTGATTTGAGCCTTGCTAATCGAGCTAAGCTACGGCATAATAATGGTTTGTCTTATCCCTGCCAGAAGGACTAGGAAAGGAAACAAAGTTCTGTGTTAATGATTCGTTTATCGCGCACAGGTGCGCGCAAGCAACCACATTATCGCGTCGTAGTGATCGAGAAGGAACGGGCCCGCAATGGCCGTCCGGTGGAGATTGTTGGGACCTATAATCCCCGCACCAATCCAGCAAGCGTTGAGCTTAAGCGTGAGCGCATTGATTATTGGGTCTCAAAAGGCGCCCAATTATCGGACCGTGTCAGCAAAATCCTGTCGCGTCCCGTTGCAACCACCGTCGATTCTGCCGCTTAATTCCTACAACTACGCTGTCTGGAATACACACATGTGGACAGGAGTGAATGTATGACTGAGCCGAGCGGGGATGCGCGCGCTTTAATCGAGCAGATTGCGAAAGTGCTGGTGGATGCTCCAGACCATGTCTCGGTGACCGAAGTCGAAGACGGTGGAGAGACTGTGCTCGAACTCAAGGTTGCTGAAGGAGATGTGGGCAAGATAATCGGCAAACATGGGCGTACGGCGCGGGCTATGCGAAATCTGATTGGCGCTGCCGGGATGAAGCTCAACAAGCGATTTGCGCTTGAAATTCTCGAGTAGTGCCGTTGGGCTACTGAGATGGGGAGCAACCATTCTGTATCCTCCAGTGAATTCATAACGCTGGCACGAGTTTTCAAAACGCAGGGACGGCACGGCGAAGTTGCCGTCGAATTGCACAGCGATATTCCTGACCGGTTCCATGAAGATTTAAAACTGTCTGCTCTTGGCAAAGATGGCGCGCGCAGGGAAGTTCTAGTCGAAGATGTGTGGCCGCATAAAGGCAGCCTGGTATTGAAATTCGCAGGTATCGATTCAATGTCCGAGGCAGAGACGTTGATCGGTTGCGAATTACAAGTTCCGCGAAGCGAGCGCGCAGGGTTAGAACCGGGTTGGACTTACATTAGCGACTTGGTCGGGTGCGTGGTGTTTGATGGATCTCGCGAAGTCGGCTCGGTGCGAGATGTTCAGTTTGGCGCGGGAGAGGCTCCGCTGCTGCTGGTTGGGGCTGGGAATAAAGAGCACGAAATACCCTACGCCGAAGCTTTTTTGAAAAGCGTAGATATCGAACGCAAGCAGATTCATATGCAATTGCCCGAGGGCTTGCTCGAAGTGAACGCGCCGCTTAGCGCGGAAGAAAAGCTGGAACAGCAGAAGGGCAACAAGTAGCAGGCTGGGATGAGAGAAGGTTCGCGATGAAGATCGATATCGTAACCATCTTTCCCGACTTCTTCCGTGGGCCACTGGATTATGGCATTATCCGCCGGGCTCAGGAATCTGGCTTGGCGGCCATCGAAGTTCATGATCTGCGAGCATTTACGCATGATCGTCATAAAACTGTCGATGACCGTCCATTTGGCGGCGGCGAAGGCATGGTGCTGAAGCCGGAACCGATCTTTGAATGTATCGAGAAATTCGGACTTGCTACTCGCGACGAGCGCATAAGCGGCAAGGCCAAGCAGAGTGTGATTCTGCTTTCCGCGCAAGGGACACGGTTTAATCAGCAAGCGGCTGAAGAACTGGCAAGACTGGAACGAATTGTTCTGATCTGTGGCCGCTATGAAGGCGTGGATGAAAGAGTTGGCGAACATTTGGCGGATCGCGAACTTTCGATTGGCGATTACGTCCTGAGTGGTGGCGAGCTGGGCGCAGCAGTTATCATTGATGCAGTAATGAGGCTCATTCCCGGCGCGTTGGGGAACGAGGCTTCCTCAAGGCAGGAATCTTTTAGTTCGCGAAGCGAACGCGATGTTAGCGATCTACCGGATTCGACATGTGCCTCGGGTGGATTGCTGGATTATCCGCACTACACCCGGCCAGCGGATTTTCGAGGATGGATGGTTCCGGAAGTTCTGGCTTCGGGGAATCATGACGAGATACGACGCTGGCGTCGGCGTACAGCGTTGGAAAAAACATTGAAGAATCGTCCCGAGCTTTTGAACGGGACTGAATTGAGTAAAGAAGATAAAAAATTGTTAGCTCAGATTAAGGGTGAGAGCAATTAGCGGTGAGCTCTGAATTCGAGCAAGACTTTAATAGAGAATTTTAAGGACGAAGGGACAAGAATATGTCGAACCTCATTATTGAAAAGCTATTGTCGAAAGCCAAGCGCACCGATCTGCCGCCGTTTGCACCCGGCGATACCGTCCGTGTTCACGTTCGTATTAAGGAAGGCGACAAGGAACGCGTGCAGGCCTTTGAAGGCCTGGTAATTTCCCGCAGCAAGGGGCCGCAAGCGAGCTTTACGGTGCGGAAGATGAGCTTCGGCCAGGGCGTCGAGCGTATTTTTCCCGACAATGCGCGCGTCATTGATAAGGTCGAATTACTGCGCTCATCGAAAGTACGGCGAGCCAAGCTCTACTATTTGCGTGGATTACGCGGCAAGGCTGCACGGTTGAAGGATGTTGACCGGGAACAGAGCAAGGCGGCCGCGACTCCGGCTGCTCAATAATTAGTGTTGAACTTTGAGTTAGCGGCTGGAGGCAGCTTCGGCAATTTCAAGTTCAAAGGATTGTTCGAGTTCCTGTTCCGCCAATTTGCCTAGAAGGAAGCGCAGTGTCTGGCGATCACCTTTGCGGATCTCACGGAACTCCAGGCCCATTCCAGCGGCTGGGTCAATGTGGCGGACCAGCGCCTTCAATCCGAATTCGTAATTTGCAACGCTAAGGTTCAGAGTCAATTCCGTTCCGCGAGGAAATGACTGATTGGTACTTAGCAGGCATCCGACTTCGGATAAATCTTTCAGAACGCCCTGAGCTGTTCTTCCTTGTAGAATCGAACTACTAAGTTCAGCCGCACCTTCGATTGAATATCGCGGAGAGCGGCGGCGATTGCGTTCGCCAGCTGTCAACCGCGAATGACGAAAATTGCTTTCCCGCACCACGGGATCGTAGATTTCCTTCAAATCGCGCAGTTCGGCATCCCACATCGATCGCTCGGTTTCTACATTCTCAATTCCGACCTGGCCGCGAAATTCTGAATCCGGTCGTCCCACCCAAACCACTCTACAAAACAACTTATTGCGTCCGCGCTCGATGGCGATAATATCGCCAATTTCTTTCGCGCCCCGAAGCCCTGTAATGCGTGCCCCGCGAGGAGAAATGTCGTAGGTACATGCCATGTCTAGACATGGCTTGTAGTCGCCGTCCCAACAGGTAACCTTCAGCGGCAGCGCCACCTGAACTCGCCTGCCGGAACGCTCCGGAGACGGTTTTTGTTCGGTTTGACTGGACGGCTTGAGTTTCAAAGCGATTATCCCTCAGGAACCGAAAGTAACAAGCAGGTCATCGGCAGTCAATTTACCGGGGTAACTCCGGGGTGGTTACGAAATGACCATTGCTCTGTGCCAAATATGCGTTCTTTTCCGCCTTGCTCCACAGCCCCGTTTTCATAGAAGATTGGCTTACCCACTAATGACCGCCAAAGCAAAACTCGCGCCAGAAAAGGCGATTTCCGCTTCAGCGGCCAAGTTGCGTCTGCTGAAACGCCTGCGCTGTACGTTGAAATACGAAAAGCTGGCATGGCAATCCGGAGCACAATTAGTGGCCGGAGTCGATGAGGTAGGACGCGGTTCCCTCTTCGGCCCTGTTGTAGCGGCGGCGGTAATTCTTGATCCTGCGTACCGGATCCGTGGTTTGCGCGACTCGAAGCTGCTGCTTGCAGATCGGCGGGAAATATTGGCGGAACGAATTCGGCAACATGCGATTGCATGGGCGGTAGCTGCCGTGGATGCAGCGGTGATTGACCAAATCAATATTTATCAGGCATCAAGAGTGGCCATGGGCCAAGCCGTTATGCAGCTGCATCCTTTCCCAGATCACCTGTTGATCGATGCGATGCGCCTGGATTGCGAGCTGACACAGAAAGCAATCATTCATGGCGATGCGCTGTCCGCGTCGATTGCAGCAGCCTCTATTTTGGCTAAAGTGGAACGAGATCGCATGGTCACGGAATGGGATGCGGTGTTCCCCGTTTACAATCTCGCTTCAAACAAGGGATACAGCACACCTCGGCACATTGCTGCATTACGGCAGCACGGTCCATCGCCACTGCATCGGCAATCGTTCGCACCAGTTTGGAATAATCCGGTGCCGCAAGAAGTGCTCGCTTTCATGCTGGAAGAGAGCGGCGTCGCTGAACCAGAAATTTCTCTGGAAAAAGTAATCTGAAAACTGTTCCGCCTTCATCAGTCGGCTATTGCCTAATCGGTTCATAGCACAATCAGATTGAGCGGTTACCGGCCCACTTCTGGCCGGATATTCTGATTCACGCGGAAGAAATTATTTGGATCGTATTGCGCCTTAATCCGAGCCAGCTTTTCGTAGCTATTTTGATAAGCCGCGCGAATGCGATCTTCGCCTTCCCCTTCCATCATGAAATTTACATATCCGCCACCAGATCCGTATGGATGAAGTGCCTCCCAATAGTTTTTGGCCCAGGCGGTAATACGATCCTTATTAATCGGATCGGGATCTACACCGACAATCACCTCGCTCCAGACGGCCTCGCGATGGCTCCACGGAGTGTCACAATTCCTCTCCTTATGCGCGGCCCCGTTTATGGGATACAAGTGCATCGTGGAATGTAGTGTAGGCAATTCCGAGCCATGCTTGGTATGAAGATCGATAGCCTCGTCACTTAATTCTTTCACGAAATCTGCTTTCCAATACCATTGCAGACCGGGCATATAAAGTCCGTCGAACATGCCTTGCAACATGGGAAATGGCATAGGTGCGAAGAATTCGAAAGCCGGAGGCCGGAACTTCCGCAGTGACCCGAGAATCTCATTCGCCTGTTCCAGCGCTCCGTTATAGCACCAAACCACACCGCACATTTTTTTGAAGTGCAAAGCTTCAGGGAAAGGTGGGCCAGGCGGGACAGTAAGAAATGCAAAGAAGCCGTTGATCTCTTCCGGCGCTTGGACAATGAACTCGCGATACCACTTCATAATATCGGCAGCCTGCTCCAGCTCCCATAACATGGGACCGGCACAGACTATTTGAACGGGATGTGCCTGGAACAAAAATGATGTCACCACACCGAAGTTTCCGCCGCCTCCACGGATGGCCCAGAACAGATCGGTGTTCTCGTCGGCGCTCGCAACCACAAATTTTCCATCCGCTAATACAACGTCGGCTGCCAAGAGATTGTCGATGGTCAAGCCGTACTGCCGTGTCAGGTATCCCATGCCACCGCCAAGAGTCAAACCTCCAACTCCTGTTGTTGAAACGATTCCAGATGGCACAGCGAGTCCAAATGCATGCGTTGCATGGTCAACATCGCCCCACGTGCAACCGCCGCCGACACGTACAGTCCTTGCCGCTGGATCGACGTGAGCGTATTTGATAAGCGAGAGATCGATGACTAAACCATCATCGCAGACTCCCAAACCTCCGGCATTATGACCACCGCCTCGAATAGAGACCAGCAGATCATGTTGCCGGCCGAAGTGAACGGCGGTAATCACGTCGGTCACGTCCGCACACTTGGCGATCAAACGGGGTTTGCGGCTAATCATAGCGTTATAGACTTGGCGCTCTTCTTCGTAGCGCGCATCTGTGGGCTCGATCAGATCACCCCGAAGTTGGCCTTTGAATTCATTGACGGATTCCTGTTGCATGACTCCTCCATGTCGCCGCCCGCCTCGTTAAGTCGCGGATGTACAGCCAGGCAGTTTAAGGTCGAGCTTCGAAAACAATGTTGAAAGGAGTTTCCGTAGCCCGGCGAAAACGACTAAAACCGGCAGAAGTCACGACGTCACGAATGCGCTTCTCGCCGGCTTGGGCCCCTAAGCACAGTCCGACTTCCTGCGATCGTGAACACGGTGTGCATAGTAGCGTCGAAAAGGAGTAGTAGACCCGACCTACAGGATTCAAATTGTCCTTCAACTGGTCGTTTGCAAAAGGCTCAACGATCATCCACGTTCCGTCCTTTGCCAAAGATTGCCGGACATGCGCAGCCGCACCTATTGGGTCGCCCATGTCATGCAAAGAATCGAAGACAGCCACAAAGTCGTAATTTTTGCCGGGGAACTCTTTTGCCTTTGATACAGCGAAAGTCACGCGATCGGCTACGCCGTTACGTCTGGCTGACTCGCGAGCCGCTTCAATCGACTTGTCATGATAGTCGAATCCGAAAAAGTGAGATTTGGGAAATGCTTTTGCCATTAGGAGAGTGGAAGCGCCTTTCCCGCAACCAACGTCGGCCACTCGCGCGCCTTCTTCCAACTTTCCTTTGACATCGTGCAAAGCGGGAATCCATGCGCTCACGAGATTAGCGGCATAGCCCGGACGAAAAAATTTTTCACACCCGTGAAACACATCGTCAGCATGTTCATGCCATCCCATACCTGCGCCAGTTCGAAAGGACTCCGCAATTCGTGGCACCGCCGCAAGCGAACCCAATGCCAGTTCAAATGCCCCGGGCAGATATGCGGGGCTCTCTTCATTTGCCAGCGCGAAGGCTTGTTCTTCATTTAGATTGAACTTGCCACTGTTCTCATCGTAGGTGATGTAGCCGCCAGCAGCTTGTGAGGCCAGCCACTCGCGCAAATACCGTTCATCGGTCTTCGTCTTGGCAGCGAGTTGTGCAGAACTCATTGGACCCTCTGCCAAGGCTTTGTAAAGGCCTAACTTTTCACCAATGACGACCATGCCGGCGTGAACTGCTGCGCCAAGGTCGGTCACGAATTGACCGATGAAAGCATTTAATTTGTTCATGTCAATAGCCGGAACTTGTGCTGTGCTCATTTGATGTGTCTCCTTTTTAATTCATTTAATTCACTGTTCATTCTCTTTGGTTTGTGTCGCTTTGTCGGCCCGGGAAGTAGCTTGAAAGGACATACTTCCCGGCCCGACTATCGCCTCTACTACGGGGTAGTTTGGCCGACGAATGATTGGCACGAAACGTTGGGGTGCCAATTTACGAATGCGCCTTTCGGATTCTCCTTCCATGCCCAAACATGCAGCGTATAGAAGGCCGGAAGTCCGAAGCGGTTGGGGCTCTCAAAATAATGAAAGATCTGACCCATCAGCTGCGGCGTAACTCCCGGATGCTTCGCATCCCAGGCGTCAGCGAGGACTAAATAGTCAGCGCCAGTCAGTTTCACGACTCCATTGGGCTGCGCCTCGTAGAGCACGATTTGGGGATGCGTGGCGTCCACGATACCGTTGCCCACCAGAGTGTCGTTCACATAGTGAAGGCCCATTGCCCCAAAATCATCTCCGCTCACACAACCGAATTCAAGGCGATATCCTTCGTTTTCAGCTTCCTTCACGTCACGGAAACGTACCGTCGAGTCCCGGACAATTCTGAGAAGCGCACTCTGCTGACTCTGTTGGTCCGTTGTCAGTTCTTGATCTTGTTGAGGGATTGCGTGCGAGTGGCTGTCTTGCGCCAGAATGTGTAAGGGGAAGACACTCATCAAAACGAGAGCCATCATGGAATATTGAAGTTGCGTCGCAAACTGTCTGAACTTCATGGGAAATTGCGGTGTATTCATTGGACATCTCTCCTCTTATTTTTGATATGTAATCAATTCGTCAGTTTTGTTGCACGCGGCTTCTTCGACGGCAGAAGCTTTGCTAGAATCCGCTCTACACCCTCTCGGGTTTGTTGTCGGTGAATGTTTGCCGTAAAGTGCCGAACCTCATCTGATAGTGCAAACTTACGAGCAGTAGGCGTGGGAAGTAACGAAACAACGCCGAAGAAAAGCCAAAATCATGACACACAAATATGCTGGCTTTGGAGAAGCGGGAGCACATTTGGAGACGCGGCTCTTAAATTACCAATTCGGCGAGTTCACGCTGGACGTCACCAAGGGATGCTTGCTGAAGGCAGGAACGGAGGTTAAGCTTCGCCCTAAGGTATATGAAACGCTAAAGTACCTGGTGGAACACCCTGGACGATTGATTGGGAAACAGGAATTGATGCAGGCGGTATGGCCCGACGCCTTCGTTACAGACGATTCACTGGTCCAGTGCACCCTCGAATTGCGTCGCGCACTAGCTGACCATGGTCAGCTGCTTAAGACTGTTCCGCGGCGCGGGTACCTGTTCACGGCCGAGGTGATTCAAAGTCCGATTAAACAGGAGCATTTCCAGACAACTAAATTCTTCGATTTGTCCGATGGTCGTGAACTGTCTTCCACTAAGAGCACCAGAAAGTGCCACGATCTGCCACTCCCGCGAACTTCGCTCATTGGACGAGAACAACAAGCAACGGAAGCTGCCAATTTCCTGCTCCGGGAGGATGTTCGGCTGTTGAGCCTCACGGGACCGGGCGGTGCCGGAAAAACGCGCCTTGCATTAGCAGTGGCAGCAATGATTGCGGACCAGTTCACAGCGGGCGTTCGATTTGTTAGTTTGGCGTCTATTACGCAGCCTAATTTAGTGGCAACTGCTCTCGCAGACGCGCTCCAAATCCAGCAGGTTGCCAACCGCACCATACCTCAGCTGATCGGCGATCAGCTACAGAACTCGGGTCCGTTTCTGCTTCTCCTGGACAACTTCGAACAAGTCCTCCCTGCTGCGACAGTGGTCGCCGAAACACTGGAAGCATCCCCATCTCTCAAGATTCTAGTGACCAGCAGGTCCTGCTTGCGTATTTACGGTGAACAGGAATTTCCCGTAACACCGCTTACGCCAAATGCCGCTCTCGAATTATTTGTGCAACGCGCTACAGCCGTGTGGCCCGATTTTGAAATTACTCCAGAAAACGCGACTGCGGTTCGGGAGATATGTTCACGACTGGATGGACTGCCATTGGCAATTGAGTTGGCGGCTGCGAGAACTAAGGTGCTGCCTCCCAGCGCCATCCTGGATCGGCTGCAAAGCCGGTTGCAGTTGCTAACAGGTGGGGCGCTTGATCTACCTGAACGACAACAAACACTTCGCAAGGCTATTGCCTGGAGTCATGATCTATTAAATGAGGCCGAGCAGAAACTGTTTCGGAGGCTCTCCGTATTTGTCGGCGGCTGCACGTTGGAAGCGGCGGAGGCCGTCTGCAATACAAGGCGCGACCTCGGTATCGATCTGTTTGAAGGCTTATCATCCTTGGTGAATAAGAACTTGGTTCAGCGTATGGACCGAGCCCAGGCCGAACCGCGGTTCGCGATGCTGGAAACGATTCGCGAATATGCCTTCGAATGCCTAAGTGATAGCGGTGAGGAACCTGCGGCACGAAGGGCACATACAGCATACTGTCTCGTTTTGGGGGAGGAAGGAAATCCAGAACTGGCCCCCGCAGATCGAACTCGCTGGCTGACACAATGTGACGCTGAGATCGACAACTTTCGTTTCGCCCTCGACTGGCTGTTTCAGACATTCGATCTGGACTGGGGTTTGCGTCTCTGCGTGGCTCTGTTTCGATTCTGGGACATGCGGGAACACCTGAGCGAGGGCCGTGCCCGGCTTGAGACCATTCTCCACTTGGCGGGCACTGAGCGCTCAAAAGAACGGGCCAGGGTGTCACAATTTCTCGGGGCAATAGCGACTGCTCAAGGCGATTATCCGGCTGCTGAGCGTTTCCTGGAACAGAGTCTCTGCCTTTATGAGGAGTTGAACGATCAGCCGGGCATCGCCGTCTCTTTGAATGCACTAGCGGTAGCGGCGCGAGATCGGGGTGACTACTCTTCGGCGCAGAGCAATTTTGAGCGGAGCCTCGCATGCTGGCGCATGTTGCCGGACCGACCGGCAATCGCACGTTGTCTTCACAACCTTGCTAATGTTGTTAAGGTTCGTGGCGATTATGCCCGCGCTCGATGGGCGCTGTGTGAGGCAACGGACATTTTTGAGGAACTTGGTGATCGCAGCGGTGCCGCTTGGTCAATTAACCAGCAAGGTGACATAGCGCGTGCGGAGGATGACCTGGCCGGCGCTCAAAGACTGTATCAACGTGCGCTTTCAATCTTTCGGGAAGCCGGAGACCCGTGGGGTACGGCTCGGTCCCTAACAGATTTGGGCTACATTGACTGTGAACAGAAAAATCATTTGGCTGCACATGCAGCATACCGCGAAGCTCTGGAAATCTTCGCAAGTTTGGGTCACCGCCGCGGTATGGCACGGACACTCCAAGGTTACGCTGGTCTGGCTTTGGCGCAAGGACAAGCCGGACGTGCACTGACATTAGCAGCTACCGCAACGCACTTACGCCGCTTAATCAGCACTCCTCTGTCTCAAGCGGAACAGTCGAAACTCGACCAGATACTGCTGCCTGCCTGGAAATCCCTTAGCGAGTCGGAGGGTAAAAAGGCATGGGCAGAAGGTTTTGCAATGAGCCTGGAAAAAGCTATTGAATACTCTCTGGAAGATCCAAGGTCTGTTAGTCGAGGTTAGCGGGGTCAATTAGACGACGTACGGCGGAGACACGATCGGCTGGAATGCCTATCCGGCGGGCGTGCTCTCGAATGCTGTTCTCGTCTGGCGCAATGTAAACGCAATACATTTTGTCTTCCGTTACGTAACTATGGAGCCACTGAATCTGCGGCCCCATTTCCTTCAACGTCTGCAACGAACGCAGTGATACTTCCCGGATCTGGGTTTCTGACAGTGTTCCGGCACCTGGAATTTCACGTTCAATTACAAATTGCGGCACGATCTCAAAAGTTTACCACCAACACCTATTGACTGCTTAGATGTGCGGATTCGATGTTGGTGCAGTTTGAAAACTCCACCAGATCAAGCGTGGCGTGCTGCACTCTCTTTAATCGAAGTGTTCGGATACTGCCGGTTTTCAGCCGTGGTGGGGTTGCGCAATGCACTCGCACCACTTCCATCGAAAGTAGAGGCTAGGAAAATCGCCTGCGCAGGAAGTGCTATCTGAGTTCCGGCCGACTCGACACACTCCATCATCTTTAACAAAAGCCCTTCCTGGACTTCGAGGTACTGGTCCCTGCCGCGGACCAATATGTAAGCGACGACCTCCACATCGAGCGAAGAGGGTCCGAAGCGCAGGAAGCGTACACGAATCGTATCGGCCTCAACGAGAGGATTCTGGGCGAGCAGGGTGCGAATGCCATCCAAGATGTTCCGCATTTGCGAGGAGGTTGTCCCATAACGTAGTCCTAATATTGGGTTCACCGCATACTTGTCACGAGCACTGAGGGTTGCGATGCTTACACTGGCGAGCTCTCCATTGGGGACGTTAACCAGAGTTCTATCGAGAGTTCGGATACGAGTGGAACGGAGGCTTATGTTTTCGACGGTGCCTTGGGTACCTCCTGCCTCTAAAAAGTCACCCACACGTACAGCGTCGTCGGAGAGCAGGGAGATGCCGCCGACCAAGTTCTCTAATGTGTTTTGTGCTGCGAGTGCGACAGCAATACCGCCAACCCCGAGCCCGGCCAGCGCCGCGGTTGCATTGACCCCTAAAAAGCGCAAGATGATGAGAAAGCCCACGAAAATTATGGCTATTTCGGCTACCCTGCATCCAAGATGGAGCAGGGTGCTGGCCTCTATAAAATTATGACTTCGGAGTCTTTTTCGGGCATATTTCTCAACTGGTTTGATCGCGAGAATGGTCAGCCAGACACAGGCAATGACGATGATGACGTTGGAAGCACTGGACCAAAACTGTCGCGCCAGTAAGGAAAAGTGAACTCTGGAGAGTAGCCACTGAATTATGAAGGCCAGAAGTAAAAGGCGAACCGGCTTGTCTGGAAATTGCCCATTGGTCAAACTCGGCTTTCCGAAGAGTCGGGCCACGAGTCGAACCACACCCCTCAAGAGCCAGCCTAGCAAAATGGCCAGCAAATAAAATAAAGGAATCCCTCCAAAAATGACGAGCCATTCAAACAGAGATATGCGCACAATTTGAGTGTTTATTAAGAACTCTGGGAGAACGGCCTCTGGATTTACAGCGCTAACTTCGTCATAAAGCCTCGGGACTGAATCGAGAGTATCGCGGGAGAACAGCCAAACAGGTCCAGACTTCCCCCGATTAACATGGTCAAGCAGTATTTTCACATCGCCATTTTCACTGCTGATTGTTCCCACAAGACTGTGGTTTGGATCGCCAGAGTATGGGGATGAGCCTTCGGGCTGGTTGCTGAGCTGATCGAGGCGAGCCGGAAGAGCATGGTCGAGGACCACAAAGAGTTGGTGCGCGAGGTCGGCAGCCGCTTTTCCAGTCTCGTGAGTATTCAGGTATTGCGCAGCGCGTTCGTTGTCGCCCTCGCGCGATGCGCTTAAGAAACCCAATACCGTGCCGCGCGGCGTAGTTCGACCCAACGCGTCCGTAGGAGCCTCGGGTTGAGCCGTGTCTGAGGTTGTGTTGGGAGTTGGGTTCGGAGCCTGGGCCAAAGTAGAAATCGACAGAAGAAATCCGAGAAGGCACAACCTGCACAGATGGAACCATGCCGAGCCCAGGAATCTGCTAAACACAAGATGCAAGTTTGTTTCAGGCCACAAATTTTCATCAACGGCCAGCACACACATAGATGAAGTCTATCGCTGCACTACTGTGCATTGACGACTGTCAGCTTTACCAGACTCAACGTGACCATCCTTTCCGAACTGGATATATGGGGACTGCTTGAGATCAATATCGTATGCAGAACTCTGACCAGTTCTAAATCAGCTTAAAACTTTTGCTGCGCTCCTCATAACAATGCTGCCCCTAAATTCATAGGTTATTAGACTGTCATTCCTGCCAGTTTTTTGGGTCTGTTATTGGAAGTATCGTCGCGAGAAGTTAATTCCTACGAGGTTTTTCATATGAGTGATTTGATTGTCGTGACTTACGAAGATCAATACAAGGCAGCGGAAGTTTTGGCCGCACTTCAGCGGTTACAAAAGAAATTGCTAATTGATCTCGAAGATGCTGCGTACGTTATGAAAGATGAAGATGGAAAGTTCAAATTGCACGAGACGGTCCCGCTAACCAGGATTGGGGCAGCAAGTGGGATGTGGAGCGGCACGTTTTGGGGAATGCTGATTGGCCTGCTATTTATGCAGCCCGGACTTGGTGCAATTACGGGCGCGGCAATCGGCGCCGCAACCGGAGCGGCAAGAGGAAAAGCGTCCGACTATGGGATCCCGAATGATTTCATCGTGCATCTCGCAAAGGATTTGGAAAAAGGTAGCTCAGCGCTTTTCGTGCTGGTTCGCCGATCTACACCTGACAAGGTGTTGGCGGAAGTATCGCAGTACGGCGGCACTGTCTTGCACAGTACTCTTCCCAATGATGTCGAGGCTCGTTTGCAGTCAGCATTAGCAGCTTAAGAGGCTGCTGCACGCGGTTATCTCCACTGGTTGGAAATACCAATCCTGCCACGATTTAGCCATTGGAGGTTCAATGTTCCGGTCATTCCGTTTTTGCGTATTGCCTTTGATGCTCGTATTTTCCGCAGTGCTTTTTGCGCAGACAGACGAGGAGGTGCAGCAAGAGGCGATGCGTAAGCTGCAGACCAGAATGGATGAACTACGAGCCCAGATGGCCGAAATTCAGTCTGAACTAAATGCGATCCACGGAACGAACCTTCCGCGGACTGGATCTATCGAGAGCACGCCGCCACCACCGTCTTCCCTACCACAGCTAACTCCCGAGCAACGGGAGGAAGCCGCCGGCAAAGCTACCTCGCAACACCAGACGTTTAACGAAGACGAGCAGGACGCGCCGCGTCTCTATAACGCTCCGCTGGAACCTGAAGAACCTGGATTCTTTCTCCTCCCAGGCACCCGCACCATGCTGCGCCTCAATGGATCGATAAGAACCGATTTCATATATGACCCAAGAATTTCGGTGCTATCCGACGCGTTTGTTCCTTCGTCGATACCGATTCCATCGATATCGGGTCCCGGGAATTTCATTGCTAGCATTCGTGGAAGCCGCGCTATGGCAGACTTTCTGATCCCCGTTGGCGAGCACGGCGCTGCGCGGACATTCATCCAGCTCGATTTCGTCGGCCCCAATGGGACGACCGCCCCACGGCTCCGTCATTTCTACGCCCAATTGGACAATATTCTGGTAGGTCAAACATTTACCAACTTCATGGATCCGGATGCGTTCGCGGACACGCTGGACACGCAGGGAGCCAATTCCGGGGTCAGCGCGCGTGTTCCGCAGGCTAGATACAGCTTCGGACTAGGGGGCGGTGCGAGCGCTTATGTCTCCGTCGAGGTTCCAGCGTCCTCTATTGGTTTTTCAATAGCTGGCACGGCTGCCACGGCCACCACTCCTGCTCCGGACGGCACATTCCGAGTTCGAAATGAGTGGGAACGTGGGCACATCCAGTTGGCAAGTGTCTTCCGAGATCTAGGGGTCAAACTACCAAACGGGTTTCACGAATCGGCTTTTGGGTGGGGTTTAAATGGAACGGGTGGTCTTGAGGTGCACGGCCAGGATAATGTAGTGGTAGGAATTGCTTACGGCCACGGAATTTCGAGATATATGGCCGATACGGGAGGCCTGGACTTGGACGCAGCCCCCAAGTCCACTACGGATTTGTCGTTGCGAGCGCTGCCGCTCTTTGGAGCGTATGGCAGTTATCAGCATTACTGGTCCTCCGCAGTACGATCGAGTGCGACGGCTGGTTATGTGCAGCTACAGAATACTGCGTTCCAACCAGCCAACACTTATCACAAGAGCACCTATTCATCACTCAACCTGATCTGGAATCCGCTGGGCAGCTTGGATCTTGGCGCCGAGTTTCTCTACGGACGGGTCAAGGAGAAGAGCGGGGCCAGTGCTAATGATCCCCGTTTTCAAATTACAGCAAGGTATACCTTCGTGAAGCTACATGAGAAAGAAGAGCACGCCCCATAGCCGGACTACACCGCATTGCTGCGTTCTATAAGAGAATCATCCGTATGAGCCGATATCAAAATTACACTCAGGCAGCTTGGTTTTGTGATTCTTGTAAATTTGTATGTTCTTCGCGAAGGATGCGTAGAAGGGCGGCTGCTAAAGTCACCACCACCGGCCCTACAAAAAGTCCAACCGCGCCGAATGCTGCCAGCCCTCCCATGAACGAAAGCGTTATAACCACCGAGTTTGCCCGCACGCGGCCACTTACCACGTTGGAACGGACAATACCTTCCACTGTGGAGAGCGTTAAACCCCAAAAGAAAAGTAAGATCGCCCTTATCCAATATCCGCGCAATGCCAGGAGAGCGCAACCCGGTACCCATACCAGCGATATCCCGACGACAGGCAGACAAGAAAGAACCATCGCTATGGCTCCCCACAACAAGGGAGAGCGCAGCCCCGTCACCCAGAAGCCAAATCCGGTCAAGACGCCCTCGGCAACGGCTACAGTTAACATCCCATAAATATTGGCGAGGATGCCCTGATTCACACAAACCCACAATTCTCGAAGACGATTCGGAGAGAGTGGGAGCATGGAAAGGGCGTCCCGGCCAAACTCACTGCTGTCCCGCAGGAAGAAAAAAAGGAGCGTAAAAGTTAAACCGGTGGTTGCAATCTGCTGAACAAAACCTTGCCCCAGCGATGTCGCAAACCCAAATAACCATGCACCCAACTTGCGCACGAATAAACTGATGCTGTCTTTCAGCTGGTCTGCTGACATCCCTGTTCGCTCCGCTACGTTCTGTATCGGAGGATCCCAGACAGACGCAAAATGGCTCGGCCATGTGGACTTGTCGCCCAAAGGTTGCAGAACAGACCTGTAGAGGTTTACAGCCTCGACAGACACCCTGATGCTAACCAGAATGGAAGGCACCAATATAAGCAGCACGGCCAGAATAGTCGTGGTGAGTGCCGCAACCGTGGGGTTGCGGACCAGTCGCTTAATCCCCCTGTGCAGCGGAAAACACGCAATCATCAATATAAGAGCCACAAATACGGCAGTCAGGAAGGGACGAAAGATGATGTAAGCGAGATACACAGCTCCTGCAGCAAGGCTTGCCAACACGAAGAAGGAAAGCTGTTGATCAGCCGCCCATGCAATACCTTGTTCTGGGATAGTAGGCGTAACAGTCGCAAATGAATTGACTCTTTCGTCATTCGTAATTACTGGCTCCGCAGTAGACGTTTGCTTCTCCGGCAAACGCTCAACCAACTTTGGTTTCCATTTCATCTTGTTTCACCCTAGCGGGTCTGTGGTCACGGCCGGAGCGGGTTGGAACGATTGCAAAAAGTTAGCCCGAAATAATTTCTGCTTAAAGATGGTTCTCTCAATCATGTCCGCTGTTATGTGGGCCAAGATCAGGCACGAGTGACAAAAGGCTCGGTGAGAGGCTTTGATACGAAAAGATCCAACCCGAGACGTTGAGACAAAAATTTGGCTACGAGCTGCCCCTTGACGCTGTTTCCGGCCTCATCAAGCGGCGGGGCAAATGTCCCCAGACAACCCTTACCCGGAGACACGGTGACGATTCCGCCGCCGATACCGCTCTTACCCGGTAGCCCGATGTCGTAAAGCCAGTCGCCGGAAGTTTCATACAATCCGGCTGTTGCCATCACTGCGAGTGTGTAATGACACACTATCGGATCTACCAATCGCTCTTTTGTGAGCGGATTCACTCCGCCATCAGCCAGAGTGGCACCCATTACGGCTAAGTCCTTCGCGCTCACATTCAACGAGCATTGTTTGGTATACAGGTCGGTTGTCTCGGCCGGGTCTAAATCAATTCGGCCATAGCTCCGAAGCAAACGGGCAATACTCTGATTCCTGTCGTTCGTCTGCGTCGCGGAGGTGTATACCTCTCTATTGAGTGGAAGCGTTCGACCGGCAAAGCGAGATAATCCATCGTGTATGAACCGCCATTTGTCATCGACGGTAGCCCCCGGCACAAGGCTGGTTGTCGCGATGGCACCTGCATTCACCATGGGATTTGTTCTTCCCTCCATCCCTCGCTCAATGGCTGCCAGTGAATTGAACGGCAAGCCTGTGCTGTTGACCCCAAGTTTCTCGCGCATCTTCTCTGCGCCCAGAAGCTGACAAAGCAAGGCGAATACGAATGGCTTGGACACGCTCATGATCGAGAACTCATATTCAGCATCTCCGGCTAGATAGACGTTGCCATTGGTCGCGATCACACATACGCCGAACAAGTCTCTAGGCATCTTCGCGAGCGCCGGGTAGACTTGCGAATTCATTCCTTGTGTATTGGATTTGAAACGTTCGTGTGCCTCGGCCACTAAGGCGCTGACCATGTCAGGAGAAGGCAAATGGCCAGTCGACACATAAGGAGCTTCGCTCTCGTAGTTGACTTTCAGCCATGAGGTCACCGGTCACCACCTTTGTTGCAGTTCACTATCAATCTTCCTTTTAAGAGGCCTTTCGTTCTTCGGGTGGAAGCTTGCTCTGAGCGCTCGGAATACCGGATGTGGCAAGCGGCTGCGTGAGCGTTTCGGGCCTCAGAACATGGTCGAGCTGTTCCTTCGTAAGCAGTTTCCTCTCGAGAACAAGATCCGATACGCTGCGGCCAGTGCGCAACGCGTCCTGCGCCACCTCAGTTGCATTCGCGTATCCGATGTATGGATTGAGCGCAGTGATAATACCTACCGAGCGATTCATGTGTTCGTTAAGCCGGTCACGATTCGCAGTGATGCCACGCACACAGCGCTCGGCGAGCGTGCGGCAGCCATTGCGCAAATGCTTCAGACTTTTAAAAATACTGTGGGCAATGATCGGCAAGAACGCATTGAGCTGCAACTGCCCCGCCTCGGCAGCGAAGCTCACGGTGACATCATTTCCAATTACTTCGAAGGCGATTTGATTCACCACCTCCGGGATCACAGGGTTTACCTTGCCGGGCATAATGCTTGAGCCCGCTTGCATGGGCGGCAGGTTAATCTCGCCAAGTCCAGCGCGAGGACCGGATGACAGAAGCCGCAGGTCGTTACATACTTTGGAGAGCTTGATCGCAACCCGCTTGAGCACTCCGGACACTTGCACAAAAGCGCCGGCATCCTGAGTTGCCTCAACGAGATTCGCCGCTGTGACAAACGGAATACCCGTGATATGCGTGAGGTGAAGGCAAACTTTCCTCGCGTACTCGGGATGTGAGTTGATGCCCGTACCGACAGCAGTTGCCCCCATATTGATCTCACAGATCATACTCGACGCCTCGCGCAGTCGCTGTTCATCCTCTGAGAGCATCACTGAGTATGTTGAGAACTCCTGACCGAGTGTCATCGGCACTGCGTCTTGAAGTTGCGTGCGTCCCATTTTTAGAATGTCCTTGAACTCACTTGACTTCGCATCGAATGCCAGACGCAGCGTTTCCATGGCATCAATCAGTTGATGGATTCCGATCCAGGTTGCGATCTTGAGCGCCGTCGGAACTGCATCGTTCGTACTCTGGCTCAGGTTGACATGTTCGTTCGGATGGAGCACATCGTAATCGCCGCGAGCACGTCCCATGAGCTCGAGCGCGCGGTTCGCAATGACTTCGTTAGTGTTCATGTTGGTCGACGTGCCCGCACCACCCTGGATTACGTCAATAATGAACTGATCGTGCAATGCACCTCTGCGGATCTCCTCACATGCCGCGACAATCGCCTGCGCGCGATCGGCATCAAGTAGCCCGAGGTCCCGGTTGGCGAGAGCGGCCGCCTGCTTCACGCACGCAAGAGCATTTACGAGGTCCGGAGAATTCGAGATTGGTGTGCCGGTGATTGGAAAGTTCTCGACCGCACGCAATGAGTGCACACCGTAGTAAACATTCGCTGGGACTTCGCGGTCGCCGAGCAGATCATGTTCGAGGCGCGTGGAGTTTGACATCTGATCCTCCAATTGAGTGGACGTGGGAGTGCACTGCGCCGGAACGACGAAGCGCACTGGGTCTACTCGCTTGTGCGCGGCAGTTGAGCCAATTCGTCAAGATACACAATTGAGGTTTCGATACCACGATGAAACATCTCAATACTGTAATGCTCATTGGCGGCATGTAACCCGTCACTGTCCAATCCGTAACCCATCATGACCACCGGGATATTCATCATGTTGCAGATGTCGGCGACGATCGGGATGCTGCCACCGCCGCGTGTAAATACCGGCTTGTGTCCCCACCCTTTTTCATAAGCACGCGTCGCCGCCTGCATCTCCGGTAGATCGAAAGGGATCAACGCCGGTTTACCTTTTGTCAACAGGCTGACTTTCACTTTTACGGTCGGAGGAGCAAGTTCTTCGATACGCTTCTTCAACAGCTTGTAAATCTTTTCAGGATCCTGATTGCTGACCAGACGGGAGCTCAGCTTTGCGCCAGCTTTGGCTGGGATAATCGTCTTGGGCCCAGGCCCAGAGTAACCGCTCCATAAGCCGTTGATATCGAGCGTTGGCCGGGCGGAAACGCGCTCACGAATCGTGTATTTATTGTCACCCCAGATCGCTGGTACCCCCGTGGCTTCTTTGAACTGTTCTTCGGTGAGTTCGGTCTTCGCAATCATGTCGCGCTCTTCTGCTGTAAGTGAAATGACATCATCGTAAAAGCCCGGAACCGCGATGGTGTTGTCGGGGTTGTAGAGCTTCGAAAGAATTTCGGCAAGTGCGAGGGCAGGATTGTGCGTTGCGCCACCCCAGAAGCCACTGTGCAAATCGTCCTTTGGCCCCTGAACCTCGACTTGGATATACGTCATGCCACGCAAACTATGAGTGATAGCCGGCTCTTCGATAGTACGCATCGACGAATCGCTGATCATGCATACATCGGCTTTGAGCAGGTCAAGGTTAGCCTCAATGAAGGGCTTCAGATTGGGAGAAGAAACCTCTTCTTCGCCCTCAATCAGCAATTTCATATTGACCGGCGGACCGCCATTGGTCTCCAGATAAGACTCGAGAGCTTTGACGTGAATGAACAGCTGCCCTTTATCGTCTGTCGCACCGCGCGCGAAGATTTTTCCGTCCTTCTCGACCGGCTCAAATGGGGGCGTGTCCCATCCGTCTTCAATTACGGCGGGTACCACGTCGTAGTGGCCATACACCAGCACCGTCGGCTTGTCTGGCCCGGCACCCGACCACTCGCCGTAGACGACAGGATGACCACCTGTGGGCATTATTTTCGCGGTGCCGATACCTAAAGCATGTAGCTCTGCCGCCAGCCATTCCGCTGCGCGCTTGACGTCGCTGGCATGAGCGGGGTCGCCGCTCAGGCTGGGGATGCGGAGGAACTCATGAAGTTCATGTCGAAATCTCTCGGCATGGTCACGCGAATACTTGCGCGCTTTCTCGCTGGACTTAGACATTATGGTTCGCTCCTTATTCGAACTAAGTTGCGGTAAGCAGGTGGAGGTTCCTCAACTGTCGTGCTCGCCCTAGACCGGACGTGCATAAATGATTTCATCAATGTTGCTTTAAGAAACACAATGGCCTATGCGGCTCTAGCAACAGGCGCTTTGCCACGAACCTCGGTCATGCCAGATGCCCTACCCTCAGCTTGTCCAATCAGGAACTCAGTCAACAGCGGCACTGGTCGACCGGTTGCGCCTTTTGCATCGCCCGATACTGCATTCGTGCCCGCAATATCGAAGTGTGCCCACTTAAAACCATTTGCAAAACGTTTGAGAAAGCAGGCTGCAGTAATTGCGCCCGCAGGGCGCCCGCCGAGGTTACTCATGTCGGCGAAATTGCTCTTGAGCAGATCCTGATACTCGTCAAACATGGGTAACTGCCAGGCGCGGTCTCCCGTGTCGTTGCCGGACTTTAGCAATTGATCAGCGAGTTCATCGTCATTGGCGAACAGGCCGCTGGTTATATTTCCCAGCGCAATCACGCAGGCACCCGTTAGAGTTGCAATGTCGATTACGTAGGCTGGGTCGAAGCGTTGAGCATAAGTTAACGCGTCTGCCAATACCAATCGGCCTTCGGCATCGGTATTAAGAATCTCAATAGTCTGGCCGGACATCGAGGTGACAACGTCGCCGGGGCGAGTAGCGTTGCCACCGGGCATGTTCTCTACTGCGGGAACAATGCCTATGAGATTGATTGGCAATCCCAGGCGCGCGACCGTCTTCATGGCACCGAATACACTTGCCGCACCGCACATATCAAATTTCATTTCATCCATAGCGGCGCCAGGCTTTAGCGATATGCCGCCCGTATCGAATGTGACTCCCTTGCCGATCAGCACAATCGGCTTTGCCTTCCCTCCGCCTTGATAGCGCATGATGATGAACTTGCATGGCTGTGCGGAGGCCTGCCCAACGGACAGCGCCGCGCCCATGCCGAGTTTTCTCATGCCTTCGCGCTCGAGCACTTCGACCTCGAAGCCTAATTCTTTGCCGAGTGCGCGCGCAGTTTCGGCGAGAAATGGCGGGTGGCAGATATTGCCGGGCAGATTGCCCAAGTCCTTCGCCAACGCAATACCTTCAGCGATCGCTTGGCCACGACGCACAGCGGTTTTGGCTTTGTCATTCACCTTCTCTGAAGTCAGCAGGACGATCTTCTTCGTGCCGGGATTTTTCTTATTATTGTTTTTTGCTCGTGGGGCATTAAAGCGATAAGCGCCGTCGGCCAGCAAACGGCTTGCTTCCTGGACGCGCCAGACGGACGAGCGACCTGGCACTTCGATATCGGCAAGCGTCACCACCGCGTCTTTTGCTGCGCCATTGGCTAAAGCCTTGGCAGCGCCACTGAATGCATCGCGGAACCCTTTGCTCCCGAATTCTTCGCGCTTGCCCAAGCTCACGAGAAGGATCCGTTCCGCCTCAACCCCTGGAAGATCGGGGAGCAGTAACGAAACCCCGGCTTTCTCGTCGAGGTCTCCCCGCTTAATTGTCGCGGACAATTTTCCTTTCGATGCCTCATCAATTTTTTGGGTCGAAGGAGGGAGAGCGCCGTCGGCGAAAGCGCCGACAACCAGCACGCCCGTGCGGACTTTCTCTGGAGACGAGGTTTCTAACGTAATTTCCATCGGATTGTTCTTTGTGGTCGCCATCGCTTGCTCCTGGAAAGATCGTCTCTGCTTTATGGTCAAGTAATTTTGGTTTCTGTCGCCTGCAACGTTTCGTCAGAATCCCCACGGAAGCCCCATCACCTGCCAAACAACCAAGAGAATCATCCACACTATCTGTATAACTATGACGTAAGGCAACATCATGGCAATCACCGTGCCCACCCCTGCGCCTTTCTGGTATTTTGCCGCGAACCCAACGATCAAGGGGAAATACGCCATCATTGGGGTGATGGCATTAGTCGGCGAATCGCCTACCCTGTATGCGGCCAGCACGGCTCCGGGATGAACTCCGAGCCTCATCATTAAAGGCACAAAGACAGGCGCAAAGATCGCCCACTTTGGGATTATTCCAGTGATGAGCAGATTAAGAACGGTGACGACCAGTACGAACCCGATGAGCAGCGGAATCGGGCCGAGACCCGCCCTCTCTAGAGCGTCACCCGCATTCACGGCCGCTATCGTGGCAATGTTGGTATAAGTGAATAAAGCGATGAACTGGCTGATGAAAAATAGCAAAAAGATCAGGCTACCCAGCCCGATAACTGCCTTTTCCATAGACTTAATGACATCGGCGCTGCCCTTCATGGTTTTTGCGCCCATGCCATAGGCAGCTCCCGCTACCAGAAATGCCAGCGCAATGAAAACGATTAAGCCGTTCATGAACGGCGAGTCTCCAATGAGGGCCCCGGTTGTCGGATTGCGAAGAGGCGCTCGCGATGGCAGAGCCAATAAAGCGAAGACTACTAAAATCGCGATGGTTCCCCAACCCGCGTATTTAAGCCCCCGCGGTTCGTCTCCAACCGTGATGCCACCTTCTTCGGCCTGTATATCTTCCGGTGGTACGTATGGGCCCAGGCGAGGCTCAATCCACTTATCGGTGATCAGGCCACAGACGATGGTGAGCATTAGCACCGAGGCGACCGAAAACCAAAAATTCGCGGTCAACGAGACGGAGATGTTGGGATTCATGAGATGAATGGCGTCGTTGGTGATCCCGGTCAAAATGCCATCCAAGGGTTTGATCAGAATGTTTACGCTAAATACAGCGGAAACTGCGGCAAAGGATGCGGCCAACCCCGCCAAGGGGTTGCGGCCGACGCTGAGGAATGCTGCCGCTCCCAGCGGAATCAAAACTAAATAGCCGGCATCCGCCGCGATGCTCGACAAAATTCCGACAAACACCAGGATATATGTCAGGGCTTTTGCCGGAGCCACTTGGACAAGCTTACGGATCAATGCTTTGATCAGACCTGACGATTCGGCCACACCCACCCCGAGCATCGCTACGATAATTACGCCCACCGCAGTAAAGCTCATGAAGTTTTTAATGAGATCTGCGTACATGAAGCGGATTCCATCTCCGGTCAGCAAACTTTGCGCCTTGGTGGTTACCTGTTCGGTTTGATGAGTATCTGGGTTGATTGATTCGTAGGTAACACCAGCTCCAAGTAGATAAAAAATGTGGGATAACACGATTATTGTGAGAATCAGTAAAATAAAGATCACCGCCGGATGCGGAACTTTATTCCCAACCCTCTCGACAACGTCGAGGGCCCGCTCCATACCACTCTTTTTGGGAGACACCGTCTTTTCGGCCATCCTCACTGCGGTTTTCTGAGTCATGACTCACCAAAGATACTTCGCGGCTACACGCAGAAAAACTGGCAACACTGACAGCGTTAAATTGCGCCGTTGGTTTCAGAATCAGACTTAGGCAGCAGGCACGATTAAAAATGTCTTGCTGCTGTTAGGCAGCGTGGCAAATCTCGGTTTGCTCGAGATCAAGGTTCTCTTCTACAAGTACGATTGATAATCGGACAGCCTACCGTAAATCTACGACCGGTCGATTTGATTGGCATCTGCTTTATGTCTTTGTAGCATCTGTTCAGCGTGATACCGCAATGGGGTCTTCGCGCTACATTCTTTCGCAGCTGATCTGATCACTACATAGCGGGGCTAAATTGATTAAGCAGGTAAAGATGCTAACTGTGATCACACGCATGATTAGAGAGCTCGAAAGGAAGCACCTGTCCCTCGTTGCAGCAGGCGTGGCTTACTACTTTGTGATGTCTCTGTTCCCAGCTCTGATGCTGTTGGCCGCAGTCATTGCCTACCTTCCGATGCAAGACGCAATGCAGGGAGTAACTTCATTTATGGGCCACGTCATCCCACAGCAGGGCGTGTCCTTGATCGAGGAACTACTGACCACAATTAAGCCCCATCGTACCAGCCTACTTTCTTTCGGGATCGTTGTAACACTTTGGCTATCTTCGATTGGCATTAAAGGAATCATCTCGGGTCTGGATATTGTGTACGACGTGCGTGTACCACGCCGGTTTTGGATCAATAAAATCCTTGCGTTCGGTCTGACCTTTGCAGTCGGAACATTATTGTTGGTGGGGGTTGTCCTGACGATAGCCGGACCAGCTTTGGAAGGTTTGCTTTCGCCAGCCGTTCCCGTTCAATCGCTGTGGATAAAAGTTTGGCCCTACATTCAATGGTCGTTATCAGCGATAGTTACATTCGCAGCCATCGAATTGTTATACCTTCTGGCACCAAATGTGCCGGCTGCGCGCCGCACTACTGTCCCTGGCGCTGCAATCGCGGCTTTGAGCTGGCTCGCACTTTCGTGGGGCCTTAGCTTCTTCTTTCACCACTTTGTGAATTTGAGTTATGGGGCTTTAGCGACACCAATTGCGCTTATGGTTTGGTTGCAGTGGGGCGCCAGCGCCATCCTCATGGGGGCGGAGATTAACGTAACTCTGCAATCCTATAAACGCCTCAGAGCCTCCGGCCTGGGGAACGTATTGCAAGATAAACCGGAAAACATATCGCAAAACATAAGAGATGCGGCTTAATGATTATCTAAATAATATTTGAGCACGCAGAGTGCATGCCACAGGCAGAACTCGAATCTTTAATGAGATAACAAATTTTTATAAATCTTACCATCCTTCATGATGACGACTAAATTTTGGGCTGGGTCCTCCAACAGTTTGATGTTCTGGATCGGATCGCCGTCGACCATCAACAAATCGGCCAACGCACCCTCTTCCACCAAACCCAGTTTGCCGGGGTATGGATTACGCGGACCGGATAGCGCCAGCAATTCCGCATTGTCGGCGGTGGCCATTTTTATTACTTCGGCAGGGCTGTACCAACGGACAAGCTTCGTAAGTTGCGCTCCCTGACGTTTCGCGAGCTTAGTATCAAAGAGGATGTCGGTGCCCCAAGCAACCTTAATCTTGTACTTTTTCGCCAGCTTGTAGGCGTTTTCCGTTCCGGAAAATACTTCTAACTGCTTTTCCCGGCTTGCCGAGCCCTCGGGGAAAGGAAAGGCGTCCTCATCGTCCACAAACGGCTGAAGACTCCACCATATGCCCTTGTCTGCCATCAACTTTGCTGTCGCCTCTTCGGCTAACTGCCCATGGTCGATGCACTTGACACCGCCGGCGATAGCAATGCGTATAGCCATAGGTGTGTATGCATGCACGGTGACATAAGTCCCCCAGTTCTCAGCAGCTTCGACTGCCGCGTGGAACTCGGCTTCAGTGTATTGCGTCACATCAATCGGGTCGTAAGGAGAGGCAACGCCGCCGCCTGCCATCAACTTGAGTTGGCTCGCACCATGCATCAACTGCTCGCGCGCGCGTAGCCGGATTTCATCCGGACTGTCGGCAATGGCTCCGACGCCGATTTTCTCCATATGGCTCAGTGGGCCGCCGATGGTGCGCGGGATCTCATACGGCATGCGAAAATCTCCATGCCCCGAGGTCTGGGAGATAAATGCGCCCGAAGGATAGATACGAGGCCCGGAGATCACGCCTTCATCAATTGCGCGCTTGAGGCCAAAGGTGGGTCCGCCAAGATCGCGCACTGTCGTGAAGCCGCGCATTAAGGTAGACTCAGCCTCTTTACCCGCGACCAGGTTGAGATAGCCGATGTCGGCAACCATAGCAACCTGCAGCGGTGGGGCCACCATCATGGCGTGCCAATGAGCATCGATCAGGCCCGGCATCAACACGCGCCCCTTACCGTCGATAGTACGGACATTTGCTGCCGACGCTATCGGGCCAGCCGAGATGCTCTCGATCTGGTTGCCGCTCACGAGCACGTTGGAGGCGGGGGAAAGCGCGCCGCCTTTGCCGTCAAAAATGAGGACGTTCTGAAATAAAACGGAAGATTCGGGGATTGTCCTTACTGACATGAAGGAACTCCGGTTTGCGGCTGACAACAGCTCCGTCCATCTTACGCATCTACTATTGAGGCCGTTATCTGGCAAAATTGCCAGAATGCTACCGTGGCTTGAACGTCAACTGGGCCAAAATGTTGTTACAAAAATAGTCCAGCGCTTCTTCACAACGTGCAGGTCTTCTCAGTTGGGTAATCCTCAAACTATTGAAGGGTTGCCAATGCAAATTAGATGTACTATATGGGGCGCAACCCAGCTCTCGTTTCTTCGCTGGGTGTTTCATCACTGAAAACGAATTCGCGCATGGCAGGTTCTGGAAAGCCATCGGAATCTTGAGATTGATCATGGGCAGTATTGTTCCGTGGAATTCAGTGGGCAGTCACGAAACCTCGCTTAAGAAGTTTTCTTCAATAGGATCCTTTGTTCTGCTTGTCGCGCTTAGCTACTATGCCGGAGCAAGAATAGGATATGTCCTTACTCCCGCCCAACATTCCTACTCCATATTCTGGCCGCCGAATGCGATTCTGCTCGCGATACTGCTGATTACGCCCCGTCCACGGTGGTGGATAGTAATATCAGCGGTTTTGCCAGTGCATCTTTTTATTCAGTTGCACGCGGGTATTCCCCTCTCGACCACACTCGGGTGGTTTGCAAGCAATACCGCCGAAGCATTGCTGGGCGCTTATGGGATCTGCCGCTTTTATAAAGCAGGTATGTTGTTTGAACGTGTCCAAGGGCTGATCATCTTTTTGGCCTTCGGGGTCATTGGTGCACCCTTAATCACGTCATTCCTTGACGCCGCGGTCGTAGTGTCAACCGGCTGGAGCAGAGATTACTGGATGCTATGGACGACTCGCCTTTTTTCTAACATTCTGGGTGTAATGACAATCGTGCCCACAATGGTCATGTTCAGTATTAACGGGCGTTCCTGGTTACGAAGTGCGGGACTCAAAAAATACATTGAGGTTGGCTTACTCGCAGCAAGCATTCTGTTCGTGAGTACATTGGTATTCGGGTCGACGCGTATGGGACGACTCAATCTTCCCACATTGTCCTATATGCCGCTGCCAATACTGCTATGGGCATCTCTCCGCTTTGGCGCAACCGGTTTGAGCGCATCCCTGTTAGGGATAACTTTGATTTCGACCAGATACGCGGTGCAAGGCCGGGGCCTTTTCACGTCAACTTCCATGATCACAAACGTTCTTTCCTTGCAAGTACTGTTATGCATGATCACCTTGCCCCTGATGTTTTTGGTAGCTGTATTGGCAGAGCGGCGAATCACTGAGCAATCGTTGCATGAGAGTAGAACCCGGCTGATTGATGCCCAAGAACAGGAACGGCGCCGTATAGCTCGTGACCTGCACGATGATGTCGGACAAAAACTGGCATTACTCGAAACGGATCTTGCACAATTGAGAGATGAATCACAAATACCAACAAAGCCACGTTTGTACGAGATTGTCGATCAAGTTTCTGATATCTCCAAGATCACACGCGAGATTTCGCACGGTCTTCGACCATCACATCTCGAGCACTTGGGATTGGTAATCGCGATTAGGAAGTTATGCCGCGACTTCGCCCAGGACAGCTCTTTAATTACCGATTGTAAGGAGGTAAACGTGCCGGAGCCTCTGGCCTTCGACATTTCGCTGTCTCTTTACCGGGTCGCACAAGAAGCTTTGCACAATGTTGAGAAACACAGTCAAGCTCGCAGCGTCTCCCTCGAACTGCATGGGAACGCCAGACGCTTGCTTATGCGCATCGTCGATGATGGCGTTGGCTTTGATGCAAATTACGAACGGGCCGAGGGACTCGGCATCGCAAATATGCGGGAACGTGTGGCTTCAGTAGGCGGAACATTTGCGATTGCATCAGCGCCAATGAAAGGAACAAGGATTGAAGTGCGGGTGCCGATAGTTCCAATTGGGTAGCGGCCAACGCAAAAATTGTGCTCTTTCTATAAGGATGCAGGCTCATATATTTTTCAAAGGGACACCAAATAGTTACAGCGAAGCAGTCGGGGCGGGAGACGACCGTCTCCAAGATGTAAAAACTTCCGGGAGTGCCCGGCATCTAGTTCATTGGATTCACGTTAGTTGCACTTCCAGGCCGGGAACTTTAGCTTTTGTTAGGCTGGCAGTTTCGCCCAAGGGCACGTTTTTGGCAGTTCAATTGCAAGTACATACCCCGCGCTTTCGTATGCGACACGTGAATCTAAGCTGAAACCAATGACAGATCGAACTACCCGACCGAGGGTTTTATTAGCAGATGACCACGCCGGGATGTTGGATAGTATTTCAAAGCTGCTCAGCTCAGAATTTGAGATCGTCGGAAGTGTGGCGGACGGCTACTTTGTGCTTGAAGCTGTTGAAAGGCTGCATCCAAATCTGCTTGTGATGGATATAGCAATGCCTCGCCTGGATGGGATTCGCACTGCCCGCGAATTACAGAGTCTGCACAGCGACGTAAAAATTGTTTTTCTTACAGTCCAGGATGATGAGGAATACATTTCCGCAGCGTTTGCTGCTGGGGCTCGTGGTTATGTCTTCAAATCACGGATGCGAACCGATCTCATTACTGCATTAACTGAAGTTCTGGCTGGCAATCTCTTCGTCTCGCAGCGATCTAATCACCAAAAGTGAGTTAGACGGAACCGTTTTCCATTCCAGGCAACGCTAATACTTGCTACAGCTATGAATGTGCCAATCTCGGTCGATTAGGTTGCGACAAGAAGAATTGATGTATTCGCTCTTAAATAGGAATCAAATGGGCCTGCGGCATTCCCTCCCCCGAGGTGTCACAGGCCCTGTCCCCGAACCGAGAGGCATATACGGTCCGGAAAAATCGAGTATCGCGTTCTATCTCTAGCTACCCATCCTGATATTAGGGCAACTTGCAAGTGCGGAGATTACTGCGATCAATATGGCAGTGCGAACTGTCAGAACTTACAGTTCTCAGCCTGTATTGTGCTGCCGCCAACGCAGTTCCGTAAAAGATTGATGAAGCCATAGTTATGGCCGACTATTGTGCGGATGACTTCTCCTGCTGACGGTCCTTACCCCAATCTAATCCTCATATCGAGTTTGCCACGGCGAAACGAATGACAGATGCCGCACAAGGAACTGCGAACGAATATAGCCTTCGATGTCGCCTTCTGCCCTTTGTCCACGCATTAGGATCGTCACTGCCACATCTGACAGTTGTCAGGCGATAGATCCAGCCCTAAGAATTGGCCAGACAGAGGTAAGCCCATCTTGTGTTCATACAAGGGCTAAAAGTTGTTAGCTCTCAAATACAAAGCAGGTGCCTTCGAAACTCCAGATGGAGGAAAAATGAAACGATACCTCATCACATTTAAAGTTCTGTTTGTCATCATTGCTGTCATAAGCATTCTTGCGGCACAGGCACAAGAGGGAGTAGCTGTGTCCAAAGCTCCCGCGCGTATGACGATTACTTTGGCCGCCCTAGGCGATGGACCAGTGCCAGAGGTTAATCGTGACGACGTGACCGTGAACCAAGGTAAAGAACCTTTGCGAGTGACAGGCTGGGAGCCCGCACGTGGAGATCGGGCTGGACTGGATCTATTTATTCTGATCGACGACGCTTGCGACAAAAGCCTGGGGTCTCAACTCGATGAATTACGAACCTTTATTACAGCTCAACCACCAACCACGTCGGTCGGGGTGGGGTATATGCGGAATGCCACAGTCCAAATCGCGCAGAACTTCACGACTGACCACACTTTAGCCGCCAAAGCTTTACGTTTGCCTGCCGGTTCCGTTGGTGCATTCGGGAGCCCCTATCTTTCCGCTGTCAGTTTGATGAAGGGCTGGCCTCAACACGCGAACCGAAGGGCGCTAGTTTTGGTGACGGATGGTATCGATCGGGCCCGACGTGGAACGCGCCCGCGCGGCCTTAGTACAAACCCCGACGTAAACTCCACAAGCACAGTTGGCCAACGCACGGGAACCATTATTTATGGGATCTATGCGCCGGGCGTGGGGCACCTGCACCGGAATTTTTGGGAGGCGACCAATGGACAAAATGATATTGCCAGGCTTGCCGAAGAGACGGGTGGCCAATCCTTTTTCCTGGGCCTTCAGGCTCCCGTTAGTTTCAGACCATATCTCGATGATGTGCAAAAGATGCTCGATAACCAATATGTGTTGACGCTTGAGGCCCGTCGAGGTGGAAGCGAAGGTTTACGTCCAGTTTCTATTAGCACAAAAGTTCCCGGGGTGGAGTTGATAGCTGCTAATTCGGTATGGGTAGGAGCGGGTCAATAGTAGAAAGAGGATGCTTTCTTCCGGAAGCATCGAAATTGCTGAGAGTTACATGCGGGAGACAACCAAGATGGATATCACAATCAACACAGCACAGCGGCAAGCCTCCAGGTCGTCAGTCCTATTAGCCATACTACTTATCGTGTTCGGAATACTGGCAATCGCCTTACCAATGATGGCGTCCATCGGAGTAGTCAGGGTGCTCTCATGGCTGCTCCTTTTTGGAGGAATCGCTCAACTCGTTTATGCCTTGCGGTCTGAAGGTATCGGACAGACGACCTGGAAGTTTCTGGTCGCTATTTTGTACATTGCAGTTGGTGGGTATTTGTTAGCGAACCCATTGTTGGGGCTTGTCAGTCTTACGCTTCTACTCGCAATGTTTTTCTTTTTAGAAGGCGCGATGGATATCGTCACCTTCGCTTGGACACAGAGAGGGGATGGCTCCGGATGGCTGCTGCTGCATGGAGTTGTGACCTTGCTTCTCGGTTTTATGATATGGAGGCACTGGCCTTCAAGTTCGCTCTGGACCGTAGGCACATTAGTGGGAGTCAGCATGCTTTTAACAGGCATGACCCGGTTCATGATAGCCATAAATGCTCGCTAGTTAATTGAGTGAGTTAACTAGCACTCGCGCATTTACGAGTGCATCTTAGGCTCTGCATTGCTTCTTCAAGTGTCATTCGCAACACTCTTCCCAGCCGGTGGACTTTCCAAACCTGGTTCGTGGAGAACCGCCAAGCCAAGCACATATAGTCCGCAAAACGAAGGCTGAGTCGACGCGTTAACAGCGTTGAGAGATGGTATGGGCGCTCTTTCCGAGGCGGACGAGCTATTCGAGCCTCGTTCGCGATTATGAATTTTGTTCTGACCATCAGATCAGGAACATACACGCGCAGCTACGTAGTCAGGAAAATCGGCGAGCAGCACTGTTAATAATGACAGGCTTGATTTTGTAGAGTTCTTGTCATACTCAGAACCCTATGGCTCAAAGTCTTTTTGATCAATTCCCTCTAAATAGCTTGCATTCAAATGCGGACGACTCGCGAGAAGAGATTCTTCCCCAACCGGATATGAAGGCCGGGCCCTTCACACTGCTGGTAGCCGATGATCATCCAGTAGTGCGAGAGGGTGTTGTATCGCTGATCAGTCGTCAAACTGATATGAAGGTCATCGCTGAGGCAAGCAACGGATGTGAAGCAGTTGAAAAATTTCTTGCCTGCCACCCAAACGTATGTCTCCTGGATCTGCGAATGCCAGAAATGGATGGGATTGAAGCCGCAATTGCGATTCGAGAAAAAGTACAAACAGCCCGCGTCATAATTTTGACCTCGTACCAAAGTGAGGAGGAAATATATCGTGCGTGGCAGGCCGGAGTACAAGGATATGTTCTCAAGTATGCTCCCGTAGCCCAGCTAACTGAATGCATTCGCCGAGTTTGCGCAGGCAGTAAGTGGATCCCACCGGGGATCGGAGCCCAGCTGGCAAAACGCGTAGCTGCTCGAGAATTGACGATACGAGAGACGGACGTTCTTCGGGCAATTGTTGCGGGTAAGAACAATAAACAAATCGCAGTTGAATTGAATATCAGTGAGAGCACGGTCAAAGTCCATGTGACGCACATGCTGGAAAAATTACAGGTTTCCGGTCGCACCGCAGCCATAAGCGCGGCCTTAAAACGGGGCCTCGTGCAGATGAGTTAGTGAAACACACTGCACGATAGCCTCTGTGGTTATTCGTCGAAAGTATTTGGTGATCCCGGTGCGCGAATCGTCGCGACCAGGAAGATCCAGATTCCGGTTCTGCGAGTGAGCATTAGACTTCCCAATGGCGGTTTCTAAAACAATGTAAGCGAAAAAGAGAGTAATTGTAATCCGAAGAACTCCGGTAATTATTTTGATAGCAAGAAGGTACGGCATTTCGATACCAGGGATGTTCCCATATTTTTACCGATAATTCTTCGCTTTTCAACTTGTTGATACCGTGCTTTTTCGGGTCAAGCTATCTCGGGAAATTTCTAGTTGTGGGTACAGGATTAACGCCCTACGCTAATCGGGTTATCAATAAGCGGGTTATCAAAGGAGGAAGATCATGAGGAGAAGTGACCGCCAGCGGGAAACTACATCTGAACACATGGACCCACCCCGAAGAGTACGGGATCTTGCTTTTTTAATTGCTGGGTTGGGACTCGGCTCAGGCATAGCTTTGCTTCTGGCGCCCAATAATGGGGAAGAAATTCGGCACACCATTGGACGTAACTACCGTAAGACCGTGAAAAGCATTAACCGACATACTGATGATCTACGGGAACGCGCCGACGATCTTATGGAGCATGCCCACGAACTGCGGGATCATGGCTCAAAGTTGCTCCACTGGTTTCAGGGCGGCGGGCAACGATTGCGACGCTCGGCCTGATTCTCTCTGTTTCAAACTGACATTCCATGGCGCCGTATTTGAGGCGATCTCAGAAGAATGCTCCAAATCGAAAAACTGGACGCGCTCCCCGAAAGCCACACCCTTGATTTTAGGGATGCGCTGTATGTAATGACAGTGTCGCTCTTTTTACCTTGGGAAACTAATGTGGCGTTGAGCGGTGATCCAAAGTGCTGTGACCCTGCCTTTATTAACTACAGTTACGAATCGTAAACCAGCATGCGAGCAGAAGTTACATATCCCCTGTCTCCGCGGTCAGGCGCAACCCGTCTCGCGGCGACATTTGTGGTTTGGTCCACTATTTGGGTAGTCACTTCTGATTATTTGCTCCATGCAGTAGCTCCACGCCTGAGCTCTTGGCCATTGCAAACGGAAAAGGGGCTTGTCTATGTTGCAGTGAGCGGCCTTCTGTTGTGGCTGTCGGTTCGTGCTATGGAGCGGGATGAAGCGGAAAGACGTGCATTGAACGAATCCAAGCGGCGGCGGCTTGAGGAGTCTGGACTCATCGGTGTGGCTGGACGGGCAGCCGACGGGAAGATCGAGTACGTCAATGAAACATTCGCGCAAATGCTCGGGTATGGCTATCACGAGTTGATCGGAATGCAGATGAGCCAACTGATTCCTCACACGTATACTCACCTTCGGGAGAAAGCTGAGTGGCATTTACGCCAATTCGGGCGTACAGGTCTTTTTGAGCTTGAGCTGGCGCGTAAGGATGGCTCACTGATGCCAATTTTAGGAGGACGAGCCACGCTTGCAAGCGCCCATGGAGAAGAGATCGCATACTTCGTGGACATCACCGAACTTCGGCGAAGTGAAGAAGAACGGCAGCAATTGCATGAACAACTGTTGCAATCGGAAAAAATCAATGCATTGGGCCAACTCGCAGCGGGTGCCGCTCACGATTTTAACAATGAACTCGCTGTTATTATCGGCTATGCCAGCGCTCTTCATGCAAAGCTGAATAAAGATGAGGCGTCGCGCGGTAACACCAGTCAGATCCTCAAGGCCGCTGACCGGGCAAAGATACTGATCGGACAGTTGCTGGCGTTCAGCCGCGAACAACCATCGAATAGAGAAGTGATTGATCTGAACCAGGCTGTCAGAGAAATGCATTCCATGCTTCGCCCTCTGCTGAATGAAAACATCGAATTACACGTGATTCCCAATGAACAACAAGAATGCATAGAGATCGATCCCACCCAATTGCACCAAATCATCATGAACCTTGTAATGAATGCCAGGGATGCTATGCCAAACGGCGGAACGCTTGCGATTGCGGTCAGTCGTTCTGCAATGGATGGTTTCTCGAAAGAATTACCGGACAAGTCCCGCGAGTTTGTCATGCTCCAGGTCACCGACACCGGTAAAGGGATCGATGATTCAATCAAGCTGCGAATTTTTGAACCATTCTTTACGACTAAGAAACAGAGCGGCGGCACTGGGCTTGGCCTCGCGACAGTCTACGGGATTGTGAAACAAAATAATGGAGATATTGAAGTAACGAGTAAGCTTGGCCAAGGCAGCTCATTCACTATTAAATTTCCTAGAGTGTAATTCGAATGGGAAATAGCAAAGAAACTTTTCAACTCATCGAAAACAGGTTGTGACAAAAAAATCCCAATACAGAAACATTTAAGAGAGCTATAGGGGACGCTTGCACGCACAAGAGTATGGCGAAGCCTCGGAAGCGTGGCTTGCCTGCACACGGCGTTTCTACTCGGGCGCAAGAGATTGGCGGGTAGCTAACGCGGGATGATTAGTGGCTGAAATGACTGAAAATGGCAAATATAAATTTATGGTGCCGGGAGGGGGGGTCGAACCCCCAAGAGCCGAAGCTCGGCGGATTTTGAGTCCGCTGCGTCTGCCAGTTCCGCCATCCCGGCGAGGTTGTGAGTGCAGAAAATTAAGCTTAGTTCATGATCTTGGTCTTTGCAACTTGCTCGTGCATGGGCCCTAAGAATGCATTCCGCGAGCAATCCTATTGTGCTGGCTGCAACCAACCGCTGGGAGTGGAGCGCGCAATCTTCTGCTCTTCTTCGGTCATGTCAATAGGGATGTCAGCGAAGAGCGGAGTGCTCAAATAGCGTTCTCCTGTGTCAGGCAACATACACAGAATTGTCGATCCTTTCGGAGCTTCTGCGGCGACGCGCAATGACGCAGCGAAAGTCGCACCAGAGGTAATGCCCACGAAAATCCCTTCCTTGCGCGCAAGTTCTCTGCTCCAGCGCATTGCTTCTGCATTATCTATTCGCAGAATTTGATGGATAACCTTTGTGTCCACAGCGTCCCCAGCAAGCTTCGCGATGAAATCCGGACTCCAGCCCTGCATTGGGTGAGGGTGCCACGCTGGATGGCTCGCTGCACCGGATCCGTCGGGATTCCTTTGCTGTTCGATGCCGCTCGAAAGCATGGCCGCTTCGTCCGGCTCAGAGACGATGACCTTTGTGTCAGGCCGCTCTTTGGCAAGTACTCGTGCTACGCCCTTCAGTGTGCCGCCAGTGCCAAATCCCGTCACCCAGTAGTCCAGCCGTTCACCTTTAAAATCTTCCAGTATCTCTTTGGCTGTTGTTCGTGAGTGCATATCGGCATTGGCTTCATTCTCGAACTGACGCGTGAGAAACCAACCATGCGTTTCGGCGAGTTCTATTGCTTTGGCGACCATGCCCAAACCTCTACCCGCCGCGGGAGTGAGCACCACCTTCGCCCCCAAGAACCGCATCAGTTTGCGGCGCTCGATGCTGAAGGTCTCCGCCATTGTTACAACGAGCGGATATCCTTTCTGCGCGCACACCATTGCCAGCCCAATTCCGGTATTGCCGCTTGTCGCTTCGATCACTGTCTGTCCCGGCTTGAGTCGTCCAGTTTTCTCTGCATCTTCGATTACACCAAGGGCAAGACGGTCCTTTACGGAACCGAGCGGGTTGAAAGCCTCAATTTTGACAAAAAGATTTATATCAGGAGGTGCCAGCTTATTGATCTTGACCACTGGGGTGTTTCCGACTGTTCCAAGGATGTTGTCATATCTTCGTCCCATTGACTGGTTCCTCCGGATTCGCGCAATTGCGCTTTATTGTCCACGATATCAGCTTACGATTGCGCTAAGTGATTAGGAAATCCAGAAATTTGAATGGAGTGCAGCGGATATGAGCTTAAATCGGATATCGGCGGGTTAAATGCTGTACTAAGCAATTAACATTCTTACTACCAAGCTTACTTCTGCGCCTTTCTCTTCCCCGGCAATTCTGCTGGATTCTCTTGCGTTCGCTCCCGAAATCCTCCCCTCAACCCTGAGGCTAATGACACACTCGACTCGCCGAACTTATCGCGCAGCTTGTCCGCCGCTGACAATGCTTTCTGCCATCGCTCCCGTCGGCTATCTTCAAGCAGGTTTCCTTGTTCTACCTGACCTTCGAAAGAAGATGTATGTACGCCAAGCAGCCGTACCTGAGTGCCTTTCCGCCAATTCTTGTGGAATAGTTTCCGGATCTCTTCGAAGATTTCGGTATCGAGTTGTGTCGCCGACTGCAACGTATGGGCTCGTGTAATGGTCGTGAAATCTTTGTAACGTAACTTTAGCTGAAGAGTCTTGGCGTGTAGCTGTGCCTCGCGCAACCGCCGTCCTACCATCTCGGAAAGTCTCATCAGAGTAGACTCTATTTGTGTGATGTCGGCAGTATCCTCATTATAAGTATGCTCATGACTGATCGACTTCGCGTCGCTCTCTGCTCCCACTTCGCTGTCAAACCATCCCCCAGCATCCTCGCCCCTTGATTTTCCTGCCAATGCCAATCCCCACTTGCCAAAATGATCTTCCAGAAATGCATCATCAAATCGCGCCAGATCACCAACTCGCCGGATGCCCAGTGCATGCAGACTCTGTTCCGTCGATTTGCCAACACCCGGAATGTCACGAACATCGAGCGGCGCGAGAAACTTTGCTTCTTGTCCGGGAATGACCCAGAGGACACCGTGCGGCTTGGCTTTAGCCGACGACACTTTCGCAATCAGGCGAGAAATGCCGATTCCAATCGAGCAGTTCAGCTGCGTCTCTGTCTTAATTTTCTGATGCAAGCTGTGCGCGGCCCGCAGAGGAGGCCCGTGCAGACGCTCGGTCCCGGTCATATCGAGATAAGCTTCATCAATGGAAGCCATTTCGATCATAGGGGAGAAAGAAGAGAGCACGTGGTGCACCTGATCAGAACAGTCGCGATAACGGTCCATATGCCCATTTACAAAGATGGCATGCGGGCATAATTTTTCGGCGGTGCGAAGCGGCATGGCGGAATGCACTCCGAACTTTCTGGCTTCGTATGAAGCGGCGGAGACCACCCCGCGTTCTCCTCGCTGTCCGCCCACTACAACTGCTTTGCCCTTCAGCGATGGATCGAACAACTCTTCCACGGACACAAAGAAGGCGTCCATATCGACATGAAAGATGGTTCGAAGAAATGGCATCGGACAACTCTAGCAGTTTCACTCACATTGAGTTTCAGCGATTTTAACTCTAGACTTGCCGTATTTAGGGGGTTAGAAGTTGGTTCACGTTTTGATGAGCTTCAGTTAAATTAGAGGAGAGCTTTACCGCTTGCTGGTACGCAACTTGCGACTCCGCAAGTCGTCCGCTCTGCTCGAGTGCCCGCTGAAGAAGAAGATAGCCTACGTCGCTAGGATGAATCTCTACAGCTCGCGAATATTGACGAACAGCCTCGGATAAGTCTCCGGTTTTTTGCGCAACCAGCCCCATATTCAGATGGGTCTCTAGTTTGCCGGGATTTAGCTGCAAAGCTGCATCGAGATTTGTTTTGGCCAAATCATAATTTCTCAGTTGAATGTATGCCAACCCAAGATCGTCGAGCGCCGCCACTCGTACAGCCGGATCTGTACTGTTATGCAGCACCCTTTCATACTGGTCAATCGCATCATACGGATGGCCGTGCTCAAATTCGTAAATGCCTAAGAGCAAGAGTTGTGGAGGGTCATAAAAATGAAGATTCTCTGCGATTCGAAAGTGCTTAATGGCTTCTTGCATGTGACCTTGCCTGGCCAGGTCCCGCGCTAACTGGTCTTCCGCCATGAAGTTGTTGTGCGTGACTTGTAACGCATAATTCCAGAGCGTTTCGTTATCATGCCAGTACTCGATTTGGCGACGACTAATAACGCCAAAAATCAGCAGTATTATGACGACTGCCGGGGTCACCAGCCAACGTTGCGCAACTTCCCAATTTTGGGCCGCATCAGAGACACTCCATACGGCCATAATAAATAGTCCTATGAATGGCAAGTAGGCATAGCGATCGGCCATAGCCTGGTAACCGACCTGGACGATACCGATCATCGGGAAAATAGAACCAAGAAAAAACAACCATCCAACAATCAAATATCTCCGCCGCATCCTGAACAAAAACACCGTCGCCAACGCCAGGAACAAAAACGTAGCGACCACTTGCCAAACAGGGAAAGCTTCGGGATGGGGATACATCGGTGAAAGACGTAGCGGCCAAACAGCATGGCCCAGGTACCGTAGATAAGAGATAACGGCATTCTCTAATCGCAATGAAAACGGAACTTCTGCCACGGTGCGGACCGCGCCTCCCGCATGTTGCGCACGCATTGTGATGAAAGCACTGATAAGAGAGAGGGCAAGGAGTGGAATCTTCTCGCCAATCAACCACGACCATGAGCGAGGTGGTATGGGTTCAGCGAGCGTGCCCGTCAACTTTGGCCCGAAATTGATTCGACCTAATGGCCAGTAGTCCCATAACAGAAGAATAAAAGGGAAGGTTATGATCTGTGGCTTCGCCATCAAACCGAGCGCGTATAAGATGAACACCCAAAGATAACTCCGCAATTTAAGTCTACGAATGTATGTCCCATAAGCCTGCATAGCAAGCAAAAAAAAGAACATACTGAGCAAGTTCTTGCGCTCGGCAGCCCAGGCAACAGATTCGACGTTGAGAGGATGCAGTGCAAACAGAGCCGCGACGATTACACTGCGCCAAGTAAACCCCGTAGCACGCTGCAACAACAAAAATAACAAAATTGCATTTAGCGTATGCAGCAACACAGCCATGTAATGGTGGCCGGCGGGATTCAACTTAAACAACTGATAGTCCAAAGTATGAGAGAGCCACGTCAATGGATGCCAGTTAGCGGCATCGTAAGTGGTGAAAGCCCACTTTACCGTCTCCCAATTCAGCCCTGATCGCACATGAGAATTCTGCGTAATATATTGATCATCGTCGAGGCTAATAAAATTATTGTGGGTAATAGGGTTATAGACCGCGAGAGTTGCGACTGCGAGAAGAAGGCAAAGAATAAGACATTGCTTTTCGCCGGTGATAGATGAACGAGCACTGGACGTGGAACTATCTAACGTTTTAGTGGCAAGAATTGAAGGCAAGCAGCAGTCCCCTGTACAACAATTATGCGGGACAGCTAAATACCAGTAAAGTTTGGATATCGGGCTGGTGAGTACTTCGGTTATGCGTGATGGCCTGCATTGGCTTGCGCTTCGACCTAAATGGAGTCTTTGTCTGCTTCAAGCGGCAATAAGGCAGACATTAATCCCCGATGGATACCAGCGGCTCTAGGCGTCGAGGGACCGGAACCTTGAGATCTGGCATTGGTTTGCCCGCGAACAACCGCCGGCAGGGTTTGGCAAGCCAGCGTGCCCACTTCCCCGACCAACTAACGCGCGCGCTGTCGGTGGCAATTCCTGTGTCCGCATACATCTGGCGATAAATTTTCGAAATAAGAATAAAAGCCAACCGTCCCCGGCTGGATTTTATAAAGCTAGACCGCTTCCAAATAGATTTGAAACTGTAAAAATTATCCCAGACGCTTTGGGTGCGGGAACGAATTTCTTCGCCTGACATCACAGGATGGTCCCAGTAGATCTTAGGGCGAAGCGCCTGTGGAATCAGCCACCGGCGCGTGAGCGGAATTCCAGCGATCATCGGCGGATTGCCGGCGAATCCCTTCTCCCAACGATTAAAATCCACCGTGCCCGGATAAGGGCTCAACATTACGAACTGAGCAAAAGTGACATCAGCGCTGATCGCGGCTGCCGCTGTCGCATCGAAAGTTTCCGGACGGTCGCTCGGCAACCCGAAAATGAATGAACCGAGCACGTGCACACCATGTCGGCGAAAAGTCCGGAGCCGCTCAATCAAATTCTCTCCGGCAAGATTGAAATCTTTATATACATCCTTCAATCCTGCTGGAGTCACCGACTCGACTCCTACGAGCGCACCTTTGATCCGTGCCGCTTTCATGGCATGGAGAAACTCGATATCCTCGGCTGCTTCCATGGTGATTTGCGTGAAGAAAACCATGTCATCGGGAAGTTGCGCCAGCCGTGACATGAGCTCAAATCTTTCTGCACGAATGGCTGTCAACTCGTTCACCCGTGGGATGTTTTTCTGTTGGGTAGCGAGCTTGATGTCTGTAATCGTGACCGGATAAAAATTATCGTCCGCCAGCGCAATGAAACGAAATCCCAATCGCCGCAACTGCACAATCTCCTCAATCACAACGTCGGAAGCACGTTGCCGCGGCCGTTGCCCATCGGTCCGCCAAACGGAACAAAAAGAACAATGTTTGGGACATCCACGCACCGTCTGCACTGAAGCCCACATGTAACGATCCCGCGGCACTAAATCCCATCGCGCCGCCATGAATTCACTCGCCTCAATCTGCCCTCCGGCATAAACCGGTTTAGGAGTTCCCATGCGGCAATCTTCCAGCGCTCGCGCCCATGCAACGTCGCCATCACCCTTCACAACAGCGTGTGCGTCACCCAACTCAATTGCTTCGTCCGGATAAAGTGTGGCGTGAATGCCGCCGAAAATCACATAAGCGCCGCGGTTGCGCGCGATCTTTCCGATCTCATATCCCCGCAGTGCATTAGCTGTATGAATGCCAATGCCTACCATGTCCCCTTTTTGAATGCTATCCGGATCCAATGGAGCGAGGGTTTCATCCACCAGGATGGGATCGCCGAAGTAGGCCGGAGTCGCAGCGGCAAGTACGTATTGCCAACGAGGCGTGATAACTGCAGTTCCGAAGGAAACAGTGCTGGGATTGACGAGGTGAACAGTCAGCGAGGAGCTCCTTGTGTCAGTAATTACCCTAAAGCCGCGAAGTTTTCGCTACTTCAAGGGACATGCACGGGTCATTGAAATCGAAATTGGGCATCTTGACGACCCCAACCAACAATCAACTATTTTGATGGCTTGCAACGATTAGGACGGCATAAATCGAGATAAGTGTTCGGCGTAGAATGCGGAAGAGCATCCGCGAAGAAAACTTCAAATCCTGAGCCGAACCCGTCAGAAACGCTCACCGCAGCCTAGGCTAAAGACGGGCTTCTGTCAATCTTCATGACAGCCGTGGCTAATGATTGTTCCCTAACTGGCACTCCCGGCCCGAGATTGTCGCGCTCGCTCATAAATCCGTATGTACTCTTTTGCCGAGTTGGTCCAGGAAAAATCTTTGCTCATGCCGTTTCGCATTAATGCCTGCCACGATGTCTGGTCACGAAAGGCACGCAACGCTTCCTTAATTGTCAGCAACAAAGATTCGCCGCTGTACTCCGCGAACTTGAATCCCGTTCCCTTGCTGGTGCGGGCATCCCACGACTCTATCGTGTCGTCGAGACCGCCTGTCGCGCGCACGACCGGAACCGTTCCATATCTCAAACTATAGATTTGATTCAAACCACAAGGCTCGTAGCGCGAAGGCATCATGAACATATCGCTTCCTGCTTCGATCTTGTGTGCGACGGTATTATCGTAGGCAATTTTGACGGCAATCTTGTGCGGAAATTGCTTATTCAGCCGCAGGAACATCTCTTCATATCGCCGATCACCGCTGCCTAAGGCAACCATGATCATGTCCTCACGCGCTAGACGATCCATTATTTGGGCGATGAGGTCGAAACCTTTTTGCGCTGCAAAGCGCGAGACGATACCAATCACCGGCAGCCGCGGATCAGCGTCGGCTAACCCGAAAGTTGTCAATAGATCCTGCTTACATTTCGCCTTCCCTGTTAAATCGTCCGCCGAATAATGAGCCGCAATGAATTTGTCAGCCTCGGGACTCCACTCGTCATAATCCACGCCATTCAGGATCCCGCTCACGGTCGAGGACCGATCACGCAACACCCCTTCCAGTCCAAATCCAAATTCCGTTGTCTGAATTTCTTGACTATATTTGCGGCTAACTGTAGTCACATAATCCGAATACGCCAGCGCGCCCTTTAAGAAATTTACCTGGCCGAAAAACTCCATCTTGGCGATGGTGAACAAATCCCAGGGTAAGGTCAAAAGGGGCAAAGTATCAGGCGCGAAGAGACCTTGGTATCCGATGTTGTGGATGGTGAATACACTTGCCACATCACGAAATGCCGGGTCCTCAGAGTATTGCGTTCGCAACAACACCGGAATCAAAGCACTCTGCCAATCATGACAATGAAAGACGTGTGGGACGCCAAGCACTTTAGAACTCTCCAGAACCGCGCGAGAGAAGAGCGCAAAGCGCTCGGCATTGTCGGGATAATCGCCCGCCGAAGTTCCATAGAGAGCGTCGCGATCGAAATACGGAGGGTATTCGACGAAATAGAACCGTACACCCGCATGGCTTCCATCTGTTACGACAGAACAGAACCGGTAGCGGTCATCGAAAGGAATCGTGATGCTGCGCACCACCGTTTGCGGGTCGTTCAATTTAGTTTGTCGATAACGTGGAACATACACACTCACCTGATGTCCCGCTGCCGCCAGAGCTCGCGGCAAAGCTCCGATTACGTCGGCTAATCCGCCAGTCTTTGAATATGGCACGCATTCCGAGGCGGCAAAGACAATGTGCATGAATCTAAATCCTCCAAAGATCTCGATGGCAAGTCATCAAATCGACTCACCCTGACCCAGAGACCCGATGCAAGTTATCATAGGAAAGTGCGGCGTGTACGCGACGACAAGATGAGTTACGTGGAAGCAAAAATCAAGCTTACCAGCCAGAAAGAAAGAGGGTCAATGTGCCAAAGATCTCTGCCGTGCGTTCGCCCGGAGTGAAGCCGAAATTAGGTCAGCATTTTTTAGCCGACAATGCTGCTGCAATGCAGATTGTTGAAGCGCTTGGCGATGTTTCGCAGAGCACAGTTCTCGAAATCGGCCCTGGACGCGGCGCTCTCACAACTTTGCTGGCAAAACGAACCAGACGCCTGATCGCCATCGAACTGGACCGGGTTCTTGCCGCGCAGTTGCGCATGAATTTTTCTCTTGTCCCTAACGTCGAAATCGTCGAAGGAGACATTCTCGCCATCGACTTCGATTCTCTCTTCGGACCAAAACCGGGCAGCACGCGTCCGGGAATGGAGCACACGCCAGAGCGGGTGCGGGTTGTAGGCAATCTGCCTTATTTCATTACTTCTGACATTCTGTTGCGATTGTTCGAATACCGAAGATATTTCGACGAACTTATCTTGATGGTGCAGCGCGAAGTCGCCGACCGGCTCGCGGCTAAACCGGGCAGGAGCGAATACGGATTACTTTCCGCAACCGCCCAACTCTACGCACGAGTAGATAATCTGTTTACACTTCCGCCAACTTCTTTCGCCCCGCCTCCCAAAGTGCATTCATCGGTAGTGCGGCTAACCATCGATTCAAAGCTGGACAGCCTGAAGGTGCCGGAAGCAGAGTTCATCAACTTTCTGAAACTCGCGTTTGGACAAAAGCGGAAAACATTGATGAACAACCTAAAAGCGCAATACACAGCGCCCATCTTGCGCAAAGCCATGGAACAAGCAAAGATAAAGCCAGAAGTTCGCGCAGAAGCTTTGTCACTGGAAAAAAGCGCCGCGTTGTTTCGCGCACTATCGAATGGCAATGAGGGATAGCGGGTTCACAGCATTGCTTATGCCTTTCGAGCTTCCGTGAGTAGCCCCTCGACCAGCGCCAACCACTCCCCAGCGAATGTGTCACGGTAAAAGCCGCGCCCTGCGCGCTGATACCAATGATCGGCATTTGCGGCAGAGCCCTCCTTGCGGTGCAGGTAGGCATGGACGGCCATGCCATCAGGCGTTTCCAGCTCGTCAACCAATCCGTGGGCGCGCGTCCAATCCCCTTTTGCGTCCCACCACAGAGCTGCAAGCGGTGCTGATAAACCTCCGGTCGGCACCTCCGCCACAAGCGATGCTTTGAATTCATCGGGACTCATGTTCTGCCTCCACTCTCTCTGAGCAGCGAGCATCTTAAAGCTGTTTGCTGCCCCTTGAGGAACTTAACATCAGAAGCCGATAATCACATTAATATACCTTGCCAGTATGACCGCTACACGCCATCCCGCCGTGGCCGGACGCTTTTATCCCAACGATCCCACTACACTGCTCGCTAGTCTAAATTCCTATCTCTCGCCCAGAAAAGAAGTCACCTCAGCCATTGCCTGTATGGTGCCACATGCCGGATACATCTACTCTGGACAAGTCGCAGGCTCAGTCTACGCAACTCTTGCCATTCCGCGACGCTGCATAATTCTCTGTCCTAACCATACGGGTGTTGGCCATCCTCTATCGATCGTGAGCCAAGGAACGTGGCGGACACCACTTGATGATGCGACCATTGATTCCGATTTAGCCAACACTCTCAAGCGGCGCTTCCCTCTTCTGATCGAAGACTCCGATGCCCATGCCCGCGAACATGCCATTGAAGTTGAACTGCCCTTTCTGCAAGTTTGTCGTCAGGACTTCACGTTCGTTCCCATCGCGCTAGGCACTCAGAAGTTCGAGGTATTGCAGAGCCTCGGAGAAGTGATAGGTAACGTCATCGCCGCTCAAGATGAATCCATCCTGATCATCGCGTCGAGCGACATGAATCATTATGAGAGCGACCGGATTACGAGAGAGAAAGATCACAAGGCAATTGACCGCATACTTGCGCTTGATCCTCAAGGACTCTTTGAGGTCGCAAAAAGCGAAGAGATCAGTATGTGTGGCTTAGGTTCCGCAGTGACGATGCTGACGGCAGCAAAGCATTTGGGGGCAAGTAAGGCGGAGCTACTTCAATATGCAACTTCTGGAGATGTATCCGGAGACCGGGAGATGGTGGTTGGGTATGCAGGAGTAGTGGTTAAGTAAGGCAAATGCAGCGGACCATAATCGGTCCGCTACATTTACTCTGACCCAATAATCGGCAAGCTCATTCGCCACTATCCGCTTTCGGACTTTGAATCACCACGCTGGAAAGAATCTTATCCAGTTTCCCAAATACTTCTTCGTGGTTTACCGGCTTCAATCCCGCACTGGATTCACCAGCTACTGTAGCCAGCGCCAACTCGAATTCGTAGCAAGTTCCATTATTAAAGACGTGGTAGTACTTTGAATCTCCGAGGCCCTTGTCCGTTGTGCCTTCGAGATGCATTGCGCCAACTTTTGTTTCCGATGTAGATACAGCTCCGCCCTCCGAGAGTTCTTTGTCAGATGACGCAAATTGCGCGCATTTGTCGAGTGTCAGGTGGTTATTGACACTTACATTGAACATTGCAGACTGAAAGTCAGTTCCAGCATAGGAGCGTGCTGGCAATTGCACAGAGGCTAGAGCTTCCCCACCCGGTTCACTAAAATTCATGTGAACTGGGCTGATATTGTCTTCGGTTGATTGCATGGCTTCTCCACTGACGAGCTCGTATTTTCTTGCATAGCGGAATGAGATTCCATAGTCAGGATTCACGTAATTGACTGTGGAAGCCACGCGCCGGACACGATGTTTCGTAACAGGCGCTGGCGGTACGACAACCGAAGTCACAATTGGCGGAGTTGCGGGAACTGATAACACCGGTTGAATAGAATGCGTCACAACCGATTTCTGGTGTTTTGAGGAGTAAAGCAATCCCAGGGTCAGAGCCAGCATTAAAAAGCCAGCGATCATACCCGCTCTGTAATTTCCGCCTAGATTTGCGGGTTCGTTTCCAAGTGATTGTTCCGATTTTACGTTGTACCCAGAAGTTACGTTTGCACTGGATCTAATAGCTTGTGTCATATTCCCTCCAATCCCGGTAGATTCCGGATTTCGGAGTTATTAATGGCACGGATACAACCATCAAAGATCGCGCTGATTTTAAAGTGCTTACAGATTAAGTCTTATAGATCAATGTGTCTCTAGGCCCACACTAGTTGCCGGCGTGACACAAATTCGATCGTGCCCCACCTATTAATCAATCAAACAATTCTCGCTGTGCAATTCCAGGGAACCTTTTTAAAATAGCGCCATGGTCTCGTATTTGGATCCCCAGAGTCTTTTTTATAAATATGTAGCTTCTCCAAACCTGCTTCTGCTTCTGGCTCTACTTGCGATTCCAAGAGCTCTATGCGCCGACAATGCGGCTTTCGATTTATCTGGACCGCGTATAGAGATCAAAGTCACTCGCGCCAATAAGACTCTGCCCATCTCTGAAGTGCCCAATTTGCAGGTTGGCGATCGCCTCTGGCTCTATCCGGAGCTTCCCGCAACGCAGTCTGTCCGCTATTTATTAATCGCGGCTTTTCTGCGCGGATCGACCAATCCGCCGCCGGAAAATTGGTTTACAAAAATCGAAACTTGGAACAAGCAAGTCCGCAAAGAAGGGACGGTCATAACCGTTCCCGATGGAGCGCAACAAGCGCTGCTTTTCATGGCTCCTGAAACCGGAGGAGATTTCAATACGCTACGAGCGGCAGTAAGAGCAAAACCTGGTGCCTTCGTGCGAGCGTCGCAAGATCTCAATCAAGCGAGTCTCGATCGTTCACGTTTAGAAAAGTATTTGAGTGCCGTTCACGAAACTTCTGACAACGATCCCAAAAATCTCCACGAACGTTCCACCCTGTTAGCGCGAAGTCTAAACATCAAGCTTGATCAACAATGTTTCGAAAAGCCCACCGAGCAACAATTACCGTGTCTCACTCAGAACAGCGAAAATCTTGTGCTGGATGATGGCCACAGTCAGTCAATGGTGGCGGCACTTACCTCAGGACCTTCATCCGACCTCATAGGACAACTTAGTGCGACCTCACTCGCAGGTGGAGGGTTTTATAGCCCATACGTCGGAGCAATTGTCGATTTGGCTCGAATCATGGGTAATTTTCACACCGCAGAATATCAATACATTCCTGCGCTCGCGCTTCCCAAACAGGACGAGTTAAATCTCAAACTCAACAATCCGCCCTCGTTTCGGAAGCCTATGTCTGTGCTGGTCATAGGACTTCCCGCTGTAGAAGCGGCGCAACTTCCACCCTTGCGAGCCGTCGATCCTAAACAGGTGTTCTGCTTGGAAAAAACACCCATGGTTCTTCCAGTCGAAGGTGCGCCGATTGTTTTCTCAAGTGGCCTCGCTCACGATATGACGTTGCAAGTCCTGGCAAAATCCGGGAAGAGCACCGAATTGCCAGCCGTAGCAGATCCAGCCCGTGGTGGATTTGCGATCGATACCCACGAGCTACAGGCTGGCAATCTGAATCCAGAGACAACCGGAACATTGCATGGATTCTGGGGATACCAATCCTTCGAAGGTCCGAAGTTTTCGCTCGTAAGCTCTCAGCCAACGAAGTGGGCGATCCCCTCTGCAGACCAGAATGGGTTAATTATCGGGCGCGAAGACACACTCCACATGCAATCAAACCAAGCCGTCTGCGTTGAGCAGGTCACATTCAAAAATAATTCAGGAAAAGAGGTCAAGATCAATTGGAAGTTGTCGAAGACCGATGAACTTGAAGTGCAGGTTCCATTGAAAGACTCATCCCCAGGCCCGATTGCAATGCTGGTGAAGCAAGCTGGTCTAAGCGAATTGGATGATGTCCCGCTCCACACCTACGCCGAAGCCGGCCATTTAGACCACTTCGCCATTAATGCAGGCGATCAGCAAGGTGTCCTGAAAGGTACGCGGCTCGATGAAGTCGCCAGCCTCGAGATGGATGGCATTCATTTCGCACCGGGCGTTCTCTCTCGCACCGAACAAAAAGACGAGCTTCAACTCTCAGCCGCGAATGGCGGAGCAGTCGGCTCCCTGCGCTCGAATCAAGAACTCGTGGCCCAAGTGGCGCTCAAGGATGGGCGTGTGCTGAATTTGCAAACCACTGTAGAGCCACCTCGCCCGAAAGTGACTTTGCTCAGCAAGAGCATCCAGCCCGGGGCTGCGCCCTCAGCAATTCGGCTGGGCAATCAAGACGAGCTTCCCCAAGACGGCCGCTTGTCATTTTTTGTGAAAACAGAAATCCCCGACGCGTTTCCGCGAAATGAAAAAATCGAAGTCGCGACGGCCGACAATTCTTTCGACGTGCTTTTAAGTTTGCCGGATGGCAACCTGATATTGCAGGATTCTCAGACAGTGCTTGCTACGCTTGATCCACTCAAGAACTTCGGCCCCTCCGCCTTCGGCTCTCTCCATTTCCGCGCCGTCGGTGCAAGTGGCGCAAAAGGCGATTGGGTGCCGCTTGCGAACCTGGTTCGTATTCCATCACTGAAAGAAGTCCGCTGCCCCGATAGTCCGGACAAGCAATGCACGCTAAATGGCACAAATCTTTTTCTTATCGAGTCAATTGCCTCCGACTCGCAATTCAAGCACGAAACGCCCGTACCATTGGGTTTCGCCGATCAAGCTCTAAGCGTTCCGCGCCCCAACGGAACATTGCTGTACATCAAGTTACGCGACGATCCGTCGACAGTAAATAGAGCGGCATTGCCCGTCTTGCCCGAGTAGCAATACTGGAAACTGGGAAAAAAGAGAGAGCAGCGTGGCATCTTCATGCAAGTGTAAGATATTAAAAGAGCTAGCATCTTTTGTGTGACAATCTTCATCATACGGAATAGCGCTATAACAGGAGAACGTTTTCAAAATGCCTTCCCAACCTCGGTGCTTGCGGGGGACTCTTGCCGTCTGCATCGGACTGATTCTTTTAGTACTTTCTTCAAACACATGGGCAGCGGAGAAGCTGCGCCTGCGTGTGGATGATTACCAGATCGACGCCGAACTTACGCCGCACACCCACACTCTCAAAGCACGCGCCAAAGTTAAGTTCACCGCGTTGGAAGATCTGAACATTGCCACTTTTCAACTTCATAATGATTTACGCGTCACGAAGGTTCTTGATCCGGCGAACAAACCTCTTTCCGCCGAACGCCTGACGCAGGATTCAAGTGTGCGGGTGCAATTGCCGGACACTCTCAAGAAAGACACTTCGACAACGTTAACGTTTGAATATGAGGGAGTGCTCGATTCCGCCGATGATAGCCCTGTGCAGGGGCTTAAGCTGGCCTCAATCGATGATGATACGAGCTATCTTCTTTATGCTGGATATTGGTTCCCGGTCAATGCTTACGGCATAAACCGCTTCACTGCGACCATGAATATCACGGTCCCAGCTCATATGACGGTGATTGGCAGCGGAAAAGAGAGCACATCGAATGCTCCGCAATTGAAGAAAGCCGGCGCAGCGCCAACATCAAACACCCAGACTTATACGTTCTCCTGGGATAAGCCCAGCTTCCCAGGAACCATCGTTGCCGGAACATTTCAGGAATACAAAAGCGATGAAGCTGGCATGGATTTGCATGTTTTTTTCAAGCCCACACATCAAGATCTGGGCGCAATGTACGCTGAAACCGCGATCAAAGAATTTACTTATTACGTAACGCTCTACGGACCGGCTCCCTCGACCACGCTAAAGGTTGTCGAGCTTCCTGATGATACCGTGCCTTCAACCTGGGCTCCTGAAATTGCAGGAATCGCCAGTCGCGCTGTCACGCCGAAGGTAAATTACCGTTTGCTGGCCAATACCATCGCACACCAGTGGTGGGGTGTATCCGTGAGTCCGGCTTCGCGTGATGATTGGTGGATTAGCGATGGCTTTGCCCGCTATGCTGAGGCTCGTTATGTTGAGCAAGCTGCAGGACAAGCTGGACTAGAAGAAGTTGTCAAAGATATGTCGGTTGGCGCGCTGGCTTATGACACTGTGCCGCTTTCGAGCGCGAGCAAGCTGGGCATTTTCTCTCCGGAGTTTCAGTCTCTTGTAACCGATAAAGGCGCAATGATTCTTCACATGCTGCGCTGGGTGGAAGGCGATCAGAAGTACGATCAGACAATGCGGACTTTCGCGTCGCAGTACGCGGGGAAGTCGGCAAGCATCGATGATTTTCGTGAGATTGCCGAAAAAGAATATGGTAACCAGCTTGCCTGGTTTTTTTCTCAGTGGCTGGATTCAACTGGCGCACCTGAGTTTAAAACTAAATACACGGTCTATCGCCTGGGGAATAAATGTCCGGCAGCGGATAGATGTCCTGGCTTCCGTGTAGTTGGACAAATTGCACAGGATCTCGATCTATTCCGCATGCCAGTGGATTTAAAAATCGATACTGACGGCAAAACCGAAGACAAGCGCATCGATGTAGTGGGCACCGACTCTGCGTTCTCGGTTGAAACATTTGGTAAGCCGCGGCGTATTGTGGTTGATCCTGACAACCGCGTCCTGAAAAACTCAAGCGACGTAAAGCTTCGAGCCAATATTCAGCGTGGTCAGGCATTGGTACAGCAAGGCGATTTGGCAGGCGGGCTGAGTGAATTCAACAAGGCTCTCGATGCAAACAAGAACAGCTCTCTCGCTCATTACCGTATTGCCGATGTGTTCTTCCTGCAAAAGAATTATCAGGCTTCCGCCAATGCATATCGCGAATCATTGAATGGGGACGGTGAACCACGATGGACGGAAGTCTGGAGCCACGTCCAGCTGGGCAAAATTTTCGACATCACCGGACAACGCGAACGCGCAACTAACGAATACCGCCAAGCATTGCAGACCAACGACAATACGCAAGGCGCATTAGATGAGGCAAGAAAGTATCTTCAAAAGCCATTCGAGCAAAAGAAGAGTCCGACGCAGGATGTACAGCGTTAAAGGGTTGAGTGTCGAGTTACTAGCTTTTGTGAGTTGGTTATCGGAGTTCTTGCAATCAGGTCACACGTATCCCAAACCTGCCAGGCGATCATGGATCGTCTTTTCTTCTTCGCCGCATGATCCGCTGCCGGGAGTTTTCTTCTCCATCCCTGCTAGGAGTGAGCGGCCCTGCATTGTCTCCGGAATTTCGTGCCCTGCCAGGTCGAGCAGTGTCGGTGCTATGTCGAGCAGACGAGCGCCATTGTATTCGCCGCTTAACGGGCAGTTCGGAGCAGCAAGAATAAACATCCCATATTGCGCGTGGTTGCAGCCATCCGGGCCTGTGTCATTTTCCTGCACATGAATTTGCTTGTGGCCCACGGTTCCAATAGAGCGCCAGTAGAGTTCTCCAAAGTGAACAACCAAATCAGGGGCGACATTGCGCACATGACGATAAAGTTCTTTGGGCTTGAAAACGAGTGAACGCAGCGGCTGTCCTTTATCATCTTGCAGTGATTCGATCCGAGCCTTGATTTCGTTCTGGAAAGATTCGTATTCGCTTTGCGGGATTATTCCTTGCGGCTCGCGCCCCTGCACGTTGAAGAATACCCGCGCGTAATATCCGCCTTCACTCCAGACTCTTGTCTTGCTCCAATTCACGTTCAATTTATCGAATGGAGTCAGAGTTTTGGGATACTCATTTAAGACCAGCAACCCTTCACGGATCAGCCATTCGTTAATCGCGATGCCGCCATCGAGCCTTTGAGCCCCATGATCGGAAACTACAAGCACTATCGTTTGATCGTCGAGTAATTCGAGGACTGATCCTATCTGCTCGTCAAGCTGCAAATAATACTCCGGGATCGCATTCTGGAAGGAATTTCCCGGCTCAAACTGAACATGCTGAGGGTCGAAGAAATTCCAAAATCCATGATGCATGCGATCTAGGCCGATATCCACGAAGTGGAAGTAATCCCATTCCTGTTCAGTCAAGAGCCAGCGTACGACCTGCCATTGCTTGCGGTTCATCTCGAAAATTTCGTCTTTGAGCCAGTCTTTGCGGTCGGTACGGAAGTTTTTTACATCGACAGGATATTCTCCGACCAGCTCCGTAATTTTAGCTTTGATATTCGGCGGATAGGTGAAGTCATTCTTGACAGTATCGGGCGTCAGAAAGCAGCCAACACTGATGCCATTGATGCGGCGTGGCGGATAGTTGGGAGGCACGCCAACGATGATCGACTTTTTCCCTTCTCTGGCTAATTGGTCCCAGATTGCGGGAGATTTTATCGAACCCGAAGTCGCGAAGCTTAATTTGTCATAAGAGTGATCGCTGCGATTGCGAAATCCGTAGACGCCAAGGGACCCGGGATCCTGGCTGGTGGTCATGCACATCCACGCTGGCACGGTGATTGGCGGAATCACGCTCTCGAGACGACCATACATTCCGATATCCATGAGCCGGCGGATATTGGTCAGACGCTCGTCTTTTAAAATTACATCCGGAGCAGCGCAATCGAGTCCAAGAACGCAGATTTTCATATCACTACATTATCAAAGCAGAGATACCCCTTCCATTGATGCTGGAACAGAGATACCCAAGTGATTCAGAATTGTGGGTGCGAGATCAAGGATTTGCGGGGACGCACCCTTGTCTTGCTTGAATTGCCGATTCATGAACAAAACGCCGGGCACCGACTCAGGATCAACGATGTGGTCTCCACTCCAACGGCGCATATTGTCTTCAATCAGTGAGTTGGCGAAACCGCCCACCGCCGATTGCCACGAAACACGGAATCCGCGGTTAAAATTCACTAAAAGATCCGGGGAATTTTGCGCAAAAGGACCTGAATAAATTTCGTCGCGACGAGAGACGCTGCGGATCGCGGCACTCTGTTTTTTCGTATCTATGAATTCAGGCAAGCCGGTTTGAATTGCACGACGTACCCTTTCTGCTTCCGCACCTTCTTCGAGAATTCCCGCACCTTCACGACCTTTAAGGTTCAGATAGATCCCTCCGAGTCCAACCGCATACGCATAAGTCTTCGACCAATCGATGGCACCAGATCCTTCTCTGATTTCTGCATTTAGTTTCATGCCGCCTTTCAGAGCAAGCAATCCGTTCTGCCATAACCAGGTATTCGTATCAAAGGCGCGGCGAAAAGTTCCAAAGCCATGATCGGAGAGAACGATGAGCAATGTGTTTTCGTCGACTTTGTCGAGCACGGATCTCAGCAATGCATCGCATCGCTGGTAGTGTTCCTCGATTTTCGTTGCGAGGCCCGGAGGAGCATCTTGTTCAAAATATGGATGCTCAGGGTCGCGGAATCGCCAGAGCATATGCTGCACGCGGTCTGGCGTATCGAAGAGAATGAAAAATAATCCTTCATTGAAACGGTCGAGTTCGAAATTCATGGTTCGCTCGCGCTCTTGGAGCACAAGCTCACACTGTTGCAGGTAAGCGGTTTCGTCAAAACGGCCATTGTTCAGCCCATTATGGTCTTCCGCCATTCCTACTGTGGAGAAAGGTCCCTGGTTCTCGGAAAGATCTTTAGCGTAAGAGTTGGGTGACGAAACCGGAAACATGGGAGCGGCGGGGTCGAAGTTAATGGCAGAAACATAAAATTCAAGATGCGGCTCAAGCTGGCGCACGTAGAACCGCGCAATTCCGGTAACCGATTGCAGTAAAGAAAATTTAAATTTGAAACGTACCCATTCGCTCCAGCTGTTTTCTAAAACTTCGATTCTCGCCGGAGTGCCACCAGTTTGTATCTCAAGTTTGTGCGAAGTTTTATTCGCGCGTACTTTTATCTCGCAAGCTGTATCGCTTGCAGGCAACTGCTTAGTATTGAGTGGGCCAATAACCCGAGTAATGAGGTCATCGCCCGCATACAGATAAATAAGCTGTTCGCTTTCTTTTGCAGAGACGCTGCGATCTTGTGTATAGAAGGTTCCTTTACTCTGGCTCCCGCGCAAGTCAGGAACGCCGACACCTGCGAGCATCCTCCCATTGAGCGATTCCGGTGGGAACGTGCATGGGCAACGCAAAATTGTGCTGGACACGCCTGCCTTCGTCAACACTTGCCAGATCGGCAACCCCTGTCTCTGATTCACCACATGAGGCTGGGCGAGCATGCTTTTGGCACGCTCGAAACGGCTTAACGCCGCATCAGGCTGATAGGTCAGCGGATCGCGGCTGATGAAATCAAAAATTCCGTGCCCACCGGGATTCGTTCCCGTAGCGAATGAAGACCACGCCACCGGAGTTTGCGCGGGATAGGTTGTTCGCAGACGTGAGTACGATCCAGAATCTCTGATCTTCGCCAAGTTCGGCAATTCTCCTCTGCCAAGCATGGCTTCCACAATGCTGGGTTCGAGGCCGTCCAAACCTATAACAATGACTTTTTTGGGCAAGAAGTAGCCTAGAGATTCTTGGGAGGTTGGGCAGAGGTATTTTTCGGTTCTTCCGAGGGAACGGGCTCCGGCGAGCCCTTGATCTTGTGCATTATTTTAAAGAAGGTTGCGGTAACTTTGTTCCAGAACATCAACAAAAGTCCGAGCAGGCTGGCCACACCGGAGGTGACAGTCATCACCTGGTCTGGACCTCCGTAAAATGCCAAGAACTCTAGCCGCATGAACCCTCCTCTATAGGCCTTTTGCTGAACACTTCAATTCTACGGGAGATCAGGCCCGGGGACAAAGAATGTTTGTGTAAAGCTCTAACCACAGAGAGCCAGGAAGGCACACTACGAATAGACACTTTAAAACTATGGGAAACACACAACGCCAGAAACTCTCATCGCATCTTAGCGCCGTGCGAATATACATCCTTGTTGTCTCTTTTTTCTCACTGCTTCTGCTGGCCGCGTGTACGTCTCCATCGCAAAATCCAGATCAATTGCGGGAACAAACCGCAAAAGCTACCGCTGAATTAAAAAGCGATACTAAGGCAATTGCGGAGGGTGTGAAAGAAGGATTACAGCGCGATAAGACGCTCGATCTGAATCGCGCCACTAAGGATCAACTGACGAATCTGCCTGGAATCACAAATGAACGGGCGGACCGGATCATCGCTGGGCGTCCCTATGAGAATTCTCAGGAACTCGTAACCCGGCACATAGTTTCACAGCAGGAATACGACAGGATCAGAGATCAAGTTTCGGCGAAAAAATAAGTTCCTGTCAACTTGCTCGCTTGCTACAACACTCTTTCATGAGAGTAGCCGCCCGCACTTAACGCGGATAGCAGTTCCGCAATATGATCCGGTCCCCTGGTTTCCATTGTGATGTCTATCGCCGTTTCTCCCAAATTCACTCCGTAGTAGGCGCGATCATAGGATGTCTCGACAATATTGGCGCGATGCTGTGCGAGAATTCCGGTCAACTTATTTAATGCTCCCGGGTAATCGGGCAGATGTACTCTCAGCCGCACAAGCCGCCCATCTTTCACCAAGCCACGTTCCATAATCCGTGCGAGGAGTGTGACATCAATGTTGCCGCCGCAGACCAGTACAGCAATCTTCTTTCCGCTGAGCTGTACTTTGTGATTGATCAGCGCTGCAATGGCGGCCGCACCCGCACCTTCGGCAAGAGTCTTTTCGCGTTCCAGCAACAGCAGCACAGCGTTGGCAATTTCTTCTTCATCGACAGTTACGATTTCATCGACATATTTTTGGACCAGTGGCAATGTGCGATCTCCGCACCTTCGCACCGCAATTCCGTCAGCAATAGTTGCTGCCGGGCTTAAGGTAACCGGTTTGCCTTCGGCTATTGCAACCTTCATCGAAGGAAGTCGCGCAGGCTGCACTCCAATGATGCGAACTTTAGGATTGCTTTCTTTAATGGCACATCCAATTCCGCCAATCAATCCTCCTCCACCGATTGGTGCGATGATGACTTCGATCTCGGGATGCTGCTGCAAGATTTCAAGTCCAAGAGTTCCCTGCCCGGCGATCACGGCATCGTCATCAAAGGGATGCACAAAGGTGAGTTTCTGTTCCCTTCCAAGGCGAATCGCTTCTTCGCAGGCCTCGTCATAGTTTGCGCCATGGAGAATTACATTGGCTCCATAGGATTTCGTGGCCGACACTTTGATCAGCGGAGTTGTAAGCGGCATGCAGATCAACGCGCGAATGCCCTGACGTCCGGCATGATAGGCAAGCCCCTGAGCATGATTTCCTGCGGAGGCAGCAATAACTCCCTGGGCCCGTTCTTCAGGACTCATGGTTAACAGTTTGTTGAGCGCACCACGTTCCTTGAATGCCCCCGTTCTTTGCAGGTTGTCGAGCTTGAGGTAAACCGAATTTCCGGTGAGCTGCGAAAAATTTTCTGAGCGATTGCAGGGAGAAAGATAGATGGAATCGCGAATGCGTCCGAGCGCAGCTTGGATATCAGGAAGTTTAACCATTGAGGTTTTTGGGGCAGCTTGATGCATCATTATTGTATGGATTGTCGGTTATGCCGGATGTTACGAAGCTATGCTCTCGATGAGTATCTTACCTGTTCCCAGGCTCTAAATTTCGATCAACTGCTACATGTACCCGCACACACTCAAGCCAATCTTGGAACCTTTGAGTCGTGGAAGAGCGATCCTTCCAGGGCCGCGTTCAATTACGTGGAGAGTTTACGCGGCGCTAGAAGCGCGGCTCTTTCCAAAGAAGCCTTGCGTTATGGTCACAACGCAAGCTGTTGCGCAAGCGGCTCTGCAGCAACTCGTTCGTGCGCATTTTGTTGTAAATAACGATTAATGCCCGCTGCCGCTTTTCGTCCTTCCGAGATTGCCCAGACAACAAGGGACTGACCACGCCGCATGTCTCCGGCTGCGAAGACACCTGGAACTGACGACATATAATTTTCGTTTGTTGCGACATTGCCGCGCTGATCGAGCTTTACTCCCAGTTGCTCAATCATTCCATTGCGCACTGGACCGACAAAACCCATTGCTAAAAGAACCAGGTCCGCATCAATGGTGAATTCGGAGCCAGCCAATGGCTCGAATTTCGGAGGAGGGCCGACTCGGACGCCATGCAGTTGTTTCACGTTTCCGTTCTCATCGCCGCTAAATTTTTGCGTGGCAATACTCCACTCGCGGCTTCCCCCTTCTTCGTGTGCGCCTTCGATGCGCAGTTGCATCGGCCAGAGTGGCCAGGGCGTTTGCTCAGAGCGTGTTTCGGGCGGCATAGGCATAATTTCAAATTGGCGCACTGAGAGCGGCT
>DASRFC010000071.1:0-16074 GCA_035651835.1 Terriglobales bacterium
CCGTACGAGCACATCACCAGCCCCCGCCACTGCCAGCGACTTGGCTAGCTATCACTCGCATTGATCTTCGGGATTTATTGCGCTACTCACAGCCCGACACATCCTTCATTGCATACTGCTTTGGAATATTTGAGGAATTCATTAAATAAAAGCGGTACCTTCAGAACCTCTCTCCACAAGCTATCGAGGAGCATGAGCAGCTTGTTTTGATTTCTACATTGTTTGCTGGATTAAAAATGCGTTTCAAGGCATACTAAACGCAAATGCCCCGGCCCCACGGGCTGGAGTCTTTATCATGCAGATGCTTGATGAAAAGAGCCACGTGGAAGTCGGCAATCGCCCGCCGCACAGCCTCGAACAGAAGCAACAGCGCCGGATGCAAGTCGCTCTGGGACTCCTGGTATTTGCGCTAATTGTGGTCTTGTATCGGGACTGGCAATTCCTCTCCGCTTCAAACGCCGGATCTGAGCCAATTCCTGAAAGCACTTCCCTGAAGATTGCCAAGCCCCAACTGAAGACCTCAATTACCAAGCAGCCTCTTTCCTCGCAAAAATCTAAACAAAACACAGCAGCGGCTCCGGTTTCAACGGAAGCAACAGGTCCTATTATTACTGCCTCAAACCGTGCCGTGCTTCCGCCGCTTGAGGTTGAAGTAGTGGCTGGTAGTCAGCATCGAAAAATTCCTTCCAGTAATACGTCGATCAAACTGGACCTGCGAGACGGGGACGCTCAGAGCGGTCCAGCCCCTACAGCACAAACGACCTCTCAAATCGCGGAATCTGACGCTTCATCGGCCATGTCTGCTGGGAACGTAAGTGTGTCTGCCGGCGCAGCAAAAGTGGTTTCCCGCCCAGTACAGCCGAGCTACCCGGTTTTAGCCCGGCAAATGAAGGTGCAGGGCGCTGTTGTATTGCGAGCTCTAATCGATAAAGAAGGCGGGATTGAAAATCTCCAAGTGCTCAGTGGACCGTCTATGCTGTCAGTCGCTGCCCGCGAAGCTGTAAAGCAATGGCATTTTAAACCGTTTTATCAGGCAGGCCAGCCGGTGGAAACCGAAACCCGTATCACCGTGAACTTCACTATTTCAACTAACTAGGCCGTTCTTAACAAAATCGCGCTATTTAAAAGCCGCAATTCCCCCGATTATTATGGAAATGCCCATAAATATGACGGGCGTCTCGACTCTTTCGAGTCGCCGACGCCCGGGCAGCCCTCCCCCAGAACTGCTCACTCATGAAGTTACATCCTCTGCAATTTTCTGAAAATGGCACTTTCGTGCCAAGCAGGCCACGGATGTGTCCCCATTCATTCGGCTTTAACAATGCCTATTTTGTTCAGCTAGCGTGCTGCACCAGCCGCAACATAAACTGACGTTATTTCCACACGATTTCTTCCGCCCATCTTTGCTTTGTTAAGAGCGCCATCGGCCAAATGAATTAACGACGCTGTGTCGCATGGTTCGCCTCCCATTGCCGACGCCAGCCCAACGCTCAAAGTGACCTTAACAGAACCGGGATTGGTTTCAATCGGACGGTCAGCTATGCAGTGCCGCAAACGTTCCGCTCCTACAATCAGGTTAGGAAAATCGCATCCCGGAATAACCGCTAAAAATTTCCCTCCATCATATCGTCCCACTGAGTCATAACTCCTAACCGCTAAAGAAAGACGCCGGGCTGTCTCTTTGAGCACGACATCGCCTACCAGATTACCGTACGTGTCATTGACCTTCTTAAAGCCATCCAGATCCAGCATGATGATGCCTAAAGGATTTTTCATACGTTCCCGGCGGTTTACCTCGCGCCGTAAAATATCCAGTATCGTTTCGCGGTCGAAGATATTGGTAAGAGAGTCATAGGTTGTTGTAAACAATTCGGACACTAGAAGCTCCTACCTGAGCCATCGGCATTTTTTCGAATATATTTTTCTTGTCGCTGCCCGGAAGTACACCCCACTATTGCAACGTTCTCTAACCAAAAGACCAATCGGGAATTGCCCATTCGGACTGATCCAACCATGATCCGGCATCAAGCGATGATGTTTTTCAGCCGATAGACCCAGGTAAGGCAGATAGCGCACTCGTTTGTTTAGTAACGAGCGATGAAATCTTACTGGCTGGACCTGATTGCTGAGCTCAAGGGGCGGAATTTTGGATTGGTTTAGACAACTTGTCTCTCCCGACTTCATGCCCCATGGAGTTTGTTATCTCTGGAATCCCTGGCTGGTCTGGCTGCACGTTATTTCCGACGCTCTTATTACGTTTTCCTATTACTGCATTCCTTTTGTTCTCGTCTATTTCATCCGCAAAAATCGCGATCTCCCTTTTAATCGTATTTTTTGGATGTTCGGCACTTTTATTCTGGCTTGTGGCACGACCCACCTAATGGAGATTTGGAATGTCTGGCACGGCAGTTATTTGGTGGCGGGTGTACTTAAGGCCATTACGGCGGCTGTATCCGTGCTCACTGCGGCGATGCTCATACCGTTGGTTCCAAAAGTAATCTCATTGCCGGGCATGATTCATTTACAAGAAACAAATCGCAAACTGGAACAGAAAATCGCCGCGCATACTCTGCTCAATACGCCAAATGAAACCCCGCTCCGGCGAAGGATTACTGGCAGTTATATCGTGGCTGTACTCCTGATAACTTTCATTGGCCTTTCATCCTGGCGCGGCTCGCGGCTCGCGGCAGATGATTCTGATTCGGTAGCCCACACTTATGCCGTGATGGATGCGCTTGAGCTCACCTCCAAACATGTAATCGAAGCGGCTACCAGCGCGCGAGCCTTTGCCTTGACTGGACAAGTCCCATTGCTCGCACACTACCAAACTGCACGGGATACCGTCGCGCAGGATGAACACGCATTGCGCGAATTGACGATCGACAATCTCACCCAACAACACCGGCTCGATGTGCTCGATCCACAGCTCAGCGCCACGCTTGAATTTTCAGAAAGAATAGTCAGCAAACGCCAGCAGATGCGCACCCTTCCCATCCCTGCCGAGATCCTGGAGAGTGAACAACTTATGAATGCGGTGCGCACTACAGGTCAAGCAATACAGAAGGAGGAGATGCAACTACTAAGCCAGCGTACCCAAAAGACCAGGACAGGTCGGCGGCTTACGAGCTTCATCATTGTCGTGGGGATTTTCGTCGGAGCAGGTTTGCTAACCCTCGCCCGGACCGCCATAAACCGCGAGATCGCCATGACCGCAGGAGCGCGGTCGCAAATCATCACTCTCAATGGAGAACTTGAACAGCGCGTGGAGCAGCGGACGGCAGCCCTGCAATCCGAGATCGTGGAACGCAAACAAGCCGAGGAAGCTCTAAAGAAAAGCCGGGCTACAATCGAGCAAGCAATCAAAGAGCTGGCTGATCAAAAGTTCGCTTTGGATCAACATGCCATCGTGGCGGTGACTGACGTTCAGGGCACCATTACTTATGTGAACGATAAGTTTTGTTCTATTAGCCAATATACTAAAGACGAATTAATCGGCAAAAATCATCGCATCCTCAACTCCGCATATCATTCAAAACAGTTTTTTCAACAGATGTATCACACCATTGCGAATGGAAATGTCTGGCATGGCGAAATTAAGAATCGTGCCAAGGACGGTTCGACTTATTGGGTGGATACAACTATCGCCCCCTTTGTTAGCTCTGAGGGTAAACCGCTCCAATACATCGCAATTCGCGCCGACATTACGGAGCGCAAGCAGGTGGAAGAAGCACTTGCCATTCAAGCCGAACAATTGTCGCAGCAGGCTGTAGAGCTGCTCCAGTCCGAGGCGGATATTCGAAAGCTGAACGAGGATCTCGAGCATCGCGTGATTCTGCGCACAGCCCAACTTGAGTCGGCAAATCGAGAATTGGAAGCCTTTACTTATTCCGTTTCGCACGATTTACGCGCTCCCCTGCGGCATATCAGCGGTTTTTCGCGTGTGCTCTCTGATGAAGTTGGATCATCGCTCAGTCCCGAGGCACAGCACTGCTTAGAGCGCATTCAAGAAGGCACACGCCGCATGGGCGAACTGGTTGACGAACTATTAAATCTGGCAAGAATCGGCCGCCATGCCATTGAGTGCCGGACTACTGACCTGAAAGAAATTGCCAACGAAGTTATTGCGATGCTAAAGCCCGAAACCGAAGGACGCACAGTCGAATGGCATGTTGGCGACATGGCTTCGGTTCAATGTGATCCTGTCCTGATTCGCCAGGTCTTTCAGAACTTGCTTACCAATGCGCTCAAATTCACCCGTCCACGCGCTTGCGCCACAATCGAAATCGGGTACATGAACGAAAAAGATCAGCCCACAATTTTTATTCGCGATAACGGGGTGGGCTTCAACATGAAGTACTCCGACAAACTGTTTGGAGTTTTTCAGCGGTTGCATAGAGCGGATGAGTTCGAAGGCACTGGCATCGGACTTGCGACGGTATATCGAATCATTGAAAAGCACGGCGGCCGGGTTTGGGCGGAGGCCGAATTGGAGAAAGGCGCGACTTTCTTTTTCAATCTAAGAACACAACAGCACTTGGAAGTTAGCGGCAAAGTTAATGACAAAGAGACACGAATTGGAGCTCATGTATGAAGTCACTCGAATCCGATATCTTGCTAGTTGATGACAGCCCGGACGATACCGACCTTGCCCTCATGGCGTTGCGAAAAGAAAATCTGGCTAATCGCATTGTCATTGCCCGGGACGGAGAAGAAGCACTCAATTTTCTCTTCTGTTCGGGAGCTTACAGCGGCCGCAGCTTCGATAATCCTCCGAAAGTAGTCTTGTTGGACTTAAAACTTCCCAAGATAGATGGCCTGCAAGTATTGCAGAAGATAAGAAACGATCCGCGAACCAGGTCCATTCCCGTGGTGATCCTGACTTCGTCCAAAGAAGAACAGGACATAGTGAAGGGTTACAGTCTTGGGGTCAATAGCTATGTACAGAAGCCCGTGGACTTTGACCAATTCCGGTCGGCTGTGCGCTCTCTTGGGCTTTACTGGCTGGTGGTGAACCAGCCTCCGATTTCGAAATCGCTGGGCAATGTTTAATGAAAACCGCCGCCGGTACGGCCATTGCACTTACGAAGCAGACGGGCCAAGTTCAGACCAAACTCCGCGTGCTACTGGTGGAGGATAATGCCGCCGACAGTGAACTGGTGTTGCGCGAATTGCTAAGAGGAGGATTCGACGTTTCCGGCAGCGTTGTACAAAGCGCGGAAGAATTCAAAGAGAGTCTTCGGAACAATCGCCCTGATCTGGTCTTGGCCGACTACAACCTGGGTCATTGGCGGGGTCTGGAAGCTTTGGAAATCCTGCACAGTCAAGGATTGAATATCCCTTTGATCCTCGTCTCGGGCGCGCTCGGAGATGTAACTGCCGTCGAGTGCATTAAACAGGGAGCAACCGATTATGTTTTGAAAGATTCATTGGCCCGGCTTCCAGTGTCCGTGGCCCGGGCACTTGAGGAAAAGCGCCTGCGCGAAGAGCGCAAACTCGCGAGCGATCAATTGGCCAAAAATATGGAAGATCTGGCCCGCTCGAATTCCGAGCTCCAGCAGTTCGCCTATGTCGCCTCACATGATTTGCAGGAACCATTGCGCATGGTCGCTGCCTATACCCAGCTTCTCGCCGAAAAGTATCGCGGAAAGCTTGATGAGCAAGCTGACAAATATATCGCCTATGCAGTAGACGGCGCGACCCGCATGCAGACTTTGATCCAGGATCTATTGGCCTTCTCCCGGGCTGGAAGTCAGACCTTCATGGAGCAGAACCATGATCCCAACCTGATCGTGAAACATGCGCTTTCGAATCTACAAGTTGCACTGCAAGAGAGTGGAGCGGTGGTGAATTTTGAAAACCTGCCGATGATCTTAGGGAATGGCTCACAGCTGCAACAGGTCTTTCAGAACCTGATTGCGAATGCCATCAAGTTTCGTGGCAAAGAAAAACCCGTGATCCAAATCATGGCAGAAATGAGCGATGAGATAAATAGCGGTCGCTGGACATTCTCTGTCAGCGACAACGGTATAGGGATTGCGCCTGAAAATTTGGCGAGCGTCTTTGCAGTATTTCACCGCTTACATACGCGGAACGAATATCCCGGCAACGGAATTGGGTTATCGATCTGCAAAAAAATAATAGAACGGCACGGGGGAACTATTTGGGCCGAGTCGCAAGTAGGGCACGGCTGCAAGTTTAAATTCACGTTACAGGGGACGATGCCAAGGGATCAGTAAAAAATGAAATCTAGCACTGAAGTTCTGCTGGTCGACGATAATCCTGCTGATAGTGATCTGGTTTCTGAAATTTTGCGGCGTAATAAATCCCTGGGCAACATACACTCAGTAACGAATGGACTTGAAGCGATAGAATTTCTTCGCCAGCAAGGGAAGTATGCCAGGGATCCTTCTCCGGATCTTGTTCTGCTGGATTTGAATCTGCCCGGCAAGGATGGCCATGCCGTTCTCAGCGAAATAAAATCCGACCCCAAGCTGCGGGCCATCCCCATTGTGATTTTTAGTACATCGCAAGCCAAAAAAGATATTGTGTGCAGCTATCAACTGGGAGCCAACAGCTATGTCACCAAGCCGGGAAACCTACCGGATTTTATTTCAGCAGTAACTTCCATTGGAGAATTTTGGTTTTGTTGCGCGCTGCTGGCGCCAAAGGAGGAATGATGAGCAACGACCCCACCCGTGTCTTACTGATTGAAGATAACCCAGGGGATGCAGACCTGATTCGCCTCCGGTTGGTGGAAGGCAACTCAGATATGGATGTATCCTGCGCCAATCGGCTGTCGACCGGGCTCGAATCCCTGCTGGAAAAACCGCCTTCCGTCGTCCTGCTTGACCTGGGTCTTCCCGACAGCAACGGGGCTGAGACTTTTCGCAACGTATTAAAGAGAGCGCCCGGCGTTCCGGTAGTCATTCTTTCCGGTCATGAGGATGAAGAGATGGCGGCCAAAGCAGTCCATCAGGGGGTGCAAGATTATCTCGTAAAGGGAGGCTTTGATAGCAAACAACTGGCACGCGCAATGCGTTATGCAATAGAGCGGCAGGCGCTGATTACTTCGCTCGACATGAGCCGCAAGCAGCAACTGCAATTTAAGAATGAGTTCCTATCGCACGTTTCGCATGAGCTACGCACACCGTTAACCGCTATTCATCAGTTCGTTACCATTCTGCTTGATGGACTCGAGGGCGAGATACCGCCTGAACAGCGCGAGCATTTGCAGACTATCCTGCGTAGCGCAAACCAGCTGCACAGCATGATTAACGACTTGTTGGAAGCGACCCGTGCTGAAGCGGGAAAACTGCAAGTCGAACCACGCTGCATCTCGATCAACGACATAATTCAACAGGCAGTTTCAATGTTGCGCGCAACCGGAGCAGCAAAACAAATCGGAATTGAAATAGCAGTCGATACCAGAGTTCCCCTTGTATTCGCAGACCCCGAACGCGTCATACAGATACTCATCAACTTAATCGACAATGCCATCAAATTCACTCCGGCTGAGGGATCCGTCATTGTCAAAGCTTGTATGGTCCAACCCGACCTGGATTTTGTATACGTGTCAGTGGTCGATACCGGACGTGGCATCGCGCCCGAAGCCAGACCCCTGGTTTTTGAACGTCTCTATCAGGATCCAAGGTCCATTGACGATAGCCGCAAAGGATTAGGCCTCGGACTTTATATCGTTCAGGAATTAGTAAAGCTCAACGGTGGCAGAATCTGGGTTGAAAGTCAGCTTGGTCATGGCAGCACATTTGCATTTACTTTACCGCTATTTTCCTTGGTTAAGATTCTGTCGCCGATTATTACGGATCAAGGACATCTCCGCAAATCCATCTACCTCTTATTGGTTGAACAGGAATCCCTCTCCGGCACTCAATTCGGGAACTGGAAGGAACTGCGTCGGGAGTGCATAGAAATTTTGCAGTCGTGTATTTGTCCTGACAAAGATATGGTTTTACCAGTTCTGGGAAATTCCACGCGCGGTGAAACTTATGCAATTGTTGCCTGCGCTGATAAATATGGGGCGGACATTTTGCTTAAACGGGTGCGTGGACAACTGGAGCGATCTCCTGCGCTGCAAGCCAGTAGCCTTTTCAGGGTTTCGACGATCAGTGTGCCTCTTTCGTCGCAAAAGCCAGCTGATACACCTCTATTAAAGCTTGTTCAAGAAGTGGCCGATAGTATTAGTGAAACCTTACTTACAATTTCCCGTCCGGAGCGATTGCAAAAATACACAGCCGGTAATGGTAATGGAGTTTCACAGTCATCACAAAAATAGAAACAAGGAGCATATATGGATAAACAGAAAATTCTGATCGTCGATGATGACCCCGATTTGCGCCGCGGCCTCAACTTGCGTTTGCGTGCTAACCATTATGAGACTGCTTATGCTACTGACGGATTCTCGGCTGTCGCCATGGCGCAGAAAGAAAAACCTGACCTGATTATTCTCGATATCGGTCTGCCCGCTGGAGATGGTTTTGTTGTTCTCGAACGATTGCAGCAAAGCGCAACTCTCTCTGCAATCCCAGTGATCGTAGTCACAGCACGAGAGCCGCAATACAACAAAGATCGAATTATCAGAGCAGGGGCAACTGCCTTTTTTCAGAAGCCTGCCGACAACAATGAATTATTGAGCACGATCCGGAATGTGCTGAATCCACCATGGCCAGGAACAGCCGCTCTTCCTTCTTAACGGAATGCCGTTCGTAGATTCAGGTTATCGGACCAAATCCCCCGGTCCTTTGTCTAACGACGCAGCCTGAAGTCCAAATATGGCTTGCCGATGAAGTTTCGATAGAGGACAGAATGTCGGAACTTCAGAGTCCAGAGATTTTTCGGATCATTCTAGACAGCCTTCAGACCGGAATCTATGTAGTCGATCGCGACCGGAAGATCGTCTTCTGGAATGACGGCGCAGAACGAATTACTGGATATCACCGGCACGACGTTGTCGGACGGCTCTCCCGCGAGACCATTTTTTTTCACTGTAATGATGAAGGCTGCATGCTTTGCGGTGCAGTGTGCCCTTTTGCGCAAACCATTAATGATGGAAAACGGAGAGAAGTCAGAATTCAACTGCGGCACAAGCAGGGTCACCGTGTCCCTGTAATGCTGAGAATCGTTCCCATCCGCGATCAACATGGTTCCATGAGCGGGGCCGCTCTCAGCTTTGACGAGCAAAAATTTACCCAAGCTCGCGATCGTCATCAACATCACCTGGCAGCCTATGGATGCCTTGATGAGATCACAGGCATTCCCAACCACAGCTTCACTCAGTTCCATCTACGGGAAAATTTGGCAAGTTTTGTCGAGTACCATCTTCCTTTTAGCATTCTCTGCATCCAGGTGGACAGCCTGGATGATTTCCGCGCCAAATATGGGCCACACGCCAGCGATGCAATTCTTCGGGTTGTTGCGGAAACCATGACTGGAAGCCTGCGTCCGGCCGACTTCCTGGGCCGCTGGAGCGCCGACCAATTTCTTGCAATTCTCGAGGATTGCAGTCTCGCAGGTGTGGAAATAACCGGAAAACGCATGCGGAAAATCGTAACCTTCGCCGGACTTAAATGGTGGGGCGATGAGCTGTCCGTCACGGTATCAATAGGCCATGCCACGGCCCAGTCAGGAGATACGATCGATTTGCTTATCGAACGTGCAAGTCATTCCTTAGAACAGCACTCCGCGCAAAAAGTAGCCGAACGCAAAAAAACTCTCTCGTCAATTTCGAAAGATTAAAGCCATGTTTTCAATTATCGGAATCGTCGTTGTGTTTGGAGCGGTGGTTGCCGGATATCTCATGGAGCATGGCAATCTGAAAGTTCTGGTTCAACCCGCCGAACTCATCATCATCGGCGGAGCGGCAATCGGAACTGTTCTAATCGCCAACCCTCTTCATATCTTGAAGCAGATTGTGGGCGGGGTTATCGGCGTATTTAGCGGATCGAAGTTCACCAAGCAGCGTTACCTCGAATCCTTGAAAACTATGTACGATTTCCTCAATAAAGCCCGGCGCGAAGGCTTGATGTCGTTGGAAGCGGATGTCGAAGATCCTTCCAAAAGTGCGATCCTCTCAAAGAACCCGGTCTTTTTAAAAGACCATCATATTCGAGATTATTTCTGCGACACCATGCGAATGGCGATCAGCGGTGTCGAGGCATTTGACCTCGATCAGCTTCTGGAACTTGATATGGAGGTTCATCATCACGAGGCATCCCAACCCATCGCCGCGCTGAGCAGTATGGCGGATTCATTGCCAGGCTTGGGTATTGTCGCAGCTGTCCTTGGAGTGGTTATTACGATGGGCGCAATTGGCGGACCACCGGAGGAAGTAGGCCACAAAGTAGCAGCCGCCCTCGTGGGCACTTTCCTTGGCATTTTACTCTGCTACGGATTAGTTGGGCCACTGGCTGCCAATATGACAAAACTCTCCGAGGACGAAAACGCATATCTGCATGTTGTACGCGTCATGGTGGTTTCTTTTATAAAAGGCAGCGCTCCCATCATGGCAGTTGAGGTTGCGCGGCGCGCTGTTCCCGGCCACGTGCGTCCGTCATTCGCGGAAGTTGAAAAGAGTTGCCGTGGCGGTGGTGATACACCCACCACGCCTCAATAAGCACCCCCGATCATTCTCAAAGAGAAACTTATGGGAGAGAACAAAGCGCCAATCATCATTGTCAAGAAAAAGAGCGGACACGGCGGGCATCATGGAGGCGCCTGGAAGGTTGCCTACGCGGATTTTGTCACCGCTATGATGGCTCTTTTCATCGTGCTTTGGCTGCTCAATACCAGTAAGCCCGTGAAAGAAGCCGTTGCCGGTTATTTCAAAGATCCCTCGGGGAGTGGCGATAAGACAGGCACAAATTCGAGTGGTGCAGCAGAAAGCGTAGCTTTAACTAAAGACGATATGCCCAAGCTGAAAGAAAAGCTTGAGAAGGCCATCCAGCAAATTAAAGACCTCGATAAATTAAAAAACCAGATCGAGATCACCGTCACTGCTGAAGGTTTGCGCATTGAGTTGCTGGAATCGGCGACCGGCACTTTCTTTGATGTTGGAAATCCAAAGCTAAACAAAAATGGACGGGAGCTGCTCAATCTGCTTGCACAGGAGTTGGGCAAGCTGCCCAATAAAATTTCTATTGAAGGACATACGGATTCGAAACCATATAGTGGGAAGGGCGATTACGGGAACTGGGAGCTTTCGGCGGATCGCGCTAATTCCGCCCGACGAGTCATGCAGCAAAACGGCTTGGGGCCAAAGCAAGTAGCGCAAGTCAGAGGTTATGCCGACCAATTACTACGCAAGCCTGCTGATCCGCTTGATGCGTCTAATCGCCGCATTTCCATGCTAGTGCAAAACCTCGAGAGGAAAGAAGACTCCAACCCATCTGGCGAAAAGTCAGGAAGTGCATCACATTCTGAAACCGCGCCAACTACCGAAACCAATAAAAAAGAATGAGATTCTACTTCGCTGCTACTTCGAAGGTGCCTTGTATTCCTTCCGCAGAATTAGGGGCGACCCAGACATCATAGGTTCCGGATGGTACAACCCACTTCATATCCGTATCGTACGAACCAACATCCTGTGCAGCTATGAAAAATTCCACAGCCTTGCTCTGTCCGGGCGCCAATGTAACTCGGGTGAAACCCTTCAGCTCGCGAACTGGACGCGACGTAGGCGCAACTCGATTATGCACATACAACTGAACTACTTCGGTACCTTCACGTTGACCAGTGTTCTGAATTTCCCCGCTTACGTGAATCATTCCCGTCGAGGAAACTGTAGGCGTCTCAACATGTAGATTCACATATTTGAAAGTCGTGTATGTCAGGCCATATCCGAAAGGAAAAAGCGGTTCTTTGCTTTCATCCAGATATCCAGTGTGCCATCGATCTGGGGAACTTGGACGTCCAGTGCTCTTGTGGTTGTAATAAATAGGAATTTGGCCCACAGTTCGTGGCCAACTGAGCGGCAGCCTCGCACTCGGTGACGCATCTCCGAATAGCACATCGGCAAGCGCGTTGCCAGACTGCACACCTAAGAACCAAGCCTGCATGATCGCAGGCACATGCTCATTGGCCCAACGAATGTCGAGAGGACGGCCGCTCTCCAATACCAAAACCACAGGTTTCCCTGTCGCCACGACTGCTTGCAACAAATCCATTTGTTTCCCTGGAAAATCAAGATAAGCACGCGAGCTGGCCTCTCCAGTCATCGCGGCCAATTCTCCCAAAAATAAAATCGTGACATCTGCTTTCTGAACGGTCTTCACAGCTTCGTCGATGCTCGCTCCAGCTCCAGTATTCGCTTGTGCCACGCCGGTGGCAGTCGATGGAGCAGGCGCAGCTCCAGCGAGCGGTTGCTTCTCCATACTCATGATGTCCACGCCTTTTGCATAGAGGACTTCTGCTTGCGGCAGCTTCGTCTTGATTCCCTCGAGTGGAGTAATTGCATCTTCCGCTCTGCCATTACTTGCCCAAGAACCAAGTTGGTCCGCTTTGCTGTCAGCCAATGGTCCAATTACTGCAATTGTTTTGACATCTTTCTTAAGTGGAAGAAGATCATTTTCATTCTTCAACAAGATCATCGATTCTTGCGCGACTTTTCGTGCCAGCTGTATGCCTTCTGGTGCGAGGACGTCGTGCTGCTCTCGTTGTAAATCTGTATAAGGATGATCAAACAACCCAGCCTTAAACTTGATTCTCAACACTCGGCGCACTGCTTCATCCAAAACTGGCATGGCCAACTTGCCTGATTTCGCCAATGACACTAGCGAACTGTACGCGCCATCCGCCATGTCCATGTCTAGACCTGCGATTATTGCTTTGAGCGACGCTTGAGAATCATCTTGCGCAACACCATGAGCGATCAATTCATGAACCGCGCCGTAGTCGCCATCGACAAATCCCTGAAAGTTCCACTCGCCTCGCAGTATGTCCGTCAACGTGTGGTGATTCGCAGTGGCGGGCACGCCATTTAGATCTTCAAAAGCAGCCATCAAGGTTCCAGTTCCCGCCTTCACGGCCGCATGAAAAGGTGGCAAATAAATTTCCCGCAGTAACTGCTCGGAAATATCTACGGTGTTGTAATCGCGACCCGCTTCAACTGCTCCGTAAGCGGCATAATGTTTTGTACACGCGACCATGCTGTCAGGGTTGGCCATATTCTCGCCTTGAAATCCGCGCACTTGGGCGGCAGCTATCATGGAACCGAGATAAGGATCTTCTCCCGCTCCTTCCACCATGCGGCCCCAGCGTGGATCACGCGCAATATCCACCATCGGCGCGAAAGCCCATTTCACGCCTGCAGCAGTTGCTTCTTTCGCCGCTACGCGTTGTGCCTGTTCAATAATTTGCGGATCGAAGCTGGATGCGCTGGCGATAGGAACTGGAAAAATCGTGCGGAACCCGTGAATCACGTCGTAACCAATAATGAGAGGAATTTTCAGGCGCGATTGCTCGACCGCTATCTTTTGCACAGCATTAGTCTCTTCCGCACCCACTACGTTCAGAACGGAACCAACTTTCCCCTGCTTGACCATTTCATCGAGTCGCGGCGTACTGTGGTTTGACTCGCCGCTGAGTTGCACGAGCTGCCCAACTTTCTCCTCTATAGTCATCTGCTTTAAAAGCGAGTCGATGCGCCGTTCAGTCGCGTTATCGACAAACTGCTGCGGAACAGCAGGTGCACACGTACATAGCAAAATAACGAGTATCGCGGACACTTTCCGGGCAAGAAGCATTCCATCCTCCACAATCAATTCACAGAGAATGATCATCACCGGATAAAAGACTCGCGTCAAGGTTTGTACTCATTGGGATTTCGGCAATTCCATCAAAAAGCCTGTTCCCTGCCCCGCTTGCACACTAGGCAACGTCCCATTCCATTTGTCGATGTATGCTCGTTGATTTTCCAGGCGACGCAATTCCAGTAACTGCGGAGTAATAGAGGTCTGCCGGATCCGATTAGCATCGGCCTCGCCCTGCGCTCTCGTTACCGAAGACTTCGCATCTCCTTGCGCTTCTGCAATCTTTTTTGCTGCCTCGGCCTGAGTCGTAGCAAGTTCGTTCGTCGCACGCTCGGCTTCCTGTATGGCTTGTGCTTTGGCGGTGATTGCAGTGGCAATTACCGAGGGAACACGAGGAGCGCCGATGAACCCGAATTGTTGAACACCTACGCCAACATTGTTTACTTTGTCCTGAATCTGTTGCTCCACCTGATGAAGAAATTGCGCTTTCTTTTCTCCGTAAATATCTTCGACGTTATAAGTGGACGCAACCTCATTCAATGAATTGCGTACAATGTCCCGCAGGATTCCATGCGTAAAGTATTCCAGATTGTTGACTCGATACTTCACATAGAACTCCGGTACCTTCGTGGGCTCGATCGCATAGGATAAAGAGACATCAGCCGAAATTTCCATTCCTTCCTTGCTGTTGAAGCCCATTTCTTCGTTAAGTGGATGGCCTTCGCTGGTATCGCGCGTCCACTTCACCGTTTGCACGAACGTGGGAAATTCAATGACCTGGGTTGTAAGAGGACTGTAAATGACCCAGCCCGTGCGAATCGGAATTTGCGACGCGCCACGTTGACTGCCCGCCAAATTCACCTCAATGCCCGTATATCCTGCCTCGATTCGCGTCGCACTGAATAGAAAAATGCCAATGAACCAGATCAGCAATATCGTGCCCACTACTATCGCGAGCAGACGCAAACCAGATCGTGACCGTAGATTGCGTCCAAACTGATCGAAAATTTCAGTCTTCCGTGTAGTTGAGTCCTTTTCAAAAATAGTCATAGTTTCCTCCAGATCGTACGTACGATTACAGGAACGGACAAAAGCAATCCAAAAATTACGGCAATCCCGGCATATAGAGCCCGGTCACTGGGCGCACTGATCAGTTGAAAGGCTCGGATCAGAACGCCGTAACAGATCAATCCCACAGCCAGAATTGCGACTACACGCAAATGATGTCTCATGAGAGCTGGAAGCCAGTGCAAAGAGATTAATGAGAATTGAAGCTTATGACTAGAAAATTACGAATTGCAGAAGTTTTACATGTGGGAGTACAAGTCTTGAAACTTGCCTTCTACTTACGTTCACCCAAGTAGATGCAGATGCCTATATGCCGGATTCAAAATGAAAGAAGACCTTGATGTGTTGAAAAAAGAAAGAAATCTTTGTGGCACCAAAGTGACTGCACTTATGTGTCTATTTCCCGAATAAGAATAGATGCTCAAATACAACCTTGAACTGTGAGCTGGATTCAAAAACGGCTACTTTCATGCTGTTCCATTTATTCGCTGCTTAAGACCGACAATCAATGATGAATCCAGAGCAGCAACATTTCTGACGAACTTGCGTTTATATACTTGGGTTTCACATTGATGACTCAAATTTCACACTATCTAATTCCTCTCACTCCGCGCAACCCGCAGATGAAAAGCAGGACCGGGAAAGCGAAGGATGGCAGGGTTAAAGGAAACAAATGCATATTCCCCGTTCTATCCGTTCGCTAGCAGTTGTGCTCATGTTCGCATTGATGCCTGCATTTTTTGTGCTGGCCACTCCGGCACCATCCTTCGCGGGTATTTTTGTTTCGGTCAATATTGCACCGCCGGCGTTGCCAGTTTACTCACAACCTCTTTGCCCAGGTGACGGCTATATTTGGACACCTGGTTATTGGGCGTATGGTGATGATGGTTATTATTGGGTTCCAGGCACATGGGTCATGGCACCCGAAGTTGGTTTTCTTTGGACACCAGGCTATTGGGGATGGGGAGGCGGCGCCTATCTGTGGCATGCCGGATATTGGGGTCCTCACATCGGATTCTATGGCGGAGTGAATTATGGTTTCGGATACATCGGTCATGGCTATGAAGGTGGCTATTGGGATCACGGTCACTTCGCTTACAACCGGAGTGTGACTAACATAAACATTACCAATGTTCATGTGTATAACAAGACGGTCATCAATAATGTGACTGTAAATCGCGTCAGCTATAACGGTGGGAGAGGCGGTATATCTGAGCGGCCGCGTCCCGAAGAAATGAGAGCT
>DASRFC010000072.1:0-9886 GCA_035651835.1 Terriglobales bacterium
ATCACATCGGCCGATCCTGTTCGCGATAAGAATGCTGCGGCTGCATTTGCGGACAAGGCAAAGAACAAGAATGTCGTGACCATAAATAAGAAGAACAGAAGTCAGGCCACCGTCTCTATCGGTAACGACGACTGGCCGCTACCCATTCCGCTGGTCGAGAAAAATGGCGCCTGGTATTTCGATTCCAAAGCTGGACACGACGAGGTTCTTCGCAGGCGCATTGGAGCCAATGAATTAGACGCCATTCAAGTCTGCCGCGGCTATGTCGAGGCGCAGCACGCTTATGCTGCGCAGGCTCACGATGGAATCAATCAATATGCGCAGAAAATCATAAGCACTCCCGGCAAGCAGGATGGTCTCTACTGGAGAAACGATGATGGCAGTTCGGGTGGCCCGATCGGTGAGGCAGTAGCACGCGCCATCCAGGAGGGATACACGTCCAAAGGACCCTATCACGGCTATTACTTCAAAATCCTGAAAGGACAAGGCCCTGCAGCCCAACTTGGTAGGCTCGACTATGTAATTCAAGGGGTAATGATCGGAGGCTTTGCCCTCGTCGCAACACCGGCACAGTATCGTGTTACCGGCGTTCAGACATTCATCGTTAATCAGGACGGAACTGTTTATCAAAGGGATATTGGATCCAATTCTCTCCAGATCGCAAAGCAAATGGAGCTCTACGACCCCGACAAATCCTGGCGCCCCACAAATGATGGCTGGCCGGAATCTGCTGTAGGAACGCAAGTTGCAGAAACACAGTAACAATGGGCGGCGGCGGGTACAGAATTGCCGTGCGACGTACCGCGGTTTGTGGACCCGACGCAACTACCCGAATTCCGTGCGCAGGGAATTTTGCAGCGAAAAAAATCCCGTAAAGAAATTTTTCATTGCGACACCAGCATGAACACAGGCGATTCGTAATCGGCCAGGGAACTTTCAGGGAAGTGCCGCCTTATCCGTCGAATCACTTCTGGAGACAATAACTTACGACTGCCTCCGACAGACTTGCCGGTCACTTTCAGCCATCCTACAGGGAAAAAAGCAGCGAATTGCGGTCCTCACTGTGAGTTTGTGACTTTTTGGGGAAGACCTCGGAATGGCCTTGATCGCCGAACAGCTCCCCAACAAGGCCTAAACTGGTCGAATACTCAGAACCCTCGATCATCAACGATTTTCGGCATCCGAGACATCAATCCTCTTACACGGCGAGGCCGCGCGCGCGTCGCGGCCCTCCGCCGTAGCTGAACAATATGCCGCTGAGCACTATTGTTACAGCCGTTCGGCTACTCTAAAAAACGTACTCGAAGATGACGACTAGGACAAATTACAGCGTAGCACTTGATCGGGCATCGCGTCGTCGAGGCTCGGGACAATTCACCTGGTTTTGCTCGTAAGATGTTCCGCTCACTTCAGGAGACGGAGCAGGCACTTGCTCGACCGACGAATCACGCCAACACTCTATTGTCGCTAGCATCCTGTCGTAATCAACAGCTCTCGCTCAGACGAGCGGTCACCAATACCCCATAGGTTAAGTTTCGTGACCATATATTCAATATTAGGTATAAGCGATCATAAGCCTATTTATTCAATGACAGTGGCTCGCTGTTACTGTTGTCAGTATTCATATCATTCTGCTTGCCTGACACTCCGAATTGTAAAAAGCAAAAAGCTGACATCTTTTACCGGTCTCCGATACCGGTCTCCGATACCGGTCTCCGAATGCCAGCTCTAGGAGAAGGTTCCATGTTTAGAATCACAACGGCTGCCGCACAGAGAATCCTCTTTGCCGTCGGTGCCATGCTTGTTACCAGCATCGGCGGAATGGCGCAAGAGTATCCAAAAGCGGAGCTCACCCTCGATTATTCCTACCTTCATTTTGCGCCGGCCCAAGCCTATACGACTAACCATGGTCTGAATGGCGGCGGTGGAGCATTCGTCTATAACTTGGCTAATCATTTTGGGATCAAAATGGATTTGCAGGGATACAACAGCTTTACGAACGCATTCGTCATTCCACCTAGTCCATCGCTTCCGTCAGGAGCAAATGGCAGTGCGTCAGGCAACATGTTCACGTATCTCTTTGGGCCGCAGCTAAAGTTCCGGGGCGAGCACGTGCAGATCCTGTTGGACGCACTAGGGGGCGCCGCTCACAGTAATGTTTATGGAAACGCTTTTAAGACACTGTGCCAACCAATTGCTGGCGGGTGCTCTGGAGCTTCGGCCTCTCCCTCCAATAACGGCGCGGCCATGATGTTCGGCGGTGGACTTGACTTCCCGATCAATCACCATGTGTCTGTGCGGGCCGCTGAATTGGACTACGTTCTAACCCGATTCGGGAATTTCTTTACGCAATCAAACGCGAACCAACATAGTTTTCGTTATTTGGGAGGCCTCACCTTTAACTTTGGTCTTCCTTCACCTGGGATACCAACTGCTGCCTGCGTGGGACATGACCTGGAGGCTCTGCCTGATGATCCGCCGCTTCCGGTCTCAGTAGAAACAGCCCAATTTAATCCTAAACATCCGCTCAGTTATCAATGGGAGAGCACAGGCGGAAAAGTTATCGGCGATGGATCTTCAGCAAAGATCGATGTTGCCGGTGCGGAACCGGGAACATATCAGGTAACCTCGAGGGTTACTGATCCCAAACAGAAACAGAATAAGGTTGCTTCTTGCAATCTGGCATTCACTGTCAAGCAGCCGACTCCGCCTGTGGTGACCTGCTCCGCATCGCCAAGCAGTATCGTGGCCGGCGCGGCCACGCCAGTAACGGTGAATGTTCAGGGGCGCACCCCGGACGGCCGTCCCATTCAGTCCAGAAAATTTTCCGCCAGCTCTGGGTCGGTGCAGGAGGGCCAAACTAGCGCAGCCGGGGCTGCGGGCGAGTGGACTAGCGTTGCAATGCTGGATACCGCCGGTGTCCAGCCTGGGAAACTCGATGTCAACGTCGGAGTGACCGACACGCGGGGCTTAAGCTCCAGTTGCCTCGCTTCAGTGGATGTGCAAAGCCCACCTCCACCTCCTGCTCCGCCTGTTGTGGCCGAAACCCAGGTAGGAAAATGCGACTTCAGCAATGGGAAGAAGCCCGCGCGTGTGGACAATGCCTGCAAAGCTGCGCTGGATGACGCTGCATTAAAGCTGAAGAATGAGCCCGATGGCAAGTTGGTAATCGTGGGATTTGCTGATGCAACTGAGGAGGCGAAGTCTCCGCAACTAGCTGCTGTGCGCGCATATAACGCAAAGTCATATCTCATTGGCGGTGAAGGAGGGCAAGGAATCGACGCTTCTCGAGTCGAAATCCGCAAAGGCGCCGCAGAAGGCCAAAATGCCGCTCTGTACTGGGTTCCGGCGGGCGGTACGTTCACTACTGCGAACACCACTGAAATCGCTGAGTCACAAATAAAAGCACCGGCTGTCGCGAGGAAGCCAAGGAAGCAAGCAACCACGGCAGCTGCGGCGCCTCGATAACTGACAATTCGAGTCGCCGGCGTTTACTTGCGCCTGTCAACCAGCAGTATGCGCAAGCCCTGAGGCCCCCGCTTTAATATTCGTCGGCGGGGGCCACCCGAGGGAGTCTTCTTGGTGACCATAACACTTTTGTCCGGCCGCAGACACATTCTGATCAGCGGACCATCACCCGTAACCGCCAAAACTGCCAGTTCATTGTCAGTCTTTTAAGCTGCACACTTACGCTATGAATCTATCTCTCTCGAATCCTTCTGTACTCATACCAATCCGAGACCGAAATAACGGAAAACACCGAGCGCACGAAACAGTCAAACTAAAGAGGAAGAAATACGAACAGGAACTTCACAAGTTACAGACCAAACTTGTGGAGATGCAGGAATGGGTCAAATCCACAGGCGCGAAGATTGTAATCGTGTTTGAGGGACGCGATGCAGCGGGGAAAGGCGGCGTGATCCACCGCATCCTGGAACGTGTAAGCCCTCGCGTATTCCGGCATATCGCCCTTCCTGCTCCCACAGAGCGAGAAAAATCGCAGCTTTATGCGCAACGTTATATCAAGGAATTGCCGGCTTCCGGGGAAATTGTCCTATTCGACCGGAGTTGGTACAACCGTGCTCTGGTGGAACACGTTCTGGGTTTCTGCACGACGAAGCAATACGATGACTTCCTCAAAATGTGTCCGCCATTCGAGACGCTCCTCAAAAATAACGGAATCATTGTCATTAAATATTGGTTTGAAGTTAGCGAAGAGGAGCAGCACAAAAGATTCTTAAAGCGTATCGAAGATCCAATGAGGCGTTGGAAGCTCAGCCCCATGGACCTTGAATCCCATCGCCTTTGGTATGACTATTCGCGGGCTCGCGATGCGATGTTTGCCGCTACTGACGTTCCCGAATCGCCTTGGTACGTCGTCCAGGCAGACAATAAACGACGTGCTCGTCTGAATTGCATCAACCATATCCTCGCGGTGATACCGTGGAAGCAAATACCTGCCGGCAAAGTCGTCCTTCCAAAACGGCAAAGGCCAAATGGCTACGAACCGATTGAATGGCCTTTTCGCCACATTCCGGAGAGATATTGAAAATGGCTACCACCCCTACCGAGATGATCCTGAGAACTTCCGATGACCAAATCCGATGCAAGTGCAGATAAAAGGAGCGCTCTGGCTGTGTTGGCGATTGTGATCTTAGAAGTCCTGGTTATTCTGAACCCTGCATCTGTTGTGTGGCTGTGGCCATTGTGGATCGGAGGATATTGAATCAACAGCTTTGACAGGTACATTTTCACGATTGCAGATGTTCAGCGTGATTATTCGAAAAGTTTAATTTCCTGATCCAACCCCCGAAATGATGTTGATGGACTATCCTCTTGCAATCTTCATAGGCAGCCTTATTTTGCTCTGGGCTGCCAGCCGAGCAGGCACATGGCTTCGCGGACGCCTTACCAGGGCACAAATCCTTGATGACACCGATTTCAATCTCATCCTGGGCGCCATCCTGACACTTCTAGGCCTCATCATCGGCTTTACGTTTTCAATGGCCGTAAGCAGGTACGATCAGCGCAAGAATTACGAAGAGCAGGAAGCCAATGCAATCGGGACTGAATACCTGCGGCTTGACGTCTTACAAGATTCAGAGGCGGACAAAATACGCGCTTTGCTGCGGGAATATCTCGATCACCGCATAGCATACTATTCAACTCGCGAGTCGGAGCGGCTTCGGGAGATCAGGCTACGTACTGCTCAAATACAATCCAATCTTTGGGCTGCAATCGTCCATCCAGCCATCGAACAGCCACATCCGGTCATGGCTCTCGTTCTCTCGGGCATGAATGACGTGCTCAACTCCGAAGGATACTCGGAAGCGGCCTGGCGCAATCGCATTCCGACCGCCGCGTGGATCCTGCTGTTGTTAACTGCGGTCTTTTGTAACGGGCTTCTCGGTTATCACGCGCATGCGAAAGCTTCACTCCTGCTTTCGGTGCTGCCGGTAGCGCTTGCTATCTCTTTCTTCCTGATCGCGGAAATCGACAGCCCGCGTAGCGGCCTCATTCGGGTTCACCCGCAAAATTTAGAAAGCCTTGCCGACTCTCTTCGCCCGCACTGACCGGGTGTTTGCCCGCACGTCGGGGATCGTGCTATCCAGCCACTTGCTCGCGTGTCATGCGCGCACTGAGTTCGGCCCTGGAAACTCCGAGCCAATCGGAGGCGTTCACGCGCGCGAACAGATCGATCGTTCGAGCAATGATTCCGGTCCAACCTGTTTGGTGACTTGCGCCGAGGCCGGCGCCGTTGTCACCATGAAAGTACTCATAGAAGAGGATGTAGTCTCTCCAGTGTGGATCATCCTGAAACTTCTTTGTTCCACCATAGACAGGGCGGTTACCGGTGACGTCACGCAGGAAGATGCTTGCAAGCCTGCTGCCAATTTCTTTGGCAACTTCGAATAACGTCATGTATGTTCCGGAACCAGTCGGACACTCTACCTTGAAGTCATCGCCGTAGAATTGATACAGATTTAGCAACGCTCGGATCAAAAGCGCGTTCACTGGCATCCAGACCGGACCACGCCAATTTGAATTGCCGCCGAACATTCCCGTATTGGATTCTGCCGGCAGGTACTCGACTTTGTATTCGCGTCCGTTCAAGTCAAATACAAATGGGTGTTTTTCGTGATAACGCGACAGCGATCGTATACCGTATGGGCCAAAAAATTCATTTTCGTCAAGGAGACAAGACAACACTTTCTGCATTTTTTCTTTGTTGCAGACAGCCAACAGCCGGCGTTCAGCGTAACCAATAAAGTTGTCGTCGGCAGGTGCTACCTGCTTTAACAGTTCAGGGTGCCGCTTTTTGAACAGATTGATCAACTCAACCAGACGGGGATGACGCGCCAAAACTCCTGTTGGTTCAAGCACCGTGGAAGCACACAGTGGAAGGAGTCCAACCATCGACCTGACCTTCAACCTCATCGACTGTCCATTCGGCAAGTGCAGTAGATCATAAAAAAAACCGTCTTCCGAGTCCCACATCTCATCGTGGTTCGCTCCAATCCGATCCATCGCGTATGTGATCCAGAGGAAGTGCTCGAGAAAGCGGAATGCTATATCTTCATACATTGCGTCATAGTCCATGAGAATGAGCGCAATCTCAAGCATGCATTGGCAATAAAATGCCATCCATGCCGTGCCGTCTGCCTGATCCAAGTGTCCACCCGTAGGCAGTTGCGCACTGCGATCAAAAACGCCGATGTTGTCTAGCCCCAGGAATCCGCCGGCGAAAACGTTTTTCCCTTCCGGGTCTTTTCGGTTAATCCACCAATTAAAGTTCAGCATCAGTCCCTGGAAGGAACGTTCGAGGAAGCGGATGTCGGCCCTCCCGAGCTCCTTTTCGATGCTGAATAGAAACAGAGTAGCCCAGGCGTGCACAGGAGGATTCACGTCGCTGAAATTCCACTCGTACGCGGGAAGTTGTCCATTGGGATGTGCGTACAGCGTTCGCAACATCAGCAGCAGTTGTTCTTTGGCAAAGTCGAAGTCCACCACTGACAACGCAAGGGTATGAAACGCGAGATCCCACGCCGCGTACCAGGGATATTCCCATTTATCCGGCATGGAAATAATGTCGCTATTCAGCATGTGGAACCAATCACGATTCCGAATATGGCGATGATTCTCACCAACGAGAGGATGAGCGTTATGCTCAGACAGCCACTTGTCGAGATCGAAGTGATAGTACTGTTTTGTCCATAACATCCCAGCCAATGCCTGGCGATGTACACGACGCTCATCTTCGCTCAAGGAGTGCGGAGTGATCCGGTTGTAAAACTCATCTGCCTCGGCAACACGCGCAGCAAAGACCTGATCAAATTTACTGAAGGCATCAAGGCCCACTTTCGCGGTCAGCCTGAGCCGGATGACTACACTTTCGTCTTTCGGGATAAAAAGGGGGTACACCACGGCTGCCTTGGTGCCGATCTTGTCAGGATTTACTGCCTCCCGTTTATCCGAGATGAGGTACTCATGAAATGCATCTTTCACATACGGCGATGCGTTCTGACCTCCCGATAGACGGGCAACATTGGATTCGTTTTCCGTGAATAATAATTCCGAATCGCTTTCGTAATGCAGAGTGCGGTCCCCAAGCTTGGGGTGCGTTACCAAGATTCTTCCGCCCCCATTTAACTGACGCAGCATCGGCTTGGTTGTACCCGCCTCCCAAGACCAGGTATTGCGAAACCAGAGCGTCGGAAGCACATAGATTTTCGCGTCTTCTGGCCCGCGGTTGTGTACCGAGATCCTGATCGCCAGATCTTCAGGGTTCTCTTTGGCGTATTCAACAAAGACGTCGAAGTAGCGATCGTCATCAAAAATCCCAGTATCGAGTAGCTCGTACTCGAATTCTTCGCGAGATCGGCGACGGTTGGTCTCTACTAGATCAGCATAGGGAAACTCCCTTTGCGGATACTTGTAGAGATATTTCATGTATGAGTGCGTTGGCGTGCTATCCAGATAAAAGTAGTATTCCTTTACGTCCTCGCCGTGATTTCCTTCGCTATTCGTGAGCCCGAACAGTCGTTCTTTAAGGATGGGATCGCGTCCATTCCACAAAGCCACTGCAAAGCACAGTTGCTGCTGGTCATCGGATATTCCCGCAATTCCGTCCTCTCCCCAGCGATAGGCGCGCGATCGTGCCTGGTCGTGACTGAAGTGATCCCACGCGTTTCCATCTTCGCTATAATCTTCGCGGACCGTGCCCCACTGCCTCTCGCTCAAATACGGTCCCCATTTCTTCCAAGGGATTCCCATCTCCCGAGCTTCATTGAGTCGTCTTTGTTCGTTGGTTTCAGCATACGGAATCGGCATTTTCTGTACCGGGTTCATGGGGCGGGATCCTTTACCTGTACGAATCAGGAGTAAGTGTGGCTGTTACTTGAGGTTTTAGACACCAATCCGGGCGCTCGGCCAGCCAGCCAAGCCGTGAATAGAAGTCATTAGAATTCAGTGGTTTTGGAGGGTTAACTGTCAATTTTTACAGCAAGCGACAAGCGAAATGTCCTCACATCGCACCTGAGGCAGAATTAATCGCAATCGGACGAACGCTCGACGTCTGCTTCGGACTGACCACAGAAGAGCAGCTCAACCGATCGGCACAAAGGACATGCTGCGGTACTAGAGCAGAAATGTGAATTAATCCAGATTATCGAATCGCATAGAGAGCATTTCCAAAGGGTATAAGATTCCCGTGCAGAAGATTCGCAGGCTCGCCGTATCTCAGCGCCAATCATGATAGTGCCTCGCAGTGACGCTCAAGCTTCGACGCAAGAATCACACAAAAAGGCATACATGCAATGCTGTCAAGACTTCCAGCCTGTGCATCCTCACAGGAGGCTGTGCTGCCACAATTAACAGTTCTGAGCACTCACGCTTTGAGAGAATATCCGTGGAAGCTGAGCGGGAGAGTGGTTAGGGCGAGCGAGAGTCGCGGCCTCCAGGGGAAGAATTCCGCGACTGCACAACCGCATGGGCACCCGCTCAGCCCTTCTGATCCCCGGGTTTCTTCTGAATGAAACAGCCCCTTGCGGTTCTAGTGGGCCGACGATCGTACCAGATCGCATCGTTTATAACCCTCTGACGATGATTGCGTACTAACTCGAAAGGGCTCTGAATCGCTCATTTACTGCGATGCGCCTGCTCAAGCATCAGGTGAGCCTTTTCAGCGGTGGCACCAATTGGGGTGCGCCGAAGATATTCCTGTAATTCTGAAGTGCCCTCGGCCCTCCTATTTAAATTTATGAGCGCAACACCTTTCACAAAGTGGATTCGGGCGGCGTTGGGCGGAGCAAGTTCGCCGGCGCGGGTCACATCCGATAATGCCGCGGAGAACTCTCGTTTCGCTATTTCGGCCGATGCTCGCTCGAAGTAACCTTCCCACGCGTCAGGACGAAACCTCAACGCCGGTTCGAGCAGACCCAAGGCATCGTCGTATTCGCCTCTTGAGTTGTGTACTAAGGCCAGAATAATGTATGCCATTCCATTGGTGACATCGCCCCGAACCGCCTCTTTGGCTGCTTCCAGCGCAGCGTCCAGTTCATTGGCGTGCAAGCTTAGAAGTGCGGAAAGCATCAATGCATCCGAGTAGCGGGGCCAAATTGCCAGGACGTCCCTAACCTTACTCCTCGCCTCCTGAAGATTATGTTTACGCACAGCATAAAATGCCTTCTCAAGAGCTTTGCGGGCCTTCGAAGGCACGGCTAGCTCGTTCACGGTCACCGCCGCAGAATGCACAGGTCTCCCCTGTGTAGCGGTTTCAATTCCTAACATCGCGACGAGAGCGCTGCGCTTGCGCTCCTCGAATGCAACACTCAGATCGTTAATAATCGTCATGTCATCAGTTGCGATCACTAGCCCCAAGAATTCG
>DASRFC010000073.1:0-46597 GCA_035651835.1 Terriglobales bacterium
AGGATTCTGTCTTCTATTTCTAAATACTTTGTCATCCTGAGCGCCGTCGGATGATTCGTTTACGAATTATCTGCCAGTCGAAGGACCTGCTTTTTTCCCCGCACCATCTCTCGCTCTATGCAGCCAAAGTGTCAACCACTCCGCACCAGCCTCCATTTATATTCAAATCATGCGCGCAATTCTTGCAGGAGGCGGTACTGGAGGCCATGTAATACCCGCCCTAGCCATTGCCCAGGAATTAAAAAAGCTTTGCGATGCTGAAGTGATTTTCGTGGGAACCGCTCGCGGCATGGAGAACCGCCTTGTCCCCGCCGCAGGATTTCCTTTGCGCCTCATCCGTATTGGTGCGCTTAATAAGGTAAGTTTAAAAACGCGCCTGAAAACATTTTCGGATCTACCCAGGTCGGTGCTCGATTCCCGTCGCATCCTCTCCGAATTTCGTCCCGATATCGTTATCGGAGTCGGCGGCTATGCCTCGGGCCCGGTGATGATGGCTGCAATTTTGAGCCGCCTTCCAACCCTCGTGTTTGAACCTAACTATGTTCCTGGCTTCGCGAATCGATTAGTCGCCCGTTGGGTTTCAGGAGCAGCCGTTCACTTCGAAGAAACTGGGCACTATTTTCAGCGTTGCAAAGTCACGGGAGTACCAGTGCGTCAGGCTTTCTTTGAGATGCCCCAGAAAGCCGAAGACGGGCGACCGACTCTGCTTGTTTTCGGTGGCAGCCAAGGCGCCCACGCCATTAATGAAGTTGTGAGGCACTCGGTTGCGGCGCTGCGCGCGAGAATCCCCAATATTCACATCATTCACCAGACAGGAGAGCGTGACTTTAACGATGCCGAAGTTGCCTACTCCGCACTAGGCGATTGGGTTGAAGTCCATCGCTTCATCGATAACATGCCGAGCTTTTTCGCGCATGCCGACCTGGTGCTCTGCCGATCTGGAGCCGGCACTGTGGCTGAAATTACCGCAGCCGGGAAGCCGGCGATTTTTGTCCCATTTCCGCGTGCAGCCGACGATCATCAAAAGCGCAATGCAGAAGCGTTGGAAAGAGCTGGAGCAGCCGTGATGCTCGAAGAATCAAAACTTAGCCCTGAAAGTTTTGTCGAAACAGTAAGCTCTTTGTTATCTGACCGGCTACGGCTCAACAAAATGGAAGAAGCGGCGAAAAAGCTATCCCACCCCAATGCCGCAAGGGACATAGCAAAGATGGCAATGCGTTTAGCGAATCAACCGTCATCCTGAGCGATTTCATCTCTTCGTTTACGAAGAGATGACGAGTCGAAGGACCCCTGCCTTTTCTATATTGAGTCCGCATCTCTCCACAGCTTTCCGACAATCGACCGCACATATAAAGTAAAATGCGACAGCGACATAATGCTGATCCGCGCGATTCTGCGAAATCCGCGGCAAGAAGGTTTGCAACTGATTTAAATGTTCACCAAGATTCAACGTATCCATTTCGTGGGCATCGGGGGCATCGGCATGAGCGGTATTGCCGAGGTCCTTCTCACACTCGGCTACAAAGTTTCCGGTTCTGATCTCAAGAATTCTTCTGCGACTCAGCGGCTTGCGAGTTTAGGCGCTATCATCTTTGAAGGTCACCGCGAAGAGAACGTCTCCGGTGCGGAAGTCGTAGTGACCAGTTCTGCAATTCCGCCTCATAACTCCGAAGTTGCCGAAGCTCGTCAACTTCACATTCCAGTAATCCAGCGTGCGGAAATGCTCGCCGAGTTGATGCGGCTCAAGTACGGAATTGCCATCGCCGGAATGCATGGCAAGACCACAACTACGTCAATGATTGCAGCGGTTCTCGCGGCGGGAAGCCTTGATCCAACCGTAGTTGTCGGCGGACGCGTCGACGCAATGGGCTCAAACGCGCGCTTGGGAAAATCCCACTATCTGGTTGCAGAAGCCGACGAAAGTGACCGGTCATTTTTGAAATTGTCTCCCATCCTTGCGGTAATAACGAACATCGACCGCGAGCACATGGATTGTTACCGCAACATGGGCGATGTGAAGCGAGCCTTTCTCGAATTTATGGATCGCGTGCCTTTTTACGGCATGGTTGTGGCCTGCAATGACGATGCTCCGCTCCGTCGTTTATTTAAACTGGTTCGACGGCGCATGGTCACATACGGTACGCGAAAAGACTCCGACTTTCGCATTAAGCTGGCCAAGCTTCCGGAAGCTGCAATCGATAATCAGCCAACCAGTCGCTTTGAAGTTGCCTATCGAGGAACCAACTTAGGTGAATTCACCCTGCATGTGCCTGGAGCGCACAATATTTTAAACGCCACCGCCGCCATTGCCGTGGGCATCGGTCTTGAAATCAAGCCCGACGAAATTCGTAGCGCTCTTTCGAGCTTCAGGGGAGTTGACCGCAGATTCCAGCTCCGCGGTATGGTTGATGGGATTGCTGTGATAGACGACTACGGTCATCATCCCACGGAAATTCGCGCCACCCTCGCGGCTGCCCGCCAATGCGGGTACCGCAAAATCCATGTGATATTCCAGCCGCATCGCTACACTCGCACCCAATTGCTGATGGATGAGTTTACGACCGCGTTCGAGAATGCGGACTCTTTATTCATCTTGGATATCTACGCTGCCAGTGAATTGCCGATCGAAGGCATTACCAGCGAAGTGCTCGCCCAAAATATTTCTAGAAAAGGGCATCCCGTAGCCGCCCATGTGAGCTCTTTTGAGGACGCGGTAAGCTCGGCTGCGGCCATCGCTGAATCAGGAGACATGATTCTGACTCTGGGAGCAGGCAGCATCTCGCAACTCGGTCCCATGATTCTGGAAAAGATCCAAGCGAGGACCGGCTCCTTGCGAGCCGGATGACTCACTCATGAATTTAACCTCGATTTTTGCCTCGGTTGTACTTCTGGTGATTTGTTCTCCAGCATCCGAGGTGGTTTCTAAAGCCGTTCAGTGTGAAGGCGGCGGCTATCATTACCTGTTGCTCGGATCGTCCGAAAGTTCGCCATCTCCTGCGATCATGCTCTTGCACGGAGCTGGAGGACAACCCATCGACATGATCGATCCCTGGAAGAACTTAGCCCGTCAAGAGCATTTAATTCTGATCGCGCCGGGACTTCCCAGAGATCTTAAATTCGAAACTCTGGCTCCTAAAGTATTTCGTTGCATTGTCGAAGATGCCAGACAGCAAGCGAGAATTGATCCCAAACGCGTCTATGTCTTTGGGAATTCCATGGGCGGGTATCTTGCATTCGATGCCGCAATGTTCGAGTCGCAATATTTTGCCGCAGTCGCAGTGCACGGTATGGTGATCAACCAGGATTATTACTGGATTGTAAAGAAGGCCGAACGTAAAACCCCCATCGCCATCTACATTGGAGACCACGACCAGTTTTCCACAATTAGCGAAGCACGCCGTACCCGTGATCTTCTGTCAAAAGAGGGATTTCCCCTGGATTACGTTGAAATCAAAGACCATGACCACAACTATTGGGACGTTTCAGAGCGTGTAAATAGAGAGGCTTGGCGGTTTTTTGAAAAGAACTCTCTTCCGCCACTCTGATAACTTAGATTCCATCCCAGAATGGAACCGGACAGATCAGTAATACGTACTTGTTCAAAGCGGACACAGCTAACCGATTTCCGTCCCTTCCGTCTAATTTCGTGTTAGCAGCAATTGGAGCGAATTATGGTCTCAGAAAAGGCAATTTATTGGATCGCAGCAGTTGTCATGGTATTTGGTTTCAGCCACACCCGGTTCGACAGCCATTTTGATTGGACCAGTAGAGTTGGGAGCCGATTGGCGTGTGTAGTGGACAGAGTTTCCGGTCAGACGGATCGGCTCCTCGCAAAGGCAGAGCTGCCCATGGAATTAGGCGAGGCTCGCATCGATCGAGGTCAGGCCGATATGGCTCGTGTGCAGCAAAAATTGGCGTGCATGCAGTCTATGATGGCCCGCCGTCAAGCCGATTTCGCGCGTTTAGAAGCAAACCGGGCGCGATTCGTGGCCATGGAACAAGCGCAGCGTATTAGGTTCGTCAGTCCAATGCATAATGTCGTAATAAATGTTCCCAAAGTGAACGTTACCGTTCCTCGAATCATAGTGGACGACAATTCGTTGTAATCGTTATGTTTCCGGTACTCCGCCCTTGTCTCTTCGCCAAGAGAGAAGGGCATTTTTATTCGTTGCAGATCAAAATTATTTGCGTCCAGAGTACAAAGCTTGTGCTCCAATATACGCAAGCTCTCTATAATCTGACTGCTACCAGAAGGACACCATGCAAGAAACCGCGCAGCAGTATATGGACCGCATTCTTGGACATTTAGATAGTAAAGACCCACTTCGGGTGCAGCGGGAAACTCCTAAGAGGCTGCGGAAACTCATAAAGCCGCTCAGCAAAAAACAATTATTGAAGCGGCCTTTGCCGGAGAAGTGGTCCATCGGCGAAATCCTCGCTCATTTAGCGGATACCGAACTTGTGGGAAGCTGGCGCCTGCGCTCGGTCTTAGGTAGCAGCGGCAATACAATTCAAGCTTATGATCAAGACGTCTGGGCCAAAACTTTCAGCTACTCGCGCCGTGATCCCAAAGTTTCTCTCGAAACCTTCCGCATGTTGCGGGAGAACAACATAGCGCTGCTGAAGGCAATTCCAAAAAGCCTGTGGAAAAATTACGGCATGCATCAAGAACGCGGCAAAGAGACGATCACGCAAATCGTACGCATGTTTGCTGGCCACGATGTAAACCATCTACAGCAAATCGAAAGTATTGCGAAAGCAAGCCGAAAGCGCTGACGAGCGGTCCGCCCGTCATCACTATTGTTCCTTCTGCAATATTCTGTGCAAAACTGCCAATTTATCTACCTGTTCTCACAAAATAAAGTTATATTAATTTTGCTCAGCGATTCACTGACGACAACTGACCTGGTTGATGGCGCGGAAAACTGGTTCCACCATCTCGCAGGACGAGTTGTTTCTACAGTCTGACGAGCCCGTACGTCCGCCCGTCGCGGAAGATTTAGACGACGCGCGTATGCTCGACTTGGACGTAGAACAGGAATCGCCATTCCTGCGCGGACAAAAGCGTGTATCTGTCCGCCGCGGATCGCTCCCGAAAAAAACTGCCACTCGTTTAGCGTGGGCTGCGGTTGCCACAACCATCGTGGTTCTTTGCGGAACCTTGGTCGGTGCTCTTTATCATTACGGCGAGCGCTCATGGCGTTTTCGCGTGGAATCGAGCGACGACATTGGAATCGCCGGTCTGCAGAACGTGACCCGTTCGCAGATTATGGAAGTAATGGGCGGAGACATCGGCCGCAACATCTTCTTCATTCCCCTCGACCAACGAAAAAAACAGCTTGAGCAAATTCCCTGGGTCGCCTCGGCCAGCGTAATGCGGTTTGTTCCCAATCGCCTGGAAATAGAAATTCAGGAACGCACGCCCGTGGCTTTCGCCCGTGTGGGTTCCAAAATCCTGCTGATTGATGGCGCTGGAACGCTCATGGAATTACCGGCGAGCAAGAAGAAGTACTCCTTCCCGGTGATTCTGGGCATGAATCCGGGCGAGCCGCTCTCCACACGTAATGCGCGCATGAAGATTTATAACGATCTGATTGCCCAACTCGACTCTGGTGGCGCGCATTATTCGCAGGAACTTAGTGAAGTCGATCTCTCCGACTCAGATGATGTAAAAGTTCTTGCCAATAATCCACAAGGCGAAGTGCTGATTCATTTGGGATCGTCAGATTTTCTGGAACGCTATAAGACCTACGAGGCCCATGCGCAGGAGTGGCGCCAGCAATTCGACAAACTTGAGTCTGTTGATCTTCGATATGATCGTCAAATCATTGTGAATCCTGATATCCCGGGGACGACGAAACAAGCAGTGTTATCCCCAGCAGCTACCAGAGCGGCCATGGCTGCGGGAGTGAAACCTGCCGCGCTGATTCATCGCGAAGTGATCCATCGGGAAGCAGTCCCTCAAAAAAGTATTCCATTAACGCCTCAGGCTAAATCGGCGGCAGCAAAATCATCACAAGGCAGAGCGTTAGAGCAAACAGCTTCAACCAGCCCAGATAAGCGGATCCCGGCTCATAACGCACAAGTCAAACCGGCTACCACCAATGCTGCAATGACAAAGCGTGTGGCAGTTAAACCCACGGCTCGTAAGCCTGTTGCAAAAAAGAAAGTTGTGGCAACGCATCGCAAACCTGCTTTGAAAAAAGTTAAAGCGAAAGCTGCGATTGCGCACAGCTCTAATACCACAACCAAACCGGCTCCTCTAAGCGAAGCAGCGAAGAAGAAGCCCAGTCCGGCGATACGCAAAGCGTCACAAGATTCCGGGAGCGAGAATCCATAAGCAATGGCAAATCAGTACCAACATCTCATTAACGTGATTGACGTAGGCAGCGCCAAGACCTGCGTGCTGGTCGCCGAGATCACCGACAGCGGCCTGCGTTATCGCGGCCACGGAGTCGCAGACTCTCGCGGCTCGCGCAAGGGCGTAATTACAGATCTGGACAAAGCAGTCGCGTCAATCCAAAAAGCCGTTGAGCAAGCGGAGGACTCCTGCGGTGGACCCATAGAGCACGCATTGCTCGGAGTCTCCGGACCTCATGTACGCGGAGTAAATACTCATGGCGGTCTTAGCTTTGGAACGCGTTCTCGTGAAATTGCTCGCGAAGAAATAAAGATGGCGGTAGATAAGGCTCGTGGAATTCCGATGCCGAGTGACCGCGAAATCCTGCATCTGCTCCCGCAAGAATTTATCCTCGACGAACAAAGCGGAGTCCATGATCCACTGGGCATGATGGCGACCCGCTTGGAAGTTCGCGTCCACATGGTCACCGCGGCGGCAAGTGCGACTCAGAATGTCGTGAGTGCTGTGAACCGCGCCGGAGTGCATGTGGATGACACAGTCTTCGAACCTCTCGCTTGTGCGGATGCGGTGCTTCGATCCGATGAACGCGAACTTGGCGTCTGCCTCGTCGATATCGGGGCAGGCTCAAGCAGCCTGATCGTTTTCCAGGAAGGTGCCGTGGCGCACACCGCTGTGATTCCGATCGGAGGGGATCATTTCACTAGCGATCTTTCCGTAGGCCTATGTACGCCAGTAGCGGAAGCCGAAAAAATAAAAAAGCTCTATGGAAACGTAATCGTCACGCTGATTCCGGAAGGCAACGAAGTCGAAGTGCCGTCCGTCGGAGACCGGCCGTCTCGTCTGATCTCGCAACGCATGGTTGGAGAAATCCTTGAGCCGCGTGCACGCGAACTCTTCGAGATGCTGCGCGATAATTTGCGCCACGCAGGAATGCTGGAACTCTGTATGGGCGGGATAGTCCTCAGCGGAGGTGGCTCCCGTATGCCAGGGATCTTGGACGTCGCAGATTCCGTGCTGCGCCGTCCGATTCGTTCATCTTGGCCTACGCCATTATCAAAGATGCCATCCACGCTGGCTGAACCAGAGTACGCGACAATTTTGGGGATGGCGTTTTACGGGCACAGAGCGCGAATAGCAAGAGGAGTTCAAGACGAGCGCTGGAGTTCAAGGTTCATGGCGCTGTTTGCAAAAAAGGGTGCGTAACTTGAAAGAGACTTCGTCACATGCAACAACGCTTTGCAACCTGAAAGAAGTGATCCGTAATTTGAATCTCTTCTTTATTTGAATCTCTTTTTTGTCATTCCGAGCGGACTTTAGTCCCGAGGAATCTGCTGTACGGGTGATAGGCAGGAATTGTACCAAGAGATAAGTGGGAGGATGCACGAGAACGCAAATAAACGACCGGGATTCAAACGGCCAAGGCATTAACGAAAGATCAAACCGGCAGTTTTTATAGGTGACATAATGAAAAATGAAAACGATATTCGCATCAGCTTTAACGAAGAAGCCCGCAACGACGCCAAAATCAAAGTCATCGGAGTCGGCGGCGGCGGTGGCAACGCCGTTAATCGCATGATCGATGCCGGCATGGAGGGCATCGAGTTCGTGGTCGCCAACACCGACTTGCAAGCGCTTCGCATGTCGCGCGCTCCCATGAAAATCCAGCTTGGCGTAAAACTCACCAATGGCTTGGGCGCAGGCGCGAACCCAGAAGTAGGACGCAAAGCCGCCCTCGAAGACTCCGAAAAAATAATCGAGGCTCTTGAAGGCGCCGACATGGTGTTCGTTACCACCGGCCTTGGTGGAGGAACCGGCACGGGTGCCGCCCCCATCATCGCTTCGCTTGCCAGCGAAATGGGCGCGCTTACTGTAGCTGTCGTGACCAAACCATTCGGCTTCGAAGGCAAACGCCGCATGGCCCAGGCGGAACGCGGCATCTCCGATTTAATGGACTCCGTCGACACCACAATCGTCATCCCAAATGAAAAGCTTCTGGCAGTTGCGCAAGATGCCGGCTTCTTCGAGTCATTCCGTGTCGCCGACGACATTCTTCGCCAAGGTGTGCAAGGCATCTCCGACATCATCACCATTCCGGGGATCATCAACCGTGACTTCGCCGACGTGAAAGCTATCATGGCTCGCATGGGCTATGCGGTGATGGGTACGGCCAGCGCCAGCGGGACACGGCGTGCCACCGATGCCGCGCAAAAAGCCATCGCTTCGCCGCTGCTCGAGGCCGGAGCCATTGATGGTGCCCGCGGCATTCTGATCAACATCACTGGTTCGGCGTCGCTAAAACTCTCCGAAGTACAAGAGGCTTGCAGCATTATTCAGAACGCCGCTGACGACGATGCCAACATCATCTTCGGGGCTGTGCTCGATGAAAAGATGAAAGACTCCGTCAAGATCACCGTCATCGCGACCGGCTTCAAAGAAGGAGACCGTCCGCGCCGACGCCAGGAAACCAGCTCGGGATTTGTCATTTCGCGTGAGCGGGAAGAGGACGATTTTTTTCGCAGGAACGATCCCGAAAAGGAAATCGAATCTGAACCCGAGCCGCCTCGTCCAATGGTGATGCAAGAGTCAGCGGTAGTTCAGCAAGTGGTTCCATCGGAGCCTTCCCTGGATTCGATGCGTCACGCGATGATAGCCAACTTCGAGCAGTCGGATTTGGATGTCCCGGCATTCCTAAGAAAACGCGCGGAAACAATGTAGAAAAACCGAGAAGTTTAGATTTAAATGTCTATCGCTGGACAGCCCCTAGCTTGCCGAAGCGGCTGTCCAGTTTGGCAAAGCTCGGATTCGAAGCTTTGAAGAAGATCAAATTCATTTGTCTTTTCTGATCCTCAGTGCTCGGATCGAGAACCCTCCCCGCTTCAGTGGTTACAGCGATGTACTTCAATGTTCGACCTCTTACTAGTTATGCTCACGTACTAATTATGCTCACGTAGGGACAGCCGCCCTCAGCCCGCCCTGAGCGTAGTCGAAGGGGCTGTCCAGCCGAGCGAAGCTCGGCAACTCTCACGTACTAATTATGCTCACGTAGGGACAGCCGCCCTCGGCTGTCCAGCCGAGCGAAGCTCGGCAACTCGCCATTATTAAATATTAGATCAATCGATGTAGCGACGGGCGTCCTCGCCCGTCAGTTTCGTGGGCGCATGACTTCAGCCATGCCGTAAAACGCGCGTCGGATATAAGATTTTGGGTGGCGCAGCGCTTTAGCGCTGCGATCATAGGACAGACAAAAGTATGAAGCCCCTCCCCGCAGGGCGGGAGAGCTTCCTAATTCCACACGTGTCTACCGAAATCGAAAGCTGGGGCCGTCGCAAGGGCAGGCATGCTGGACTGAGGTCATTGTGCTCACTCTTCGAAAGCGTACTTACCACAGTGAACACCGGGGATCGAAGAGCGCCTATCGTGGCGCCGTAGAACTTTCATCGCGCTTAACGAATTCTTCCAGCCAGTCGAGGACGCGCTTCCAGCCTTCGGCGTGTGCTTTGGCCGAATCGAGATTCCCGGCGAATCCTTCTTGCCTGACTCGCACAAGAGTTCCGGTGCCGGATTTCTTTGGACCATCTCGATGCAGCGCATTTACCGTCTGCGGCTCGAGCTCCCAGCGCACCAAAGTTTTTGTCGGGTCATAGCTGCCCACCCAGGTGTGAACCAGAAGCCGTGGAGGATCGACTTCGAGGTATTCGCCTTCGACATAGAAGGATTTGCCATCGGCACCGACGCCATCGCTGCGCCACTTGCCCCCACGGCGGACGTCCATGGTGGATTTGGTGATATGGTAAAGGCCATCTTGTCCCCACCAGCGCGGGAGTTGGCGCGGATCACTGATCGCCTGAAAAACGCGAGCCGGCGGTGCAGCGATAAAAATTTCGACAATGAGGGCATTTTGATCAGGCGTAATAGTTGCGGTGGCCATGAACGTTCTCCTCTGATATCGGCGTATTTTCCCGGTCAGTGGCCCTCATGCGGTGCTCAGTCCTGATTTGACAGCCACTGACCTTCTTGTTTCAGCTTTCTACAAATGTTTTTAATTGCTCGACCACACCGGGCCATCCGCCGGAGTAATTCTTACGCGCAGCCGGAAGCGAAGCGAGTCCGCTATGCGTGACTTTGACGTGTGTGCCGCCTTGTTTTGGCGTGAGTTCCCAACGGACCAGCGTGCGACTGTTTGGATCTTCGTGCCAGTTGGCGATCCAGGTATAGGCGAAAACGCGGGGCGGATCACACTCGACCACTTCACCGTGGCATTTGAATTCGCTGACACCGTTGACGACGGTCGATACCTTTTCGCTGGCGTAGGAGTAACGTCCGCCGACCCGCGGCTCCATCTGCCAGAGCTTTACCGGACATTCGCTGTTGGTGAACCAGCGCTGGAGCTCGCCTGTATCGCTGAGTGCTTTGAAAACGCGCTCGGGCGGAGCAGAGATTTGAATTTCGGCGATGATGGCGTCTTGATCTGGAGTAACAATGGTTGTAGTCATGATGTTCCTTATTGTCGCTAAGCCGATCGCGTCATCCCTCGCCGTGCGGAGCAAATGCGGGCGAGGGATAACGCCTTCCTCTTACGATGACCTATGCCTTGCGGTGCAGATCGAAAATGATTTTATGTTCCTTGCCATGGTCAGCAAACACCCATTCTTCCGTGTGGTGATTGTCATCAAGCATGGTCAGGACCATGCGCTGCATGTGTCCGGCATCTGCCGTGGCGAGATTGGTCGCATCGACGTAGGTAAATGTAAGAGTCTTGCCATCGGGCGAGACACTGGCCTGCATGCGCGGCTGGTTTCCGACAGCACAGTAGTGCGTCAGAAGAAGGCGGTCGGCTCCGTCCATATGAAACATCGAGATCATGTCATCTTTGCCGAGGATCTCGCTCATAACCGAGGAGCCACGGCCGGTGACTTTGAACGTGACTTGCACAGGCCCCTCAGGGCTGGTGCCGTCCCAAGTGCCGGGCATGTTCTTGAGAGTGGTGAAAGCTTTTTGAGCGTTGGTCTGGGCGAAAGCGCAGGTTGTGGCGAACGCGATCACAGCAAGAATCAGAGTGCGGGTTAGTTTAGTCATTTCAGTTTCCTTTCTATTTTTGTGCGGATCGGTTGAGCCATGGTCCGTCACGGATTTCGTTTGGGTTTGCGCGAGGCTTCTTCAGTCTCGCGGGCGTGCTCGGCTTCGACGAATGCTTTCAAGTTGTTCAAGCTCGCCGCCCAGAAGACTCGGTATTGCTCGATCCAGGAATCGACGGCGCGGAGAGGCTCCGGGTTAAGTTGGTAAATGCGGTTGCGTCCTTCGCGGTGCTCGCGGACAAGATGCGCGCGACGGAGGAGGCGGAGATGCTTGGAAATAGCCGGACGGGAAACCGGAAAAACGCTGGCGATCTGTCCGGCGGACTGGCTGCCCCGGCGGAGGAGGTCTAGAACAGCGCGGCGCGTCGGATCAGCGACTGCCTGGAAGGTGGCTTCCTGGAATCGCGGCTCCTGATATGTAACCGATCGGTGACGCATAATGCGTAACTGTACGGTTACGCAATGGAGATGTCAAGAGGAAAATGAAAGCTCCTCAATTAAATAATCGTGTGGGGCGGACACTCTTGCCCACGCCTCTTAATTTCCGGACTGTCCATGCTCACGTAGGGACAGCTGCCCTGGGCCCACCCTGAGCGTAGTCGAAGGGGCTGTCCGCCGAGCAACGCTCAGCCGCCCACCCCACCGCCATAAGTAGATCAATCAATGTAGCGACGGGCGTCCTCGCCCGTCAGTCTTGGAAGATCATGGCTTCAGCCATGCGTAACGACGTTACTCTTGGGCGGGACACCCGGCATCGTTTTTCATTTCATTATCCGCCCCGCGACTACGAAATATTTCAATAGCTGCGGCAAGTCTTGGGCCGTATGCAGTCGATCTTGTAAACCGTTTTGTGCTCGCGGGGTATTCCACTGCGCGACAGAGTGTCCCCTCGCGATATCTGAGCCGGCGATGTTGTGGCAACCGCCGCTTTGCGCCTCCAGATAACTTGAGGCTGATTTTTCATGCCCAACTCCCCACCATCTCGCCGAGTAAACCGGAGAAAGATCGAGTCAGGCGTTCCGTCTGCCGCCCTAAGACGGATGGAGTAGTCAATTGCATTATTGATCGATGCTATTTTGAGTTTTTCGATGTGCTCAGATTTATCCGGCGCAATACCTCCCAAGCCGAAGGTGATCTGGTCGGGATCGAGTTTGATAAATCGCCCGCGATAGCGAGGTTCATCTGTTTTCCAGACGCCGGTGATCTCCGTGGGCAAGATCTGTGGCTTCCCCCAATCGCAGCCTATAAAAAACAGAAGCGGGATCAACAGAACCAGCTTCCGCCGCGACTGCCCACCCATCTTGCCGCGCCACAATGCACGAACTCTCATAGTGATTGTCCGACTAACCTGGCCTCGTCCTCAGAGACATGGATTATCTCGTCCTTTTCAAAGAGTCGCATAAAGACCTCGATTACTTTCGGATCGAATTGAATGCCCGACTTTTCTTTGAGCATGTTTACAACTTGTGTCTGGGGAAGACCTTTTCGATATGGACGGTCAGAGACCATGGCATCGTAGCAATCGGCGACCGCAAAAATCCGCGCGGGAAGGGTAATTTCCTCTCCTGCTAATCCCGCAGGGTAACCGCCGCCATTAAACCACTCGTGATGTTGGGCCACGATAGGCAAGGCATCGGTAAAAGCGGCAATAGGTTCAAGGATGCGCACACCGATTCGGACATGATCGCGCATGAGCCGCATCTCCTCGGGATCGAGTTTTCCCGGCTTATCCAGAATTCCTGGAGCTGTCCCGATTTTCCCGATGTCATGCAACAAACCTCCCAGGTGCATAGTCTGGATTTCGCGCGATGACAAACCCATAGCGTTGCCTATCTTCAAAGCGAGTTGCGTTACGCGCTCCGAGTGTCCGGCTGTCCAGGTGGACTTAGCGTCAATGGCACGTGCCAGAGCTGTGATGGTTCCCCAGTGAAGTTGCTCCAAAGCTTCGACCAGTTGAACATTCGAGAAGGCAACCGCTAACTGGTCTGCGACTTGGCGGGCATGTTGAGTGTCCTCCAACGTCATGGGAGCTGACTTCGAATGGCCGCACAGCAGGGCGGCGAAAACTCTGTTATCGAGCAGAACTGGAAAGGCGAACACGGATGTCATGCCGAGGTCTCTTAATGGCAGCAGATATTCAGGGGTGCTATCGCATCCCAGCATAATCTGCATGCTGCGATCTTGCTGAAGCTGCTGCAAGTCATTGGCTCCAGCAGTTCGGTCAGTGTATGTTTTTTGCGAATCGGAATGCAGCTCACGAATGGTCATTTGAACGGAAGCAGATTGCGATGCTGCCGGTCGAAAAATGGCAATCGCAAAGCAGTCGCACGGCAGAAGATTTTCCATCCTGGACAATGCTGTGTGCACGACAGAATCGCGATTTAAAGAAGACAAGATCGCTTGGTCAATGTCGTTAATAGCTCGCAAGGTTTGGAATTGTTTGCCAAGCCGTCCCGACATCGAATTGAATGATGCAGCTAAATCCTGGAATTCATCCCCACTGGCGATCTCCACACGTCCGGCAAAATTCTGCTCAACAATCCGCGCCATACCAGCGCTCAATTTTTCAAGTGGCACCATGGTACGGCGAATCTGAATCAGGCTGGACAGAACGACAATCCAAATAGCCAGAAGTGTCACTAACAAAAACGTGTTCCGGAAGCGCTGTATGGGTGCGAAGGCATTCTGGTGATCCTGGCTTAAAATGATGGTCCAGGTATCGGCAAGAAATCCGGCTCTGAGAAACAGGTCCCGATACGCGGCATCGTAAACTTTTCCTTGGCCCCTCCATTGGAAGAATCCTGATGGATCGTGCTGTACTGGCATCATTGCGGCCGATATCTTGCCGGGATCGGAATTATAGAGAATGCCGTTTTTAGAGTTGATAACACTCAGATTTATATAGGCTGGTAGTCTATCCGCACTCCACAAATAGCTGGAGTTGACCTCTCCCATAATCATGCCGGATGCAAGGTCATGGGGATCAATCATCTTCATTATTACGACGCAAGTCGTGCCCTTGTTCATCGAACAAGAATCCAGGTGAATTACGGGTTTGCCGGAGAGTAGGTGGGTTCTTTCGGCGGCAGTAATGGTTGCGGCGGCCTTTATCGCAACTGCCTGGTTGCTTTGGTCCTTCCGCAAAGTTACTGCCTGAAAATGTGACCCGTCGATCAATGGCGGCATGGGATCACCTTGCCGGATACGCAAAGATATTACCTGCAACTCCGAGTCAAGAATTGTGAGGCGCTCGTAAACGGCCTGCCCCACAGATTTTGCGCCTTGTTCCAACTCACGGCGGTTCTGTGTTTGCAGTTGGTCAGACACCTGAAGGAACGATAGTCCAGTGAGCACGGCCATCGGGCCCAGTGCGCAAGCGACGAAAAGTGCGAAGATTCGCCTCGCTACTCTGCTGCGCAGAAATTTGCTCTTCAACATTATGTTCTTGCTCTTCATTTAGTAATCCGACGCCAGACCCACGAAAGCGCCATCATTCGCCCAAATCACGTCATCTTGACTGGCTGCCGCAGTCAAAGGAGAAACACTTTGTCCATCTTTGCCCATGCTGTAGAGATCAAAATTAGAGTTGAGGGGGACCAGAAACCGGTCTTTCCGCATCGCACCCTTTCCATGAGTGTTGGCGAAATTTAGATACTGATAAAGGTTGCCCCAGGGATCGAGAGTGCTGCCGTAGCCGACCTGAGCAAGCGTGTCCGGGTAGACTTGGTTGCTAAGCTGATACCCAAGTACCGCGTCGCCTATAGTCCGGATATCGGCGACACAGGTCGCGATTTTCGCTTTATTTATTGCCCCCAACAAATTCGGGACAGCAATCGCGGTAATCGTGAGAAGGATTGCAATGGTGATTAATAATTCGACTACGGTGAAACCTGATCCCTGATCTTTACGAACAACGCCAAATTTGGACGCTGCATTTTCCTGCGCAAGCGGCAGTTTGCAACAAGACCCTAATCGTTGATTTTTGGTTAACACCCGCCGCTCTCCTACACTCACGTGTCGGCCATGTATAGAGTAAGTATCGGCAAATGTTACCGAAAGGTAACTGAAGGTATCAGGTTGGTGGTCACCGCTGGTGTTGTGGCAGTTCGGGGAGTTAGAAGGGAAGTGGAACCCGCTTGTTTAGTACGTAATAGTACGAATGTAGCGTTAAATTTGTCCCATTTCCAACTATCGTCATTCCGACGTAAGAGGAATCTGCTTTTCACTAGGGTCAGGCGCCACCAATACGAGTTTTGCGTGAAGGATGTAACGTGGGATTTAAGTGGCCCAGTCGCTTCAGCGCCACGAGCTGCGAACCAACCGCACCCACGTAGGGACAGCCGCCCTCGGCTGTCTAGCCGAGCAAAGCTCGGCACCTCTCTTGGGTAGCCCAGTCGCTTCAGCGCCACGAGCTGCGAACCAACCATGCCCACGTAGGGACAGCCGCCCTCGGCTGTCCAGCCGAGGAAAGCTCGGCACCTCTCTTCGTAGTCCGATCCACGGGACTGGACTGCGATCACCTCCGCCGTTTTGCCCGCATCAGATCCCAAGCCTCCATATACCGCTCATACTTATGTCCTGGTATCGACGGCGCCAAACTGATCAATCCCATCTTTCCATTCACCACCTTCGCCGCCGGGATGATGTACCAAATATCTTCCGGAATCACGTAAGCCGCAATAAAATCCAGCTCTCCTTTCGCATAAGGACGCGACCCCAGATTCGGATGCACCGTGCACGCATAAGAGTTTTTCTCTTTGCATATTGTCGATTTCACCTGCACCCGCAAGAACCCGTCTTCCGTCTCCACCACAAAATCGTATCGCGACGAATCTCCCCAAGGCTTCGACACTCCCATCCCGTATCCCGCCGCCCTCGCCATAAATTGCGCCTCCGCCCACTCTCCCCGCTGCTTCGCATTTTTTATGTTCTTCCGGATCGCCCGCCCATTTGCCGCTCTTTTAATAGTCATGTGGAGGCCAAATAAAAAACGCGACCCGAAAGCCGCGTCCCTTTCAATCTGATTTTCGATGATATCTTTTGCTGCGCTGCTATCTGCTGTGTCGCTTTAACAGAATCCAGAATCAGCTTCTACTTTCATTATATCAATGTGCAATACCTAATTGCGCCACATTAGCTCACTTTATATTTGGATTGTTTGCAGCAACATAGCTCCAAAAGCACAGTTTCCCCCTCTTGACACCATTTTGGGAATTCCGGGATTGTGTGGCGCCGGTCTCCTCGCCCGCAATGCAAGTGCATTCCAACAATAATCGTGTCGGGCGGACACTCCTGTCCGCCGCCTCTTAATGCCGCAATCCGATCCCCGCTCCGCAGCCATCTTCCAACTTCCGCAGCCCATCTTCCAACTATTGTCATTCCGAGCCGTCCACAGCTCCGGCGGAGCGCGGACGTGGGAGGAATCTGCTGTTTACTAGCTAGTCAATGTAGGGACGGGCGTCCTCGCCCGTCCGGATTACTGTAAACGGACGCATCAACATACTCGCATAACCACGCTCACGTAGGGACAGCCGCCCTCGGCTGTCCAGCCGAGCGAAGCTCGGCATCTCCAAACTCGTCATCCAACTTCGTGGAAAGGCATGGCTTTAACCGGGTGCCCCATCCTTCGCGCACTTTGCGAAGGGTGGGAAACGATGCACGTGGGATTTTGGGTGGCGCAGCGCTTCAGCGCTGCGATCAAGTGACCTAAGGCAATCCATGCCCCGCAGGGCGCGACTTCACTATTCAGGGATATACCCGGTTTAAACTCCGCCTGCGGACAAAAAAGAAATCAATTCCAAAATTAACCGACAACTTTCTATTCTGGATTTATGGTGTTAGCGGCGTAATCCTGATCGGTTTACTAGAACACTTCGTCTGGAAAACTTCTAATTAGCTAATCAATGTAGCGACGGGCGTCCTCGCCCGTCCGGATTACTGTAAACGGACGCATCAACATACTCGCATAACCACGCTCACGTAGGGACAGCCGCCCTCGGCTGTCCAGCCGAGCGAAGCTCGGCATCGCTTTGCTGATATCCACAGTTTGGTAGAGGGGCCAATATCAATCCGGATTCCGTAGCACCATCGTGCCATATCGGAAGCTCTGGTCTTGGCCTACCTTCACGATGCTGCTGATATTGCGTCGCAATCATCTCTACCGGGTCCTGGGCCATTTCCATCAATTTCTGAATTTAAGGAGAAGGAATGAATAAGTTCCTGGCAGTTGTTCTCTGCCTTGCCATGCCGCTGACGCTCTTCGCGAGTGAGAGCGGTTACAAAGTCACATACGACGGAGGTTCCATCGCCGACACCAAGGCCGGAACCGGTATGAAGTTGTTCATCGACTCGAACCAGGTCCGGCTCGTCCGCGATAAAGGCGATGTCATAACGATTCCGGCTTCGGCGGTTACTGAGATCAGTTACGGACAAGATGTCCACCGCAGAGTGGGAGCGGCCATCGGGCTGGCTGTGATCTCCCTCGGCGTCGGCGCTCTGATGGCGCTTACCAAGTCAAAGAAACACTATGTCGGATTGACCTGGGCCGATGGCGACAAGAAGGGCGGCTTCGCCATGCAATGCGACAAGAACGATTATCGAGGAGTGCTGGCGGGACTGGAGGGAGTCACGGGAAAGAAGGCCATAGACTCCGACGCCATGACGGTAAAAAACTAAACGCTATTCTCTAAAAACTTTGTCATCCTGAGGAAGCGCAGGCATTCGCAACGCGAAGGCCTGCCCGACGAAGGATCTATGCATTTCTGACAAGAATCGTGTGGGGCGGACACTCTTGTCCGCCGCCTTTGACTTGCGCCTGGGATCATGCTCATTTAGAAATAGCCGTCCTTGAGCTTGCCCTGAGCGTAGACGAAGGAGCTGTCCAGCCGAGCAAAGCTCGGCACGTCTCAAGTGGACCGGACCTTCTGTTACCACATCACCTGTCGTTCTCGACTGCGCTAGATCTGGCAATCAGCGCTTATCGCGAGAAATTAGAAAAAATCGGTTTCGTGACGTGCGGAACTCTGCGACCAGCCGATGGACTTGTACGTTCATTGGAGCGAGCGCGAGTGCTGGAGTTCGAACCCTGATCTTTCCAGTTAGTGACGACGCTGGATCGTATGCCCCGCTTACTCGCGTACGCCAACGGTAGCGGTTCGTTAATTGAAGTTAGATCAACAACGGCGATTCCGTCGCTGTTCGCCCCAGTGATCGCCACCAGGATGTTGTCTTTGCCATCTACGACGAGTGCATCGTAGGCTGAAGAAAGGGATACTGGAAGAGCAATCCGGTTCAATAAGTTTCCGAATCTGCCGTCTAAAACGTCAATGCCATTAGTAGAGGGCTGGAACAGCAGGTTCCCGTCTGTACTGAGCTTGGCACCGTAAACATAGGAAATGTTCATGATCTCGCGCTCGTTGAGCGCATAATACGATTCACCATTAAGGTTCGAATCATAAAGGTAACCGCTTGCCTCAAACTGATTTTGATTCGCCGAAAGCGTTAGGTCATAGTCACCGTAGCAACATCCCTGGCCCAGCGATGCGGGGAACCACTTGTCTTTCGCCGTCTCAACGTAGAAGACGAAGCCGTCTTCGTTGTAAAACACGCGTTTATTGTCAGAACTGATGGCATTCCGCAGATAAGCGTCATTTGAACCGAGCCCAGGCCCATTGATGCCATAGTTGAAAATTGTTCCCGTACTTGTATTCAGCTTAAAAAATTGATCAGCCCCTCCTCCCTGTCCAAGCACAGTGACCATGTAATAAACGTTCCCGCTATCACTGACTGCAAGCCCACAGGGATTGACAATGAAAGGAGACTGCGAACCGACAATGAAAGTTTGCACTGAGCTCGGATTTGTAGGGTCCAAGACGTAAATGGCTCCGGCGGTTGCGTCGGATACAGCTAGTTTGCTGCCGTTAGGCGATAATGCGATTCCCCACAGCCTCTGAGTTGCTCCTTGGGGTGCTGGGATGCTGATGGGAGATTGCCAAGAGCCCAGGGTTTTAGAAAAGACCTGAATCTGGTTGGTGTCCGTGAAGTAATAGAGATCCCGAAAAGAGTCATAAATTCCTTGCGCCAGGCTCGATCCCGGCCGGGCAAACTGCTGAATTCCTGGCAGATACGTCAATGCTCCTCGTGCCGTGGCGCTCCCAGTACTGCTAATGACGGTCAAGTCCGCCGTTCCTGTACCAGGCGGAATCGTATATGCGACAGCTTGCAAGGGAAATGGTGGCGACTGACTCGGATAGGCATACGGCAAGAACCCCGTTACTGGTACTGGATTTCCAGCCACAGTCACCTGTAGAGAAGACGGGATTCCTACGTCCTGAGGCAGCGGCCCTTCGATGCCGGTACCCACAGGACCGAAACCATACCCGTAGATCACTCCCGTCTCGCCGCCTTCTCCTGTTGCCATGTTGGGAGTCACCTCGATGATTGTGGGACCATAGCTGAAGCCTTCGGGAATAAGCTGCATGCCACCATCAACAGTAAACGAATAAACATCGGCGGGACCGGCGGTGCCAGAAGGAGTGGTACCCGAGATTGATCCAAAATTTCCGTATGTATCCGGCCCGGAGACGCCGGACACGTTTGTAGCTCCTTGAGAGCCGAAGTAAACCGCACTTACTGTATCGAACGGAGCGGGCTCGACTATCTGCACTTGTGTACCCCCAGTTGCCGCTCCGGTCCCGGGATTCAAGTATCCGTTCGGAAATTGAGATCCAACAATCCCTGTACGCATTGTGGTGGTATCAATAAAACCAATGCCCTCTTCCATCGGTCCAACGAGCAACCCGGTACCATCCGCCGCTTGGAGATTTGGGTTTTCAATTGGTCCCCATGCTTCTCCACCACTCGTCACAGGGACATTGATATTTGGTAGCCAGCCGACCTGTTGGCCACTTGCAATATCGTACGCGTAGATGATCCAGTCATTCGGGGTGAATAGCGTTTTGGAATCTGCGCTAATTGCAAATCCAGCATCCGTGGCGGTACCTCCACTTACAACAAACTGTGAAACAAGATTTAAAGTCGTTGCATCGTAGATGTAAGCATACGTGCTCGGAGCCAAAGTGTTAGTATTTGCGGGCACGATGATGTACTTTCCATCCGGCGTTGTTCTGAAATTCACGCCCGGGAATCCGGAACCTCCACCGGTAACGCTTTGTCCTGTCGCCTCATCCACCTCGCAAAGTGCTCCACCGTCAGCGCTCGATAGAATGATCTTGGTGCGATCCACGCTGCGTGAAAATCCGCCAATACTATCGAAGAAAGGACCGCAAACCCCAATCGTGGTCAATGAATCATCAGTTGGGCTCCAAATTGCAAAATCAGAGTGGCCTTCTCCAGAAAGGCCACCGGTGCCATGCAACAGTGCAAGCCTCCCGTCCGCAAGAACTACAGCCGCATCTGTGGTGTAACCGGAAGGCCCAATCTGTGAGGCCATGTACCTTTTGCTTACAGTCATGGCGACAGGATCAACCGCGTACAAGTCGCCGACCGTAGTTCCAACATATAAGATTGTGTGATCGGGAGTATCGTCGAGGCTGAATGCCCCAGGCACGCTGATCTGTCCTACTTTAGTTTCCGAAGCTGCATCCAAAATCATCACGTGATTCGAGTCGGGATCGGCGACGTAAAAATAATTTGTGATGGGGTTATAAATGATCCAATGCAAATTAATCCACTGATAAAACTCCGTTGTCGCATCGGTTCGAACGTATTTCGTCCGCCCAGCAGTAAATGGGCCACCGCCCCCACCCCCCGTCCCGCCACCTCCTCCGCCGGTTCCACCACCACCTCCTCCTCCGGTCGAACTTGATCCTCCCCCACCGCAGGCTGCCAAAGCTAATAGAGGAAGGATGAGAAGGAGTCGCCACATCCGGCGGGAGTCGAAGGAGATGTAGAGAAGCGTTTTGATTCGAATCATGTTTGGGGTTAATGCAACACGTCACACCCAGGCGGGGATGCCTCAGGGCTGATAAGTATGTCAAGCAGCTGACCGTCCGTCAAGAGCTTAGTTGAATTGGTACTAGGTAAAGAAAATGAATTAATCAATAGGAGCTGGCGCACTCACCCCGGAGGACAGTCGAAACTGGTGCCCTACTAATCGCGAGTCAATGGTTTGGTGCCATGATCCAAGCCTGCTAGGCGATAAACCTCTGCGACAAACGCAAGATTTCAACCCGATCATCCACGCAGACAAAAATGCCCAGCCATTCGGCTGGGCTTTCTTTCCTGATCGCTGAAGGCTGAGAGCTGACAGCTCAACCTACCTGAGAGCTGGCAGCTGCCCTACCTTCCCGCTTTTCTCTCGTCCTTCTCGACTACTCCGTCTTTTATGTAGATAATCCGATGCGCGTACTCCGCGATATCGTGCTCGTGCGTTACCAGCACAATCGTGTTTCCCTGCGCCTGCAATCGATCGAAGAGCGCCATGATTTCGTTTCCGGTCTGCGAGTCAAGGTTTCCCGTCGGCTCGTCCGCCAAAATAATCGAAGGACGATTCACCAGTGCCCGTGCAATCGCCACTCTCTGCCGCTGTCCGCCGGAGAGTTCGTTCGGCTTGTGCATCATGCGCTTTTCCATGCCGACCGAAGCCAGAGCTTCTTTTGCACGCTCGGTGCGTTCCTCCGAAGGAACGCCGGCATAAATCAGCGGCAACTCGACGTTGTGCAGCGACGAAGCCCGCGCCAGTAGATTGAAGGTCTGAAAAACGAATCCGATTTCTTTGTTGCGGATGTGGGCCAGCTCATCATCATCGAGCTCAGCCACTTGCTGATTATTCAGCCAGTACTCACCTTTGCTGGGAGTATCGAGGCAGCCGATCAAATTCATCAAAGTCGATTTGCCCGATCCCGAAGGCCCCATGATCGCCACATACTCGTTGCGCCGGATCTGCAAATTGACCCCGCGCAAGGCATGCACCTGCTGCTCCGAACCCATGTCATAGGTCTTCCACAGATCGATGGTCGCGATCATGCAGTCTTCTGGGGGAGCCGATACGACGGGATGGGAAATATCGATTACGCTGGCGGTAGCCATCTTGCTCTCCTTACTATTATCAGGCGATTGTTGATCTATCGGTATTTGGGCCAACTCACGCTCCCGTTTTTCGGTCGAGAAACCGTTTGTTGAGTGAATCCGTTCCCAGTGAAAAGAGCCCAACTTCTTTATTGCGGCGACTTTGCATTGGACGAGCCAGACCGCGGAAGGTCATAAATTCGCTTTAATTGGCCCTAAATATCGTCTTATTCCCAGCTTATCGTTCCATAAAGCCGCTCAAAACAAGAATGTGGCCATTACCCGTCCTTGCTTCCAAATACGATTTTGACATCAAAAAAGTTCCTTCCGGGCAACTTTTGAGCATCACATTAGTGGGATGCATTCTGCTCCGCGCAGAACGCCAGCAAAGCAATTATAGCTTGCGTGTAGCTTCAAATTCGGGGCAGAAAGTTAAGAGTTAGTGAACGATTGGGTAACATCAGGAGTGCTCTTCAGGGCAGTTCTTCTACTCTGCTCGATGAGCTAGCTGATTGAAATAGTTTAACTTAACCTTGCTTTGGGATGACCAAAGTCATAGAATATTCATACTAGCAGGTCCGAAGGAGTATCCCGGTATGTCCCGTTCTGTTTTCGGTAGTCGGCTTTTCTCGTCGTGCCTGTGGGTTGCACTCTTCGGGATCACATCGAGTCTCGCCTCCTTTGCGATACCGCAGCAGGACACCAAAGCTGACACTTCCACCGATTCGGCAAAACCGGCGGCAGAAAGCAAACAAGACCAATCCCCTGACGACGTAGATCCCCTCAAGCGCCCACCCAGCGACAAACAAAGAAAAGCAAACGGCAAAGCCCTGAAGCAGGAATTGGGTAAGTCGTATAAGAAGTGGCTGGACGAAGACGTTCGCTGGATCATTACCGATCAGGAACGCCAGGCCTTCAAGCAGCTCTCGAATGACGAAGAGCGCGATCAATTTATCGAAGCCTTCTGGCAGCGCCGCGATCCCACGCCGGATACGGAAGAAAACGAATTTAAAGAAGAGCACTACCGCCGGATGGCCTATGCGAACGAGCACTTCGCAGCCGGAATCCCTGGCTGGAAAACCGATAGAGGCCGCATTTATATAATGTACGGGGCGGCGGATGAGGTTGAGTCGCATCCTTCGGGCGGTACTTATGAACGGCCGATGGAAGAGGGCGGCGGCGAAACTTCTACTTTTCCTTTTGAAGATTGGCGCTATCGCTATCTCGAAGGGATTGGACAGGAAGTCATTATTGAGTTCGTCGATACATGCATGTGCGGCGACTATCACATGACCATCGACCGCGGCGAAAAAGACGCTTTGGCCCATACTCCGAATGCCGGTCTAACTCTATACGAGCAGATGGGGATGTCGAGCAAAGCCGACCGTTTGAGCGGAGGCGGACTTGAGACTTTGGGACAAGGTCCGGGTACGCAGAACATGCAGAGCAAGCAGTTTGACCGTCTCGAGCAATTTGCCAAGTTGAATGCTCCACCTCCAGTTAAGTTCAAAGATTTAGAAGAAGTAGTTGGTCACAAGATCATCTACAACCCCATGCCGTTCGATGTTCGCTCCGACTTTGTGAAGGTGACCGGAGACACGGTGCTGGTTCCAGTCACGGTGCAGATTAAAAATCGCGATATCACCTTCAATAATAAAGATGGAGTGCAACGCGGTACGGTAAACATTTTCGGCCGGATCACCACGCTTTCCGGGCGCACTGCGCAAACTTTTGAAGATACGGTGCAAGCGGATGTTCCCGCGGAGTTGTTGCCCAAGGTAGCCGAGAATTCCCAGCTTTATTGGAAGGCGGTTCCTTTGCGTCCCGGTCACTACAAGATCGACATTGTTGTGAAGGATGTCAATGGGGACCGCGTAGGAACCTATAGCCGAAGCCTGCAAGTGCCGGACTTTGCCGATGACCGGCTCTCTTCTTCTTCGCTGATTGTTGCGGATGCGATGGAACCAGTACCGGCGAAGAATGTGGGCACCGGAATGTTTGTGATCGGGCAAACCAAAGTGCGTCCGCGTGTTCCCGCAGCAGATGGCAAGCCGGCGGTGTTCAAACAAAACCAGAAGGTGAACTTCTGGATGCAAGTTTATAATTTAAGCGTAGACGAAAAAACGCACAAACCTTCGGCGACTTTCGAGTACGATGTCGTGAATACAGCGACGAATAAGGCGGTCATTCATGCGGTTGAATCGACCGAGAAGATGGGTAACGTTGGCGACCAAGTGACCCTGCAAAAAACTCTTGCTGCCGCCAATTTAGTTCCTGGCGTTTACCGGATTCAAATCAAGGTAAACGACAGCGTTTCCAAACAGACGGTGGATCCTACGGCGACTTTCGCCATAGAGTAATCCGGAGTTTGGACTCCCACAAGGTGGTGGTTATTGACTAGGATCGGTAAGCTCGGCTGTTTCATGCTGGCGTTCGGCCTGGCGCTTCCGGTGTGGGCTGGCGAAGGAGCTTCGGTTCCAGGCGCGATTTCCGCAAGTCTAGGCTCTCCCAAACAGGGTTCGATTTCTGGTTATGTTCGCAGCAACAACGGTGTCCCCCAGATGGGAGCGCTGGTCGAAGTCCTCGGCTCCGCGGTAAATACCCTGCGCGTATTTACCGATGAGAACGGTTACTACTCCGTAAGCAGTTTGCTTCCCGGTTTCTACAACATTAAAGTTTCCGCGCCGTCGTTTCTGCCTGCTTTGCGTGAAAAAATTGGATTGCATGCCGGTTCTGCGCTGTCACTAAACGTGACATTGAACACTCTTTTCGACACCGTGCAGCTGATTCCCGCACGGGTAACCGATGATCCGGACGATTGGAAGTGGGTGCTGCGTTCGGCTGCGAACCGTCCTATCTTGCGGCTGGTGAATGCGCCGTCCACAAGCCACGCGAATAAATCTATCAATGCATTTCGCGATGTGACGGGAACCCTATCGTTCCTCGCCGGATCGCCTTCGGAGGGCTTCGGCGGCACCTCCGACATGAGCACGGGCTTTTCGGTGGAGAAATCAATTTTCTCGGCGGGAACCCTGGCGCTGCATGGCGACGTGGGATATGGCACGAGCACTCCCGATGCCATTTTCAGGGCTTCGTATAGCCATGAACTGGCCAATGGATCGAACCCGCGTATCGCATTAACCATGCGGCATTTGGCTTCCCCGGATGCCGGGTTGCGAGATGCGGATTTACAAGCGCTGGCGCTCACCGCATCCGACAGCATCATCCTGGGCGATATTCTTGAACTGCAATTCGGCAGCGAATTACAGACCATTCAGTTCATGGGACGGGTTAGCGCATTCCGGCCCTTTGGTTCGGCAGCGGTGCATGTCTCGCCGAACACTGTAGTCGCGTACAGCTATGCGACTTCCGAGCCTGACACACGGCTCGAAAAAGGTTTCGATTCCGCTCCTGCCGATTTGAGCGAGGCTCAGCCACGTGTGAGTATTGCCGGTTATGCGCCGGCAATTGAGCGCGCGCACCATCATGAAGTTTCAGTTTCGCGGCGGCTTGATCCGAATACCAATTTGCAGTTTGCGGTTTACTCGGACCGGGTCGTCGATCCCGCACTCACGGGCGTTGGCGAGTTCTCATCCGATGGTGGAGAAGCGATTCCGGATATTTATTCGGGCACATTCACCTATCAGGGACGAGAGCTGGACACGCGCGGCATGAGAATCGTGCTGCAACGCAAGTTGGCGGCGGACATAACCGCAACAGCCGACTACGGCTACGGCGGAGTTCTCGATCTGAATAGAGCCGATGTAAGCCTGGCGGATGCCAGGACGTCGGAAGTGGTGCGCAATCGCCAGAGTCTTTCAGGGAAAGTCAGTGGCCACGTGCCCGGCGCAAAAACCCGCTGGATTGCTTCTTACGGATGGGTCAATGGGCAGGCGCTCACGCCGGTTGACATGTTTAATGCCTCGGCGGGCCGCGCCGACCCGTATCTAAATCTCTTCTTCAAACAACCCATTCCAGGCACCGGCTTCCTGCCGTGCCGTATGGAAGCGCTGCTCGATGTAAGAAACCTGCTCGCCCAGGGGTATGTTCCAGTGATGGGACAAGATGGGCGGACAGTGTATCTGGTGCAGTCGGCAAGAGCGGTGCGCGGCGGGATTGCGTTCACGTTCTAGCAGTGACTGCTTATTTCTTCATTTCTCCGACTGAAGGTGACAACGTCAGTCCGGCGGGCCCTTCGATTGTTCGCGGCTAAATTTCAGCACGAGAAAGCCTTTCAGCTACACTATCTGCGCCGCGAAATTGGTTTTGAATGCTGAAAAGCGGCCGCTAAGTTTGGGAGTGGAATGGTTGGCTTAAATCCGATGATATGAGCAATCCGGCACAAGATGAAATATTTGCAGCTTCGAACGCTCCGGGCGTTTATGAGAGTGGGGGTGGATTTGGCCAGAAGGGCGTAGATTTCCAAAGATACTGGGCCATAAGTCGAATCATCGAACTTGCAGTTGCAGATCAACCTGACTTCATGATTCTCTTCGAAAGTCTGCAAGACGTGGTTGAGTTCGATAGCCCCGGTGCTCCAAGACGAGCAAGAGTCTACCAAGTCAAGATGAAGGACACGGGCGATTGGTCGTGGAAGGCGCTAACCGCTCTTCCTTTCAAACCGCGAAAAAAAAAGAACAGCCAAGAGTTCACTGTGCCGGTGCCTTTTGTTGAAAGCCCGATCGGAAAGCTCGCGTGTACGGTTGCGGAGTTTCAAAATATTCAGGGTGAGGGAATATTCGTTTCAAACTTAGGCTGCGCCGCGCCGCTAGAAAAAGGGGCCACGGCTGGATCAGTGAAACTCTGCAAATTTTCGGAGTTGAGTAAAGAGCTTCGAGATCAGATTGCTCCTGAACTCGCCAAGTTGAAGAAGACCATTTCTTTGGACTCGCTGCACATTCTCAAGACAGAGCTCTCTCTCGACGATCCCGACACACATGTCGCGGGCAAGGTAAACTCATTCCTTTTGAAGGCTGCTCCGAAGCATGCTGGACAGTGCAAGTCTTTTTCAGACAGCCTCTTCGCTACGTTGAGCGCACGGGGGAGGAAGGCGGATCCTGTAACTGACTTCGCAAGCCTGGTTTCAAGTCGCGGTTATACCAAAGCGGATTTTGTGAGTGCCGTCGAGGCATTGCGTTCCGTTCCTGATCAGCAAGAACTCGTAGGCGGCTGGTTGAACATCTTGGTCAGCGAAAAGATGTCGCCGCAGGAATATACCAGGCTGCAAATCCGGTTGCTTCAGCTAATGGAGGAGCGTCTGCAAAGTGGGAGAATCGATTCAGGCCCTCTCAATCAGGCGGTGAAGTCATGGGTCAAATCGAACCCTGTCGGCGAATCAATTTTGGGGTTCTTGAGGGCAGGTACCGGTGCGATCGCCAGTGAGTTCCCCAAAGTTTCTCGTGATCAGATACAAGCCTTGATTGTATTGGAGGGGATATCCCAATGCCTCAGCCAAATCTAAGAATGCTCATCAGGAGTTTACGGACTAGAGCGTATGAAAAGCTTGAGATTCAAAAGTATGCAGCTTTTGTCGGAGCGAGAAAAGAAAGCTCGCACCTTGCAGTTCCATCCCAACAGGAACTTGATTTTAGGGCTGAATCACGTCGGAAAGTCGACGCTGACGAAGCAGATCTTTGAAACGCTCGGCGCAGCTCCGATGGGCAAACTCGAAGGGTGGGACAATGCAACGATAGCGCTTCTTACAGCCATCGTCGACGACAAAGAATTTTATTTCATGAAGCAGTTCTCTAACCGCGCGATCTTCAACTCGCAGGGTGAGCTCGTCGCGAGTACGGGAAGATTAGGGGAGTGGGCCAAAATTTTCGGCAAGTTCATGGACTTCAATCTGGTACTCAGCGACAAAAGCGAGAAGATCGCCCAAGCGGATACGGCATGTATGTTCCTACCCTTCTACATCAATCAAGACGGTGGATGGAGTGGTATCTGGCACACCTTCAGCGGCCTATCAAGATTTCGTAATCCGGCAAAAGGAATCGTTGAATACTTCAGTCAAGTAGTCCCACCACAATTCTACGTAGCTAAGGCGGAGTTTGAGACTGAACAGCGGGCTGTTCAATCCATAGATGGAGACATTCGGATACTAAACCGCACGCGAGAAAGGCTCTCGAAGTCGCTGGAGGTCGTCGGGCCTCAACTGACTCCTGAGGGATTCGAGGCCGAAATTTCGGACCTTGTTCGCCAGCTTACCGTTCTGAACGCGCAGCAGGAGTCATATCGTGCCGAGTCGGTGTCACTTCAGGAGAGCCTTGCCTCCGCAGACCATCAGATCGCCATTACCACTGACGCCCTCAAGAAATACAAAGAAGACTTCGCTTATCTGGTGCAGCCTTCCCACGATGAACTGATTTGTCCGACTTGTGGTGCTCAGCATGAAGAGAGTTTCTTGTCGACACTAAGTTTTGCAGAAGATGCACGCGCACTTGCAGAAATGCTTTTAAGATTGCAAGAGACCCGCACAAACTTGAGTCTCCGCGTCAATCAATGTCTGGCTAAACGGGAGCTTCTGGGAAAGGAATATACGGATCTCCAGGCTGTACTTGAAACGAGACGAGGAGAGCTTAAGTTTTCCGATGTCATCAAGAGTATGGGGTCTGGAGTAGCACGCATTGCTTTCGATCAGGAAGATCGCGACCTTGAAAAAAGCAGAAGCGGCCACCTAACAAGGAGCCACGAATTCGAACAGCAGATGAAGGTGCTTCGGAATCCCAAAAGACGCAAAGCTATCAAAGCGGCGTTTCAAGAGCATTACCAGACCGCACGCACAAAGCTGAATCTCAATCCGAAGGACGTTTCCAAGTTGCAAGTGTCCAGTCGTCCGGATATATCTGGGAGTGGAGGGCCCCGCGAGGTTCTGGCCTACTATGCAGCACTTTGGTGGGTCAGTCGCTCGCCCGAGTTTGGTTCCCCATTTTCTGTACCAATCATCGTTGACTGTCCTGCCCAGTCTGGTCAAGACGCCGTAAATCTACCTGCGATGCTGCACTTCATCAGTACGGGCCTGCCCCCCGACGCCCAAGTGTTCGTGACATACGAGGCTGACGTTGCAGAAAAGTTCGACGCACGGATCAGCTTAACTGTGCCATATTCCTTGCTACTGGAATCCGAGTATGCTGAGAACGCCGAATTTCTTCTTCCCAAGTTGCAGGCGCTACAAAAAGCCCTTCTAGAGAAGTCGCAGGCGAACCGGTCGCTCCTAAATATCTAGTGGTCCTGTCGAGTCGACACACTCATAGCTAGGCAGGGGAGAACTGGCGCCTGTGTTGCGATTAACTCACGGAGTTGACGCGAGTCGAGAGAGGCCGAGCGTTGCTCGGCCGGACAGCCGGGGCGGCTGTCCCTACGTGGGTTTCGCGGCGAGAAGAGGAAGATCAAAAGCAAAAAAAGTCAAACGCGGCGGACAGGAGTGTCCGCGCCACACGATCAAAAGCAGATTCCTTCCAGTTCTCGCTTCGCAAGCGAAGCTGGGAACGGCTCGGAATGATAATTAATAGAAATCGGATGACAATCAATAAAAAGAGATTGCGCTGTCTTCGTCCGATTGAAATTATTGGAAGTGTGGCGCTTGACTCTGTGAACTGGCTGCATGGCGTTTCACCTATTCGCAAAAGATGGGGAACCCATTGTGTTGCGATTCGCTCACGGAGTTGACGCGAATCGAGAGAGGCCGAGCGTTGCTCGGCTGGACAGCCGGGGGCGGCTGTCCCTACGTGAGCATTGCGGCGAGAAGAGGAAGATCAAAAGCAAAAAAAGTCAAACGCAGCGGACAGGAGTCTCCGCGCCACACGATCAAAAGCAGATTCCTCTCACGTTCTCGCTTCGCAAGCGAAGCTGGGAACGCTCGGAATGACAATCAATAGAAATCGGAATGACAATCAATAAAAAGAGATTGCGCTGTCTTCGTCCGATTGAAATTATTGGAAGCGTGGCGCTTGGCTCTCTGAGCTGGCTGCATGGCGTCTCACCCTATTCGCAAAGGATGGGGAACCCATTGTGTTGCGATTCGCTCACGGAGAGAGGGGCCGAGCGTTGCTCGGCTGGACAGCCGGGGGCGGCTGTCCCTACGTGAGCATTGCGGCGAGAAGAGGAAGATCAAAAGCCAAAAAAGTCAAACGCGGCGGACAGGAGTGTCCGCGCCACACGATCAAAAGCAGATTCCTCTCACGTTCTCGCTTCGCAAGCGAAGCTGGGAACGGCTCGGAATGATAATTAATAGAAATCGGAATGACAATCAATAAAAAAGATTGCGCTGTCTTCGTCCGATTGAAATCATTGGAAGTGGGGCGCTTGGCTCTGTGAACTGGCTGCATGGCGTCCCACGCTATTCGCAAAGGATGGGGCACCCATTGTGTTGCGATTCGCTCACGGAGTTGACGCGAGTCGAGAGAGGCCGAGCGTTGCTCGGGCCGGACAGCCGGGGGCGGCTGTCCCTACGTGGGTTTCGCGGCGAGAAGAGGAAGATCAAAAGCCAAAAAAGTCAAACGCGGCGGACAGGAGTGTCCGCGCCAAACGACCAATACAGATCCTCGGCATGTTCCGCCGCTGCTGTTCATTCACGGACACCTCCCGGTAAAAGCGGACAGACAATTTGGTCCCGATACTCCTATGAAATCCCGCAAGTCTCTTCGTTTTCATAAAAATGCGTTAACGACATTTTGGTTCTCGAATTGCCTTCTTTATTATGTAGATACATCATCAATGTAGCCGACTCGTGCCCGAGGCTGACTCATGACTACCCTGCTGCAGGACGTACGATTCGCTCTTCGCATGTTGCGGAAGTCCCCTGGATTCACCATCACCGCCGTTTTGACATTGGCATTGGCCATCGGCGCAAACGCCGTGGTGTTCAGCATCATGAATGCATTCATTCTGCGCCCGCTGAATGTGCCTCAAGCGCAGAGCCTCTACGGACTCTGGCGCTCGTCCGATGGAATGTCAGAGTCGTATCCCGACTATCTCGATTTGCGCGATCGCAACCACAGCTTTGATGGGTTGGTGGCCTATAACATGAATGCGGTGGGCCTCGATACGGGAGAAAATCCATCCGCCGCGTGGATCAACGAAACCAGCGGGAACTACTTCGATGCCTTGGGTATTCAGCCGTATCTTGGCCATTTCTTCCACGCCTCTGATGAGCATGGCCCGAACAGCGCTCCGTATATCGTGCTCACCCATGCCTATTGGCACACGCATTTTCAGGATGATCGTAACGTGTTGGGCCGTACGGTTCAGGTGAACAAACATCCTTTTACCATCATCGGGGTAGCGCCGCCTGAGTTCCACGGCACACTACTGTTTTTCAATCCTGATTTTTTTGTGCCAATTGTGAACCACTCGCAGCTTGGGCAAAACGACCTGAACGCGCGCGGGGACCGCTGGGTTTTTATGACGATGGGACACCTGAAAGCAGGGGTCACTCCGGCACAGGCGGTTTCGGATCTGAACTCGATTGGCGCAGATCTGGAAAAGACCTATCCGAAAGAAGATAGCAGACTGACCTTTAGCCTGGCGCGTCCGAGTCTTTATGGCGATTATTTGGGGCGCCCAGTCCGAGAATTTCTGACAGGATTGATGCTGCTGGCGGGGTTGATTCTGCTGGCCGCATGCGCCAACCTCGGCAGTCTATTTGCAGCCCGCGCCACCGATCGTGCCCGGGAAGTTGCCCTGCGGCTCGCGCTGGGGTCGAGCCGCAAACGCATTCTGCGTGGTCTGTTTACCGAAGCCGTGCTGATTTCACTCATGGGCGGAGCAGTCGGCTTGTTGGGCAGCATCCAGCTTCTGCGTGGGCTGAGCGCGTGGCAGCCACTTCCCAGATATCCCATCCACTTGTCTGTAAACCCGGATGCAAATGTTTATGGCGTAGCTTTGCTCCTAGCTGTAGCGAGTGGGTTCCTCTTTGGCGCGGTCCCGATCAGGCAGGTGCTCCGCACTAATCCGTACGAGGTCATCAAGGCGGGATCAAGTGGCAGAATTGGCCGGCGGATTACTGCACGAGACGTGTTGCTCGTCGTGCAAATTGCGCTCTGCGCAGTGCTTGTTACTTCTTCCATGGTTGCCGTGCGTGGATTGGCGCACTCGCTACGAGACAATTTCGGTTTTGATGTACAGAACACGATGCTGGCAAGTACAGATCTGAGCATGTCCGGTTACAGCGGAGATCGAGTGCCCGCAATGCAAAAGCGCATGATCGAGGCTGTGGAGACTATTCCCGGTGTGGAGGCTGTGGGATTGGCTGGCGGACTACCGTTAGGTGATGCCGCGCACGATTCTTATGTTTTCACCGACAGTACATCGGATCTGAGACTGTCGAATGCTGCCGCTGATACCCTCATGTTCAATGTCTCTCCCGAATACTTGCATGCGGCGGGTACAGCGTTGGTTTCGGGAAGGACCTTCACCTGGCATGACGACAAAAATTCGCCACGCGTAGCGGTAGTGAATCGGCAATTTGCTCACAAAGTCTTTGGCTCGCCGAGCAAGGCAATGGGTAGTTATTACAAGACGCAGGATGGAACGCGCGTACAGGTAGTGGGCATCGCAGAAGACGGAAAATATACTGGCCTGACCGAAAATCCGCAGTCGGCAATGTTTCTTCCAATCCTGCAATCGCCTTCCAGTTCGACGTATCTGGTGGTGCGCTCAAACCGCGACCCAGAACAATTGGGGACAGCCATGAGAAACACGTTGCGGCAACTGGATGCCGGACTGCCTGTCTACATCGAAACGCGGTACAGAGAACTGGACATGATTCTGTTTGGTCCGCGTATGGCGACGCTCTCGCTGGGTGTACTGGGCGTGTTGGGCGCGATCCTGGCTGTCACCGGCATCTTCGGAATGGCTGCATACTCCGTGAGCAAGCGTCTGAAGGAGTTGGGAATTCGTGTGGCTCTCGGCGGACAACGTAAGGAAGTCTTACAGGCGGCGCTGGGACGAACTTTCAAATTGCTTACATTCGGTTCGGCAGCGGGATTGCTCCTTGGAATTCTAGCGAGCCCGGTGCTGGCTTTCATTGTGGATCAAGCAACTCCGCGTGATCCGCTGATACTGGCTGGTGTTGTTCTAGCGATGTTGTTGCTGGGGCTGTTGGCCACGTGGATTCCAGCGCGACGCGCCCTATCGGTGGATCCTATGATATTGCTGCGCGAGGAGTGAATCAGATGTATCGAAGTATTCGCGCCAGACAACTGAGAGAACATGGGCCAGATGAAAAGAAGTTTTTGGGTGGCGAGCGGATCGGCTTTAGCCGCTGAGGACTCATCCAGCTTGGTTCGAACATGTTCTTATCGGGATCAGATGCGTCTCAGGCATGGATCGAGTGATGTCCTTCCACGGCAACGTGAGATTTGTTTTAGAAAATCTTCCAAACGAAGTGCCCTAATAGTCCGATCAAAATCACGCCACCCACGCCGCATATCCAAAAGAGAAAGTTTTCAGTCAGCTTTGGAGAATTGATTTCTTTCTTGTCCATTTGTGCACGCCCCTTCAATGAAGTTTAACCCGGGACAGGATTACAAATGCATTCCCGATTTCACACTGGGTTTGTAATTTCTGAATATTCCTCGATTGAGTTAAGTCTTTATTATGGATATTTTGCCTGCCTGTAAGTCTTTGTCTCCTTAGATTTTGGGACTCATTTCACCGCCTAAGTCCCTGAAATCAAAAGCGCATGAGGGGGAGGGAAGGGGGAGTATCCACAATGAAAGCAGCGCAGCCCCCGCATTCCCGCCCTTTCGACGACGCAGATTTTCAGATCAGAAAGGTGAATGGCGTGCCAAGCTCCGCTCGGCTTGTTCCTACGTGATTATTACCAAGGTAAATTGACGGCGGTTACTGCTGGGCGCCAACATCCCGAGACGTCATTGTTACAGACGCATGTGTTTGGATTGGTGCGGGAACGTTCCCTCACCTGGAGATTTTTCTATGCGATTTTCGCGTAGTCGGGCCCATGTTTTATCGTTATTGATTTTTCTCATTGCAGGCCTTCGCTGTGGACAAGCGCAAACTAACCAAGCGCAAATAAACCAGGCGCAAACAAATAAAGAAATCAAAATCGGGTTTTCCATCGAGAACGTTGTAGGCGAGCGTTGGCAAACGGACATGGACGAATTCCAGGGACGCGCGCATCAACTTGGCGCTACCGTGGTGACGCGTTCGGCGGACGGAGATGATGACGTGCAATTCCGGCAGATCAAGGAATTGCTCGCGAGTGGCATCGATGTCCTGGTGGTCTTACCCCACAACACAGAGACGGCGAGCCGCATTGTTGAGATAGCGCATGCAAAACATGTGCCGGTCATTTGCTACGATCGGCTCATCCACAATGCGCCGGTAGACCTTTATGTAGGATTCGACCTCTTTTCGGTGGGCATGCAGCAAGCGCAGCAATTGGTGGATAAAGCGCCGAGAGGGAACTACATTTTGCTGGGCGGCTCTCCGCTGGATTCGAACTCGAAGATCGTTCGATCAGGCCAGATGAAAGTATTGCAGCCGTTTATCGATCGTGGTGACATCAAGGTAATTTCAGATATATGGGTTCCGGAGTGGAGCACTTCAGAGGCGTACTTTCTTGTAACTAAAGCTTTGCAGAATCTGGACGGTCCTTTGGCTGCGATTGTGGCGTCCAATGACGGAATTGCCGGAGGCGCGATTCAGGCGCTTGAGGATAAAAAATTATCGGGGAAGGTGCTGGTGTCGGGGCAGGATGCAGATCTCGCTGCACTGGAGAGGCTCTTTGATGGCACTCAGCTCATGACTGTATATAAGCCGGTGAGGGAGGAAGCGCGTACAGCGGCTCAGGCTGCAGTTAGGCTGGCCAGGCATGAGGATGTAGAAAGTCATGCGACAGTGCCGAATGGCACACTGGTGACGAAGGCAGTCCTGCTCACGCCGATATCGGTGACGCGGGAGAATGCGAAGAATACGGTTTTGAAGGATGGATTCCAGAAGATTGAAACAGTGAAACAAGGTTTGCCAAAAGACAAACAGGCGCAACTGGAAAACTAAGCATTCGTTGATGGATTAAAGGCACGCGTGAAGCGTGCCTTTTATTTTGCCCACTTAAGTTTTTTGCTATTGATGGGAGCGATCTCCGCTGATTGAGTTGAGATCGGCGATCACTTCCGAAGGAAGCTGTATCGCTGCAGCCTTCAGATTCTCGCGAAGATGTTCGATGGACGATGTTCCGGGAATCAGCAGGATGTTGGGCGAGCGCTGAAGAAGCCAGGCAAGCGCCACCTGCATTGGAGTGGCCTTGAGTGACGCTGCTACAGAGTCAAGCGCTGTCGATTGCAATGGAGTAAATCCTCCCAGTGGAAAGAACGGCACGTAAGCGATGCCTTGCCTCGCGAGATCGTCGATGAAGCCATCATCGTTTCGCTGCGCCACGTTGTACATGTTTTGCACGCAGACGATCTCTGTAATTCTCTTGCCCTCAGCCAACTGCTCGGGACTGATATTACTTAGCCCGATATGACGGATCAATCCCTGACGTTTGAGTTCGGCGAGGACAGTCAGCGGTTCTTCGATCGAGCCTTCCATTGGTCCCATCATTCCTCCAACGCGGAGGTTGACGACATCAAGAACGTCGAGCTCGAGATTCCGGAGGTTGTCATGAACGGCATCGATCAGTTCCTGGCGCGAACGAGCATGAGGCCAAGATTTATCCGCAGCACGACGAGCGCCTACCTTAGTAACAATCACCAGGTCATCCGGATAGGGATGAAGAGCCCGCTTGATGATCTGATTGGTCACATGAGGACCGTAATAATCGCTAGTATCGATGTGGTTTACGCCGGACGCGACCGCCTCCCGCAAAATAGCGATTGCGCCATCAACGTCAGCTGGCGGTCCCCACACCTCTGGGCCGGCAAGTTTCATCGCACCGTAGCCCATGCGATTCAAGGTGATCGATGTATTCGGAAGCGTGAAGGTGCCAGCGAGAGTGGTTTGAGTCGTCATTTATATCTCCTATTAATATGATGTACTTTAGCCTGAATATGCGGCTAGAAGGACTCGCCGACCATTTCTTCGCTTTTCTTCCAGAGGGCCTCAGCGTCCTTTACATCTACGGCGTAAGCGCGCACTCCTTCAGTCATGGCGCTGGCTGGCACGTCTTCCGGGACGATTTCGGCCACATGGCAATTCTCGCAATACCGCCCTCCAACTTCAGTCGCTGGAGCGACCACACCGGCCCACACCGAAGTCGCCGCCCCTTGCGGAATGCTCTTCTCCTGCAAAGGCGGCTTACCTGCCTCTTGCAGCTGCTGATTAATCTGATCCATTCTCGCGTGTAACCAGCTTGGACTCAAATGGCGGATTAGTTCCGTCCGAATGACGCCCGGATGCACGGCCGCAGCACGAACGCCACGTCCACGATGTCGCTTGTCGAAGGCAATTGCGAACAGAATGTTCGCGGTCTTCGAACGGCCGTAGGCGACGAAGGGCTCATAGGGTGTACGCTCAAAATTTGGATCCTCGAGGTCGACGTTCGAATAGCGGTGACCTGCAGAGGACACATTGATCAGGCGTCCTCCCGTGCGAATTAACGACGCAATTCTGTTAACCAGGACAAAGTGGCCGAGGTGATTGGTACCGAACTGCGTTTCAAAGCCGTCCGCCGTGTGACCAAACGGTGTTGCCATTACTCCCGCGTTGGCGATGACCACGTCGAATGGTTGACCCTTTGCATTAACGCATCGGCGCAGGCGCGCACGCTCTTAAGGCTCGCAAGATCAAGCTCGATCAATTCGAAACCTCCGCCATTCCTTGCAGCGTCTTTTTGTACTTGTGCTGTTGCCACTTTCGCCTTGTCCAAATCCCGCGCCGCGCCTACGACCTGTGCGCCATGCGCGGCCAGCGAGCGCGCGGTTTCAATTCCGATCCCGGCCGAGACGCCAGTTACAAGAATCCGTTTTCCACTGAGATTGATCCCGGACAAAACATCTTCTGTGGTCGATGTGGCTCCAAATGAAGTTGCCTCAAGTATGTTGGTCATTGTTCTATCTCCTTTGTAGTGACTCGTTGGGGTGAGTGTCATGGCTCGTGTTAGCTGGGCAGCAAGGCGGGTTCAAAATAGTGTTCCGCGTTCAGATCGGCAATGAGCCCAGGGTGAACCGGCCGCCATCCCAGCCGTTGCTGGGTTTGCGCGCTAGAAGCCGGACTGTCCATGCCAAAGAAGCGAGCGATCCAGCCAAAATGATCGGCCGCTTCTTCACGAGATTTGCTGACGACGGGTATGTTCAAATGATGGCCGATAACCTCAGCGATCTCTCGCGTCGGTACGCCCTCGTCAGCTACGCCGTGATAATGGGCTCCAGCAGATCCCTTCTCCAGTATGAGCCGGTAGAGATGAGCAGCATCGAGCCGATGCACCGCTGGCCAGCGGTTGAGCCCGTCCTCTATATAAACGGAGACGCCCTTTTCTCGTGCAATGCTGATCAAGTGTGGCACGAAGCCGTGATCGCCTTTTCCGTGTACAGATGGAGGAAGGCGTAGCACTCCGACGCGTACGCCGCGCGAGGCCAACGTAAGTCCTGCTTCTTCCGACTTGCGCGGAAAATTGGGATTGGCCGCATCCTCTTCGGTTGCGAGTTGGCCCTTGGGTTGAGCGAGCAAGGTTCCAGAGGTTACGATCAACGCGCGGTCAGAGCCGGCGAGCGTGGCTCCGAGCGTCTCGATGGCGCGCCGATCCGCTTCAGCAGCAGGCCCATAGTTTGAGAAATCGTGGATAAAGGCAGTGTGGATTACTCCATCGGCAGTCGCCGCTCCGCTGCGAAGACTTTCAAGATCCTCGAGTGAACCCCGATGTATCTTGGCTCCTGCTGTGGCAAGCTCTTTGGATGCCTTCTCGGAGCGGGCAAGGCCGAGCACCTGATGACCTGCGTCGATCAGTTCGCGGACGACCGCAGAACCGATGAAGCCTGTAGCGCCAGTAACAAAAACACGCATATTCTTTTTCTCCTAAGCATTTGTGAATTCGGTTGAAAGGGACGAAGTGGTCACTCGATTTGCGAGCCGAGTCAAAACCCGGGCAGTAATCAACCGCCATTCGCGGGCGGAAGCAGGCAGGCCCTCGATTCCGACCAGCTCGCGCAGCCAGTCTTCTGCCGAAAGCCTGGCCTGTTCTGACCCGAACGACCGGCTGACGGCGTTGAAGAATGCTGACAACTCTTGTTCCCCCATTGCCATGAAATCGGTGCAATGAGAATTGGAATTCCAGGATTTATAAGGAGCGAGTGGATTCATATTCCTCATTTCTAAAAACCGTAACCAGGAAACCGCTATTGACAGGGTCGCCGGGCCTCAGTTAAAACGGAGAGTGTCTCCGAATCAATATATAAGATAATCGGAGACTGTCTCCGGTTGCAAAGTTTTTTTATGCCTACAAAGCTTTCAAAACCAATCCCTCGGAAGCCGCGCACGGATGCGCAGCGTAACCGCGAGCGCATTCTGGAGGTCGCCAAAGAGGCATTTACCCGGTCCGGCGCAAACGCAAGCTTAGATGACATTGCCAAAGATGCAGGTGTTGGAGCCGGAACTTTGTATCGTCATTTTCCAACTCGCGACGCATTGATCGAGGCGGTTTATCGGACTGAGGTGCAGAAGCTTGCCGCGGCGGAGCAGAAGTTCGCTGTGACAATGGGTCCGATTGAAGCGCTGCGAGCCTGGATGTTGTTGTTCGTGGATCACATCGCGACCAAGCAGATCATCGCTCCTGTACTGAATACGTTTGTCGGAGGACCCTCGAAGCTGTATGAAGGTTCCCGTGCTCAGATTCACGGAGCGATTAACGCGCTGGTGAAACGCGCAATTAAGAGCGGCGATATACGCAAAGACCTCGAGCCATTTGATCTACTGCGGGCGCTCATCGGCGTCTCCAACGTGGCGTCCGGCCCCGACTGGCAGCAAAGCGCGAAGAGACTTGTGGATATCCTAATTACCGGTTCGCGCCCAGTCAGATAGTGCCCAGGCATTTGACATCCGAATAGCCGGTTAATGTAGCTGTTGGGTAACATCAGCCCCATCTCACTGAGCGGTATTCGCGAGCCAGGCCGTTGTCGGAATCATCAAATCCTGGCAGGAGGTCATCAAAGATGCATCACGTGCGCCAAGAAAACCTGCCCTTTGTTGGTAGTTCGCATGAATTTATCGGAGCCGAGCAGGGCAACACTAATGTTTCGGTGTTCCTGTTCAATGGGAAACCTGGATCGGGGCCGGGGCCGCACCGGCATCCGTATGACGAGATCCAGTTCATCCGCGAAGGCCGTGGAGTGTGGACAGTGAGCGGCAAGACCTTTAAGGGTAGCGCGGGAGACATCTTTGTCATCAAGGCTGGAGAGATCCACAGCTTCAAGGTAGTTGGTGATTCACCACTGGTACAACTTGATGTTCACCTCAGTCCCCGCTTCATCCAAGAGAACCTTTAAATTGCATTGTGAAAACTAAAGCGCGGGGAATGCATCCAGCAGATGTCAACGCATATGAATGTCGCGGCAACGAAACCAATAATCCCGGCTGAATCAAGCGCGCGATAATAAGTAATAAGGAATGCTCATCCGTAGCGCTGGAAAATATTCTTCGTGCGTATATTGGAACCCAAGCCGCTCGAGTACTTTTTTGGAGTTCAGATTCTCTGGATGATGACCGGCGGACAATGCTTTTGCCCCAATCACGTTGAAGGCAAAATCAATAATTGCAGTGGCAGCCTCGTGTGCCAAACCTTGGCCCCAATACTTCGGACGCAAGTGGAACCCCAACTCCGGTATCTCGACCTCTTGCCTGTACGGCCTAAGTCCGCAGCAGCCCACGTATTCATGATCGGAGAGTAAGTGCATTGGCCAGTATTGAAATTGGTGAGCTTGCATCCGGGCGATCTCACGCTCTAGTCTCTGCGTAATTTCCTGATCGGAGAATGGTCCGCCAAAGAAACGGGTGACCTCAATGTCGCCCCAAAGTTGAATTGCCAATGGCAAGTCATCTCCGGTCCAACACCGAAAACCAAGACGAGCCGTTTTCAGAAAATAGGTATCTGGAGTGGCGCTACTCATTTTTCAATCTCTTCTAGCTTACCTCAGGAAGCTGGGCCACTTTTCTTCTTGCCTCTTCCAAAACCAGGAGCCCCATACATCGTTTTGTTTTGCGATGTGCGGGCTTTCGTCGCAATCAGAGAGTGAGCCTAGTCAGAGTAATCCTCTCACTCCGCTGGACTAAAAACTCATACTATTCAAACCCAAGCAGGCATGCCACGATATGGATGATGAAGAAACAACGGTCGTCGCGTTAGTCCTGCTATTACTGATTCCCTTGGTCTTGATGCTTGGGGCATTGCTGTTCAGCCGGATTAATCCCGAAAGCGCGGCAGGTCATCCGAATTATGTGCAGAACTACCATTTCCTCAGCCTTGTGAAGAACATGTCGCTCTTGGCATCGGGGGTGGTTGTAGGAGTCCTGTGGCTGCTCGTGTGCTTTCTCGTGATTCGGTCCAAGGAGCGATCGTTGTGGTGGCTGTTTTTCGCAGCGTTGGGCCCCTTCGGGTTCGCTATTCTGGCGATGTTGAGCGACAGAGCGCCCGCTGAAACGGATCGACATGAACGGTTTGCGCGTAATCTGAACAGGTTTGTGCGCGTCGGCTACCAAGTGTGAGCCTTTGTGGTCATATGGCTACTTGCCTATCAGGCCATGGTTCTCAAGCGCGTCCTGACGATCCAGTATCAGTCTGCCACCACTGGAATTTCGACTGCGCAGATAATCGGTCTCCAGAATGCCTCGTCGGGAATGTGGGCGTTCGCCGAGGGGAATGAAGTGATGTATATGGTGGTTCTTCTTTATTTACTGTGGCCGATCGTATTCAACATAGTGGCTCGTGGCACGGGGACTATGGCATCACCAAAGGCACGCTGAGTCTCGAACTGGTCGGTGCGCGCGCAGGCCTGGTGCCCCAGAGCCTGCCCTGAGCTTTGTCGAGGGATTCGCGCCGTTCTTTGGCGCTAACCTGGGCGTAAAAAAATTCTTGTTGAACCATCACAGATAGCAGTTTCACGATCTAATGCAGTCAAGATGGGAGACGATGCAGGTACGGCGAATCTCTCGCTATTGCCGGCATGCCTCCCAATTATCCCTGCAGCTTACTGCGTAATCTCGAACACGACGCCTTGGTTGTCACTGCCGCCGATGTTCGTTGTGCCAAAGATATTTCCCTGGTCATCGACGGCCAGACTGCCATAAGGATCGCCGCCGTCGTCGCCATCAAGGAAATCGTAGAGGTCGGTAAATTGCCAACCACCATTTCCCGGCGTTAGCTTGAAAACGGAGCCGAAGCCATTCGCGCCTTCACCGTTGGTAGTGCCATAGAGGTTGCCCGCAGTATCGAAGGTGAGTTTGTTATATGGTCCCCCATAACCGCCGGGGAAGCTGTGAAGGATGGTCAGGATCCAGCGTCGACCGGAATGTGACAATTTGTACACCGTGCCGCCGCCATTCACGCCGCCATCAAAAGTCCCGCCGTAGATGTTGCCAGCCTTATCTAGAACTAAGCCGCCTACCGGGTTTTGGCCGTCATTCAGCCCACGGAAGCTGTAGAGGACGTTCTCCTTCCAGCGGGAACCTGATCGCGATAGCCTGTACACCGCGCCGATGCCGTAAGCGCCGCCAAAAGAGGTGGTCCCGTAAATATTGCCATCGGCATCGAGGGTTACGGCTGCCGCCGGATTCACTGCATCGCGGCCTCCTCTGAAGCTGTAGATCCGGCTCTCGACTCCGGAAGGCGTGATTTGATAAACGGTGCCATTGCCATAGAAACCGCCCAAGAGAGTGGTTCCATACAAATTGCCTGCCTTATCAACCACTATTCCGCCAATGGGTTCGATACCGTCTTTTCCATTGCCAAAGCTGTGGACGACACTCTCCCGCCAACTTGCTCCAGGTAGCCAGACTTTGAAGGCTGTACCCAAATATCCGCCGCCTTCGGTGGTTCCAAACAGCGCGCCGTTGTAGAGGGCCAGAGTACCGAAAGCTGGTCCGTCGCCATCGAATGTGCCGTTAAAGTTGTACAAAGAAGTGTATTCCCAGGAAGAGCTAGGGGTCGGACGCAGTCTGTAGACGTTTCCGGCGCCGAATGCCCCGCCCGCATACGTCGTACCATAGAGAGCTCCAGAGGAATCCAGCGTCGGCCCTCCGTAAGGACTAGCGCCATCGTCTCCTTTGCGTGTGAAGGTGTGAATGACCTTGTAAGTTTGCGCTTCGGCCGGTTGAGCCAGACTGACAAAAAACAAAAAAGCTGCCATAAGAGAGAATAAGAAATTAAAAGAGCGCCTTGCGGAAGCAAGGCGGTCGGCATGAGATTGCGGCATTACTGGACCCCCTGTGGTGGATGAATCGAGATATTATTGTCGATCTCGATAATCGACTTGCCTTCGGAACTGGTGCAAAGGCTACTCGATCAAGTCGGTGGAAATCAACTTGGAAGCAGAAGCATTCGTTTAAAATCTCGAAGTTGCAGGGATGAATGAAACACGCGACATATGGCGACAGACGCGACGTTCAAGGAGACAACGCAGTATGAAGAGTCGCAGGAAAATTATCGTTGAAATCGCGATCAGCACGGACGGCTACATAGCCCGGCGGGATGGAGATGTCTCATGGTTGGACAGTCCGCGGCTGAGGGGACATTACGGGATGGGCGCTTTCATGAAGAGCATCGATACGATCCTTTGGGGGCGGAAGACCTACACCAAAGGAATCGAGATGGGCATGAAAGCAGGTGGATTCGGCCCGAAGATCAAGAATTACGTGTTTTCCCGCCAGCCGCATGGGACGTTGTTACCCGGATTCGAGCTGGTGAGAGAGCCGGCCAGGCCGTTCGCACAACGCTTGAGGGCGCAGCCGGGTAAGAATATTTGGATGATGGGAGGTGGCGAGATCATCGCTTCGTTTCTGGATGAAGAGGAGATCGACGAGTTCAGCCTACACGTGATCCCGGTATTAATAGGTGACGGCATACCATTGATTAAGCCCCAACACCGGTCCATTCCGCTCAAACTACTTTTGACTAAGAAATTTTCGGACGGTGTAGTGCATTTGCAATATCGTGTCCTCAAGAATCCTGGGTCGCCGAAGTCCACAGCCCGCTAGATCTTTAGCCAGCCACGAAATCCTCTACCGGCATAGTAAGATTCCGCACCGTTGTGATACAGGAAGACGCGCTCGAAGCGGCGATCACCAAAGAGGGCGCCTCCGAGCCTTCTCATATCCGCAGGTGTTTTCAGCCAACTCGATGTCTTGGTATCGAACTCTCCAATTTTCTGCAGCTCGCGATATTGTTCTTCCGTCAAAAGCTCAATGCCCATGGCCGCTGCCATTTCCATCGCGCTATTTTTCGGTTTATCTTTTTTTCTGGAATCCAGCGCTTCGCGGTCATAGCAAAGACTGGTGCGGCCTTTAGGACTTTGCGGTGAACAATCAAAAAAAATGTATTCGCCCGTCTTTTTATCATGACCAACAACGTCGGGTTCACCGCCAGTTCTTTCCATTTCATTCAGTGACCACAGCTTTTCAGGATTCGCTTCAAGCTTCGCTTGTACTCTTGCCCATTCGAGACCTTGATGGTGGTCCATATTTTTCTCGAAGCGGGCTTTCAATGTTCTGATTATTTCTTCGCGTTGTTTTTTTGAAAGATTCATCTTCGGCACACTTTCGTTTTAAAAAATGAACTGGCCATGCAACCCTGCTGCACGAATGTCACGTTAGGTCGCGAAAGAAAGCAGTCAAATCCTGCGCGAGCGCCGCTGGTTCCTCGGCTGGAGCGAAGTGCCCCCCACGCGGAAAAACTGTCCAGCGCTGGATGTTGTACACGCGTTGCACATAGGAGCGCGGTGGCTCACCTTCGGAGACAGTCTGGTGCGCGAAAACACCAAATGCTGTGGGCGTGTCGACATATGTAGGCCTGACTGGGTGCCAGCGATTGTCCCAATAGTCACGCATCGACGAGGTGATTGTCTTCGTAACCCAGTACAGCGTGAAAGTGGCACAGAGGAAGTCATTTGGCGGTGTGACATCACTCCAAGAGTGCCACTTCTCGCTTAGGTACGCAGCCAGGCCCGCCGGAGAGTCGTTGAGGCTATAACCAATTGTCTGTGGCTTCGTAGATTGAATCGCGCTGTAGCCGCGTTCCGTCGCATCCCAGCCACGAGTCACGGCCAAGTACGAACGCTCGATCCCGGACAGCTCTGCGGCGTCTACTGTCGGGGTGAGATCCGATTCCAGTGTGGTGAGATGTATCCCGATCACCGACTCGGGATGATCGAACGCAAGCAATGTGGTCACGCCAGCTCCAAAATCGTAACCGCTCGCAGCATAGCGGGAATACCCAAGCTCGGACATAAGCCGATGCCATTGCTCCGCGACGTAGCGGTAATTAATGCCGACTTTGGGGGGACGTGGCGAAAATCCATATCCCGGCAAGGAAGGTACAATTACGTCGAAGCTGTTGAGCATCGGCAACATGTCAACATAGTCGAGGAAACTGCCAGGCCAGCCGTGCGTGAGAATGAGCGGTATACCCCTGCCGGATGTCGCACGCTGCCGCACAAAGTGGATGTCTTGCCAAGTGAAGTGGTGGAGCGCGTTGAGTCGCGCCTCCCAGGCACGCCAGTCGAACTCATCGGCCCAATACAAGACGAGCTGCCGTATCCAGCCCAACTCAGTTCCTTGCTCCCAGCTTATGCCGGGTATCTGGTCTGTCCATCTTGTGCGGCGCAAACGTGCCCGAAGGTCTTCAAGAATTTCGTCGGCGACGTGAATCTGAAACGGTTCCAATCAACAACCCTTCTGATTAGAAGTGGACAGCGGGAGCACAGAGATTGTAGCAATCCCAAAGCGCTGGCTGTGAATGTTGAACCAGCCTGGCGAGTTACCGTGCTTGCATATCACAACGGATCAATTCTCCTGCGAGGCAATGAAAACCATTGCTCCGTCAACTGGTGCTTTCCTGAAATTCTAGGTTCAGTTTTAGCAGCCGATTATACTTGGTCCTTCAGTCTAGCCTCGCCCACTCTCTTCAGTGCATGGCGGCGATGTTGACGATGACCGCCGCCGTAAAGGCCATCACAGCCAGCGATGGGTCTTCCGAATCCATTTGTTCCAGTTCATTGTGACCTCCTGAAAGGTTTCGGATCAAACGCTTTGTAAGCGCTTATCCTATAGATCTAAGAACACGTGGAAGAGCGGCCCTTTGCGGGCCGCGTAGCCGTCGGATGGGAGACTTAACGCGGCGCTGAAGCGCCGCTCTTCCACTTTCAGGACACCGAGAATCCGTTCGTTGCTATACTGTTTTCTGTGCGATCTCGGCGGTGAATCGTTGACCGAAATAGTTATGATTTTTGAGCCGCCTGGGGCGGCGAGTTTGGCATTTCAGCGCCGAACTGCTTTGCGTACTCGCCGACCAATCGCTGCCATCCCGCGAACTTCATTGCGTCGGCGCCGACGATGCGGCCCATGGGATTCCCCGCGAGTAGCCGTTCCAGAACATCGAAAGCGATGTGCCAGCCCGCAGCGCCCCACGAGATAAAACGGCGATCGATGCTGTGCCATAGCTTCAGGCGCGTGCCGCCGCCAACGCCTTCGAGCTCCCATCGGATATCGTCATATTCGAGCAGCTTAGGAGCCTCGGCGCCGCGTCACTTTTGTTTCTAGAGCCTGTGGATTTCCTACCCAGGTGAGATTTACCGTTCCCACCGTACCCAGGCTTCTATCGGTCACAAACGGCGCCCACTCGCGCAGGTGCGCCGGGTCAGTAAGCGACTGCCAGACTTTTTCGGGTGGGTGGCGAAGTTCCCGGACGAGAATGAGCGTCCACTTGGCGTTCTTCTTTTCTACCCCTTCTTTTTCTTCCGCGTCCTTTTTTACCTGCGCCCCGTAGGCGGGACCCGGTGTGTACTGCTCGCGATCAGTCATATATTTTCTCCGTGCTGGACCCCGTTATCGATCGGTCGTCCGTCATTGGCCGTTCGGAACACGGATTTTTTGCCAACACAACTTAATGAACAACGACGGATGACGCGCCCCGCAGAACGTTTGTCTACCAGCGCATCAGCTGCGTGACCTGGATGAGATTGCCGCAGGT
>DASRFC010000074.1:0-47567 GCA_035651835.1 Terriglobales bacterium
TACATTAAATTGTGACTTGCAGTGTCATCACCATCGCTGATTGCGATCACCACTTTTCGTGTGACTTGCTCTTCGGAACGAGCGCGGAGTTTATCGCAAGCAAAAACAATAGCGTCATAGAGTTTCGTATTCCCGCCCGCTTTTGCTTCTTTAACTTGCTGGGCCGCGCCTCGCACGTTGTCCGTAAAATCTGTCAGCGGCGTAATACGATCGTTAAAAGTAGCTACCAAAGCCTGGTCGAGGCCAGGACGTAAAATTTTTTTCAGGAACACCAGCGCTGCACTCTGTTCAAAGTGAAAGCGATATTTTACGGAGTCGCTGGCGTCAATCAATAAAACTACTCTCAGTGGAAGATCCGTTTGCTGCTGGAAGAAACGCAGCCTTTCTGGGGCGAGCTGATTGTCGAATACCTGAAAATCATCTTCACCGAGATTTTTAATAAAATGTCCTTTCTTGTCGGTCACTGTGAATGCGAGGTTTACTTCGTCAACTCGCTTCGCAAGTGTGATTCCCGCAACGCTGGTCAGGTCAGGAGTCGTGTTAATTTTTGGCGGGAGGGAAGCATAGTAGTGCTGAGCGAAAGTAGGATGAGGGTTGGTTAAGTAAAACATAGCGATAACTAAAAAAGGGAAGATGTACCTGTGCATCCGAAACCTCTAAATTGTTGGGAGGATTGAACGGCGTCAGAACTGGTCCAGAACTTTCGGACGTGCAATCGGCTAAAAATCAAAGGTGAACGCGGCGACTACTAACGTGGCCGAATATAACCAAGAAATTCCCACCTCACAAACGTGCTATTAACGAAGTGCAGCGACAAGCTTTGGATGGTCGCGACCAAAAGCTCGTTGCAGCAGGGAGTCTGTACAACTTATGAGGTTATCGCTGTACCGCGAAGGGATATAGATAGGGATATAAAGCCATGCGGAAGAGATTCCGGATCCAGGCTAGAAAGGGGGAAAAGGTGTTTTATTTCTGATGCCGCCGCCCTCAACGATCGTGTAGATGAAGTCCGCTGTAAGACCGCGCAGTGTTTCAGTTTTCCCGCTAGGCCATTTAATTTCTACTTCGTCCATCTTGGTTTCAGCTCCTAATCCGAAATGCAGTCTTGGGTCGTTTTGCGAGATGTAACTTCCACCAGCGCGAACTTCGTTCATTTGCACTAACTTCCCAGCCTTCACCGTCACTCGTGCTCCGACGGCTGATTTGTTACTTTGCATTCCTATAAGGCTGAACAGTACACGATGATTTCCGTTTCCGCCCTGGTTTAACAGCAGAGCAGGCGGCCCATCCATATTCGAAACCACAATGTCGATATTGCCATCGTTGTTCAAATCGCCAAAAGCAGCACCACGGCGGGAGGCATCCGGAATAGAAGCGAGAACGCTGGAAATATCTTCGTATGTACCATCATGTTTGTTGCGGAACAACAGCATTGGTTCAGCGTAGCGGCTGGTCCCAGGGATTTGATCCATCTGGGGATACACGTGACCATTCGCCACAAAAAGATCCAGCCAGCCGTCATTATCGAAGTCAAAAAAAGCGGTTCCCCAACCTACGGGCTCTGAAGTCGGCTTCGCAAGCTTCGCCGGCCAGCTCACATCAGAGAATCCATCCGGCCCCATGTTGCGGTACAAAGTATCGGGTTGCTCCGTGAAGTTCGTGACGAACATGGAAAGACGGCCTTCGTGTAAATAGTCGCCCCAATCCACTCCCATAGAACCTTGTTCCAGACCCTCACCGCTGAGCGCCGCCCCCGCAAGCATTGCTACATCTTCGAACGTTCCGTCGTGTTTATTGTGGTAAAGAAAATTCGGCCCCGCGTCATTGGCGACATATAAATCCGGCCAGCCGTCATTGTCATAGTCGCCCCAAACCACTCCCAGCCCATAGTAGTGATTGGGATCATCCACGCCCGCCTTTTTTGAAACTTCTTCAAAGGTTCCATCCCCGCGGTTGTGATAGAGCAGATCCGATTCGCCCTGAAGACCCCAAGGGCCGCATTGCACCCGAACCCCCTTGAAGCGGCAGGTCTTCTCATCACTGCCAAACGTTGGCAGTTTACTCATATCAAAATGTACGTATCGCGAAACAAAAAGATCTACGTGCCCGTCGCGATCATAATCAGCCCATGCGGCTCCGGTACTGAATCCACCACCTGCCACCCCAGCCTTGTCGGTCACATCTTCGAACTTGCAACTTCCCAAATTGTGATACAGAACATTGCCGTTATAGCCGGTAACATAGATATCGGGTAATCCGTCATTATCGAAGTCGGCGACCGCCACCCCCATGCCCCATCCCTTGTGCGTGAGATTGGCTGCTTTCGTAATATCGGTAAACTTGAAATTCGCATCCTGATGGTAGAGCGTGATCATGGGATCGCCGCCCTGTCGGAAGTGATCGATTGTCGATCCGTTCACAGCAATGATGTCGAGTTTCCCATCGTTATCGCAATCAATCAGCCCGACACCTCCACTCATGGATTCCACGATATATTGTTTTTCGGGCGAAGAGATATGAGGCACGGTCAGTCCTACATCTTTGGCGACATCCTGAAATTTGGGGAGAGATGGGGTAGATTTAACGTTCTGAGCGCGCACACTCAAAGAAAGTAAAAGGCTCAAGCAGAGAAGTTTGCGCATAGCGAACTGGTAACTGATTATAAAGCAGGAGACCACATCCTCTTTAGATAAAAGCCGAATGGATGCTGCTTCTCTGGTTGTATATATGTGGATGGAAATTATATGCGACGACTGTCTTCACCTTCGATTTCCAATGTAGCAATCGTGCACAAATGTTGCCGTGAAGCGACGCACGACGTCCGCCGGAACCTTGTCTTCATCCAGTTGCCTGAAATCAAATTTGATCGATCCTGTGGGCTCGCCGGGTGGATTTACTGTCGCCAGCAGATATCCGTAGACATTCGTCTTTGCGATTTTGGCATCTTTGAAATTGGAAGGCAATGGATACCGTTGCGCTCCGGATGTACCTATAATCCATCCGGGAAGTACTCCGCCGTGAGTTCGCCAGTATTCCGTGTTGAAGATTCCATCCATAAAATAGTGCGAATGGCTGGCCAGCACGTAAACGGTTTTGTGTTCTTCATTCTGAATTTTGAGAAGATCCAGATAAACCTGCCGTCCCATTTGCTGCCCTAGTTCCCATTCATCCATGCTGTGATCGGCGGAAATACTCTCTGGTAGCGCCTCATGCATTCCGACCACGATTGTTTTCACAGACGAATCTGCCCTATCCCGCGCAATGACGCCTTCGAACCATTTCATCTGTACCGGGTCAAATTGATCGCGCGAAGCATTGTCCAGGTTGATAAAGTCGATCCCGTCGCGCATCCAGTGATAGTAGGTGGAAGTGCGATCATTTCCTGGGTCATCTTTCAATCGTTGCGCTTTGATTTCAGGAGCATCCAGCCACTTGGAAAATTGCTTGATGAACTCCGTCCGCGTTTTCGGAGGAATAGTTTCATGGTTGCCGATTCCGAGAAAGAAGGGCATCGTACCGAAAGAAGCGATTTGGTTCTGGATAAAATTATCCCAAGCTTCATTTTCGTAATCGTTAATCGTGAATGACTTTCCCGCAACTATTTTAAGTTGTCTGAAATCTTCATCTGGCGCCGAAATCTTCCGCAGGTCGCCCAAATGCCAGTAGAACGCGGCGTGATCATTCGTTGCGCCGTTGGCAATGGCGGGCATGATCACGTCACCGCAATTACGGGAATCTCCAGCAACGGCAAAGGTCCATGTCTGGGAAGAGGGCGACTTGTCCGAAGCTTTTGCTTTTGGATTCGATTGCGCCGAAAGCAGTGTTGGAACAAATAAGCGAAACAGAATGAGAAATATTAAAGAAGATCGATGATATTGCATGCTGCCGATATTACAACTTCAAAGGGAAGTGGTCGAGTATAGCTCAGCTCTGGATGTTAATCCGCGGGAACAGTTGCCGGAATCGGAGCGTGTCCTTTACCTCGCTCACGCCAGCCTTCAATGATCAGGTACAGCACCGGGATGAAAAAGAGATTAAGCACTGTGGACATAATCATGCCACCAAATACGGTTGTACCCACAGAATGGCGTCCCGCTTCGCCCGCGCCTTTTGCGAACACCAAGGGAATTACCCCAAGAATGAATGCCAATGATGTCATAAGAATCGGACGTAGCCGTATTCTTGCGGATTCAATGGCGGCATCCATCAAAGGCATTCCCCTTTGCCGTAATTGTTCCGCAAATTCCACGATCAAAATCGCGTTCTTACTGGAGAGACCAACCAGCATGACTAATCCAATCTGACAAAACACGTCATTCTCCAACCCACGTAACCACTGCGCACCAAGAGCTCCCAAAATTGCCATGGGAACCGCCAGCAGGACGATAAAAGGCAGCACGAAGCTTTCATATTGAGCAGAAAGAGTCAGGTAAACCACCAGCACCCCAAGCCCAAACAAGATCGCCGTAGTACTGCCCGAGGCCAGTTCTTCTAAAGATAATCCGCTCCACTCGTGATTAAATCCCTGCGGAAGGACTTTAGTACTAAGTTCGTCCATTGCTGCAATAGCTTGTCCCGAGCTGAAGCCGGGTGCTGCGGAACCATTGATCTCTGCGGAACGAAACAAATTGTAATGTGTGATGACCTGAGGGCTTGCAGTCGACGCGATAGTCACTAAATTCTGCAATGGAATCATCGCACCACTATCGGACCGCACGTAGTATTGTTCAATATCTTTCGATTGCGAACGGAATTGCTGATCCGCCTGCACGTATACGCGATAGGACCGATTGTTGAAATCAAAATCGTTTACGTATGCCGATCCCATGTATACTCCTAGCGTGTCCGTGATCTGGCCCAACGGCACATGCAAGCTTTTGGCTTTTTCGCGATCAATGGTGACAAGGAACTGGGGATCATTTGCAGTGAAACTGCTGAACAGACCGGTCAAATCTTTGCGGGAGTTTCCCTGACGAACTACGTCCTGCGTCACATTCGCGAGTTCTTGCAGTGTATGCGAACCCTGATCCTGCAATTCATACTGGAACCCGCCAAATTGTCCCAGCCCCTGTACAGCTGGCGGGAGGAATGGCAGTACAAGCGCGCCTTGTACTCCGGAAAGTTTTTCGCGGATCCCGTTAACGATGGCATTGGCAGCATGTTGGTCGCCCTTGCGTTGAGAGTAGGGTTTTAATGGCACAAAGATAATGCCGTAGTTAGCCGCATTTCCGGAAAAGCTAAACCCACTGATTGCGAATGTACCTTCAACTTCAGGAATTGGCAGCAACAGTTTTTGAACTTGAGCCTCTATTCCTTTCGTGTATTGCAGGGATGCCCCCGACGGGCACTGCACCGCAATAATGAAGTATCCCTGGTCCTCATTAGGAACGAATCCCTTTGGAACGCGTTGGAAAATAAAATAAGCGCCTCCCAATCCGGCAAAAAATAGCAGCACAGCCACCCATCGCACTGCCAGGAACCCATGCAGAGCCCGGCGATATCCTTCGGTCACCGCATTAATTCCTCGGTCCACGCGTTTAAAAAACCAGTTCTTTTCTCCGTGTTCACGTCCAAGCAATATAGCGGAGAGAGCGGGAGTCAAGGTCAACGCGTTAAATGCGGAAATCGAAATTGAAAAAGCAATAGTCAGCGCAAACTGCCGGAAGAGAATGCCGGTGGTTCCTGGGAAAAATGCCACAGGGACAAAAACCGCGACCAGGACCAGAGAAGTTGCAATGACAGCGCCCGCAACTTCACCCATAGCGATTGATGCGGCTTTGTGAGCGTCTCTTTCTCCTTCTTGAATATGGCGTTCAATATTTTCGATTACAACGATCGCATCGTCGACTACAAGGCCGGTTGCGAGAGTAATGCCAAACAGCGTGAGCGTGTTGATCGAGAAGCCGAGTATCTTTACAAAGGTAAATGCACCAACCAATGAAACCGGAATTGTGACAGCAGGAATGATGGTGCTGCGCCAGTCGCCAAGAAATACGAAAATTACCAGAATGACGAGGATGATTGCTTCTACTAAAGTGCTTAAGACTTCTTGGATCGATTCACCCACTGCTTCGGTCGTATCAAAAGCGTTCTGGTATTTCATGCCCGGAGGAAAGCGCTTGGACAATCTGTCGAGTTCAGCCAAAGCTAATCGATCCACTTCCAGCGCATTCGCGGTAGAGAGCTGCGTGATGCCGATTCCTACGGCATCATGTCCATTAAATTGCAGGTCGCTGCTGTAATCTTCAGCTCCCAGTTCTGCGCGTCCAACGTCCTTCAAACGAACCAACGTGCCATCCGCATTAGTTTTTAAAATAATATTTTCGAACTGCGAGGATTCAGATAAACGTCCGATCGCTCGCACGCTGATTTGGTAATCCTGCCCGGTCTTAATCGGAGGCTGTCCCACTTGCCCGGCTGCAACTTCGACGTTTTGTTCTTGCAGGGCACTTACTACGTCTGTGGCAGTCAGTCCGCGGCTTGCCATGCGCACTGGGTCAAGCCAAAGCCGCATGGAGTATTTACGTTCGCCAAATATGATTACGTCCGCGACACCGGGCACTCGTTTCAGCGTGTCTTTAACGTAGACATCCACATAATTGCTCATGAAGAGCGGACTATAGCGGTCGTCAGGAGAAAAAATTGCAGCACCGAACACAAAATCGTTGGAAGCCTTGGTGACCGTGACGCCAGTAGACTTCACGGCATTTGGTAATCGTCCTTGTGCAGTGTTGACGCGGTTTTGAATATCTACAGCTGCGAGATCGGGATCGCGATCCAGGTTGAATGTCGCTGTAATGGAACTGGAACCGTCGTTGCCGCTGCTGGAAGTGACGTACTTCATTCCTTGCGCGCCATTAATTTGTTGTTCCAGCGGAATAGTGACAGCAGTTTCCACCGTTTGCGCACTGGCACCGACGTAAAAGCTGTTCACTGAAACTTGAGGAGGTGCAAGCGTAGGAAACTGCGCAATCGGAAGCGTGGGGATGCAGACTGCACCTGCCAGAATGATCAACAGTGCGCAAACCGTGGCAAAAATCGGCCGCCGTATGAAGAAATTAACGAACATGAATTTTAAGATAACCCCAAAAATCTCGATTCAGCTTGAGTTAGGTCTGTGGAATAATCGGCATTCCATCGAGCAGGAATTGCGTGCCGGAGACGATTACCTTATCTCCCGGCTTAATTCCATCAAGTACTGCATAATCATTACCTACCATGTCCCCAACCTTCAAAGCCTTTTGATGAGCCACGGCTTTGCCGTTCTGCTCTTCCGCGACGAAAGCAAAAAACTGGCCACCGAGACGGGTTACAGCGAGCACGGGAATCACGGGGGATTGTTCGGTTCCCCAAACCACGCGTGCGCGGATGAACTGTGCGGTCCTGAGTTTGTCCCTATTATTGGCAATGGTTGCTTTTACCAATACGGTCTGCGTGGTGTTGTCTACTTCCGGCGAAATAAAAGTGACACGGCTGTCAGCGATGACTTTCCCCGCGCTATCTAAAATCTGAACCGGCATGCCCATTTTCAGATCGGGGGAGCGTTCGATGGGAATATAGACGTAGGCTTCAAGACTGCCGGGCTTATCGACGGTTGTCAGAGTCGTCGCAGTAGTAACGCGGTCGCCAACGCGGACCGGAATGTCGCCTACAATGCCATTTGAAGGCGCGACAACGCTGTAATAGTGAAGCTGAACTTGCTGTTCCTCAACTTGCGCGTCCAGGGACCGGACTTCCGCTACCGCGGCATCGTAGGCGGATTTTGCCTGATCCATATCCTGTTTACTGATCACTCCAGCGGCATATAAGCCACTGCTTCGGTCGAATTGCTGCTTGGCATAGGCCAAGTTCGCCTCTTGCGCCGCCCTATTATGCTGCTGACTATTTACAGTAGCCTGCTGCTTGCTTGGATCAATTTGTAAAAGACGCGCACCCGCACTCACGTGGTCACCGGAATGTACATAGATTTGCGTAATGCGGCCTTCTACTTCGGGCATGATCACGGCGGAATTTCGCGATTTAAGCGTAGCAACGTAATCTGTAGTGCTGCTCACCGCAAGTGCCCGCACGGTCTGAACTTTCACCGGTACTGCCTGTGGACCTTGCGGTTGCTGCCCAGTAGCTGTGTTGCTGCTGCATCCCAAGCCGGCAGCCGTCAAAAGCGAAACTATGATGAAGGCAAATTTCGCCGCAAAAGGCGGAGACTGACGCTGGAGTATCATGCTGTCCGAATTGGAATCCATGCTGATCATTGTATTGGTTACCTGGAGCGCAACTCTACTGTTGGACGGGTAAACGACAAAAAGTTAGTTCTTCAACTCAGAACAGCTATGCGCTGGACCCATAAATTGGGACTAGATAATCAGAATCTAATTGACACTCTGCTACATTTGTTTTCAATATGAAACCCATTCGCAGCTTTGCCAGCGATAACAACGCTAGTATTCATCCTCAGATTCTTGAAGCGATTGCTGCCGCCAATCATGGTCATACGGTGGGGTATGGCGATGATCCTCATACTCAATCGGCCATTCGCAAATTTCAGCAATATTTCGGGCCAGACATTGACGTTTTCTTTGTATTTAACGGTACTGCGGCTAATTGTTTAAGTCTGAAAGCCTTGACAAGTTCTTATCATGCCGTGATTTGCAGCGAAGCTGCGCATATTTATACGGACGAATGCGGTGCCCCGGAAAAATTTACGGGCTGCAAGCTGATTCCTATTCGGGCTCCCGATGGAAAACTCACCGTGGAATCGGTAAAACACGCATATCACGGCATCGGCGACCAGCATCATGTGCAGCCCCGGGTAATTTCAATAACACAGTCAACCGAAATGGGTACCGTGTATCAACCTTTCGAAGTCAGGAACTTGGCAAAATTTGCTCATAGCCGTCAAATGTTCCTCCATATGGATGGAGCGAGAATTGCCAATGCGGCAGCCAGCTTGGGGCTGAGTCTGCGACAAGCGACCCGGGATTTGGGCGTAGATGTGTTGTCATTTGGAGGAACAAAAAACGGCTTGATGGGTGCGGAAGCAGTGGTTTTTTTCGATAAGAAGCTGAGTGAGGATTTCAAATTTTTGCGAAAACAAGGCATGCAACTAGCTTCCAAAATGCGCTTTACTTCGGTCCAGTTTGAGGCATTGCTTAATAACGACCTATGGCTCAGCAATGCACAACACGCTAATCGCATGGCAAAGTTATTGGAAAAAGAACTGAAGAAAATTCCAGATACGAGAATCGTTTATAAAGTCGAAGCAAACGGTGTCTTTGTCCAGATTCCACGTAAGGCAATAGCAAAAATCCAGAAACGCTACTTTTTCTATGTTTGGAACGAAGAAGATGCGGTGGTGCGCTGGATGTGTTCGTTCGATACAACCGAACAAGATGTGAAGGAGTTTGTGAAATTCGTTGCGGAGACCATTGCAGTTTGACCTGACCGGCAAAAATGAGGAAGAGCCCGTTCGCGCTATCATTAACATAATCCCTTGCTTTTTCAGCTCTGTTCTAATAAATTTGCGCGCAACGACTTGCAGCTCAACATAGAGTCAATCAGGAGAAGTCATGAGTTGGAAGCAGTACAGAATTGTTGTTATCGTGTTTGCCACCTTCGGTATAGCAGTACTGCCAAGCTGCGGACATGAGCAATCTTTGCAGAGTATAACCGTTCGGCCTTCTGGCTTCGTATTCGAAGGAGTAGGCGCGCAAGGACAATTCACCGCGGTCGGCAACTACATCCATCCTCCCGAATCCAAGGACATTACAGATCAGGTGCTCTGGAAAATCGATGTTGCCAACCTAGCGACCGTCAGCAGCACAGGCTTAGCTACGGCTTTGAACACTTGTGGGTCTGGGAATGTTACCGCGACCGTCTACAGTAACCCTAAAAACCCGTCTGATGGTTCGATTATTATCGGATCAGCGACAGTAAAAGGAGTACTGGACGGAACCCCTGCTTGTCAATAACCCTGAGTCATTGTTGATCCAATAAATCTATTAGCGTGGGTTTGTGTTTCTCTCTTGATTTACTTTTCTTTTTCCGATCCGGCACGACTCGCGATGCCGGAGGCTCGCCGATCCGCTCCCGCGCCATCTCTCGAACCAATTGATCCGCCCGGAACTTCTTTTGTTTTTTCTTGGGCATCAGGATTTCCCATCCACGAGTTTAATCCTGTTCCTAAATTCCCCCGCTTCTTTTCTGAGCACTTGGCAGTGTGCAATAATCGCAAGATAAGCGAGCGGCCAACGACCAATGGCCAACGACTGCTATGGAAGAGCGTGATTTTTTCGACGAACGGCCTGAAAAGAAGCTGGCTACCCTGAATTGTCCCCACTGCCACCAACCCGCCGAATATGAAATTACCTGGCTGGTACGCACCAAGAAACGACAACTGGGAGGCCGTGCCGATGAACGCGACCGTGCCCGTTTTGCCAAGGCCCGTTCTTACATGATCAGAAAAGATGACATGATGGGCTGCAAGAATGTGCGCTGCCGTAAGCGTTTTGAAATATCGAGCCTTCAGTCGGTTGTATTCACGGAATAGATCCTACAACTCTGCATTTCCTCTAACCTATATCGTTCATTTATACTTACCCGTTTGCTCGTTGGCCGTTACAGGCCATTGCTCTCGATACAGGTATAGGAGTTTGTTTTGAAAATCTTGGTTTGCATCAAGCAGGTGCCCCAAAAAGACGCGCCACTTAAGCTGAATGAATCAGGTACGTGGATTCGCGAGGACGTTTCCTACGAGGTAAATGAGCCCGATGCGTACGCGCTAGAAGAGGCTCTCCGCCAAAAAGAGAAGCACGGCGGGGAAGTTGTTGTAATCACGTCCGGTCCGACCCGTTCGCAGCAGGTTCTAAGAGAGGCTTTAGCGAAAGGTGCCGATCGGGCGATCCATCTTGAAGGCAATGCCTTTGTCGGACTCGATGCTTTCAATACCGCCCGCACTTTTGCTGCAGCCATCAAGGATGAACAATTCGATTTAATTTTTACCGGGTTGCAGTCTGACGATTATGGCTATGCGCAGACGGGTGTCATTTTGGCAGAGCTTCTCGGATGGCCGCATGCCACTATTATTATGCAAATTGAGAAGAATGATGCCGGTATTCGCGTCAAACGAGAGCTGGAAGCCGGCTTTTTTCAGTTTGTAGATATGCCGCTGCCGGCAGTGCTCACGATTCAGTCCGGCATCAACAAATTAAGATATGCCACGCTGATCGGAATTAAGAACGCAAAGAATAAGCCTTTACGAAAGGTTACTTTGGCTGAGGTGCAATCCGTAATCGGAGAAAATCTACAGAAGATCGAGCGGATGTACATCCCTCAGAAGACCAAAAAGACAGAGTTTTTGGAGGGTAGCTCGTCGGAGATCGCCAAGAAGTTGGTAGACAAGCTGCGAAATGAGGTCAGAGTGCTGTAGCGTGAGAGTCACGTAGAGACAGCCGCCCTCGGCTGTACGAAGATTTTTTAGCGTTACGAGGATGCAAGTTCCTAAATTGAGGCTTCTCTCTTGTCGATTGCTGGCATCTAAAAACCACTATGACAGGAACTAACCTAATTCGAATTGAAGAAGCGACGATGGAGGAACGCAAGCGTGCAGGTTCCCTACTTATGACGCTTGGTAAAGTTCTTCTCTGGACGGATTTCCTGCTGCTCATGTTTGTTTACGTGGGCATAAGGAGCGGGTCGCACATGTGGCTGTGGTGGGTGATTATCGAGGGTGTCCTCGGCCTCATCCTGCTTGAAATTGGCAGTTATAAGCGCGGCAGTCTGACAGAATAGACTGGTCTCGTTCAACCACTGGATTTTGGCTGGAATGCGCAAGGCGACCGGAAAGAGCTAAGGCCTGACTTACACATTATGACTGACACAATTCTGGTGGTTGTTGAACAACGCGAAGGCAAACTTAATCGCGTCTCTTGGGAAACGATTGCAGCGGGGCAGGCCTTGTCTGCCGAAATCGGTTGGACTCTCGAAGCCGCGATTGTTGGCAGCGGCATGGGCGAGCTTGCAAACGAAGTTGCAGGCAAGAAAGTTTCCAGAGTCTACGCAATCGAATCACCTAAATTCGCGCCTTATACGCCAGAAGCCTTTTCTGCAGGCCTCAAACAGTTCATAGAATCCAGGCAGCCGAGGCTTGTATTAGTGCCACACACTTACCAGGTGCGCGACTTCGTGCCAAAGCTGGCCACAGCGATGGGCCGCACCGTTATTAGCGATTGCATTGGCTATAAGAAGGATGGAAGCAAACTGATATTTACGCGACAAATGTTTCAAGGCAAGTTTGCGGCGGATGTGAGCTTCACGAGTGAGGCTCCCTGGTTCGTGACCTTTCAGAACGGAGCATTTCGCGGAGACAAAGCCGAAGCCGGATCAGCGGCAGCTCCTATTGAAACGGTGAATGCCGAAATCGCCGATAACATCATTCGCAATAAACCGCAGGAAGTCTTTAAAGAAGCTAAGCAGGCGGTTGATCTCACGCAAGCGGAAATTATTGTCTCAGTAGGTCGCGGGATTAAAGAGCAAAAGAATATTGAACTCGCGAAGCAGCTCGCCGAAGCACTGGGGGGAGAGCTTTCAGCATCGCGGCCCATTTGTGATTCGGGATGGCTTCCCATGGACCGCCAAATCGGATCGTCAGGCCAGACAGTAGCGCCGAAATTGTATCTGGCTCTCGGCATCAGCGGAGCGATTCAGCACATTGTAGGCATGAAGGGCGCGAAGACAATTATTGCGATCAACAAAGATTCAGAGGCTCCAATTTTTGAAATAGCGGATTACGCAGTGGTAGGGAATCTGTTCGAGGTAGTACCGCCATTGATTGAGGAAGTGAAGAAGGCAAAAGCGGGGAGCTAGAATAAGTCTCAAGGTTGGAAGGTTTAAAGTTTCAAGAGCAAAAATTGCGAAAGAGGATACCATGGGCCCTTCTTATCGCGAGCTGATAGTCTGGCAAAAAGCGAAAGCTCTGGCCACGCACATTTATCAAGAGACTGAGACGTTTCCGAAATGCGAGATTTATGGTCTGACTTCGCAGCTTCGTCTTGCGGCAGTGTCGGTACCCTCCAATATCGCTGAAGGGCAAGGTAGGCTGACGAGCGGTGAGTTTAGACAATTTCTTGGACATTCGCGTGGTTCGCTCTTAGAGGTGGATACACAGCTTGCGATAGCATTCGATTTAGGATATTTGGAAAAAGAAAAATATGAGACTCTTGAGCAAGAAACGTACCGGGTACTCGGTCTAATTAACAGACTCTTGGATTCATTGCGTAAAAATGGCAAACGAGTTCCCTGATCACGATCTTTGAAACCTTTGAACTTTGAAACCTGTCCATGCTTGTTTTCCGCAAACCACTCATTGGCATTGACCGCCCTCAGATGCCTGCCGATGTTGTTATCGTAGGTGGTGGGCCCGCTGGCATGGCTTGTGCTTTACGCCTTTCCCAGCTCATTGACGCGCACAATGCGAAACATCCTGATTCACAGCTCAGTAAAGAAAACATCTACGTTTTAGAAAAAGCTCGCGAGATTGGCCAACACTGCCTGTCGGGCGCGCTACTCGATCCCTCCTCCATGCGCGAACTGCTTCCTGGATTTGAAAAAGAAGCGCCTATCGAAGCTGAAGTCAACCAAGAAGCTGTTTATTTTCTGACCCAGAAAAGCAAGTTTAAGCTTCCCATCACGCCGCCTCCGCTTCGCGATCACGGCAACTATGTAATCTCGTTGAATCGTTTTGTGAAGTGGCTTGGAAGCAAGGTCGAAGAGGCGGGAATTACGGTATTCACCGGCTTCGCGGGATCTGAACTTTTATATGACGGCAACCGCGTGACTGGCGTTCGCACCGATGACAAAGGCGTAGACAAGAACAATCAGCCAAAATCCAACTTCGAACCGGGATACGATCTGCAAGCGAAAGTGGTCATACTTGCTGAAGGTTCCCGCGGATCTTTAACTAAACAGCTGGTCAATAAATTTGACCTAAACAAAGACCGCAACCCGCAAACTTACGGCCAAGGAGTGAAAGAGCTCTGGGAGGTGCCATCAGGGCGCATTGCGTCAGGTGAAGTCATCTATACCATGGGCTGGCCGCTTACGACAGAAGAATACGGGGGTGCCTGGATTTATGGAGGCAAGAACAACGTAGTCTCTTTGGGACACGTGATCGACCTCGACTACGCTGATCCGCGTCTCGATCCGCAGCGTGTGTTGCAGGAGTTCAAGAAGCATCCGTTTATTGCGAAGCTGCTCGAAGACGGGAAAATGATTCGTTATGGAGCGAAGTCATTTCCCTATGGAGGATGGTGGTCGATTCCCCCGGTTGCTGGAAACGGGTGGATGATCCTTGGCGATTCGGCGGGATTTCTTAATTCGCAACGCTTGAAGGGCATACATCTCGCTGTCAAAAGCGGCATGTTGGCCGCTGAAACTGCGTTCGAAGCTCTGGTGAAAGATGATTCCTCTGCAACGGCTCTTGGACAATACCAAAAGCGTGTAGAGAGTAGCTGGATCAAAGACGAATTATGGAAGGTGCGAAACTTCCATCAGGGATTCGAGCACGGACTTTACGCCGGTCTTTTTCATACGGCTTTGCAGCAGGTTACCGGAGGACGTGGTCTACGCGATCGCTATCGAGCGATCCCAGGTTACAAGCGCATGAAGAAGCTGCGTTATTTAAATCCCAACGGCGGAGAAGAAGCGCATTTGCTTGGCCCTGCGAAAGGGGACGGTAAGCTGACCTTCGACAAGCTGACGGATCTTTATCACTCTGGAACGAAACACGAAGAAGACCAGCCTGCGCATTTGATAATTCACGATACGAACATCTGCAACGAGCGTTGCATAAAAGAATACGGCAGTCCGTGCCAGAATTTTTGCCCTGCCAATGTGTACGAAATGGTGGACGACGCTAAGCAGACAAACGGAAAGCGCATCAGCCTGAACCCATCAAATTGCGTGCATTGTAAAGCGTGTGACATCCACGATCCGTATCAGATTATTACGTGGGTTCCACCAGAAGGTGGCGGCGGCCCCAATTACGACGGCATGTGACCCCATAAGCCGAACAATAATCTGCCAGAATACTTGTGAAAAGCGGTGTAATACCGTAAATTGTCCGATGCCTGTGGACTGGTCCCAGAGATTCGTGGCACGTAATTTTTTAACTCTCGAGTCAGAAATCCTAAAGAGGGACATGCACCATGAAAATGACGTTCAGAATTGCATTCCTGTATGCCCTCATTCTTGCAGCTCTAACCCTACTTGCCCAGGATGAGCCTCGCAAGGATGCCGAGGGTTGCAAGGACTCCCCTCTGGTGAGCCGTATGCCGGGGGCCATTATTAACAGTTGTGACAACAAAGAGTTTGAGCAGGCTGAGATGCCAACTGGGAGGGATGCCGACGGTAATCCCATAACCAAGAAATTTGAAGGCGATTACCACTCTTGGGACATCGCAAATCGCGAAGGCGTCAGCGAAATCCAGGTTTTTCGGAATTTTGAGAATGCGCTCAAGCAGGGTGGGTTCACGATCGTGTATGAGGATTCGCCCAGCACTATCACTGCACACAAGGGCGATACCTGGTACATGCTCGACAATAAGGGGTCGTTCTATTACCAGACGATTGTGACAGTGAAAGCGATGACCCAGGAAGTCACCGCTGATGCCTCAAGCTTAGCCGACGAGCTTAATAAATCGGGTCACGTAGCTGTCTACGGTATTCGTTTTGATACTGGAAAGGCTACGATTTTGCCCGATTCCGAAAACACGCTTGGAGAGATCGTGAAGATGATGCAGCAAAATGCAGAAGTAAATCTGAGCGTGGAAGGCCATACGGATAACGTAGGGTCAGCGGCCAGCAATCAATCGCTTTCTGAAAAGCGTGCCCAATCTGTGGTGGCATGGCTGGCAGCGCACGGCATTGCCGCTACGCGTTTGAAAGCCAAAGGCTGGGGACAAACTAAGCCGGTAGAAAATAACAACACGGAAGACGGGCGAGCAAAAAATCGCCGTGTAGAGCTGGTTAAAATTTAAGGAGCAATCATGCGAGGTTTCGCTAACCGTATTTTAGTCATGCTTTTGTTCTGTGTAGCTGCCTTTGGTCAGCAACCCGCGATTCCGTCGACTGGCCATGCAGGTTTGGACCAGTACCGAGCCTCCCGCATTGCGGTTTACACTGATGACTTTGGCCAACTGGCTCGCTACCGCGATGCCAATGCCGCACTCAAGGCACCTGCTCCGGGTGAAACCCGGGTCATTTTTTTCGGAGACTCGATTACCGACATTTGGAAACTAGATGACTATTTCCCTGGCAAGTCTTACATAAATCGCGGTATCGGCGGACAGACCACGCCGCAAATGCTCGTGCGCTTCCGGCAAGATGTAATCGATTTGCAGCCGAAAGTTGTTGTAATTCTTGCGGGCACGAATGATATTGCGGGTAATACTGGCCCCATGCGCCTGGAAGATATCGAAGCGAATTATTCCTCCCTGGCGGAGTTGGCGAATGTGCATGGAATCCATGTTGTCTTTTCATCCGTTCTTCCGGTGCACAACTACACGCCGAAGGGGCAGGAATTTTTTGCTCAGCGTTCGCCGGAGAAAATTCTGGAGCTAAATCGCTGGTTGAAGGATTACTGTGCCACGAGTGGATTGGTATACCTCGATTATTTCACTCCGATGGTTGACGATAAAGGTTTGCTCAAACGCGATCTGGCCGATGATGGGCTACACCCAAATGCTGCCGGATATAAGATTATGGCTCCGCTGGCGGAAGCCGCGATAGCAAAGAGCTTGGCCAGTTCCCCGAAGTAAACCTTAGCCTTTTTGCCTACATCCTCATCTATACTAGAAATAGAGTTTCCGATCGCCTGAGCCTTCGGGTATACCTTGGCTGCGGCGGCGAGGGATGATTCTCTGGCGAGAATTACCCCAAGGGTATGGGTGGAAACGCCTGTGCCTCCCGGCTTTTGTTGTAAGAAGCCATTGGAAAGGAAACGGCCCGCTGGAAGTACTCCTGCCCCGTTTGTCCTTTCCTAGAACAAGTCGCTGGTTCTTGGCCGTTAGTCGTTGGATAATCCAGCTGCAAAGACGCCAACATCCTGCGATGAACGACCAACGACTAAACACCATGCCTCTCATCGACAAATTTCGCCGTCCTATAACCGATCTGCGGATCTCCATCACCGACCGCTGTAACTACCGTTGTGTCTATTGCAGAACTGGCAATGAAGGCGCGCTCTATGGTGATCTGCCGTTCGCTGACTACTTACGAATGGCACGGGTTTTTGTCGGCTTGGGAATTAAAAAAGTCCGGATTACTGGCGGCGAACCGCTGTTGCGCAATGGTGTTGTTGATTTCGTTCGCGAATTGTCCAAACTTCGCGATATTGATGGAGAGCCACTCGAAATTGCGTTAACCACTAACGGGCATCTTTTATCTGACTTGGCAAAGCCACTTAAAGAAGCAGGATTGCGTCGGGTCACTATCAGCATGGACGCGGTTGATCCCGAACGCTTTGCTCGCATCACGCGAGTACCCAACGGATACGACAGCGTGCTGGCGGGAATACGAATATCGCGGCGAGCCGGTTTGTGGCCCGTGAAAGTGAACTGTGTTTTGATGCGCGGCTTTAACGAGGATCAAATTATTCCTTTCGGAATGTTTGCACGCGAGGAAGGCGTGACCGTGCGCTTCATCGAATTTATGCCACTTGAGGAAGACCGGAAGTGGTCCCCGAACACGGTAGTCACGCTTGATGAAATCCTGCTGCGCATGGCGGAGTATCGTCCGTTGGTAGAGATTCCACATCAACGTAGCGAGACGGCGCGACGATATTGCTTTGATGACGGCATTGGGGAGATCGGAATTATCGCTCCAGTGTCGCATCCGTTTTGTGGGCATTGCAGCCGCATTCGCCTGACCTCGGATGGGAAAATCCGAACATGTCTTTTTTCAGTGTGGGATCACGATTTGCATGAACTCATGCGCCGTGGAGCTACGGACGAAGATCTCGCCCATTTTATTCGCGGCGTGATCGAGAAGAAAGAAGAACGCCACCACATCGGCGAGCCCGATTTCGTTCCAGCCTCAAGGACCATGGTGCACATCGGAGGCTAGCTTCTCGACCTTACTCCCATAAGCACCAACATCCTTCGCAATTTCCGGCAAGACTGCCTTCAGTAGCGCTACAAAATCACCACGCACCCGCTCTCCAGTCGCAAGCACTTCTTCATGATTGATGGGCTGATCCAGAATTCCCGCCGCCATATTAGTCACACAAGAAATCGCAAGAACCTCTATCCCCATGTGTCGGGCTGCAATTACTTCAGGAATGGTGGACATACCAACCAAATCGGCGCCAATCGTTCTTAAATAGCGAATTTCTGCGGGAGTTTCGTAACTTGGGCCAAGCAATCCAGCGTAAACGCCTTGATAAATTGTTTTACCAAGATTGCTGCTGGCCGCAACCGTAAGCTCGCGGTATGCCTTCGAGTAGGCATTCGTCATATCGGGGAAGCGCGGGCCGAATCGGTCGTCATTAGGCCCGACAAGTGGATTGTTGCCCTGGAGATTGATATGGTCAGTGATCGTGACGAGCGCCCCTTGGTTATATTTCAGATTAATTCCACCTGCGGCATTGGTAATGATCAAAGCGCGAATTCCCACTTGTCCGAACACGCGAATGGGAAACGCAACTTGCTGCGGCGAGTAGCCCTCGTATAGATGTACTCGGCCTTGCATCGCTGCCACAGGAATCTCGCCAGCTTTCCCCATGACCATTTGCCCCGCGTGTCCAATCGCCGTCGATTGCGGAAAGGATGGGATTTGCGAGTAAGGTATGCGAGTCGCATGGGAGAGCTCGCCGGCAAACGCGCCGAGACCCGATCCCAGAATAAGCCCGATTCTTGGACGAAGCGGCGTGCGCGACAGAAGAAATTTTGCAGCGGCGTCGGCCTGAACGAAAGCATCGATCATGGAGGACTCGTCATAAAGCAGCGCGTTAGTATTTCTTTTCGAAGGTAGAAAACTCTTGTTCTAACCGTCTTTGCATGCGGGCATGCTCGCTGCCGTCTAAAAATTTTTGGCAGCCAGCTGGCAGGGAACTTGCGCCCCAATCAGTAGAGGCGCAGTCCGCAACTGGCCGAAAATGCTGAGCATCAACCCAAAGACTCGCACCTGGCAGAAAGCTGTGTTCCAGGCTTTGCCGAGCCAGGCGCTTTAAATCAGCATAAGAGAGATTGTAGCTTTCAACTGCTCGTAGATAATCGTGCGTTAGATCCGAGCGTGACACACCTTCATCATCGCTCGCGAGCGTCACCGGCACGCTATATCGGAGATAGGTTGGAAATGGGTGATCGTTTTCCTTAACACCCAGAATCGAATCATTCGAAGTCAGGCAAATTTCGACAAGGATATTTTTCGCCGCCATTTCGTGGAGCAGATCGATTGCATGATCTTCGTTCATCACATCGACGCCATGTCCAATTCGTTCGGCGTGGCCAAGCTCGATTGACTCGCGAATATGAGAGCGCATTTCAGTTGGAGTGACTAACCCCATGGAGATTTCGCCCGCATGTAGGCTGATGTGAACCTTGGGATAGACACCGTGCAGATAGTCAAGCATGTGCATATGCAAATCGAAATCGTGCATCGGCACATACCAATCTTCCGGCATCACGAGATTAAGTCCGACCACACGAGAATCGGACTGCGCTAATTCAAATCCGGTTACGATTTGAGCGAACACCTGTTCAGGCGACAAACCTCGAAGTACCTGGTAGAGATAACGGACAGTAACATTGCAACCGGGATCAGCCTGAGCTGTTCCGCACTTTAACCGGGAATGCATTTGAGCTTCACTAGCATCGAGATCTTTCCGTGTCGACGCCACGATCTCTTTCAATCCGCGCGCCAACAGTTTCTCTCGAAACTTCGGTAAATCGGTATCCCATCCAGCCTTCGCGCCTAAAGCGGCAGATTGCATTCCGTCTGCGGTGTACATCAGTTCGACATATTGAAGGTCGTCGTGAGCGGCATGGGAAGCTGCATCCGCAATCGAGTCGCCTGCATGATTCAAAGTTGCCAGTAGAAACTTATCGAATGTCGCGAAAAAATGATCGTGCCCGGAATCGCTGCCGCGCTCCCAATTGCGCATGGACCATGCATCCACGACCGAGTTGTAAAGCACCTGATCGTGGTAGGCGCAGCGAATGGCGGGCTTGTTGTTAAAGCGATCGCAAGTGGCGTCACAGGGAGGAGCAATCAGAATTGATGTTGTTCGGTCGACGCAAAGACCATCCTCAGCCGCAAAATCGATAAAACTTTCTGCATAAACGGCCCCAGACAAATGATTGTGAAGATCGCCACCCTTAGGCATATCGCGCAAGAAAGCAAGCAATACCGGAGGCTGTCGCCGGATTGAATCCATATATCGGCTGGTTCGTTGTTCAGTGCTGTTATTGACTTGCGCGGATGAGAATCGCGCAACCAGAATGAGTCCCAGACAAAGCAGCGAGTGAACCGCCCGGCGCATAAAACCTCCCTGTATATTCTGTGATCGGGTATTGTACCCGGTCCGTCGAAATCGGCAGAGAGTTAAGCGGATTATTTCTGCGCCAGCGCCAGCTCATGTTTTCGCAGGAATTCGATACGATGTGCGCTGTCGCGGAATGCTTCAGTTCCTCCGGCGCGGGTAGCTGAAAGAGCCCCTGCGCGATTTCCTGCACTGAGACAAGTTGTAAAATCCGCGCCCTGTATGAATTCATGCAGAAATCCGGCATCGAAACTGTCGCCAGCGCCAACCGCGTCAATAGCCTCGACCCTGAAGGCTGGACTGAAAAACCGTTCTTTGCCACGTTGTGCCATGGCCCCCTCGTGACCGAGCTTGATCACTACCACAGGCACAATATCTGCAAGAAATTTAATGGCAACTTCCAGGTCGTCGGTTCCGGCAATCCGCCTGGCTTCACGCGCATTTGGGAAGAACACGTCGAGGTGGGGTAGTACATCACGTAGACCACCATCCCAGCGGTCTTCGGGATCGTCATTAGTATCAAGCGAAGTTGTGAGTCCTTTCTTCTTAAGGGACTTGAATATTCCTGCGACGTGCGGCTGGAGTGCGGTCTGTAAATAAAAAGAACAGAGATGGAAATGCCGCGAATCTGCTAGATAATCGAGATCGAGGTCCGTCCATGTGAGTTCGGCAATGGTTCCGGAATAGGTGAGAATGTTGCGCCACCCATCGCGCTGCAAAATGATACTGAGACCACTCTTGATCGGCCCGGGAATTTGACGCACATGAGAAACATCGACACCGATTTCTGAGAGGCGTTCCAGGGAGAGCTTTCCCATCTGATCGTCTCCGATGCGCGATTGATACCCCACTCGGCTTCCCAACGCTGCAAGGTTGTGTGCCACAATGGCGGACGAACCACCCAGTGTGAGCATCATGCGATCCGCCAGCAACTCTCGTTCGGGAGGAAGTTCGGCTGGCAGCCCATAGAGGATAAGATCCATGTTCAACTCACCAGCTATGGTTACATCAAAACGTGGCATTCGAAGTCCTGTTTACAGTATTGTTTAAATACAACAAAATAGGGTCTATTAAATCGATTTACTCAGCGTACAAAAGGGTACAGGAACTCCACAAGGGAACACAAGTGTGCAGCTTTCTTGCTTTTAGTATGCAGGAAACATTTGAAAAATGTATGTTCAGACATGCCATGTGCTTACATTTGGCGAAAATTGTCATCATTCAGTATGCTAAAACGAATTGTTTAGTGCTCTGCGAGCCCAACTATGAACGTAAACCGAACCCAGATAGTACGATGCTTTTGTTTTCTTTTGCTATTTTTGTCAGTCTCGATCGCGCAGGTTAATCCAAGTCAGCCTTCAGCGCCGGTTTCATACTCATCCGTCAATCAACTAAATCAGTTATTGTCCCAACTGGAGCAGGTATCGCGAGCAACACAGCTCGATTTAGCTAAAATGCGGATTGAGCGATGGAAAACCGATTCGAATACAAAGCGGCAGACGCAGGCGAACACCGAGTCTATTCAGCGTAATTTGCAGACTGCATTGCCAGACGTCATTGCACAACTGCGTAACTCGCCGGAAAACCTGGCACTGAGTTTCAAACTCTATCGCAATCTAGATGCGCTTTATGACGTGTTTGGCTCAGTTGTTGAATCCGCGGGAGCATTTGGTAGCAAAGACGAATTTCAATCACTAAGCACTGATTTCGATAATGTTGAGCGGGTGCGCCGAACGTTTGCAGATCGTGTAGACACTCTTGCCAACACCAAAGAAGGGGAGCTCAACCAACTTCATGCTCAGATCCGTGCTATGCAGGCTGCGGCAGATGCCGCTCCTCCGAAGAAGGTAGTTGTCGATGACACGGAACCTACAAAGAAGGCGCCTCCCAAAAAGAAGAAGCCGAGCACAACAGCTCCTGCGGGGACAGCTCCACAGCCAAACACGAATACAACGACAAAGCCGTAACCCGTATCCCCGTTAAACAGAGATTTTCGACTGTATTCCAGGTGGAGAGTGGAATTTTTTAGGAGTTCGATCCCTAAGTCTCTGAAAACAATCTCTTCATCCTGGGAACCCTGACGGCTACTGCGGAGTCTATGTAAGTGTGATCCGGCCGCCCAGTTCGCTTCCCGACCGAGGTGAATCTGGTCGCGATTTTTGGGCTACATTCCTTACCAGAAAAGAACCTATAATGGAGGTTGCGCCATGACAACTATGGCGGGAGCGACCAGTTTGGGTGATCTAACTAGCGCATTAGGAATTCGGGCCCAGGAAGCAAGCATCGTAACCGAACTGAAGGCGGGATCCGAGGAAGCCTACGCTTGGCTGATCGGCGAGTTTCACCAGCCGATTTATAGCCTTATCTATCGAATGGTTAGCGACCCTGCCGATGTCGCCGATACCACACAGGAAGTTTTTCTCAAAGTGTTTCGCGGGATGAAACATTTCCATGGGGAATCCAGTCTGAAGACATGGATTTATCGCATAGCGGTTCATGAGGCATCGAATCGTCGCCGCTGGTGGTTCCGTCATAAAGCGCACGAAACCTCGATGGAACCCTCTGAGTACGCGTTCGAAGCGGTTCCCGCCATTGAAATGTTATTGATCGATACACGCGAATCGCCTTTCGATAGCGTGGCGCACGAGGAAGTACGCGCACGGGTAGAAGAGGAATTGCGTAAGGTGTCTGAGCCTTATCGCACCACAGTCATCTTGCGGGACATAGAAGAAATGTCGTACGAAGAGATAGCCGAAATCACGCAAGTGTCTTTAGGAACTGTCAAATCGCGATTGACGCGCGGAAGAGAGGCGCTTAAGCAGCGTCTCGTAAGTTACATAAGAGAGGTGGGTCCAGAACTTGGATTGAAGCCTCCGCAGGAACATCGCTCCAGAGGTGCTGTACGTCCCCGGGTTTCTTCGAACGGCAGGCAGATTGAGGTGACGCCATGAAGTGCGCCCAGGTCTTATCTTTGTTGTCGGCTTATTTGGATGGTGCAGTTTCGGGCACGCAAATGCGTGCCATTAACGCACATCTTGAAGTCTGTTCTGGATGCGAACAACAATTTTCTGGTCTTGTTCACACTCAGCAATTGCTCGCAAAAGTAGGTCGTAGGAAAGCTCCTGCGGATTTGTCTCTAAAACTGCGCCTTGCGATTTCACGTGAGGCTGCGCGATCTCCCCGCACCTCTCTTGAGGTGCTGTCGTTGCGTTTGCAGCATGCGCTTGAAGTGTTCATGGTTCCTGCTATGGTCGGCTTGGTGGCAACCGTTGCATTGTTCGCGATTTTTATGGGATTCTCCTCGTTGCCGTTACAAGCTGGCAATCCGGATGTTCCCTTGATGCTCTACACCGCTCCGCAAATTCAGGAGTCGGCATTTGGAATGTCGTTCGGCTCAATCAAGCAGGATTCGCTAGTGATTGAGGCTTACGTCGATTCTCGAGGCCGTATTCAGGATTATCGAGTATTGTCCAATCCGGAAGAAGAGAAAGATGTTCCTTCGGAAGTAAAAAATATGTTGATCTTTACAACGTTTCGTCCAGCAACGTCGATGGGGGTACCGACATCAGGCAAAGCTGTTATGTCGTTCTCGAAAGTAAGCGTTAAGGGCTAGTTCTCCTGAACGTCAGTACCTTCTAGGCTGGGGTTGAATCCCTTTCCCGGTCAGAGTCCAACAACTCAGTTTATAATCCTTCCCGCAGCGCATAATCTTTTTCAACCATACAGACCAATTCCTGGAGAGTATCTTTGCCATTTGCCCGTTCGTTGACTTCCTATGTTTCAATTTTTTTCATTCTTACTTTTCAGCTGACGTGGGCTCAATCCGCTGAAACCATGCATCAACCGTCGCCTCTGTTCGGTTACGCACCAGAATCCTCACAATCGGAGCGGGGTTGGGAACAGAAATTTCGCGACGGGATCGTGACTGACCACTTGCGTGAAAGCATGAAGCGATTGAGTGCCCGGCCCCATCATGTCGGATCGCCCTACGACAAAGATAATGCGGAATGGCTTCTTGCCAAATTCAAGGAATTTGGATTCGACGCGCATATCGAAACTTTCCAAGTTCTCTTTCCCACTCCCAAAGAGCGGGTAGTCGAACTAGTAGAACCGATCAAATATCGAGCCAAGCTGCAAGAACCTGCACTTTCGATCGATCCAACTTCCAATCAGACTGCCGAACAGCTGCCAACCTACAACGCATATTCCATTGACGGTGATGTGACGGCGCCGCTGATCTACGTCAATTATGGAGACCGCGAAGATTACGAACAACTCGATCGTTTGGGCATCTCGGTCAAAGGTGCAATCGTGATCGCGCGCTATGGAGAAGGGTGGCGGGGTATTAAGCCTAAAGTTGCGGCGGAGCGCGGCGCCATTGGCTGCATTATCTTTTCCGATCCCAAAGGGGATGGCTTTTTCAATGGAGATGATTATCCCAAGGGCGGCTGGCGTTCAAAAGATGGTGTGCAGCGCGGTAGTGTTATGGATACGGATTATCCCGGCGATCCGCTAACGCCGGGAGTGGGTGCGACTCCGGATGCCAAACGCCTCAAAATCAGCGAAGCCAAAACAATTACTAAAATTCCAGTGCTCCCGATCTCTTACGGCGATGCGCTTCCGCTACTCGCGGCATTGCAGGGACAAATCGCGCCGGAAACTTGGCGTGGTGCTCTGGCAATTACCTATCACATCGGTCCCGGTCCAGCGAAGGTTCATCTCAAAGTTGCCTCCAATTGGGATATGAAGCCGGTTTATGACGTAATCGCCACGATGCGAGGAGCAGAAAATCCCGACCAGTGGATCATTCGCGGCAATCATCACGATGCATGGGTAAACGGTGCTGATGATCCTTTATCGGGCATGGTGGCTGTCCTTGAAGAAGCGCGCATGTTCGGAGAGCTGCACAAACAGGGCTGGAATCCAAAGCGGACGCTTATTTACTGCGCCTGGGACGGCGAAGAACCAGGGCTATTGGGATCGACGGAATGGGTTGAGACGCATATCGATGATCTCCAAAAATACGCTGTGGCTTACATTAATTCTGACTCCAATGAACGCGGCTACTGGTATGCCTCGGGCTCGCATGATCTGGAAAAATTTATTAATGACATAGGCCGTGACATAAACGACCCGGAAAAGAATATATCGATTTGGCAAAGAGCCCGTTTCCATCGAATTGCGGAAGCTGCGAATGCGGAAGAACGGTCTGAAGCTCGCAACCGGGCTGACCTTAGAATCCACGCGCTAGGAGATGGTTCTGATTACACCGCATTTTTGGATCACGCGGGAATCTCAGCATTGAACCTGGGATTTGGGGATGAAGACGAAGGAGACCAGTACCATTCGATCTACGACGATTTTTACTGGTATACGCATTTTGGAGATCCAGGTTTCGCTTACGGCCGTGCTTTGGCCCAAACCGGAGGCACTGCGGTTATGCGGCTCGCCGATGCTGATTTGATTCCATTCGACTACATAGCCGTGACCGACACAATTTCGAAATATGTGGATGAACTTGAGAAGCAGCTAAAGGGAAAAAGAGATGAAATCACCGAGAGAAATCTTGAGTTAAGTGAGGGTGTATTTAATGCGACCGCAGATCCTCACAAGACTTCCGTTCCCCCACCCTACGAAGCCGTTCCTCCCTTTATGGACTTCGCTCCTCTAAAGAACGCGGTAGAGCTCCTGAAGCAGAACGCAGAGCGCTATTCAGCCGCGCTGACCAAGGCACAGGCAAATGGCGGGCCTTCCCATGAGACTTTGCAAATCCTGAATGCAGACTTGCTCAAAATTCAACGTGCTTTTCTTAATGAAAACGGACTTCCAGAACGTCCATGGTTTAAGCATCAGGTTTATGCGCCGGGCGCTTACACCGGATACGGCGCGAAACCGATCGCTGCGGTACGCGAATACATGGATGAGAAAAAGTGGAAAGAGGCCGACGCGCAAATTCCCGGAGTTGCGAAGGTGGTGGACAATGTTTCAGTTGCAATCGGGAAGGCTGCCGATGATCTCACTGCCGTGAAGCAGCAGTGATCTTATTCACGAACTTATGTTAGGAGACGGTGAAAAGAGCTAGCGGACTCCATCTCCAGAGGAGACTGCATCAGTACGCCTGCTAGTCTCCAGCCGTCTTAGTTCCGCGAGAAAGTTAGCGGAATAAGCCAGTGCGCCTAATTCTTTTGCATGGTCGTTTGGTGATTCCTTACGCAATGCCAAGGCGCGCTCGACAATGGCTCTTTCCGCTTCGGCAATTCGCTGCATTACAACCGCTGTATCCATTTCTAAGATCGCACTTTGATAGAGTATTTTCCACGCCGACAATTCACTTTCACGCACGTTGTCTATGCTGCATTCGGGCGAGCCCATATTGAGATTCATTGAGTCGGGCATTGCGAAATCATCTCCTCAATGGCTTTTACAAGTGCGCCAACTCCCCCAACATCTTTGGAAATAACAGCGCGCACCCCGACCTCCTCGGCTATTTTTTTGAGGGGATCTGAAGCATACATCGTAAACAAAAATAACGTACTTTGCGGAGCAATACCCTTGATTTCACGAGCGGCTTCGAGGCCATTCATCATAGGCATCGCATAGTCAAGCAAGACAAGGTCTGGCGCGCTTTTTCGAACGGCATCTATTGCAGCCCGGCCGTCGCAGGCCTCGCCACAGACTTCCCAATCCGGATTGAGCTCCAGACATGTTCGCAAGGCACGACGAACATGATCGCTATCATCGGCAATCAGAATTTTTAGCAAGATTCCCGCCCGCTGTATTAATGCAGATTCTACAGCTCTGGTTCTACAAACGCCATACAGCGAACCCCCGAGCTACTGGAGGTTGGTTTAGTATTACTTTGGTGTTCAGCGGGAGCAAGCCGGGTGACCACAATCGCATCCAATCTCCGCCTCACTGGCCCCGGCATCTTTACAGAATTGGCTACAATATTTTTCGCCGCTCGCAGGGACGCACACACAAGGAAGATGGGCGCACTTCTTGTTTTCTGTGGCTGTCATAAATCTCCTTTACTCACTAATACGTCTCGTATTAAATACGTCGAAACAGGTGTAGCGTGGACGTTTGAGTTTAGTTGCCAGAAGTGAGCCCGAGGTTAGCCCAAGTCATAACTTAGCGAATATGATGGCTTGGAGCATTGTCATTACTTAATCTATGCAGTTCATCTGTGATCCAAAGCACTTTCCCGCGAATGGGATTCATCGATATGCCATTTGCTAGGGTCAAATTCAAGCGGCACGGTAACCTTCACTGTTGTACCTTCATTATCTGACTCTAGCTTAAGGTCTCCGTTTAATTCATGGATACGTTCTCTCATCCCCGCCAACCCGACGCCTCCATCAGTTTCCATGCTTTTCAAACGAGCCAATAATTCAGAAGGTATGCCTTCTCCATCATCCGCTATTTCTAAAATGGCCGATTTCTGGTTGGTGACAAAGCGGATGCGTACACGGTCGGCATTGGCATGCCGAAGTACGTTAGTCAAGCTCTCCTGCAACACTCGAAACAAAACTCTCTCCACTGTATCGGGCAATCGGAGTTCATTTTCCGGCAAATCAAGTTCCGCTTTAATCCCACTCCTTTCGGCGACTCCACTAACGTACCAGCGAGCAGCCGAGATAAACCCGGAATGGTCCAGAGTCGGAGGATGAAGAAGATATGACATAGTGCGAATTTCTTGCAAAGCCTGGTCCGTTAAGCTGATAATTTCCGCTAAACTCCCCTTCGCCGCTGGCAAATCTCCAAATCGCTGCTGGAATACCGCTAAACTGATCTTTAAAGCCGTGAGTACTTGCCCGGTGCTGTCGTGTAAATCACGTGCAATTCGTCTGCGCTCCTCATCTTGTAGCCTAAGCAGACGCTGGGAGAGGTTTCTCAATGTGGCTGTCCGGTGTGCAACCGTTGTCTCAAGCTCTGCATAGGATTGTTCAAGTTGTTCCAGCATGATTTTGCGTTCCGCCAAATAATCCCGCATTTGATATTGTTTTTCCCGCGCCCGTAGAGCAGTTTGCACTGCACTGGTTAGAGTGACAGAGCGCAGCGGACGTTCTAACAAGGTGAGATTCCTGAGAGGTTCTCTCACCTTTGCCATGCGGACGCTTGAATCGGTAATAACCCCGCTTCCAGTCAGAACGATGGTCGGAATATCAGACCAGGTGGGTTGATTTTCTAATATGAGGGAAAGGCATTGAACGGCATCTTTATCAAGCGCTTCTTCCGCGACTATCAGCACAGAGGCATTTTCCAAAAAGTTCTCTGGGACTTCTCTGATCTGTTTATACGGTCTGCATACAACTTTCAAAGAGCTAACGAAATCGCAAATTAATTGCGCATCCCGCCCGACGGGTGCCACTACGGTGAGTAAATGAGTCATGTCACCGGTCGGCATAGACATTGCCGTTCGTTCCATCCTGAAGAAATTCAGGTACTCCGGTTAGAACGCCTCTAAAGTTGAGCAACGGTTTTCCAATTTGTATCCCTCCATCCAGCTTTAACTCGCGAATACTGTGTTCGTGGCCTCCGCTGCGCTTCTTAACAACTGAAATAGCTTGTTTGACTTGTCCTTCAGCCTCGAAATAGCGCAGTAAAAGAACCGAATCTGCCAGATAGCTCACATCCACAGGGCTAATCATGTCCTTGCCCAATAATCCATGTTGAGCCATTACCAAAAAGCTTGATACACCCTGTTGATTTAAAAAAGTAAGGAGCTCATGCAGATGCATAGTTAATGCTTGCTCGCCGGGCATGGCATTTAAAAGGCCATTCAGACTATCAATAACAATTATTGTGGCATTTTCCGTTGTGACAGATTTTCGAACTAAACTAACGAACTCTCCGGGAGATAATTCCGCCGGATCGATTTGTTGCACTGAAAGGAGCCCCGATTGCAGGTATGGATCGGCATCCATATTGAGGCCCTTCATCCGGCTCAAGAGCGTCAATACACTCTCATCAAAGGTGAAGATACAGGCGCGCTCCCCTCTTTCAGCCGCTGCAATGGCATACTGGGCTGAAATGGTGGATTTTCCGCTACCCGCCGGGCCTAGAACTAAGGTAGAGGTACCCCGATCGATGCCTCCACCCCACAAGGTGTCCAGCTCTGAAATGCCGCTCGACGACTTTTTTAGTATGGGTTTTGGCTGATGCTCTGCGGCGATCAAACGTGGATATATGGATAAACCACCTGTCTTAATTGAGTAATCATGAAATCCTTCTCTATAGGACGAGGCACGCAGCTTAACAACTTCCAGCCGCCGACGTTTAACTCCATATTCTCTGGGTAAACCTTCCAGGGTAATTACGCCATGCGCAATACTATGAAGCTGAAGATTTCGTTCGCCTCCACTACGATCATCAAGCATTAAGACACTGCAGCTTCGTCCGGTAAAGTACTGTTTGAAAGCGAGTATCTGGCGTCGGTACCGTAACGGATCGCTAGCTAGCATGCGCAGTTCTGACAATGAATCAATAACAATTCGACGCGCTCCGATCTCTTCAACTTTATCGAGCACGGCTTTGGTTGTGTCTGCCAGTTCTACTTCAGAAGGGTGAAAGACGGTGTATTGTCCCTCAGGCCGAAGGCTCGCCTCGTCAGGCAGCATCTCAAATATGGACACACCTTTTAAAGACCAATTATGAGATTTTGCAACTGTCATTAATTCGCTTTCGGATTCCGAAAGGGTGACGTAGAGGGCGGGTTCGTTGTTGTGGGCTCCCGCCATAAGAAATTGCAAAGCCAATGTAGTCTTACCTGTCCCTGGATCACCTTCTATCAAGTAAAGATGACCCCGGGGAAGGCCTCCTCCCAAAATGTCATCCAATCCTTCTATTCCAGTGCTGATCCGTTCTTCTTGTATCATTAAAAATTCCTGATTGTTTGAGTTCTTGCAGCCCGCAAACTGCTAAACCCGCTCTGTACAAAGTACAGTATCTCGAAGACTAAACTGCCTAGAGCCTAACGTTTGAGAGTAATGAGAGCACCTCGGCCGCTCAATACTGTGTTTACAGTAGATTGAGGACTTGCTACACGAATAAATCGAAACTGAATATGAGACGACTATTTTTGGAGAGTTGTTATTGAAGTACTCGCGGCTTTTGCGGTAGATTCACGCACGATTAACTCCGGTTCAATAGCGATCTCTGGCGGGTACGCTTCGCGACGCTCAAGCCTTTCCAAAAGGGCATGCAAAGCGATTTCCCCCATGTGCTGCAGAGGCTGACGAACTGTAGTAAGACTGGGATATTGATATTCAGCCCAGGCAATGTCGTCAAACCCAATAATCGAAATGTCTCGTGGGACATGGTACCCAGCCTCTTGAAAGGCTCGCATTGCGCCCAAAGCGCTAACGTCGTTGTATGCGAACAGAGCCGAGAACCGAAGTCCATCAGCAATTAATTGTTTCGCATAAATATAGCCGACCTTGGGTGTGGATTCCTGCATTTCGAACTGTATGGTTAATGAAGGATCAATTTCTACCCCCATCGTCTGTGCAGTTCGGCAAATTGCGAGCCAGCGATCTTTTGAGTCAGAGCTCGCGGGATGACCCCTCATAAAAGCTATTTTGCGGTGTCCAAGCTCTACCAGATGCTTAAGAGCAATGAAGGCTGCACGCTCGTGGTCCAGGATAATGTTCGTCACACCTTCAAAGTGAGGATGTCCAGCGATTGCAATCGTGGGGACTGGCAGTGAGTGTTGGAGGTTGTAGTCCACCGTGATCATGCCCTCGGCACCACGCTGCAATAGGAGTTTCGAGTAACGATCGAATAAACCGGGATCATGGCGGTGAATTCCGGTAATAAAAAAGTAATTTTTTTCGCGGGCGAGTTTCTCGATACCAGAAATAACTATGGACGAATATGCATCACCTATCTCATGTGCCATGACACCGATGGTGTAGGTGCGCTTATTTCTCAAGGACCGCGCAAAGAAATTAGGCCGGTATTCAAGTTCGCGGGCGGCCGCTAAAACGCGTTCCCGGGTTTTTTCCGGAATATGTTTCGAAGAAGGGGAATCGTTCAGTAAAGCAGAAATCGTGCCTAGGGAGAGTCCTACATGAGCCGACAGCGTCTTTAAAGTAACTGCTCCCTGAACTCGATTTCCTTTTTTGAGGACTGCTTGTTTTTTAGGCTGCTTCTTAACTTCCCCCATGCCCCTCCTAGGGTCTCGCGCTAGACAGGCCAAAGTAGGATTTGATTATAGGATAGTAGCCCCTTTACTTGCTTGGGAGAGAGAAGAGCAGGGCAGCCAAAGGACTGCCTCTCGGGATGGGAGAGAAGTAAAACCAAACTTATTTACCGCAAGGTCTATCTCGCAACTCTCGGGCGGCTTCACCTAAAGATGGGGAGTCTACTCCAGGCGAAGGTTGGGAAATCACCACCGTATTTCGTTGGGCGCGCTCCGCTTCCTGCGCGGGAGTTTCAGGCCGCTTTACAGCGAAAGGATCGAACATCTCCGAGTATGCTGGCTTAGCTTCGAGTGTTTTTCCAGAAGGTTTAGTTTGAGCCTGCGTCGAAAGTGCCCAAAATGCGACTAAAGTCAAGTGGATCATATTTTCTCCTCAGGGCTAGATTTCTCGACTAACAAGGAGCCTAGCCATCGTTCTAAAGGCAAATAGATTGCCATGCAGGTCTTTCGAAGTGATTGCAAATAACCGGAGTTACTGAGGAGTGGTTACCTTTGAAAAGGAAACGAAATGCACATTCGGAGGAAAACCATCAGAACTACCCCGAGATCCGTCCCAATTAAGATGCGCGGAAGACTCGGTTAGTGGGAAAGAGCAACAAGGAATGGAGGCGCGGGTGAGAATCGAACTCACGCATAAAGGTTTTGCAGACCTCTCCCTTACCGCTTGGGTACCGCGCCCTTAAACCTAAGTTAGCGTTATACGTAGAAAAAGTCCATCAGAGGCCGTTTGTGGAGAAATAAAAAGCGCCACGTGGGTGGCCTGGAAGACTTTGGAGCGGGAGACGGGGGTCGAACCCGCGACATCGACCTTGGCAAGGTCGCGCTCTACCACTGAGCTACTCCCGCTTAGCATCCTGATTATAAACAACGGTCATCTCCGCAGCAAACAGCGCAATAACCAAAAGCCTGATTTTAGGATTTCGCGCCCTTCCATTGAGGGTCCTTCTCTGCTGGAACAATTTCGCCGTCTCGCATGTGAATAATGCGATTTCCATAAGCTGCGGCTTCTGGGTTATGAGTGATCATGAGCACCGTTTGTCCAAGTTCGCGGTTGGAGTGGCGCAACATATTTAAAACCACTTCTGAGTTCTTGGAATCAAGATTACCCGTGGGCTCGTCGGCTAGCACAATAGCCGGTTTGTTGATCAGAGCTCTGGCCAGCGCCACACGTTGCTGTTCTCCGCCAGAAAGTTCTGACGGTCGATGTAGCAGTCGCTTTGCCAATCCCAAAAGGTTGACGATCTTATTAAAATACTCAGTGTCGCGGTTTCCGTTCGCTCCAGCAATATCGAGCGCTATCTCAATATTGGATTGGGCGCTGAGCGTGGGAAGCAGATTGAATTTCTGGAAGACAAAGCCAATCTTCCGCTTACGCATGCTGGTTCGCTCGGCATCAGAAAGCTTTGCAAAATCAGATCCGTCGATGACAATATGGCCTGAATCAGCACGCGTGAGACCCCCGAGAAGATAGAATAAGGTGGATTTGCCGCTGCCGGAAGGGCCCACGATACTAATAAAGTCTCCCTTCCCTGCATTGAAAGAGACGCCTCGTAACGCCGGCACTTCAATTTTGCCTACGTGATAGGTTTTTGTGAGTTCAACCGCTTCGATGAAGGCAGCCATCTAAACTATCGATCTTACACGAATGCTTGGGAAGCTGTGTCCAAGTAGACCTCAAGCTGCGCTTGGGCGCGGAGAAGACGAATAAGAAGCGCCTGCTGCTTGCGCGTGAGCCCGTTTTGGGCCACGCTTTCTGATGAGCAAAATTCGGATCCGCTCGAGCAATTCCATTGGCGCATACATTCCTTTAGGAAGGAACACATCGGCACGGGTGTCCCGGTCACAGAGCCTGACTTTACCCGATAACAAAATAGCTGGAGTTTCAGGCGAAACAGCTTTAACCTCGTCGATCAACTTGCTGCCATCCAGATCGGGCATGATCAGATCAGTTAACACCAAATCTATGCCGCCTTGCTTGAAGCGCTCCAGGGCTTCCATCCCTGTTGTAAATGTAAGCACGCGATAGCCACGAGTTTCCAGCAGGACCTTGCGAATGGAGAGGGATTGTTCATTGTCATCTACGCAGAGAATAGTTCGTTTCGGCTTCATTCTTCTTTCCGAGCCAGACCGTTTCCCCACAAACAGGAAAGGTTCAGCAATCTTCAAGGCAGCTTATTTTTATATTCGAGAACTGCAGAGCGAACTGAATGCTAAAGGGATGGAGCTTGCATGTAAAGTATCGTTGATGCCAATGGGAAAGTTGCCCTATTGAAAAAAACTCGTGTGTGTGCCTGACATGATTTTTCGCGGTGATTCGCGCGAATGTGCCTAGAAAAAAATTTCTCCACGAAGCACCTCAACTACATTTCCACCGACGCGCACATTGACCACTCCGTTACCCTTCCGGGTTGCGCGCACAAAAATCCGGCTCGGTCGTTTCATTTCAACTCCTTGCTCGATCAAAACTCTTTCGTCGCTCTGGGCTACACCATTTGCTACCATCCATGCGCTTGCGCATCCCGACGCAGACCCGGTTGCGGGGTCTTCGCCGTTGTAAAACATCATGCGAGCATGGAGTCGTGCGGATTTATCGAACGTTTCCCGCGAAACGAAATAAAAAAATTTTCCGCCGGTACGATTCAAGTAATCTGCCGAACTTTTATAGTTCACTTGCAATCTGCTCATCGCTTGTAATCCGCGCAATGGAACAATCGTAAAAGGTACGCCTGTCGAAATTGTTTGAATGGGCAGAGAAGAATCGATATCTTCGATAGGTACGCCAGAAGCTCGTGCAATATCTCCGAGGACATGCATTGTTCCGAACATGGGGTCGATCTGAGTCATCTCTCCGAAGGCCGGCTCACCCAGCCGTTCTTCGAAACGCACCGGAACTTTGCCTACATTCAGTTCAAGATTTACTTCAGCCGCATTAGTTGATCCTCGGAGGCAGAATGCAGTACCCAGGGTCGGATGTCCCGCAAACGGCAGTTCTTCTTCTACGGTGAAGATACGAACGCGCACCCCACGATCCGATTCAATTTGTGCATCGCGCGGAAAAACGAAAGTAGTTTCCGACAGATTCATTTCTCGAGCAATTGCTTGCATTTGTTTGTCTGTAAGTCCTCGTGCGTCCGACACGATGGCGAGCTGATTGCCTTCCAAAGGTTGTGAAGAGAAGACATCGAATTGCGTAAAAGGAAAGCGACGGGACTCGGTTGTCATAGGTTCTCTTAACTGAGCTGCTGACTAATTCGATGTTGTTAGTTGCCGGATGGACAACATTATTCTGCGCCTTGAAATAAATTGGACTAGCAGCTATCTGGTTATCTAAACGTTGACGACACTTCCATGCCCGCGTATCCTGTTTGTATGCGCGTCAGATCCACGCTCCTCGCCATGTGTTGTTGTACACAGGCGCCGACGTGTGGGTAGCGCAGTAAGTTTTCGACACCCACCCGGCGCCAATCGGGTGGGTTTTGTTTTTTGAGTCCAGCCACTCCACCCACAAGGCAAAAAGGCGGGCTGACTAACTAACTCCTGGACTTTTCGGGAGAATTCTTGAATTTAAAAGGAGGAAACTATGAGCACCGCGACTTTACCCGAAACATCGCATATCCCGAGGATTAACGACACCGCTCCTGATTTCACCGCCGAAACCACGCAGGGCCCCATCCACTTTCACGAATGGATCGGCGATGGATGGGCAATTTTATTTTCGCACCCTAAAGATTTTACCCCCGTATGCACTACTGAGCTTGGCTATATGGCAAAGCTTCAACCCGAATTTGCAAAGCGAAATACCAAAATCATTGGACTTAGTGTTGACCCGGTGACTAATCATGCCAAGTGGGCGGCGGATATTGAAGAGACACAAGGCGCCAAAGTGAATTATCCGATGATTGGCGATCCAGAGCTCAAAGTAGCTAAGGCATACGGCATGTTGCCAGCCGAGAGCGGGAGCACTTCCGAAGGCCGCACTCCAGCCGACAATGCTACCGTGCGTACAGTGTTCGTCATCGGTCCTGATAAGAAAATCAAATTACAGATCAGCTACCCAATGACCACCGGCCGCAACTTCGATGAAATCTTGCGAGTCATCGATTCTATGCAGCTCACAGCCAAGCACAAGGTCGCAACTCCCGTGAACTGGAAGCAAGGCGATGATGTGATTATCGTGCCATCAGTTTCGAATGAGGAGGCACAACAGAAATATCCCGAGGGATTCAAAACGGTTAAGCCTTATCTGCGAACGGTAAAACAGCCGAAGTAGTTAATTGTGATGTATAGGATGTCGTTGGTTCGTGAGAACCTGATTGAAATCGTCCACGGGCTGCAACGGGAAAACTCGGATCTTAAATTTTGCGATTATTTCGCAAGCGAATCCGCGAAATCCGAGGCAGTCCATGGTTGTTCACAATGATGTCCCAATTCACAAATACGGAACCGATTCCCTCACCATCACCAACCCCGTATTTTTTCGGTATGTTTTTACGTGGTCTGATTCACTTCCCCAAAAAAATCTAATTTTAACAATTCGTGGCTTGTATCAGAGCACGCTTTCTGATAAACAACGTCAATGTGCCTGTCCGGAGTTTTTCCGGGCAGCTTCGTCGAGAACTGAGGCTACTCAGTTCGGGTATTGCGCATCCCAGATGTTCGGTACCTTTGCAAAATCCGGCGCCTACGGAACTCCCTCGCAGTAGTTCCGCCGGTGTAAGACCTCGAACCTCCTAGCCAATTTTTTCGGGAGTTCGGATGCTGTTCGTTAGCACGCCTGCAGTGATTGGGAACTACCCCGCTCTATCTGCGTTTGTGCCCTTCCGTACGGCTCTTACCTCTCGGTTACTGATCTCAAGAAAGATCACCCCGCAAACTCAATACCACGCCGGAGGAAGAAATGGCGACTCTCGTCCGCATTGAAAATGACTCTGAAATCAAAGACCGTTTAGCAGCTGAACGCGCACGTCTACGCAAAATTGCTGGCCTCGACCAGCCAACCCATTTTCATCGACCTGTAGAACGGGCGTTTAAAGGTGAGGAACGTGAACACGTCACCATTCTTTTTGGTGGCTTCACTTGGAAGCATGAGGACTTAATTCGCGCCGTCTTCCAGGGCTGCGGCTACCGCTGCGAGAAGCTGCCCGTCCCGAATGTCGCCGCTTTTCAGACTGGAAAAGAATTTGGCAACAACGGTCAATGCAATCCGACATACTTTACGGTCGGGAATCTAGTGCAGTATTTGCAGTTTCTCGAAAAAGAGGGTCTGTCGCGCCAGAAGATTCTGGACAACTACGTCTTCTTCACGGCTGGCTCCTGCGGCCCTTGCCGCTTCGGAATGTATGAGGCTGAGTACCGCTTCGCATTGAAGAACGCCGGCTTTGATGGGTTCCGTGTGCTGCTGTTCAAAGACAGCGACGGCATTAAGGCCGCATCCGGCGAGCCAGGTCTCAAGTTCACAATTGACTTCGGCTTCGGAATGCTCAATGCCATGCATTTGGGCGATGTATTCAATGATCTCATCTATCAGATTCGGCCTTTCGAAGTGAATAAAGGCGAGGCTGACCGCGTTTTCCATGAAGCGGTGGATGGCTTATGCGAGGACCTGAAGAATCGTAGATCATTCGAGATTGAAGAGCGCGCTCCGGACTGGGCAAAGCCAAAATTCAAGAACAACAAGATCTTACGGAATATGTTCAATGTTTTCGGCAAATGGCACGAGCATATGTGGGGGGAGGATTATCTCAGCGCGCTCGACTCAGCCCGAAAGAAATTGGATTCAATTGAAGTGGACCGAACTCGCGTCAAACCCGTCGTAAAAATTACAGGCGAATTTTGGGCGCAAATCACCGAAGGCGATGGCAACTTCCACATGTTCGATTTTCTGGAGCGCGAGGGAGCGCAAGTCATCGTCGAGCCGATCGCAACCTGGGTGGCTTACTTGATGTATCAAGCGAAGGCTCATGCCAAAGCAAAGTGGCCGGTGAATCGTCCCTATCGAAATACGGAATGGTACGAGGTGAAGAAAAATTTCGCCAACTATATTGGCCTGCGCAAAAAGCTGTGGGGAATTGGAGCCGGGGAGCGCATGTGGAACTTCTTTTATCACCGCACGATTAAACACTTGGGCGGCATCACGCACCATCTTGTGCCGCAAACCGAACTGGCAGAGATGGCACATCCTTTCTATAACCAGTTTGCGCGCGGTGGAGAAGGACATTTAGAAGTGGGCAAGAATGTTTATTACACCGTTCATCGCCTCTGTCACATGGTGTTGGCATTGAAACCATTTGGGTGCATGCCTTCCTCGCAATCGGATGGAGTGCAATCTGCCGTAGTCAACAAATTCAAAGACATGATTTTCCTTCCCATCGAAACTTCTGGTGAGGGAGAAGTCAATGCACACAGCCGAGTACAGATGGCTCTTGGGGAAGCTAAGGTAAAAGCCAAAACGGAATTCGAGCAGTGTCTTAAATCTACGGGCAAGAGTATGCACGAAATCCGTGAATATATTGACGAACACCCTGAGTTGAAGCGCCCCTTCTATCACGTGCCACATCGCGAAGGAGTCACCGGAACAGCGGCGCAATTTATTCTGCACGTCAATGACCGGATAAATAAAGACATTCGGTACAAACGTTCCCGAGTTCCTGTAGCAGTTGCTGCGACAGCAAGCGGCGACTGACATTATGGATTTGCGGAATGGGGGGAAACTTTCGGCTCGCCTTCTCCGCGATCCGCGGTGTTCTTTGTGATCTAACTATTTGGTAAAAAAGTGAGGAAGTAATGCACGACCATAAAGGTCCGCAACTTATCCAAATCGAAGGCATTGAGCCGCAGCGGCCGAAAATCCAATCAATCTCACATGCGCAGAAACCCCATGACCACAATACCAAGTTCATGGTGGGGCTTGACGTAGGTTCGACGACAGTGAAGGCCGTCGTTGTAGATGCTGCGACCGATCAGGTGCTATGGCAGGACTATCAGCGCCACGAGACCAAACAGCCGGAGAAGACGCTGGAGTTCCTGAAGAGAATCGAAGCCGAAATTGGCGTTAACTCCCATAACACTCGCATGTTCATGACCGGATCTGGCGGTGGCGGAATTGCCGATCAGATTGGCGCAAAGTTTGTCCAGGAAGTTACAGCAGTTTCGTTGGCTGTCGAGAAAATGCATCCTGAAGTGTATTCAGTTGTGGAACTCGGCGGGCAAGATGCCAAGATCATTGTCTTCAAAGATGATGAAGAGACAGGCCGCAAGAAAAAAATTCCTTCGATGAACGACAAGTGCGCCGGAGGTACAGGTGCGGTCATCGACAAAATTAATGCAAAATTGAAAATTCCTGCCCAAGAGCTTTCGGAACAAAAATACAATGGCATCAAGCTGCACAAAGTAGCAGGGAAGTGCGGCGTTTTTGCGGAAACCGATATCAATGGTTTGCAGAAAGTTGGCACGCCGCCTGACGAGTTAATGGCTTCTTTGTTTGAAGCTATCGTGTTGCAAAATCTCAGCGTTCTCACTCGCGGACATACTCTACGTCCGCACGTTTTGCTGCTCGGCGGTCCCAATAGTTTTATTCGCGGCATGCGCGAAGCCTGGCAAGCGAATATTCCTCGTATGTGGCAGGAACGCAAAGTTGCGATTCCGGAAGGCAGCAGGCCAGAGGATTTGATCAAAGTTCCGCAAAACGCTCAGTACTTTGCAGCGATGGGCGCGATCGAATTTGGCCGCAGCGAAGATGATTGCGTCGGCTGCTATCGCGGTTATGACAATCTTCTCCATTACATCGATTTCGGACGCCAGGAGGAAAAAGCGAAATCGGGCGGTAAAGGATTGGTTGAGAATATTGGAGAATTTGATGATTTCAAGGTCGCTTATCGGCCCAAGAAATTCACTCCAGTGGCCTTTCAAAGCGGAACTACAGTGGGTGGTTTTATAGGAATCGATGGTGGATCGACATCCACCAAAGCAGTTTTGCTGGATGAACACGGAGACATTCTCTGTAAGTCATACCAACTCTCGAATGGCAATCCTATCCAGGACACCATTGAGATGTTCGAGAACCTGCGAAAGCAAGTCGAATCGCAGAACGCAAAAATGGAAGTCCTCGGTGTTGCGACCACCGGCTATGCCAAGGATATTTTGAAAGATGTTCTCAAGGCGGACGTGGCTCTGGTCGAAACTGTTGCTCACACAGAGTCGGCGCTGAAATTTTACGAAGATCCGCACGTGATCGTGGATGTCGGCGGACAAGATATCAAGATCATCATTCTGCATAACGGGCGCGTAAAAGATTTCAAGCTCAATACTCAATGTTCCGCCGGAAATGGCTATTTCCTGCAATCCACAGCGGAAGGTTTCGGATTAAATGTAAATCAGTACGCGGATTTGGCTTTCTCTGCACAGGCAATGCCGGTGTTCGGTTACGGCTGCGCGGTATTCATGCAGTCCGATATAGTGAATTTCCAACGCCAGGGATGGCGGGCCGAGGAAATTCTCGCGGGTCTGGCCGCCGTACTCCCGAAAAATGTCTTCCTCTATGTTGCAAGTATCCCCAATCTCGCGGCGCTCGGCTCCCGCTTTGTGTTGCAGGGCGGAACCCAAAATAACCTCGCCGTTGTAAAAGCGGAAGTAGATTTCATTCGCAATAGTTTTCGCGCCACAGGAAAACAGCCGGAGATCATCGTACATGAACACTGCGGCGAATCCGGGGCGATTGGCGCTGCGCAAGAAGCGTTGCGTTTGTGGAGGAACGGGCAGCAGACAACTTTTGTTGGCTTGGATGCTGTTCGTAGGATTGAATATCGCACAACGCGCAACGAAGCCACGCGCTGCAATTTCTGCAAGAATAATTGTCTCCGTACCTTCATCGACATCCGAACCGAGCCAGTGAAAGAGCTTGTCCCAATAAAGAAAGTCACAAAAGTTCCGCTCATGTTGGGCGAACAACGACTGATCATTGCTACATGCGAAAAAGGATTAGTCGAAGATGTGAACGATATGAAGGGGATCAAGGCCGGTCTGGATCACATTCGCGACCAGCACCCGAATTTCGTGGACTATGCGTCGAAGGAAGTCTTCCGCCCAACAAATGCGAAAAGCGTTGCCGACCCGATTCCTGCCGTGGGCTGGACATGGAAGAAAGGTGTCAAAGAGCGCGTCGCGCTGATGCAGAACCGGGGTAAGCTGCGGATTGGAATTCCCCGCGTCTTGAACATCTACACCTACGCTCCATTATTCAACGCATACTTTGAAAGCCTGGGAGTGCAGCCGGAGAACATCATTTATTCCGATTACACCAGTTCAGAGCTTTATCGCGCGGGCGCGAGCCGCGGCGCCATTGATCCCTGTTTTCCGGCTAAAATCGGAATCTCCCACGTCTACAATCTGATTCAAGAGAAGCACCGCAAGAAGCCGCTGGATGCCATCTTCTTCCCCATGTATGACGTGCTGCATTCTTCGCTGGTGAATCTCACTGGCACCAATGCCTGTCCAACTGTGACCGCTACACCCGAAACCGTGAAAGCTGCGTTTACCAAAGAGAATGACGTTTTCGGCGAAAACAATGTGAAGTACATCGATCCGGTGCTGAACTTTGCCGACCGGAAATTGTTTGCCCACGAGATGCTGCAAGTCTGGCAGCCTGTGCTCGGCCTCTCGCAGGAAGAAAACGACCGCGCTGTCGAGTCCGGTTTCAAGGCTTTGGCAGAATACGAAAGCAGTATTCGCCGGCGAGCGCGCGAGGTGATTGACCAGCTTGAGCGCGAAGACAGGATCGGCATCGTTATGTTGGGACGCCCCTATCATCACGACCCGGGCCTAAACCACGAAATTCTGGAAGAGTTCCAAAAACTCGGCTATCCCATCTTTTCGCAAAACACTCTGCCAATCGATGAAGATATATTAGAGCGACTCTTCGGGGATGAGGTCCGCGCCGGAGTTACCAGCCATCCGCTCGACATCAGTGATGCCTGGAAAAACTCGTATTCATGCAGCACCAATCACAAAGTTTGGGCGGCGAAGTTCACCGCCCGCCACCCAAATCTTGTAGCGCTCGAAATGTCCAGCTTCAAGTGCGGACACGACGCGCCTATTTACGGAGTGATCGAAGGCATTATCGAACAATCCGGCACACCGTATTTCTGCTTCAAGGATTTGGATGAAAACAAACCTACAGGTTCCATTAGGATCCGAGTCGAAACGATTGATTACTTCCTGCGTCGTTATCGCGAAGAGATCATCCGCAAGCGGAAAGCTGGACAGGAGATCGAGGCTCAATTGGCCGCGCTGGAGGCCGAATTGCGAGGGGAAGCTGGATCGCTTGCCTTAGACCATGAAACCTTAGAGCAAGAGGCACAAAGTATGTCAGCTGATTAGGAGGAAAAGACCTGTTAGAAAGCCCGGAGTCCTGCGGGACAACCGGTAGCTTATTGTGGGAGGGATGGTGGGGAAATCGATCAAATGGCTGTTAGTAGTGATTGCAGCAGCCGCCGTGCTGATTGTTTTGATCACCCCTGCTCCGGATGAGCTTCCCTGCACCATTAGCAAACACGCTCGGTATCAGCCCACGTTCGTCGCAGTCATAGCGATTTTGCCTCTATTGTCTTTGCTTTTGTCCTCTGGAGCGTACCAGTCCAATATCGCGTTGAAATCGTCGAGCTTCAGGGACATGCTTTCCTCTAACTGTATTCTTCTTTGCTGAGTCGTGCTCTCTCCCAAACAAAGCAATAAAAGATTGGAGCAGGGATATGTTTGGAGAAAGAGGCAGTAGCTCGCCAGAGCTAGTCATCGGCATCTTTTGCGAACCGTTTAATGCCACGAGCGCAATTGCAGAGCTGCTGGGACATGGTTTCACAGACGATGACATTGATGCCTTGGGGGTATTAGAAGGGCATGCACCCTATACGAGCGACTTCTGGCTGGCTATAGGCCTGCCCAGTGAAGTTGCCGCCTTTTGTAGTGCCTGCTTTGATGACGGAGCTGTGTTGGTGATGATTCGCATCGACCCCACGCGGAAAAGAGAGAAGATTGCCATCGAGCTGGTGAAGCACTATGGCGGAGTCTGTTCTGTAACAAACAGCAATCATATCGGTGTGAGTGACTCCTTCTTCGAACGTAGCGGAGAAGCGCATCGAAAGGAGGGGAATTTATGAGCCACACTAAAAGAAAACCAGGATTGAAAAGAAAGCCAGGATTGCAAATTTTAGAAATTATGTCTGCCTGGAAATCTATTCTTACCGGCAGCGCTCCCATAATGTCGATTGAAGTTACACGTGAGTGCCCACTCAGCTGCCCTGGGTGCTACGCATACGGCGATATGCACTTAGGGGGCTCAGTCAATTTGCGAAGCCTGAGCGACTACAGAGGCAGTGAGTTGGTGGATGGCATCGTGCATCTCGTTCGGCAGCATCGCCCTTTGCATGTCTCTCTTGTTGGAGGTGAGCCACTGGTTAGGCACCGCGAACTAAGTCGTGTCCTGCCCATATTGAGCGACATGAATACTCATACGATGGTGGTAACGAGTGCCGTAATCCCGATTCCTCTGGAATGGATGGAAATCCCAAGAGTGCGAGTGACAGTTTCCGTGGACGGTCTGCCCGAACATCATGATATTCGGCGTAAGCCTGCAACCTACGACCGCATCCTTAAGAATATTGCCGGATGCCAGGTAAATATACACGGCACGATCACCCGGCCGATGCTTGAGCGTCCGGAATACATTGAAGAGTATATTTCCTTTTGGAACTCCCGCCCGGAGGTAGTTCGTATTTGGATCAGTCTCTACACTCCACAAGTGGACGAGAGCGCCCCTGAAATCCTGAGTCCGGCTCAGCGCGAATTGGTAGCTGCAGAACTGCCGGGGTTGCGGGCACGATATCCGAAGCTACTAGCGAATCAGGGTATTTCAGACGCCATTCGGGTTCCCCCCTCTGATCCGGATCGCTGCACGTTTGCCAGAATGTCGACGAACTATTCAGCTGATCTTGCAACTCGCGTAGAGCCCTGCATCTTCGGAGGAAAACCTGATTGCTCCCAGTGTGGCTGTGCCATCAGCAGTGGTCTGCACTGGCTCAAAGACATCCGCCTGGGCGGTTTGATAAAGATGGAAAATATTGCGAAGACTTCAATCGCGGTGGGTTCATTCGTCGGACGCCTCCGAAGAGGCTATCGTCCACATGCTCGCTGGAAGCCTCCATCGGCGCGCTTGGTCAACATTGGCACAGCCGATCCACGCCACGACAGAGCGGCATAAGAACTCCACCTTTAACGCGCAATCCGTTTAACTCTCGGATGTATAGGAAGCAAGGGTCGCTCGGTAAGCCACCCTTGCTGAAAAGCGGCACTAATCTTCGAAGCTTCTCGCTCCGCCTTGCATTCGATTCTTTACTAAATTTGTCCAGACGAATTTCACAACCCGTGCATCGTTGTAGCAGTATGCAAGATTGTGGTTCAGGGTAGAGAAGCAATGCTGTTGGCATGTCTTCTTCATGGCCGTCAATTGCCCGTCATCGAACTTCGGAGCATCAATGTTTCCCCAGTCATATGTTGAACCATACATGGGAAAGCATGGAGCCACCGTGCCGTCCGTGCGAATGATCACGTTGTTCTGTCCTGCACGGCAGTTCCACTCGGCAAATTGCAATTCACCATTCTCGTTCTGCACAAAGCCTGGCGTTCCGACTAGTTGTTTCGCAATATCGCCGTTTGTACCGGTACCGTCACCATTCCAGCCGAGCCGCTTCAAATCCGACCCGCTGGCCATACGAATGAAGGCTTTGATCTCTTGCAACCGTTGTATGGAGTTCACCATTTGATATCCGGCTTTGTTTTTCTCAATCAGCCAATCCACTAATAAATCGATTTCTGGCCAGTCTTCTGGCCGAATGTATGTGGGGTTGTCATTTAAATGCTTAAAGTGTTCGTCCTGTTCAAGCATAGGCGTTTCATTGATGTGATAGTCAGTTGCGATTCGATTCGCACGAGCATACTCAGTGATCTGTCGCACATCTTCGGTATTATTCCGGCAAATGTTGAGATTGAAGAAGACCATGTACCCGTACACGTACTGCTTCTTCAATATGTATTCAATGTGTTTCTGCACTGGAACCACTGCTTTAGGCAAACTCGGTTTTTGATCCCAGGCATCAACTGCAAAATTAAAAACCGACACGCCTGCGTCGCCAAGTCGATCCGCTACTTCAGGACGAAGCAGCCGGCCGTTTGTAGCGATATAAATCCAGAACCCCTTCTTCGCGGCGTAGTAAACAACTTTGTGAACAAATTGGGGACGCAGCAACGGCTCACCGCCCATTAACGCCAGCACACGGCAACCGTTGTCGTAGAGCCAGTCGATTGAGCGCTTGGCAATGTCTTCCGTCATGCCTTTCACTTTGTTGTTGTATGCCCAGCAATACCAGCAATCTAAATTGCACTTGTATTCAACGAATAGATACGCAGTGATGGGATGAAATTCGCCGGGCAATACACGCGACCGGATATAGGGGAACAACCAACCGCGCATTTTGTTGTACACCTGCGGCAGAGTCCAATCACGTTTCTCTAGCGGAGCAGCAGGTCCAGGATCGGAAAGCTTCTCTGGATATTGCGGAAATACCGGTTCGGGGAGCTTCATGCCTTTTGCCACGGGAGGCCGGACCGGTTCCGGCGAGGCATGCATTAGGAGATTGTGAATGTCGACATCAATGCGGAATTTAGGCGCGGTAGCCATTCTGATCTTCCTCCACCGCTGGGGATTTTTATAACACTTTGGATTGTTATTGACGTTATGAGATGCAATTTTTACGAAGGGCGAGCGCTCATGGTTTGCTGAACAAAAAAATCAGAGTCAAAGATTCAGCTTTCGAAATGTAAGTGGCCGGCATGCCCTGTTCGTTTTACCAGACGTAGACTGCGTCAATTCTCGGCGGACCCGAGCGTCCATCTATTACTTGTGTCTCCAGTACTATTTCCATGTTTTTTCGGCTCCAGTCCTTGGGAGCTTGGCGCATGAGTTCGCTCATATGGTGGGCATCAACCAGAAATTCTCCTGCTGCCGTTGTCCCACCACGCGCAACTCCCGCCGCCACTACAACAAATCGATCTGTGTTGGAATCGACTAGGCGCGCAACCAGAGCATAATCTTTGTATGTACCGGTCTCTTGCTGAAAACGATCAAGAAGCCAGTCTCTTTTCGTTGGATTATTTCTATCTTCGATCCAGAAGCGCGTCATCTCAGGGTTATTGGCAAAATGGAACCTCAACTGGGAGGTAAGACGCAAGGTCCAGCTATTGTCGAATGCTCCTATAAAAACTGACGGGCTTCGTCGCAGATCGGTCAAAGTAGTTGCAGTTTCGCCTTGTACCCTGTAAGTCTTTCCATAAGTTTGAAGCAGCCCTGCAATATTAACCAGGGGACTCACATCATCAATGATCACGGTGATCATATGATCGTTGAGTGTGGTCTGATGAAGCGGATCGGCGGCATCTCGCAACGTGATCGTTGAATATTGGCTCTGATCGGCGATACAAAACAGAACCGGATCGGCGGATTTTACGAACGGACCCCAAAATTCCTGGATAGCCGGAACATGGAATGTCTGCCATAGAATGGTTAAGCTAACGGCAACTAATATCATGCAGACTGCAAAGATAGACTGTTTCCAGGGAAAAACTTTCTGAGCAGAGGTGAGTGGAGGATGAGGCGCTTCTTCTGTAATCGAAGAATTTGTAATCTCGCTTGCGACCGTGTGCGATGCGGCGTCAGGAAAGCAAAATTGAGGGACATAGGACCCGGCTGGCAATAGCAGCTTGATTTCATGATCATGCCCGGGTTCCTGATAATATTGTGCAATTCGTTTTCGAATTTCCCCAGCCGTTACGCGGACGATAGGATCGTCAGTCGTGTCGTAATTTGCATCCTTGCCAAATACCTCAATACCCAACGTGCGCTCCTTCAATTGATCGGAGCGGCCAGCCAATGCTTCAGTAACTACAAATCGTAGGAAAACAGGGAACCGTTTACTCTTATGAAAATGCGAATTCCGAAGTAGGCGATCAAGCTGTGCCAGGATCGCCGTCTTTTCCTCTTCAGTTGGCGGGGAACATATCTCCACCTGCTCTGACAACATCGATATAGCTCCCTTGATTTGGCCGGGTATTATGCGGCAGCAACAAAATGGGTCAGATCAGCACTCTAGCTGGCTCGAATATTGTTATTCAACATCTCTCTACGTAAAAATCAGGTTCTTTACAGGTAAAAAGCCCAGCAATTTTTGAATTTGCCTTTGTGCTCTATTCGACTGTATAGACGAAACTTGTGAGCTCTTTCAAGCAATTTGTAAGTGTTAAGCAGGAACCCTTACCGTAAAGAGCTTACACCCGCCAACTCATCTCGACTATAACCCTCTTCGGTTCAGGCAAAGTGGCCTGGGCGAACGGACCCACTCACCATTTCTCAACATTTAAGGTTTAGGACAGGCGCATTTATACATTGCCTGACTCGGCAGTCAAAGACTTTGGTGGGAGTCCACAGAATTTGGAGGCTTGGATCTCTATGTCGAGTAATCCCTTGTTCCGGTTGGCTGTCTTAAATGTCGTGCTCCTGGGACTGTTTCTTTTGTTGTCTTCCCCTTTTCTTCACGCCCAATCCCAGATCACAGCTACGCTAAGTGGTACGGTGTCCGACTCTTCCGGAGCGCTGCTTGCCAATGCAAGAGTTATCTTAATAAGTAAGGATCGGGGCATTACCAGGACTTTTCAAACCGACGGGACGGGGAACTATGCCTTCTCTTTACTCCCGCCAGCCGTCTATTCCCTCCAAGCCGAAGCCCCGGG
>DASRFC010000075.1:0-15764 GCA_035651835.1 Terriglobales bacterium
GATGCTGCTCGCTAACACCGCGGAATTGTATACACAGGGAGCGCCTGGAATGCACATCGGCCCAGGGCCGGAGGCCATCAACACTCCCGGTCGAAAACGAGCTCTGCTCGCTAAGACATCAAAATCGTATACACAGGGAGCATCTGGAATACACATCGGCCCAGGGCCGGCGGCCAGCAAACTTGATCGAAAACTCGTTTTGTCTGCCCACCCACAGGGACTATCTGGAATACACATTGGCCGTGTGCCGTCCGTGAGGACAGCGGTCGGGGATTGATGACCACTCGTTTGAACGCTTTTCGCACTGCTTACGGCGATGAATAGGATGAAACTCGCCGCCAACATCACCACTACATTGATCCTGCTTCTCATTTTTCCTCCAAGGGGGTTGATTTGATTCCTAAACTGCAAACTTTTACTTGTCCGGTTCTCGTTGAAACCACTTGACAGATAGCCTGTTTTTTCCTAATATCAAGTACATGTAGGCAGCATGTTTCCGGGGCCGCCACATCGGACTGGCGGAGACTTCCTCCCCCGCTAAGACACAGGAAGACTCACCGAGGAGAAGCACAAAAAGGGACTTGCGGTTCCGGGTTCTCCGCTAAAGTTTCCGGGACCGCGAGTCTATATCTCCATTGGGGTCGAGCGTATTGGTGTGTCCTTTGTTCTGTTCGCCTATTTTGGAGGCGCTGTCTGGCCGCACCTTGATCCCTACCGGCAAGGCCGCATTGAGCGCGCCCATACGAGGCCCGGCAATCCCTTCTCTCCGCTCCCAGAACAGCGGAATTTTACCCTTAAAGGCCTGGTTTCTGGATGCCAATCCTTTATTCCGGGGAATCCCGCTTTTTGACAGCCGGAGTCAGCGGAAGATAGCATCCTCTCGCCGCAATATTCGATTGAAACTCTCGCTTTTGAAGCCATTTATTACGCCGCGTACGACAGGAGCCTAAGATTCTTAGTTCAGTGCACTCGCTGATTCAGGACGCCCGCTTCAGCCTGCGCTTCATGCGTAAACGGCCAGGAATGACGTTTCTTGTCATTGCAACGTTGGTACTCGGCATTGGCTTGAATACGGCGATATTCAGTGTGGTGAACGCAGTAGTCCTCCGCCCGTTGCCGATACGCGAACCGGACCGCGTTGTATGGCTCAACACAAAAGTCAATCGGACCAATGCGCCTTTGGGCACCTCTTACCCTGATTATCTGGACTGGAAAGCCCAAAGCCACTCATTCGACGCGATTGCAGCGATGCGGACGGTTTCTTTTACCATGACTGGTACTGGTCCCGCCGAGCATCTGAAAGGCATAGCCATCTCCGCTGCCGGCTTTCACGTTTGGGGAGTGAGCACGGTCTTAGGACGTGATTTTACGGAAGCGGACGACCACCCCGGAGCGGAGCGTGTCACCATTCTCAGCAATGAGTTCTGGCAACGCAAATTTGGAGGTGATCCTGACGTTTTACGCAAGGAGCTGGCTTTAGACGATCTGTCGTACAAGATCATAGGCGTACTCCAACCAACGCAGATCAGCACCTTGCAATATGCCGATGTTTGGGTAGCAAACGGCCCGATGCTTGATCAACATGTGATGATGCGGGACACCCGGCTGTTTTTTCCTTTGGCCCGACTGAAACCGAATGTTACGCCTGCTCAGGCGCGGGCTGAAATGGAGACCATCGTCAGCCGCCTGGCCGCCCAATATCCGGACACAACGAAAGATATGGGGATCAGAGTTTTGCCGTTGAGCGACCTGCTCAGCCCGAGCGGCGCCAAGCCCTTATTGCTGCTCCTAATCGCTTCCAGCTTTATTTACCTGCTGGCAGTAGCCAACGTGACCGTGGTATTTCTGAGCAATACCATTGAGCGAGGTCAAGAGCTGAGTATTCGGCTTGCTTTGGGATCTACCCGGTCAAGCGTAATGCGCCAATTGTTCATTCATGCTTTGATTTTTGCCGCCGTGGGAAGTTCCGTGGGCTTGTTCGCCGCGAAGTTGGGCCTTGTATTCTTTCTGCACAACTTTCCGAGTGCAGTTCTCCGATTCCAAGAAACGACAATCGATTTCAAGGTCATTCTGCTGACTGTCATTATGGCGCTTGTCGCAATTCTAGCCGGTACTCTGACAGCGGCAATTTACGTATCCAAGCTCAACGTCAGCAGCGAACTCAAGGGTGAGGGGACCTGGTTCGCTCTGCCGAAATACCGCACCCTTGGACGTGGCGCATTCATTTTATTCGAGGTCACTCTTGCTTCAGTGTTGTCACTTGTCTCGGGCTTGCTCATTAGAAGCCTTTACGAGGTTCAAAGAATTGACTTGGGCTTCAAACCTCAAAACGTCATTTCATTTCAAGTCAATCTTCCGGTCGCACGCTACAAAGAACCTTTCAAGCAAACGGCATTCTTCAGACTAGCAGCTGAAAAGCTGACTCAACTGCCAGGAATGGAATCCGTCAGCGGGATCTCCGGACTGCCGCTCACCACCCAAGGGGAAGTGAACCGCATAGAAGTCGATGGACAGTCGCCCTTTGCCAGCGAGCCCCTTCAGGTGGAATATGAATCGATTCTGCCCGGCTTCTTCCGGACCATGCGGCTTCCGTTGCTTGAGGGCCGTGATTTTACGGATGCAGATCGCGACAACGCGCCCACAGTCGTAATTCTGGATAACATTCTTGCCGCCAAACTGTGGCCGGGACAAAACCCGCTAGGCAAGCAGGTCAGGATGAGTGCGCGTGCCGGCAGAACCTCCCGCACGCTTGAAGTTGTGGGAATTGTGCAAGAGATCAAGCATTTTGGGCCTGAAGCAAAAGTAAGATGGATGCAAGTTTATGTGCCCCAGTACCAGGACCCGTCGCCGACACTGTCATTCGTGCTTAATGCGGTTATGCCGGAAGCAGCGGTCAAATCCGCTACAGACAAGGCGATTCATGAATTGGACAAAGACCTGCCAATCGAGAATTTTCAGACCATGGACGCTTACTTGGATAATTATCTCAGCCCCCGCAGGGTAAGCCTCCTCTTGCTTAGCGCTTTTGCTGGGACAGGAATCCTTTTGGGGATGATTGGCATTTACGGCGTGGTTGCAGCAGCAGTGCTTCGCCGGCGGCGGGAAATCGCAATCCGCATGGCGATGGGAGCAACCGTCTTCCACACAATCGTACTTATTACCCGGCTTGGCCTTCTTGCCACTTCGGGCGGCATTCTGATTGGCTCAGCAATAGTGATGAGCTTGACCCGCGTCCTTGCCTCACTCCTAATTGGAGTGAACGTCCTTAGCCCAGGAGTCTATTTTGCCAGCGCGTTTGTCATATTCACGCTGGCGGTCATCGCCAGTCTGGTCCCGGCCATAAAACTCATGCGATTCAATGTCCAAGAAATTTTGCGCCAACAGGCATGAACATTTGCAATTGGCTCGGGCTGGACGTAAAATCCTGCTAACATATACATGCACTTTTCACGTTGGGTCTTCAGGTACAGATTCAAGCCATCTGCGACTTCAGCCGTAGCTTGGCTGAATTTTCGCGGTCTCAAATAACAAATGACCACGCCAGGCAAAAAACAAGCTGTGCGACCGAACCGCGGCAGTTCCTTGAGACCGCGGGCTGAAAGCCCGCGCCGCCACTTCCTCTATGTTGACGTGACAAAAGATGAACACAAGAAAATTCAAGAATACTGCGTCGAACAGAAACTTAGTGTGAGCCAGTTCCTGGCTGACCTGATGATCAAAGATGCGCTCAAAACCAAGCCCAAGCGCAAACGCAAGGTGACGATCCGAGCCGAATTTGAGTTGACACCAGAAGAGCAAGAGAAATTGGAATTGCTGATTAGGCTGCGTAACAAAGGTTCGATTGGCCAGTTTATCCATGAACTTATCCAGCCTAATCTCGAAGTGCAAAGGCTGCATGCCCCGGTCGAAACGATGCCGCTGCGTTACTACTTGTCACAGGACGAGCACGAAACAATTACCAAGCACATAGCCAGCAAAGGGATGGCAGCCCGGAATTATGGCGTTACGCTTGCCCTTAAGGCAATCGACAAAGCCCGTAGCAAACAGAAGTAACCGTAGCCAGAGCACCTTTTGCTGGCAAAGATTACCCTGCGTCGTCATTCCACTTCGTGCTTGGACCCAGCCTTCGCTGAAATTTCCCTGCTTGACAGATATACTCACTAATAAATAATATCCAGTACATCTTCGCGGCCTGACCTTTTTGAAACAGCCTTTGTTTCATCAGCTGCGAGAACGCAGAGCATCGATGACCCGCATCTCTGCGGCTGCTCATTCTTAATGTTGTGGGAAGCATTGAATTGGCCAAGACGATGGCCTGTCACCTTCGGGGATTCCTACCGAAGCATTCAAATTTCGAAACTGAACCCGCGGCTATTTCCGGTAGCCGCGCTTGTCTCAACATGGCCGGGAAGGTCATCTCAAGCGAAACCCATGGAGCCTGAGCAGTGACCTTCTTGCCTTTTATGCGCAACCCCAACGAATAAGACGCACAGGATTCTTGAGGCCGTGGCGATCTACACGAAGCATGGAAAGAGACTCATCACAGAATCGATAACCGTTGATAGCGACTGCTATGTCGGAAGAAAAGCTATTAAAATTCGGGCACTCGTCGAGGGCCAAACGACCCACCAGAGCTTTTACATCAGCGACCTTCTCGCAGACAACGGCAAACAGGAAATACAAGACGCCATCAACGCAAATACGAAGCACTAGCGACGAACGCAAAACGGCGCTCAACGCATTCGTCCGTACGAACGTAAACAAAACCGAAATATATGAAGCTCTCCATGGCCTTAATGCTGGAATTCAGCAGTTTATTAACTCATTAGATTTTTTGGACACCTCGGGTCTCTATCTCCCGTTTTTGAATGGATATCGAATACTGGCGAATGAAATTCGGAGTGCGGTCAATTTCAGCGCCACCGAAGCGATGACAGCGATCGAACTCCGCGATTATCAGGACTTCGAAAAACAAAGAATGACATTCAGCTTTCCTCCAATGAAAAACCGAAAGTCAAAATCGAGGAATCTCGAATAGAGAACATAATCCTTCGATCTCCGGGGGCATAAGATGGAATCGTTAGCCTGGACAATAATCGATTTATTGCTGGATATGCCGGGAATATTAATCCGGCGGCTCTCAGTGAGAGTGCGGCGACTATTTCCTGTACCGCATTGAATGTCGCGTAGGCGATGAGCTGCATCGAAGGGTTGGATAAGGTCAAGCTCAAACTGGAGAGCGCCTGAAGAACTAGAATCATCACCACTACAAAACCAGTCAGTGTCGTACCCGACCGCGTTTCTTCGCCAATCGCCTATATCTACGAAGCTGCTCGCGCAGATGCTTTTGCTTCTGCTCAAGCGCCGCAACTTTCTTGAATACAATCCCCAAGTGCCGTTCCGTGAACGCATTCTCAAATCGTTCACGACACTGTGGACAGAAGTACGTCCACTTGCTTCTGGCCGAAAAGACATTCTTACGCCAGCCGCCTCCCTCGCGCTGCGTTCCTTTTGGTATGTCGTACAGGCTTCTGAAATTCTGGCAAATCGAACATTGAGCGATATTCAAGTTCTTTCGAAAGAATTCTCGTAACAGCGCCGTGCTCGGCTGAAAGCGTCTTGACTGTGCGACCATCTTGATCCGGTTTCCTCGCCCGATCTCCAGTAGCCCGATACCTAGTTCAGCCGCGGTCGCTAGTTCCTTATCGGTGTAGGAATGTGGCATTGCCAAGTAACAGAAGTTTGCGATCTTGCTGTTATTGAATGCTTGGTTCATGTCTCGCAGTGGAGCACGAGATGTCGTCCGCTTTACCTCCACGGCCGCAACTTCGATTGCGGTTGAGTGTGGAGACGCAGTGCTTTTGATTCCGAACACGTCAACGATGATCTGTCCAATACCCTTGGTGATGAACGGAATGGGTTTGCGGTTCCGACCAATTGATTCGCACACATACCCCAAGCGTCGAAGAAATGCTTGGACTGCCGGATAATAGACTGACTCTTTCGGGCGCTTGGACATGTCAGTTTACGCATCTTCGCGAGATTTGGTGAGGTTCACGGCTTCCTCTAATGTTTTGCAGGTGAACAAGGTATCTATCATGCATTGACAATGCGCCGGGCCCCACCTGTTGCCGAGCTTGACTTCATGTTCCGGGCGAAATGGACTCCCTAACGTGTACACCATGTGGTCAATGATCTCGCCTGCCGGAATTTCGGGAATCACTGCGTGCGCGTCGGGAACTAACTCGTACCTTTCAACGTGATGAATGGATTGCAGCTTGCCAAGATAACGGAATGCGAAATAATTCGGCGGAACCTTTGGGAAATTTCTGCTAAGAGGATGGAAATACCGAAGCTTCTTCCAAACGATGTCGATCCACGACACATGCCAGCCCTGTGGCGTTTCATCCTTAAGTGGAGCTACCCAAACCAGATTCGAATGAATGTCTTGCAGTGTTGCCAAGTCTCTCAGGTAATTGACAAGTTCCCCCATGATGTACCGCTCCTTCAAATTACGAGAATTTTGACTCTTCTGCACGAGTTTGAGCAATTCCCCCCAAGAGAAAGGAATCACCGGAATGCCGCTGACACTCCGGCATTCCAAATGGACTGCGGCGTGCTCGGGCGTTGCGTCAGTAAGGGCGACGAGAACTTTGCAAGGAAATGCTCCCGGCACGAGTCGCAACCCATACATCTCAAGCTGTTGTCTCGACGGAAGCTCCCAACCACGTTTAGCTTCCACGATCATGTGGAATTGCCCGTCGAGTTCTAACTCAATGTCAGTGATACCAGATTCCGATTTGTGGCTCTGCAACGATAGAACCACTTCCGCTGAACCCCCGCTATCCACTTTCGCCAGAGTGCGAACAAACTCGGTACGGAAGAAATCGCACTTAGCCAATGCCCATCCGACCGCACGGGTCATGTCGTTTTCGAGCAGACCGAAACCCCTGACAGCGTTGAAGATTGTGGGAACGTCGCGACCGTAAAGGAGAAGCCTTGCCATATTTTGCGCTATCAGTTGATGTCGATCTTGACTGTGTCTGCGAGATTCAGATCGCGAAGGACTTGCATTAGCTCTTGCTGGAACCCTTGAGCGGTCTCGTTTTCAACTTGAACTGAAACATCCAGCTTCATGACCAGGTCGCTGCCGGTTTTCAACTTGGGGATCAGCGTTCGACCAAGACGATTCCAGACCTCAGTCGGAATCTCGCCGCGAATCGTGAGCGTCCTTTCCCGTGCTGCTGCCGCGATAGTCCCGCCTTTAGGCGGTATGAACAGCGGGCCGCCAGCAGATTCTATGTCGCCGCCCGCCATCGTTCCTGGCGTCTCCGGCACCACCTCGACAGATTGCACCCCCGACTTAAGCTCCTGTGCTCTCTTCGGGAGCAGCAGGTACACATCGGAATCGAAGCTGATTTCCTCCTGCGGCAGCAGCTCTCTGAACCATACTCGTGAGTAGCCGTCGCCCTTCGCACCAGATGCATATCCAAAATCCCCGTTCATGACGAAGCCGGGCAGCCTCGATTTCAAGTAGCTATCTGGCTCCAGCAGTCGCTCCAGCGTGCCGTTTAGAAACGCCTGTCGAAGCGCGGAGATGGGCCACGCGCCGGATTTTTTGAACGGTTCAGCCCATCTGCGCTCAAGATAGCCTGCGCCCGGCGACTCGTTAAGCAATGCCCGCGACCTCAGCGTGGTGATGACCCGTCCAGTAAGTGTCTCGCCCGCGTTGGCATGCCCCGCGCCCAAATCGATGATAGTAACTCCTGTCTCGGACTTCGCGTCATAAAGTGCGATGTAACGGTATCCGGCCCACACCTCGTCTTGGGCTGCCTCTTCCGCATCCCGAAGCCGAGCCCTGATCTCCTCGCTGTCGGACTTGTCGAACTCGCCCGGAAGCGTCCCGTCAATGTAGTCCCGGTTCACGTTGCGCCAAGCGAGCAGAATCTCGACCTTGTTTCGCAACTCACGCCCCGGTTTGCGGATGCACCAAATCAACGAGCCGGGATACAGACGCGGAGAACCTCCCCGATTTCGTGTCCAGTCCAAGATCGTCTGTCGAAGCGAGCCGTCTTCTGCCCATTCCTGAGGTGGTGACAAAACCACCAGCGAAAGCCTGGTCGTGTCCTGCACAGCCGCGCCGTCCTCAGGGAAGGGGATAATCGGGAGTGTCTTGCCGTTCAAGAATTCGTTCTCCACGATCTTCCGGGTTTCGGCAAGAACTTCGTCCTCATCGAGAGAAGCACGTCGGTCGTTGACCACCTTCTTCAGCGTAGGCTTGAACCCGAACTGGTAGCCATCGGTGCCCTTGCGGCGGATGAAGAATCCGCGAGCCTCCATTTGGCTTGCGGCGGTATCAATGGATGTGGTCTCGATACCCGGTTCGCCTAGTGCGAATCGAAGCTCTGGCAGATGGGCGCTCTTGTCCGTCTGTCCACCGGATGACTCGAACAGAATCGCTGTCGCTACTCGGCGATGAATATCCCGAAGCTGACCGGACGTATCGGCGTCGAGTGCTTGGGCATGATTGTTCAGCCCAGCAATGTCGGCGTCAATTGCGCCTTGCAGTCTTGCCTCGCCAAGCTGTCCCAGCAAAGCTGCTCGGAAGCTCGTCCACTCAAGCGGGGCGGAACCGAGCGTGATCAGGGCTTCGTTTCTTGCCTTCGTATGCGCGTCCTTGTACACGTAAGAAATCCACTGCGCGAACATCGCAAGTGCGCCACGGGTCTGCTGGAATTGGCGCAAAGCCGACCACTTGCGGTGGAACACAGAGAGAGTCGCCGGATGGAACGGATAACAGGATTCGAACCGCGCACGCAGGAATTCTCGTGCCTTCGCATCCGTGGTCGCTGTATCGACAGCAGTCCATTCGGGCGGAAGCTGGTTACGGCGCTCGAAGCACCAGTCGGCATACGCCTTCGCCACAGACTTGCGGATTTTGTCCGAGCCGATCTCCTCGAACAACCGCTTGCGGACGACTTCGCTAATTTCAGCTTCGTCATTCGCGATCAGGTCCTTTGCAACGCGGCGAACCACCTTGTTAATCTTTTCCTGCCACTGGAGATCGTAATCAGACATCTCTACTTGACTGCGCGGCAAGCTGATCACTGCCGCCGAACGCTCAGTTCCGGTCATCGCGACTGTCAGGTTTTGGATGAACGCATGAAACTTGTCAGCATCACTACCACGATAGCGGTTGATGTAGTTCAGAACTTCGTCACACAGGATCAGCACGGAGCCGCCAGCCGCCTCGACCAACTGCGCAATCGCCGAGGTGCCGGGAGGAATTTCCTTCGCGGATGTTCCGAGCACCGCTACGCCCTTGTCTCCTGCAAGCTGGCGAGCAACGTCGATCCATGGCGTTTCGTGTCCAGCGGAAGGGTCCCACGCATTGCCTACGAATACGGCTACCTTTGCCAGGGCTATTGTTTTAACGCCGGAGAGTGGAATTTTCCCGATTCTGCGCTCCGGGGCACGCACGCCCGTAATTGCGTCTATCAGCAGGTGACGGGATGGGACTCGTTTGAGCCTGTCCTTAGCCGCGCTGAGCAGATGGACAACGCCGAGCTTTGGAAGCTCACAGAAGGGCTGCCGGAAGATTGGTGGTCCCGCTATGGCTCTGCTTCTGACCTGGCCCGACTGATCGAAACTCTGCATCAGCGCCGCTCATCTATCCGCGATCTCATCACCGCATTCCGCAACTCCACCCGCAATCCCTTTCCCAACTGGACGGCTTAACCGTCCTTCCAGCTAAAGCCCCTCGCGGCAGCAGCCGCGAGGGGCTTTCCTTTTCTTGCGGATCTTCTTGCGGATCGTCTTGATTAAACCCTTTTTAGCCATCAGCCCCCATTCCGCGAGATGCCAAAATTTTTTTCGAGAGGCGCACCGCCGCGCCTCTCGTGCTCTCCCGGCGAAGCCCTCGCCAATACGGGTACAAGGCTTATGGTTGACCATATGAGGATATTCGCGATACGCCTGGAAAATGGCGATACTCCAATTGTCTCGGGAGACACAAGCGAAGAAGCGTTACGAAGTGCCAGCTTGCACCGTGAATTCCTAACATCTTGCAACTGAGGTGGTTAGATCTGATTTTGGATTCAACAAAATGCCGTTTGCTGGAATTCCGAAAGGCGTGTAATGCTGAACGATTCCGTCCCTGGCTACCATCTTTACTACTTAAAAATCAACAGCTTACAGACCAGCATAAAATTTTGGGCCAATTTTGTACCGCCGACCCGGCGGACCACCTCGATTTTTTCGCGTTTTCCCACCCAAATTGCGCGAATTTCCAACCAGCCCTATGCTCGGCGCCAATCCACCACACCAGTGGAGAGCTCAATGCTGACCATCTACACTCGCCATGCCGGCGACTGCGATCACCACGATGACATGAACTGGAGACGCTACCGCTGCCCCAAGTGGATTCGCGGCGTGCTGCCCAACGGCCGAAACCAGCGTACCGCGGCGAAGACCCGCAGTTGGGAGCAAGCTGAAAAGTACGCCCGCGAGTTGGAAGCGGAAAATGATCCGTTGCCACCCGACGAAGACCGCAGCCCTGTGCGATCAACGATTCGCGATGCGGTCGAGCTGCCTAGCCATTGCGGACTTTCACTATCCAATGTCAATGACGTGGTCTCAGACATCGCTGACTACATATCTATATGGCTATTTGCACAACTGGCATCACGACGAAGGGGGGACCCTGGTCATCGAGCCCGAACGAATCGATGAACATGTATGGGGAACCAAAAGGGTACCGTTCGGCTTTTTCAATCTACCAGATGCAGAACATAAGTGCTGTCATATCGAGTCGGGAAGCCACAATTTCAAAATTCAATCGGATCGGGTTGAAGGCTGCATTCGGCTCACCCCGTGTGCGAATGATTCGCGCAGGTAAGAGATATGGGCATGATCCTAACAGGGCTGAGCCTGAGGAATTCGCCGTCGAGGTGCATGGCGCCACTGGCACCTGGGCAATCAGGCCGGCCAGAGATGTGGTACTAGGCTGGTTATATAGACGAATAAGAAATGCGTATAGTTTAGGACTTTACAAACAATTTTTAACTTGAAAGCTTTAACTTTTCGGCAGTATAGATTCCATTTTCGCCGCGTTATATAAGTGAAAGGAAGAACTCTGGAAATAGAATGCCGGCGGGTTGAGCTACCGATGGGCCCTACGATTTGTGGTAGATCAACGATTCAAAATTCTGGACAGTCGAGGACCATGGGTGATGTACATGACGGGAAGCCCCGCCGCGAATTTCGCTGGTCGAAAGCGGCTCGCGACGTCGTGCGGGCAGATATGAACGCTGCCGGAAACGAGCTAAGCTCTTTACTTACAAAGCTAGAGGAAGAGTCGGGTAATCCCAGGTCAATCGATTTCAGCAGGCGCCTTGCCGCATTAACCCGACGTCTGGTATTTTCGTGTGGCGCTGAATAAATGGTTTGATTGGGAATGAATTCTTACGCGTTTTTCTGACTCAAATTGCATGAGTTCCCAACCAGCCCCTAATGCTTCGGCGTATGGTCAAAAAACTCGTCCGCGGCTTGGAGGGTTGGTGTCCTGCAGCGATTTAGATGAGCTTTGATTTCCGCACCTCGTCTTTTCTCCAGTCCCTCAGAAGCGCGTAAAGTCCGAGCCCCATCTAGGCGCCGAAGCAGAAACAAAACAGCTGGAGAGACTTCATTCGCGCACACATGGCCGTGATGGGTGGGAACGGACTTCTTTACTGTAGAAGTGCTTACGTCAAAAGGATTGAAGACATATTATGCGCTGTTCTTCCTGCATCTCGAGAACAGGCGAATCTATCTGGCGGGCGTCACTTGGGTCAGATCGGTGAAGGAGGAGGGTCTTTCGAAGCTGATTTTATTTTAAGGAGCGCTCACTGAAACGCGCAATGCATCATTATGAAATGCATTATCATCAGGAGCGGAACCACCAGGTAAAGATAACTTACTGCTTTTCCCTGGACCAAGCCGGCCAACTCCGCGACGAGGAAAGGTGCATGCCGAGAGCGGTTGGGTGGTTGCTCAAATTCTATGAGAGCACAGAATGACGCATTTGAATAAATTGGCCATACGGGCTACAAAACAAATAGGCGAGAAGGCAAATCAAGTTTCCCCCCGGCAAAGCTCACAGCAGATAGTGAGAGTAGGAGACAATGGAAGGATTGCACCCTACCCGAAGGCTTCATCTAAAGAACCTAGACTGCTGAAGCTATGGTCTTGCGGCTTTTGACGTGCCATGCCCAAGCGCTTTGGATTATCTCATGCAAAGAGGAAGCGACGGGCACCCACCCGAGCACCTGCTGCGCCACCCGGGCATCGGCGACCAAGACCGGGGGATCGCCCGGCCGCCGGCCTGCCACGTTGTAAGGCACCGGCTTTTGAGCGACACACTCAATCATTTCCACCACCTGCCGAACAGAGTGCCCCTTCCCCGTGCCGAGGTTGAAGGCGCGGTTTTGCCCATTCTCCAACAGGTATTTCAAGGCCAATAGGTGCGCTGCCGCCAGGTCCTCGACATGAATGTAATCCCGCACGGCAGTCCCGTCTTCGGTCGGATAATCGCCGCCAAAGATGGTAAAGGGCACCCCAGTAAGCGATGCTTCGATTGCAAGTGGGATAAGGTGAGTTTCTGGAGAATGGCTTTCGCCGAGCTGCCCAGAAGCACCTGCAGCATTGAAATAACGCAGCGCCACCCAGCGCAACCCGTAAGCCTTGCCATACCAGTAGAGTACTTTTTCGACAAATAGCTTGCTTTCGCCATACGGGCTGAGCGGAAGCTGAGGTTGGGTTTCAGGAATGGGAAGATGCCGGGGAACTCCATAGGTCGCGCATGTCGATGAATAGACCAAAATCTTCACATCCATGTCGAGCATGATATCCAGCAAATTGAGGGTATTGAGTACATTGTTCTGAAAATACTTCCGCGGTTGCTCAATTGACTCTCCCACATAAGCACAACCGGCAAAATGAATGACCGCTTCGACATGATGCCTTTCGATCGCTGCTCGCAGCGAACGCTTATCAGCAAGGTCAGCTTCAATGATGATTTGTGAGCCGGCCGCCCATCGGTGCCCGGTAGAGAGATTGTCATAAATGATTGGAGTATGCCCGGCTGTCGTCAACCGCTCCGCTGTGTGACTTCCAATAAACCCGGCGCCACCCGCCACTAGAATATTCATGATGTTGATGTTCTCCCTATCTTTATCCAATCGTAATAAGGCTTTCCCTGGGGGTGATCCGTCTCGAAAAACTGAGTCAAGTCAGACAAGCCTCGCCGTATGCCGCTGGCTGAATTGGAGGACTTGCTGAGTCCACTCCGCCAGATCGCGACGCGGTCCGAGGCCTTATAGCTTTCTTGCCGGCAATTTCCTGCAAGACGTGCCGATTCTGGCTCCACTGTGCTGCGTACGACACATTCTGAACAAGACTTGCGCATACAGCTGACGCACAGATCCGTACCAACCGCTTCAACTTCGAGTTTCCGGTCGCTATCAATCCGAGGAATGTGGAGGCCATGGGAACCACGGCGCGCGAATGTACCGTCTTATTGACAATAAATTACCTGAACCACGTTTCCTTCCATTGTTTCTAAGCCGTCGCAGCAAGTGAATGTAAAGGGGAAGCCAGGCACGACACGCGGATTTCGCTGCAAAGACAGGGTGGTGGTAGGTTTTCCTAAGCTATCCAATAATGTTAAAAGATGAGCTTGGGTATCCATTTGAAATACTTTGCCATTCTCTACAGTTATTAACGCTTTCATGTTCTAAACCCCGGGTGCTAGAGCGTTCAGAAAATAGTGCGCCGAAATTTAACTTGTATCAGGGCCCATCTTCAGTCATGCCAGGCCCGACTTGAGTCGTCATAGAGCTTAAGAAGATTTTCGCAGCTCTGCCGGAGGGCACACGTAGCTTCCCCCGGGTACCCTCGCAATCCTCCAGGAGCGTGCTTTGTGTTCTGGGCTCCATGAAGAGGAGGTTCCGCTTTTGGAACGAAGGCTGCTTAAAAAAGGAGCAGCCATGAAGAATCTTTCTGACGTATCACTTATTTTGCCGCATAGCACGGTTTGGCAGGAGGTAGTTATTGGATTCGGCAAGTACCAGCGCTGATATTTGGGTCCTTTGAAAATAGTTTGCTGGAGGTGGATGCCGCCACTCGTAACTGCAATGACTGGCGGCTCTCTTAGAGATATTCGCAAGAAGCTTTAAAAAATCACCCGGCCGCGCCGGCGACCTTGACCAGTCGCCCTTTCCCGCTCAGCGTGCTCAGCTCAATATCAGCAATACACCTGAGCTTCACATAGTCAAGTGTCAGATCTCCTTCGACGTGAGCGGTGCCTTTTCCCATTTTAAAATCGGCAGTGCTGAAATCTGAAGCGTTCCGATCCAGAGACACGCCCAGTTCCGTCCCGCCTCTGGTTTGAGGGAACTTGATATGAAGATAATTTAAATCAATTGCCTGCGCGAATCGATCTATCGTCTTCTGGGGACGACAACTCACTTCCACAGGGTGCTCTCCTTCACATAAACGGTCGACCAGACTCTCTTCCTGAAATGTGTTTGAATCGGAGTTGGATGCAATTGGCTCTGGGTCGTTAGCCAGTGTTTCCATCTTCTTGCGCAGGCTTAAAGGCCGCATGTCTGTCCATATTTCCTTGATGTAAGCGAGGCACTCCTCTTTAGGCCCAACCTTGCCGGCACTTCTCCACCCGGCTGGAATTTCCTTATAGTCGAGCCATATCGAATACTGTTCTTCATGGTTCACAACAACTTTGTAGGTCATCGTATCTTGCTTATCAGATTCATTCGGGGTCATTTTTTATCTCCATTTTTTTTGAGCACAACCCGTCAATGGTGCACGATGGCTGCTCTCAAAATATTTTTTAAGTTGATTTCAACTGGCGATTTGCTTATTTGAATAACATTCAGTTTCGAATTTCATGAACCTTGCATTGCTCCCGTACAAAACAAGCCAACTGTCGAATCCCTGTTCGGATGCCGTTTTCATCTACGTAGCTGAATGAGAGACGGATTCTGGATTCAGATCCTGGCGCAAGCGCGAAGAACTGCATTGGACCCACGATGACTCCGTATTCCGCGGCGCATCGTTGCAATTCCGCAACGCCAAAAGGAAACGGCAGATTCACAGTTAAAAAGAAGCCCCCGCGGGGAGAATTCCAACAAACCAGGTCTTGCATATCTGAAAAGTTGGTTGCGAGGGAGTCGATCATCACATCCCGGTTCCTGCGATAGCCGGCGGCTTTCGGGGCAATAATCGCCTTTAGCGAGCATTGATTTCTGACCAGTATCTCTGCCACTATTGCCTGTAACAATGGAGGTGTGTTAACAGTCAGCAAACTCTTGACCTTCGACAGTTCCTGTGCCAAAAACTGGTTGTTTGTCAGCTTTTGATCTGCAACCAGGTAACCAAGACGCAGTCCTGGGAACAAAGTTTTAGCAAAGCTTCCGATATAAAGAACCACATGTTCTCGATCGAGCGCTTTTAAGGTCGGCAACTTTTCGCCTTCGTAAAGAAACATGCCGTAAGGATTGTCCTCAATCAGCAACATGCCATGGTGTCTACACAGGTCAAGAAGCCGGCGACGGCGATCCAACGGCATATAAGTACCGAGAGGATTGTTGAAATCAGGAATATCGTATATTGCTCGAGGCCTTCCCCATTTTGAGCAGTCCTTAATGGCCCGCTCAACGGCAGCAGGATCAAGCCCCATCTCTCCCGATTGGACCGGCGCCACGTGA
>DASRFC010000076.1:0-52624 GCA_035651835.1 Terriglobales bacterium
ACCGGCGCCGCTGCTCAACAAACGAACTCTTCGCAAGAACAGCCATCTTCGAATCCGGCGCAAACTCAACCGACGCCAAATCAAACTCCCAGCCAGAGTAAAGAAAAGAAGCCGAAAAATCAGCAGCAGAAGAACGCGGTCAAGACTCCAGCGGAACCGGCTCCCACGGCATCCGAGACGACGACCCCTACCGAACCCAAACCCGAGCCTTCCAAGCCAAGCACCGGGGATGGTGACAAAGACAAGAAAGAAGAACATTTCGACATGGCCGAAGTGCCTCCGGTCGTGACACATCATCAGATCACCGTGGATGGAAAGCTGTTGCGCTACACCGCGGCAACGGGCCGCCTTCCGATCAAGCGCGGCGACGGCAAAATCGAAGCAGAGATGTTCTTTGTTGCCTACACACTTGATGGCGAGAATGTCAGTAAGCGTCCAGTGACATTTGCCTTCAATGGTGGTCCCGGATCGGCCTCGATCTGGTTGCATATGGGAGCGCTCGGGCCCAAGCGAGTAGTTCTTCAGCCTAATGGCTTTATGCCTCGCGCCCCCTATCGTATGGAGGACAATCCCTATACGCTGCTCGACAAAAGCGATCTGGTTCTCGTCGATGCCATCGGGACCGGATTCAGCCGCGCCGAAAATGCAGAGCTGACTAAAAAATTCTGGGGCGTGAAAGGCGACATCGAAGCCTTCAGCGAATTTATCCGGCTCTACATCACTCGCTATGACCGCTGGGCCTCTCCCTTGTTTATGCTCGGCGAAAGTTATGGAACAACCCGCGCTGCTGGAATTTCCGGATACTTGGCCGATAAAGGCATATCTTTTAACGGCATCACCTTGCTCTCTGAGGTGCTCAATTTCCAGACGCTCGAAGACAAGAAAACCAACGACCAGCCTTACATCTTTCTGATCCCGTCATTCACCATGATTGCGGGCTACCATCACAAGCTCGCTCCGGATCTCGCGCAGGACATGAATCGAGCGCGCGAAGAGGCAGAACACTGGGCTGAAACTGATTACGCACAAGCCCTCGCGAAGGGAGATGCACTTGCAACGGAAGAGCGTCAGAAGGTCGTTGATCAGATGTCGCGATTTACCGGTCTAAGTAAAGAAATTATCGATCAGGCGAATCTACGCATCGACGTGCCGAAATTTACTCATTATCTGCTAATCGATCAGAAACTCCGCGTCGGGCGCCTCGATGGACGTTTTACCGGACCCGATCCTGCTGGCCTACTCGACACCGATTTCTACGATCCAACCGGATCAGCCACCATGCCGCCGTATACCGCTGTCTTCAACAATTATGTGCGTACCGAGTTGGGCTATAAGGTCGATATGCCCTATTACGTATTTGCACAACAGGCCGGCTTTGATAAGTGGGACTGGGGATCGAGCATCGAAGGGTTTCCTGACACGGCCAGTGCATTACGAGAAGCGATCGTAAAAAATCCCTACCTCAAAGTATTTGTGATGGAGGGCTATTACGATTTAGCGACGCCGTATTTTGCAGCGAATTACACCATGAATCATCTGGATATCGGCCCTAAATATCATCAAAATATTTCATTCGCTACTTATGAGGCAGGTCACATGGTGTACCTGCCCATCGATCAGCTGAAAAAGATGAAGAGTGACGAGGCAGCTTTCATGGAGCAAGCGGGGGTTGGCGGGCAATAGAGTAAAGTGCTTTGATGGCGCACTTTGGGAACCTTCAAACAGTGGTTCTTCTTGCGCGTGAGTACCTGTATAGGGTAAAAACGCCCCACCATGTATTTGTTTTGTTCGATAGCTGCGCGCCGCATTTTTTCATTATTTTTCTTCCTAACACTTTCTGTGGCGATTCACGCCCAGAACGAGCCGCCCAAGCCGTCCCCAATTCCTAAGCCTCTCGAAAAGGCTGCTGAAGCCGCTCCCGACTACTCCCAGCAAGCTTTTGTAGTCGAGAAGCTCCGAACGTCCTACCGTTTTGAGAGCGACGGAACCGGCGAGCGCGAGCTTTATGCCAGGATTAAGGTTCAAAGCGAAGCTGGCGTCGAGCAGTGGGGACAAATTGTAATCGGATACAGTTCAGCGAACGAGCGCGTTGAGATCCCGTATGTGCGTGTACTTAAAGCAGACGGAAGCACAGTAACGGCCAGCGCCGACGCGGTCCAGGATTTAAGCATTCCTCTGGAAAAAGAAGCTCCGGTCTATACCGATTACCGCCAGAAACATGTCACCGTGCCCGGGCTTCGTCCCGGAGAGGTGCTCGAATATCACGTTGTCACTACCATTCACACGCCCCTAGCTCCCAACCAATTTTGGATGGAGCATAACTTCGCAAAGAGCGGGATTGTGCTCGATGAGCAGCTCAAAGTCGATATCCCACATGAACGCATGGCAAAAGTGAAAACCCAGCCGGGATTTGATCCTAAAATTACGGATACAAACGGCCGCCGTGTCTACACCTGGTCGAGTTCGCATCGCGAAGACGACGACAAGGAAAAAGACGGCGGCAAAGACGACAAAGATAAAGACAAGAAGAAGAAAACCGAGCCCGAGCCGCCCGCCGTGCAGATGACGACGTTCGCCAACTGGGAGGAACTCGGTCGCTGGTATGCCGGACTAGAAAAAGATCGTCGCCAGCCCACGCCAGAGATCCGCGCCAAAGCAGCCGAGCTTACTGCTGGGAAGGCAACCGATCTCGACAAAATTCAAGCTCTTTATGATTACGTCGCGACAAATTTTCGCTATATCAGTTTATCTTTCGGAGTGGGCCGTTTTCAGCCGCACTCCGCTGCCGACGTGCTGCACAATCAATACGGAGATTGCAAAGATAAGCACACGCTATTAGCCAGCCTGCTGGAAGCATCCGGCTACCACGCATCTTCGGTGCTTATCAATTCGGAGCGCAAACTCGATCCCGACATACCCTCGCCCTCGCAGTTCGACCATGTTTTCAGTCTCGTGCCTCTAACTAAAGATCAGGTTTGGATGGACACGACCACAGAGGTCGCGCCGTTTCGCTTGCTCTCCTATAATCTACGAAAAAAGCAGGCGCTCATCGTTCCACCCGAAGGTTCTAGCTCCAAGCCACATCTCGAAGAAACTCCCGCAGATCCCGCAGTTCCCAATCGTCAAATTCAGGAGCTCGATGGCAAGGTCAACGAATTTGGCAAGCTTGATGCCCACATAAAAATCACTTTGCGGGGGGATACGGAGCTTTACATGCGAATTCTTTTCCGTCGCGTGCCCAATGCGAGATGGACAGAATTCGTGAAGCAGATGAACAGCATGAGCGGTTTGACGGGAGACGTGACTAATTTAAAGGTAAGCGATCCGGCCGCTACCAAGGAAGCTTTCCAGGTTCAATATGAAGTCACGGCCGCGAACTTTCTGGATTGGACGAAGAAAAAATCCGAATTAATTTTGCCTCTCTCACAGATCAGTCTTCCTGATGCGGATGAAGACAACTCTTCGACTGATACCGAGCCGATCCAGGTTGGCGGTCCCATGGACTATCGGTACACGGCTCGCCTCGAATTTCCCGCGAAGTATGTGGAACGTCCCCCATTGCCTTTCACAATGAAACGTGACTATGGACAATACGAGGCCAGCTACAAGATCGATGGCAATGTTTTTACAGCCGAGCGTGCCCTTACAACCAATACTCGTGATTTGCCGCCTTCGCGTACGAGCGACTACCTGGCTTTTCGGCGCGCCATAACGACTGACTCAGGACAACATCTTTCGATCGACAGCACCGCCGCCGGAGATCCAACCGCTCCCGCTGACCTGAAAGGGGATGACCTCAACGATGCCGCCAATGCAGCTCTCGCGCGAGGGAATTTTCCGGCTGCTATAGGTTTGCTCAAGAGAGTGCTCGAAGCCGATCCTAAACACAAAACCGCCAGAATGAATCTTGGACGCGCCTACATGGCGATTCACGAGACGGATAAAGCCATCGAAGCATTTCGTCAGCAAGCGGACATGAATGCCTATGACGAATATGCATACAACAGCCTCGGGTGGGCCTATACGACTGAGCGGAAATATGATGAGGCTGCCGTTGCCTACAATAAAGCGCTTGAGATTAATCCGCTGAGCGAGTACGGTCATGCCGCTTTGGGTGGCATGTATTCCGAGGCAAAGCAGTATGAAAAAGCGGTGCCGGAACTCGAGAAGGCGGTTTCGATCAAAAGCGATAATCCGGGGTTGCAGATTAGCCTCGGAAACGCATACCTCAACGTAGGCCAGGATGATAAGGCATTGGCGGCTTTTGACCGCGCAGTTGAACTATCGGCCACTCCTGAAATTTGGAACGATATTGCGTATCAGCTTTCTTTAAAGGGCGTTCATCTGGATCGCGCCCAACAATATTCGGAGTCGGCAGTAACCGCGGTAGCTGCGGCGCTGCGAAATACAAGCCTCGATCAACTAAATAATAGGGATTTAGCGGCAGTGTCGTCGCTGGTGGCAAACTGGGACACTCTCGGCTGGGTTTTTTTTGCCAAAGGAGACTACGCAAAAGCGGAGAAGTATGTCTCAGCATCCTGGGTTGTCGATCAGCATGGTGAAGTTGGCGATCACCTGGGGCAGATTTACGAGAAACTTGGGCGGAAAAATGACGCCATCCGCACCTATGCCATGGCGATATCGGCTCTAAGGCCTACCCCGGAGACACGAGCCCACTTGGCGGCACTGGTTGGTGGCGAATCAAAAGTAAACGCGATAACCGAAAAATATCTCAGCGATTTACAAGAAACTCGCACTATCAAATTAGGAAAAGCCACAAAAGATGAAGCAGGTACCGCTGATTTTTTTGTGACGCTTGTGCCCAGCCACTCTGGAGCATCCGCCGAAGGCGTGAAATTTATTAGCGGAGACGAAAAGCTGAAAGTCTTTTCGGAAGCATTGAAGACGGCTCATTATGATCTTAATTTCCCAGACGATACTCCCACGAAAATCCTACGGCGCGGAATTCTATCCTGCTCCAAGCTCACAGGCGAGTGTGCGTTTGTAATGATGCTGCCAGGGGATGTGCATTCGGTCGATTAGTGCGTCGATAATCAGTGCACCTGCGGGTGATAGGTGTGCCATTCGGTTGCTTCTTCGTAAGCCTGAGCAAGTTGAAGTACAGAGGCTTCCTTGCCGGGTGCACCAGCAATTTGCAATCCGATCGGCAGGCCAGCTTTAGTGAAACCACATGGCACCGAAATGGCTGGCAATCCCCAGACATTAAATGGACGAGTGTTCCGCAGCAGGATGATCTCGCGCGGACGTAGGTTTTCCGGATTTGCCTCCAACTCTGCTAAATCGGGGGCTGGAATCGGCGTCGTTGGGGTGATCAACAGATCGACGTCATCGAAGATCTTTTGAATTCCCTGTCTCGTAATTTCAAGTTGACGGCGGTGATTGGTGATTTCAGCCTCAGGAATGTCCTTGCCGCTCAGAATGCGACGTAAGGTTTCCGGCTGGTAAAGATTTGATCGGCTTGTGATTGAGTCAGCATGAACTGCATAAGACTCAGCTGCTTGCAAAGTGCGGTCAGTCTCAACGGAGAGTTTTATCTCGCGGGTGCCTGCAGTCAGTTGGCGTATCACGAGCGTCGCTTGCTCTATAGATGCGAAAATTTCCGCGTCAACATCTTCATAAAAGAAGTTCCGTGGAATCCCAATTCGTAGCGTATTGGGTTTTACATTTTCAATAGGCTTCGACGCACTCTCGGCAATCGCCGCAAGCAAGATTGCCGCATCTTCAACCGTCCGTGTGATTGGCCCAACATGATCGAAGGATCGAGAAAGTGGAATCACACCTTGGGTGCTGACATTCCCATAAGTAGCTTTCAGCCCGACCACGCCACACAAAGCTGCCGGCTCGCGAATGGATCCAGCTGTATCGGTGCCTATCGCTCCGTAGCAAAGGCCAGCAGCAACAGCTGTTGCCGAACCTCCAGAGGAGCCACCTGCAATGTACCCGGGATTCCAGGCGTTGTGAACCGGGCCGTAGTGGCTGATCATCGAACTGCCACCATAGGCAAATTCGTGCATATTCTGCTTCCCGAGCAATACAGCTCCCGCGTTCCTCAGCAAACGAACAACTTCGGCGTCGTGTTCTGGAACGCGATCTTTATACAATGCGCTCCCGGCAGTAGTGCGAACTCCGGCTGTGTCGATCAAGTCCTTCAGCCCAATCGGAATCCCATGCAGCGGCCCACGCCAATTCCCGCTTTGAATTTCACTCTCCGCTTGCTTGGCTTGAGCCAGAGCTGATTCGGCTGTAACAGTAATGAATGCATTGAGTGAAGGATTCAGCTTCTCAATTCGGGCTAGGCAATCTTCCGTCAAATCTACCGGAGAGATTTCTCGTCTGTGTAGCCGCTCTGCAATTTTAGAAATCGGTTCCAAAATGGGTTGTGGCAACTATTCTCCCTCGACTCGCGGAAACTGTTCTCATAATCCCGCAAATAGTATAGAGCTGTGGAAATAATTCGCCGAATCCTTAAGTGTGTTCGAATCTTTAAGAAAAATGTCGCGAGTGCAAAGTCTATAATTTTCGCGTAATCTTTTTTAGAAGTTGAACTAGAACTTCGGAGAAGTTGCCATGACCGAAATGACTCTGACTCCCATCGGCACGCAAGGTTTCTTGCTCGATGGTAAATGGATCGAGGAAGGCGACCAGATAGAAATCCATTCGCCTTACGATGGCAGTCTTGTTGGTTCGGTGTTTCAGGGTAGGCGTGAACATGCTGAAGCGGCAATCGCAGCATCGGTGAAGGCTTTCGGTACAACGCGGCGTTTACCAGCGTTTGAACGGCAACGTGTATTAAGACGAATTGCGGAACACATCGGCGAACGCAAAGAGGAATTTGCGCGCACAATTGCTCTCGAAGCCGGAAAGCCGATCAAGGCAGCGCGAACCGAAGTTGATCGAGCCGTCTTTACCTTCAACGTTGCAGCTGAAGAGAGCACCCGTATTTACGGAGAATATCTGCCGCTTGACTGGCAGGAGTATACGGCTGGACGCTGGGGCATTGTGCGGCGTTTCCCATTGGGACCGATTGCAGGAATCACGCCGTTTAATTTCCCCTTGAATCTTGTAACCCATAAAGTTGCGCCAGCCATTGCAGCTGGCTGCACTATGGTCCTGAAGCCAGCTCCTCAAACTCCGCTTACAGCCATGCTGATGGCCGAAGCGGTGCAGCAAGCAGGATGGCCAGACGGCGCGTTGAACGTACTACCGCTTTCCAACGAAGATGCCAGCCTCATCGTCGCAGATGATCGATTGAAAATGATTAGCTTTACGGGCAGCGCAGCCGTGGGCTGGCACATCAAGAAGAATGCAGGGAAGAAGAAGGTCGTTTTGGAGCTCGGTGGGAATGCCGGCGTCATCGTGCATAGCGATGCCGACCTCTCCTACGCCGCGGAGCGTTGTGTTGCTGGAGGTTTTGTTTATGCGGGTCAAACTTGCATCTCGGTGCAGCGCATTCTGGTCGAACGCTCTGTTTCAGCCAAGTTCATTGAACTGCTGCTTGCTGGAGTGAAGAAGCTGGTGGTTGGAGATCCACTACAAGAGTCGACTGATCTAGGGCCACTCATCCGCGAAAGCGATGCGATTCGTGCTAGCTCCTGGGTTGAAGAGGCAGTCAGAGAAGGGGCCCGGCTACTATGTGGAGGAAAGCGGATCGGTTCAGTTTTTGAGCCCACGGTAATGACCGGGACGCGTCCGGAAATGAAGGTGAATTGCCAGGAAATCTTCGCCCCGGTAGTTACAATCGAGTCTTACGATAAATTTGAAGATGCGATTCGCCAGTTGAACAACTCCGCGTATGGATTGCAGGCAGGAATCTTTACCAGAGACGTAAGTCTGCTGTTCAATGCGTATGAGGAACTCGAAGTAGGCGGGTTGGTAGCCGGAGATGTCCCCTCATTCCGTATCGACCATATGCCCTACGGTGGCATTAAAGAATCTGGTTTAGGGCGTGAAGGACTGCGCTACGCGATTGAGGAGATGACCGAGCCCAAGCTGCTGGTCATGAATTTACGATAAAAACCCATAAATTTTGCGAAATTTTGGTGGGACAAAAACTTTTTTTATTTTGTACGCGCGAAGATAGTTTGCAAAACCGCGTGAGCTGATATAATCACCAGTTTTCATAAGCAACATTTTTTACGCTTTGCTTTTATTGTCTTTATCCTGCAACGCTGCATGAACCGGGGCCGTAAGTGCCTCCTGCTGCACGGGAACGTCTGAGTCGATGCAGATTTTTCATCGCAGTTCGAACACCATCTCGAAAGTCACGATCATTGCGACGATTATCGTGGCGTCGGTCGCACTTTGGGCCTGCATTCAGTTGCAGCGCTCACCTTACATCACCTATGCCGGAGTGGCTCGCCCCCAGCCCGTGCCCTTCAGCCATCAACACCATGTGGCTGGTCTCGGAATTGATTGCCGCTACTGTCATACTTCTGTGGAAAATTCGCACTTCGCGGGAATACCTCCGACTAAGACATGCATGAATTGCCACTCCCAAATCTGGGTGGGATCAGCGCCGCTGCTTGAGCCGGTACGCGAAAGTTTCCGCACCGGGAAATCGCTGGTATGGAATCGGGTCAACGATCTTCCTGATTTTGTTTATTTCGATCACAGTATTCACATCAGCAAAGGTGTTGGCTGCAATACCTGCCACGGGCCTGTAGATCGCATGCCCTTGATGTACAACTTTGCGTCATTACAAATGGAGTGGTGCCTGGACTGCCATCGCGCACCGGATAAATATTTGCGGCCTCGCGATCAGGTATTCAATATGCGGTACGAACAGCCCACGAGCGCCAAGCCAGTCGAAGTGGATGGAACGAAGTACACCGATCAGCGTGAGCTGGGAAAGTACTTGATTCAGAAGCACAATTTACGTACTCCGACGGACATTACCAGTTGCTCCACGTGTCATAGATAGGGCAAGCGGTCGTAAGACAGGCAATCGAAGCAGGAAAGAAAATTGTTAGCCGATGAAGATGCGATGAAGAGAGAAGAGCAAAACGGAAAACAGCATCGCGAGGAAGTCTGCCCCACCAAGAAGGGCAAACTTGACTTGGAAACTGCGCGCGCGCAAATCGCTGAGACCAAAGGCCCGGAGTACTGGCGTAGTTTGGAAGAGTTAGCCGGAAGCCCTGAATTTCAAGAGATGATGCACCGCGAATTCCCGAAGGGCGCCTCCGAGTGGCTGGATTCAGTATCACGGCGCGGCTTCATGAAGCTGATGGGTGCTTCGCTTGCCATGGCTGGCATGACCGCATGCACCAAGCAACCGCTGGAATCGATTGTTCCGTATGTAAAGCAACCGGAAGAGCTGGTTCCCGGTCGCCCGCTTTTTTATTCGAGTGCTTTTACCTTGAGCGGATACGCAAACCCGATTCTGGTCGAGAGTCACATGTACCGGCCTACCAAGATTGAAGGCAATGGCGAGCATTCCGCAAGTCTGGGTGGGACCGATATTTTTGCGCAAGCGTCGCTGCTGGAAATGTATGATCCTGATCGTTCCCAGCATGTTGTATACATGGGTGAATTGAGCGCATGGGGAACATTTCTCGAAGCGATCCAAGCGCCCCTGGCTGCGCAAAATTCAAATGAAGGCGCGGGGATTCGTATTCTCGCCGGAACTATTTCATCGCCCACGCTTGCCGATCAGCTTCATCAGGTGCTCACTCGCTATCCGCAAGCTAAGTGGCACAGTTATGAGCCGGTCAATCGCGACAACGTTTTGGCGGGAGCGCAGGCAGCTTTTGGGCAACCAGTTGAAACTCAGTACAAGCTTGAAAATGCGGATGTGATTGTTTCGCTGGATGCCGATTTCCTGTATGCGGGGTTCCCCGGCTCAGTCCGCTACGCGCGAGATTTTGCCAAACGACGGAATCCTGATAGCGGAACGATGAGCCGGCTGTATGTGGTTGAGAGCACCCCAAGTTCTACCGGAGCCAAGGCAGACCATCGTCTGCCTATTCGTGCATCAGAAGTTGAAGGCTTCGCGAGTGCGCTCGCAGCAGCGTTGGGAGCAAACAATGCCGGCGGCACAGTAGGGGCCGAACAGCGAAAATATTTGGCTGCTCTGGTAAAAGATCTGCAAAGCCACAAAGGTTCGAGTGTGGTCATCCCGGGGGATCATCAATCACCCGCCGTTCACGCCTTTGCTCATGCAATTAATCAGTCTCTCGGCAATGTTGGCAAAACTGTGGTCTATACCGATCCGGTGAGCGCGAATCCGGTAAACCAGACTGAGTCGCTCAAGGAATTAGTGGCCGACATGCGTGGCGGCAAGGTTCAATTGCTGCTCATTCTGGGCGGAAATCCTGTTTACGATGCGCCTGCTGATCTCGGCTTTGCTGACACGCTTCAGAACAGCAACATTCCGACGCGAGTGCACGTAGGTCTCTATAACGACGAGACTGCCGAGCTTTGTCATTGGCATATTAATGAAGCGCACTATCTTGAGGCTTGGGGAGATGCGCGCGCCTACGATGGCACCGTTTCAATTGTGCAGCCGCTGATCGCCCCGCTTTATAACGGTCGAAGCGCGCTGGAAGTAGCCGCTGTATTTGCCGGAAACACTCAGGCGAACGGGCACGGGTTGGTTCAGGACTACTGGAAATCCAAACGCGCCGGAGCTGATTTCGATAAGTTTTGGCGAAAATCGCTGCACGACGGTTGGATTGAAGGAACTGCGTTTATTCCGAAGCAAGTCTCGGCAAAGTCGGGCAGCATTCCTTCCCAAACGAGCGCTGATCAGAACAGCCTCGAAATCAACTTCCGCCGCGATCCCTCCATTTACGACGGACGCTTTGCCAACAATGGCTGGCTGCAAGAGCTGCCCAAGCCGATGACTAAGATGACTTGGGATAATCCCACGCTCGTAAGTCCTGCTATGGCCGAGCGCATGGGGCTTCAATCAAAAGATCTGATCAATATCCAGTTGAACGGTAAGACAGTACAAGGTGCGGTTTGGATTCAAGCCGGGCATCCTGATAATTCCATAACTGTATTCCTGGGTTATGGACGCCGCCGCGCGGGGCGAGCAGGTACTGGCGCAGGTTTCGATATGTACCCGCTACGATCGAGCGTGGCCCCTTGGTTTACCACCGGAGCCGTTGTTGGTAAGACTGGGCAAACCTATCTCTTGGCTTCGACCCAGGGTTACCAAACCATGGAAACCCCGGACGGCGGTGATCGTCCGCTGGTACGAACGAAAACTTTAGAGGAGTATCGCAAGGAACCAGAGTTTGCCAAAGAAGATGAGCCGGCTCCAGGGCTGACCTTGTATCCAGGATACGATTACAAAAAAGAAAAATACGCCTGGGGCATGGCCATCGATCTGAATGCCTGTGTGGGATGCAACAACTGCATCCTGGCCTGTCAATCGGAGAACAACATCCCGGTAGTCGGTAAAGATCAGGTCAACAAGGGCCGCCACATGCATTGGTTGCGAGTGGACGCCTACTATCAAGGTGATCGTGCCAATCCAAAAGCATATTTTCAACCTGTGCCCTGCATGCAGTGCGAGAACGCCCCATGTGAATTGGTGTGTCCGGTTGGAGCAACAGTGCACAGTACCGAAGGCCTGAATGATATGGTTTACAACCGCTGCGTGGGCACGCGGTACTGCTCCAACAACTGCCCATATAAAGTTCGACGGTTTAACTTCCTGTTATTCCAGGATTGGGAGACACCGCAACTTAAGATGATGCGGAATCCCGACGTCACCATACGCAGCCGTGGTGTGATGGAAAAATGCACCTATTGCGTGCAGCGCATCAACCAGCATCGCATTGACTCTGAAACCGCAACCGATCCTGAGAAGCAGACGATCAAAGATGGCGAGTTGCAGACGGCTTGTCAGGAGTCCTGCCCGGCCAACGCGATTATCTTTGGCAACATCAACGATCCGAACAGCCGGGTTACGCAACTGAAGACTGGTTCGCGAAATTACAGTCTTCTCGCAGATTTGAATACCCGGCCGCGCACAACGTACCTGGCAGAGATTCGCAACCCTAACCCCGAACTGGAATCGCAAGTGGAGCGCGGTTAAGCATGGCAACTATCCAAACACCACTCGAGCCGAAGAAAGCGCCCGTCATTGAGCCAGGGCATTCTTTTGCCAGTGTCACCGACAAGATCAGCTCGATTGTTCTCAAGCGGCCTGTCACTTATGGGTGGGTTGGTGGCTTCCTGATTGCATTCCTGATCGTGCAGGTAATGTTGTTCGCGATGGGGTATTTGTTTATCAAAGGCGTCGGCATTTGGGGCGTCAATATCCCCATTGGATGGGGATTTGCCATCGTCAATTTCGTGTGGTGGATCGGTATCGGTCATGCCGGTACCTTGATCTCCGCCATTCTTGCTTTGCTTCGGCAGTCCTGGCGCAATTCCATCAACCGCTTTGCGGAAGCCATGACGCTGTTTGCGGTGGCCTGCGCGGGTTTGTTCCCGGTATTGCACACTGGCCGTCCGTGGCTGGCATATTGGTTGTTCCCCTATCCCAATACCATGAACTACTGGCCGCAATTCCGCAGCCCGCTGGTATGGGATGTGTTTGCGGTTTCGACCTACGCCACGACTTCGCTGCTGTTCTGGTTTATTGGATTGATTCCAGATTTAGCGACGTTGCGCGACCGGAGCACAAATAAATTCGTCAAGATCGTTTTCGGATTGCTGGCCATGGGATGGCGCGGTTCGGCTCGGCATTGGTCGCGCTACGAGACAGCGTACCTGTTGCTGGCGGGTCTCGCGACTCCCCTCGTGCTCTCCGTGCACACCGTGGTGAGCTTCGATTTTGCCATCGGCATTGTGCCAGGCTGGCATACGACGATATTCCCACCCTACTTCGTGGCTGGCGCCATTTACTCCGGATTTGCCATGGTGTTAGTGCTGGCCATACCCATACGCAAGTTTTATGACGTGGGAGATTTTATTACCGAGCGGCATCTGGAAAATTCCGCCATGGTGATGCTTGCGACCGGCCTGATTGTTGCTTACGGATATGCCTTCGAAGCATTCATGAACTGGTACGGAGGGAATCCGTACGAAGGCTTCCTGCGCTGGAACCGCCTGCATGGGCCTTACGCTCCGTGGTACTTGGGATTGCTCTTTTTCAATATTATTTTGCCGCAGATCTTGTGGATCAGAAAATTCCGTACCAATCCGACTTGGCTGTTCCTTATTTCGCTCGATGTTTTGGCCGGCATGTGGCTGGAGCGGTTCATTATCGTTGTGGTCAGTCTGCATCGCGACTTCCTGACATCATCCTGGGGAATGTACTACCCTACGCGATGGGATTGGGCGATCTTCATTGGCACTCTTGGGATGTTCAGCGCCGCCATGTTCTTGTTCGTCCGCCTGCTCCCGATGATTTCGATCTTTGAAATACGCACTCTGCTGCCCGAGGCGGAGGTGAAACACAAATGAAACGCGATCCGATTTATGGTTTGCTGGCGGAGTTCGACACGCCAACGGCAATCGTCCAGGCCGCCGAGCGCACGCATGAAGCTGGATACAGGAAAATCGATGCGTATAGTCCCTTCCCGATCGAAGAGTTGGCTGAAGCAATTGGCTTCCATCGTAATGGTGTAGCGCCAGTAGTGCTGGTTGGAGGAATTCTGGGCTGCCTCACGGGATATGCAATGCAGTGGTGGATTTCAACTGTCAGCTACCCGGTGAATGTTGGCGGAAGGCCGCTACACTCATGGCCAGCGTTTGTTATCGTCACTTTCGAACTGACAATTTTATTTTCCGTATTGGCGGCAACATTTGGCATGTTGGCACTCAATGGTTTGCCCATGCCTTACCATCCCGTATTCAACGTGCCGCGCTTTGAGTTTGTGACCAAAGATAAGTTTTTCCTGATCGTGTTTTCCTCCGATCCCAAATATGACGCTGTGAAGACGCGCGCTTTCCTTGAGAGTCTTGGTCCACATTCGATTTCGGAGGTTCCCAGCTAGCATGCGGAACCTTCGAAAATTATCGCCGCTGGTGCTGCTCGCGATCCTGGCAGGCTGTCGGCAAGACATGCACGATCAGCCGCGATTCAAACCGCTGGCGAAAAGTGATTTCTATGCGGATTTGCGTTCGGCGCGCCAGCCTATCGAAGGAACGGTTGCGCGTGGCCAATTGCATGAAGACACGTATTTTTATACTGGTAAGGTGGGAAACCTTTTTGGCGACTACATGCCATTTCCGGTAAACGAAAATGTACTCGCGCGCGGCCAGCAGAGGTTCAATATCTATTGCACGCCGTGCCACTCTCGTACTGGTGATGGCAATGGCATGATCGTACAGCGCGGCTTCCGCGCGCCACCCTCTTATCACACCGAGCGTTTGCGTAAGGCGCCTCTGGGGTATTTATTTAATGTAATGACTGACGGATTTGGAGCCATGCCGGACTATGCCGAACAAATCCCAGCGCGGGATCGCTGGATGATTGTGGCTTATATTCGGGCGTTACAGCTAAGCCAGGCGGCAACTTCGGCGGATGCTCCTGCTGGACAGAAGGTGCCATCTGAGCCGCCAGTGTTCCGGGGTGATCCGCCATCCGGCGCAACTTTGCCGGAGATGCAGCCAGCAACTGAAGGTTCGGGGTCGATAATTTCAGGAGAAGAACACAAATGAGCACGGCGCGCGTAAACAATTTGGATCTGCTAGCGCCGCCGGTCGTGCAGACCGCTCAGCAGAGGACACTGATCGTAGGTGTGATCTTTGCGGTTATCTCGGCGGTATTTGCATTCATCTCGCCGGATCAATTTTTCCATTCCTATCTGATTGGTTACATGCTGTGGCTTGGCCTGACACTCGGTTGCTTGGCGTTTTTAATGCTCCAGCACGTAACGGGCGGAGTCTGGGGAACGGTAATTCGCCGCCCGCTTGAAGCGGGAACGCGAACTCTGCCCTTGATGGCTGTGCTATTCATTCCCGTGATCTTGGGAATGCATCACCTCTATGGTTGGATGGATCCCGCGACCATCGCCAAGGACAAACGTCTTCACGACGTAACTCAGGCGTATTTAACGCACAGCGGTTTTATCATTCGAGCTGTCATTTATTTCATCATCTGGGGATTGCTCATTTATTGGCTGAATCGCGCATCAGCCGCGCAGGACGAGGCTCCCACCCGCGATTTGCCGGTGCTGCGTAAAATCAGCGCGCCAGGGCTGGTACTGTACGCTTTCAGCGCTTCCTTTGCCATCATCGATTGGGTCATGTCATTGAACGCGCCGTGGATTTCCACGATCTACGCGCTAATTTTCATTGTCGGACAATGTTTATCGGCAATGTCATTGATGGTGGTAGTGGAAACCATCTTTTACAAATACAAGCCTACGTCAGTTTTTCTCAAGCCGCGCGAGGTGCATGATCATGGCAAGCTGATGTTGACCTTCGTCATGCTGTGGGCTTATTTTTCCTTCTCCCAGCTTTTGATCACATGGGCGGGAAATCTGCCGGATGAGATTACATGGTTCACCCGCCGCCTCGGTGGAGGATGGCAAGGCGTAGGCCTTTATCTATTTCTCTTTCACTTTGCGATTCCATTCCTTTTACTCCTTTCGCGTCCATTCAAGCGTAATCCGCGAACTCTAATCGGACTCGCGGCGTGGATGATCTTCATGCGGGCGGTCGACTTGTATTGGTATATCGAGCCGACATGGCATCCAACTTTCTACCTGCACTTCCTGGATTTTGTAGTTCCGATTGGAATCGGTGGTCTCTGGCTGGCGTTGTTCTTCCGCAATTTGAAATCACGCCCTCTTCTGGTTGTGCATGATCCGAAGGCGCAGGCGCTTCTGGAGGCGGCTCATGACTAATGGACACGGGCAAAATCATCATTACGACGACAATCCAGAAGTCGGCTTTGAGCGCCAGGACTTAAGCTCATTTGGTGTTTACGCGTTTTTTATCGCGATCATTGTAGGCACTGCACTTATCGCCTTGGTCTTAAGAGGGACGCTCTATATTGCCCAACGCTACAACCAGGAGCACCAGATTGCAGTTATGAGTCCATTGCTTCCGCCCAGGGCAGACACACGTTCCGTTTTTCCTGAGGACATAAGGCAATTTCCGCAGCCCCGTCTGGAAACTGATGAACGTACCGAAATCCACGATTTCCGGCTTAAAGAAGAGCAGGAACTACACAGCTATGGCTGGGTGGATCAACAAAGCGGCGTCATGCGCATTCCAATTGAGCGCGCGATGGAATTAATTGCGCAACGTGGATTGCCAACCGCGCCCGCTACAGGAACCGCGCCACCCGCAATAGTCAACATGGTGAAGGCTGCTGCTGCCGCTTCGGACCATAGCGATATGTCTCAAGAACCAGCGAATCAGGAACCGGGAAAGTCGCAGCTTGAATCGAATCAGGCTAAGAAGCCGAAAGGGAAAAAGTAGTGCGTAGTAGGCACAATTCGAAGTGGATTCTTCTAACCGCATTTGCCATGTTCGGCCTGGCAGGATCAGGTTTTGGGCAGGCGATGACGACCGGAGGAGTATTACCGCCCGCCAACGTTCGTCCTCAAGGGCTTAAAGATGTAGGCATTTCGCAGAATTTGAATCAGCAGATTCCGGCGGATCTGACGTTCAAAGACGAAACAGGGAAGACAGTTCGTCTCGGAGATTACTTTGGAACAAAGCCGATCATCCTGAATTTGGTTTATTACCGCTGCCCGATGTTGTGTGGTGAAGTGTTACGCGGACTCCAAAGTTCATTGCGAGTGCTGAAGTTCGATGTTGGCAAGGAATTTGACGTTTTGACGGTGAGCTTCGATCCCAAAGATACCCCACAGATTGCGTCCGCTAAGAAAGCGGAATATGTGAAAGGCTATCATCGCGAAGGAGCCGAAGCGGGCTGGCATTTTTTGACCGGAACGCAGGATTCGATCACTGCACTTACAAAGGCCGCAGGTTTTCAGTACGAATATGATCCAAGATCTGATCAGTTTGCACACGCTACAGCGATCATGATCCTCACGCCCGAAGGAAAAATCGCGCGCTACTTCTACGGCGTCGAATACGCGCCCAAAGATTTGCGGCTGGGATTGATCGAGGCTTCGCAAAATAAGATCGGTACCGCCGTGGATCAAGTGTTGCTGTATTGCTACCACTACGATCCGGCGACAGGGAAATACGGCGCAATTATTACTCGGGTCCTGCAGTTGTCGGGTGCGGCAACCATACTTATATTGGGTGTGTTTCTCACGGTTCTGACGCGCCGTGGTCCCAACCCAACTCGCAAGGAGCGCGACAAGTCCCCTAGCTATGTTTGAGAACCTTCCACTTTGGCCCGCACGGGCTTCGACGATGGCCGGCAATGTAGATCTACTCTACATTTTTCTCGTCCTGTTGACTTTGTTTACGTGTGCAGCCATTTTCATCACACTTATCGTATTTGCCGCAAAGTATCGCCGCCGCCATGGACGAGAAGCCCATCAAATTGAAGGTTCTGTCCTATTAGAGATTGCTTGGACAGTCGTCCCTCTGGGAATTTTTATGCTCATCTTCGCATGGGGGGCGGTTATTTATTTCCAGGAGCGAGTTCCGCCCAAGGATGTGGCGGAAATCTACGTTGTCGGTAAACAGTGGATGTGGAAGTTGCAACACGTTGAAGGGCAACGCGAAATTAATGAATTGCATGTTCCGGCGGATCGTGACATCAAGCTGATCATGACCTCCCAGGACGTTATTCATAGCTTCTTTGTGCCGGAGTTTCGCATTAAGCAGGACGTCGTACCGGGCCGCTACACCACTTTATGGTTTCGAGCGACTCATGCCGGCACGTATCATTTATTTTGTTCACAATACTGTGGCACTCTTCACTCTGGCATGGTTGGGCAGATCGTAGTTATGGAACCCGCGCAATATCAGACATGGTTAACAACTGGTGGAGGATTTGGCTCGCTGGCTGCAAATGGCGCCAGCTTGTTCGCTCAATTGGGATGCCAAACCTGTCATCGGTCTGATATGCAGGGCAGGGCTCCAATGCTAAACGGGGTCTACGGGAATCCGGTGACCCTCGAAGACGGACGGACCGTGATTGCCGATGACAATTATATTCGCGAGTCGATCGTCAATCCCGCTGCAAAAGTCGTGAGCGGATTCAAACCGATCATGCCAGTCTTTCAAGGATTGCTGAATGAAGAGCAATTAAATGAGCTGGTCGCATATGTAAAATCGTTAAATCCGCCTCCACCGGGATCGGTCAATGCCCCGGACATGGCCGCGGCTGAAACGAAACCGTAACAACCTTAAGGAATAGAAATGGCTACCGCAGCAGTTAGTACCGAACAACGCGAGAATTACCTGAACGCGGAATATGGTATTCGCTCGTGGCTCCTTACCACGGACCACAAGCGCATTGCGCTTTTGTATCTGATTTCGATCACCTTCTTCTTTTTTGTAGGAGGCTTTTTTGCCCTGCTGATCCGGCTCGAGTTGCTGACCCCAGCGGGCGACCTGGTTCTGGCAGACACTTACAACAAGCTGTTCACCATGCACGGCCAGGTCATGGTGTTCTTCTTCCTCATACCTTCCATACCGGCAACACTTGGCAATTTTTTGGTTCCCTTGATGGTCGGCGCCAAAGACCTGGCATTCCCCCGCATCAATTTGTTGAGCTGGTATCTGTATATTGCCGGTGGCCTGCTGATGCTGTTCTGCATTCTGACCGGCGGAGTAGATACAGGTTGGACCTTCTATACCCCCTTCAGCACGGGTTTTAGCAATACGAATGTCGCCGAAGCCGGACTTGCAATTTTCATTAATGGATTTTCGTCGATTCTCACCGGCCTCAACTTCGTGGTAACGATTCACCGCATGCGCGCGCCGGGGATGACTTGGTCTCGGTTGCCGCTATTCTTGTGGTCCACCTACGCAACCAGCATCATTTTCCTGCTTGGAACGCCAGTCATTGCTATAACACTTTTGCTGGTGGTCTTGGAACGCACTTTTAACCTGGGAATATTCGATCCAACACGCGGCGGCGATCCGGTGCTGTTTCAGCACCTCTTCTGGTTTTACTCTCATCCCGCCGTGTACATCATGATTTTGCCGTCGATGGGAGTAATCAGTGAAATTGTTCCGTGCTTTAGCCGCAAACGGGTGTTCGGTTATAAAGCTGTGGCTCTGTCGAGTATTGCCATAGCTGTATTCGGATTTTTGGTTTGGGCTCACCACATGTTCGTGGCTGGTATTTCGCTTTATGCGGCGCTGGTGTTTTCGATTCTGAGCTATTTGGTCGCGCTCCCATCCGCAATCAAGGTCTTTAATTGGACGGCGACCATGTACAAAGGGTCAATTTCATTTTCGACGCCCATGCTGTACGCCTTCGGATTCATCGGACTGTTTACGGTTGGCGGCCTTACCGGTCTATTCCTTGCTGCTCTCGGGATCGATGTTCATGTGCATGATACGTATTTTGTCATCGCCCACTTCCACTACATCATGGTCGGGGGCGCGCTCATGGGATATCTTGGCGGCCTGCATTTCTGGTGGCCCAAGATTACTGGACGCATGTATCCAGAGGCTTGGGGCCGTCTTTCGGCGCTGATCGTTTTCATAGGATTTAATCTCACATTCTTCCCGCAATTTATTCTTGGTTATCTGGGCATGCCGCGCCGCTATTGGCAGTATCCACCGGAGTTCCAGGTGTTGAATGTCTTCTCGACAGCTGGCGCGTCTGTACTTGCCGTAGGTTATATTTTGCCCATGATTTATCTGTTGTGGTCTTTGCGATACGGCAAACCGGCAGGTAACAATCCTTGGGGAGCTGCGGGTTTGGAGTGGACGACGCAATCTCCGCCCACCACTTTTAATTTTGACGAAACCCCAGAAGTTACTTGGGAAGCTTACAACTACGACCAAATCCCGATGCCGGAGGAGGTAACGCTTGAGCGATAGTACAGCTGCGGTTGAACACGCTGAGCATAATGATCCGGCACTGTTGCACCACTTTGCCACTGCGCAGCAGCAACGTGACACCGCCTCGCTTGGCATGTGGCTCTTCCTTGCCACTGAAGTCATGTTCTTCGGCGGAATGTTCTGCGCTTATCTGGTTTATCGCTATTGGTACTACAACGAATTCGCCGCAGGCAGCCGCAGTATAAGCATATGGCTGGGGACTATCAACACTGTTGTCCTGATCTGCAGCAGCTTGACGGTAGCTCTGGGTGTCAAGGCTGCGCAGTTGGGAAAACGGAAACAACTGGTGAGCCTGCTGCTGGCGACCTTAGTCTTCGGCGTTGCGTTCTTAGGGATCAAGGGAGTCGAATGGTACCAGAAGTACGAAGAGCATCACGTACCCGGTCGAAGTTTCGATGTCAGCGATATCATCCGCGATTATCCCCAGATTCACATCGATCCTTCGCATTCCCAGCTTTATTTCTCGCTCTACTTCGCCATGACGGGCCTGCACGCGCTGCATATGATCGTCGGAATCGGCATATTCAGCTTCCTGACCTACTACTCATGGAAGGGAAAATACGGCCCGGAGTATTACACTCCCATTGAAAACGGAGGGCTGTATTGGCACTTCGTGGATATTGTTTGGATCTACCTGTTTCCATTGTTGTATTTGATTGACCGAAAACCGTTAAGGTGAGCACAGCCATGTCTGGACACGTCATTTCAACCAAGCTTTACGTAACGATTTGGATCGCCTTGATGTGCCTGACGGTAATCACGGCAGCAGTGGCATTCGTCGATCTTGGTCCCCTGAACACAGTTGTTGCGCTCTGCATCGCGACCTTTAAAGCCCTTCTGGTCGTGCTGATTTTCATGCACGTGAAGTACACCAGCGAGAAACTAACCAAAACCGTTGTGATCTCGGCTATTTTCTTTTTGTTTCTACTCTTGGGCTTAAGCATGGCGGATTACACTACACGGCTGCTAGGATAAGTTGCGCATAAGCTTCGCTCCGCAATCCTGATTCAATGCAGGACATTTCAGCCGCCCCCGCCCGCTCCCCTACCGCCGTTGTGAATCGCGATGCTTTAGCCGAAGCTCTGCGCAAGCATGTTCGCGGAGAAGTTCGTTTCGACAACGGCAGCCGTGCTCTCTACGCTACCGATGGCTCGAACTTCCGCCAGATACCCATTGGCGTCGTAGTTCCTCGTGACATTGACGATGTCATCGCAGCAATTTCTATTTCCCGTGAACATGGCGCTCCGGTTCTTTCTCGCGGCGGTGGCACTTCTCTTGCCGGACAGTGCTGCAACGTTGCAGTCATCCTCGATTATTCGAAGTACATGAATCGGATCGTCGAAATCGATCCAGAAAGAAAAATAGCGCGAGTGCAGCCGGGGGTCGTTCTCGATCATCTGCGAAATGCCGCGGAGAAGCATCATCTGACATTTGGTCCCGATCCCGCTACCCATAGCCGGTGCACACTGGGAGGAATGATAGGCAACAACTCGTGCGGTGTGCATTCCGTAATGGCAGGAAAGACCGACGAGAACATCGAGGAACTTGAGATCCTCACCTATGACGGGCTGCGAATGAAAGTCGGCCAGACTAGCGAGCAAGCACTGGCGAAGATCATCGCTGAAAGCGGCCGCCGGGCGGAAATCTATGCAGAATTAAAAAGAATAAGGGACAACTATTCTTCGCTGGTTCGCGAACAATTCCCCAACATCGCGCGCAGAGTTTCGGGATACAACCTGAATTATCTGCTTCCAGAGAATGGCTTTCACGTAGCGAGAGCGCTCGTCGGATCGGAGGGAACTTGCGTCAGTGTGCTCGAAGCAACTTGCCGCCTGATAGAAAGTCCTCAGCAACGCGTCCTGCTTGTAATTGCTTATCCCGATGTTTTTCAGTGTGCCGATCATGTGCCCGAAATCCTGGCGCACAAGCCAATCGGTTTGGAAGGCATGGACAATCTTCTCGTCGAATATACGCGCCGCAAGGGAATCAACTCCGACGGATTGGCCTTGTTGCCTGAGGGTGGCGGCTGGTTGCTCGCCGAGTTCGGCGCGGACACTGCGCAAGAAGCCGAATCGCAAGCTCGTGCGCTCATGGCAGCTTTGAGCAAGGTTCATTCTCCGAACATGCGCTTGTTTACGGACAAGCAGCAAGCGAAAAAAGTGTGGGAAGTGCGTGAATCGAGTCTGGGAGCGACCTCCCATGTGCCCGGTGAGCCGCTCGCCTGGGAAGGCTGGGAGGATTCCGCAGTAGCTCCCGGGAAGTTGGGCGGTTATTTGCGCGAGTTGCGAAAGATGCTCGACAGCTATAGCTACAAAGCCGTGCTCTACGGCCATTTCGGAGACGGCTGCGTTCACGCTCGAATTAGCTTCGACCTGCAATCCGGCGATGGTGTCCGCAAATACCGCCAGTTCATGGGAGAAGCTGCCGATTTGGTTGTTCGATACGGCGGTTCGCTCTCCGGTGAACATGGTGACGGCCAACAGCGTGCCGAGCTGCTGCCAAAAATGTTTGGCCCGGAACTCATGCAAGCCTTCCGCGAGTTCAAGTCGCTCTGGGATCCCGAATGGAAGATGAATCCGGGAAAGCTGATCGAACCTTATAAGCTGGATGAAAATTTGCGGCTGGGAGCTGACTACCACCCTTGGGAGCCGCAAACGCATTTTCAGTATCCCGAAGATCATGGCAGTTTGGCGCACGCAACTTTGCGCTGCGTGGGAGTCGGCAAGTGCCGCAATCATGACGGTGGAGTCATGTGCCCCAGTTACCGGGCGACTCTCGAGGAAGAACATTCCACGCGGGGACGCGCCCATCTTTTATGGGAGATGACTAAGGGAGATACGATTAAAGATGGATGGCGCGACGAGCATGTGAAAGATTCGCTCGACCTCTGTCTGGCTTGCAAAGGATGCAAAAGTGAATGCCCAGTGGGAGTCGATGTCGCGACTTACAAAGCTGAATTTTTCTCGCACTATTACAAGGGAAAATTGCGGTCGCGAAGCGCTTATGCCTTCGCGAATATCGATATCTGGGCTCGCCTCGCCTCAAATTTCCCCGGACTCATCAATTTAACGACACAGCTTCCGATTTTCCGCGATATCGCCAAGTTCGCTGCCGGAATGCCGCAAGAGCGCTTCATTCCCGCGTTTGCTCCACGAACATTTCGCAGCTGGTTCGAACGGCGCCAGCCGCAAAATTCCGATGGGCCTCGAGTAATTCTCTGGCCCGACACATTCAATAACCATTTCCTGCCGGATACCGCCAAAGCGGCGGTCGAAGTTCTCGAAGCCGCCGGATTTCATGTGTTGCTCCCGACTCAGCAACTCTGCTGCGGACGCCCACTCTACGATTTCGGCATGTTGGATCGTGCCAAGCGCCTGCTTCTACAAACTCTCGATGCGCTTTCCCCTAATATCGAAGCCGGCACTCCCTTAGTCGCTCTGGAACCCAGCTGCGCAGCCGTTTTTCGCGACGAACTCATCAACTTGTTTCCCAATGACCAGCGGGCTCAGCAGCTTGCGAGGCAGACATTTCTCCTAAGCGAGTTTCTCGAAAAGAAAGCCAAGCACTTCAAACTACCCACGCTTGCCCGCAAAGCATTGGTCCACGGTCATTGCCATCACAAGTCACTAATGAAGATGACCGACGAAGAATCCGTCCTCAAGAAAATGGGGGTCGATCACCAAAGTCCAGCGCCAGGTTGCTGCGGAATGGCTGGATCATTCGGTTTCGAAGCGGAAAAATATGACGTATCGGTCGCTATCGGAGAGCTGGAACTTCTGCCCGCAGTCCGCAAAGCGTCGCCCGACACATTGATCGTCGCTGACGGCTTCAGCTGCCGCGAGCAAATCGCCCAATGTACTAACCGCCAAGCCTTCCACCTCGCAGAGGTCATTCAGCTAGGGTTGAAGAAAGAACCGTCGCCTCCAGAAGGAACTTACCCCGAGCAAGCCTTGGTCGCAAAACGAAAAGCCGAGATGCACAGCTCGATAAAACGGGCCGTACTAGTTACGGCCGGAATAATCGGCGGCGTAGGCCTATTGTGGTCGTTTCTGCGTAAATAGGAATCGTAAGTCATTGAATCCATTGCCATTCCACTCAATCTCTCGCCAGATTGCCCTGAATCTGGGAAAATAGAAGCAGTCGCCCTGAGGATCTCAGTTCCTGGGTCACGCCTTTCGTCTTCATGCGTTCTCTGACGATGTGCCATCATGCTTCGAGACATTGAACAATCCTCGACCATCGCTGAAAGCCCTGAGCAGCCTAAGCCAGAGTTCACGGGCAGAAATACGCCCACAACTGCCAGCTCTATACAAGGTTCGGTCCTGGTTCTTATCCAATTTGACGTGTGCGAGGAGATCAAGCTTGATCAATTACGCCAGATTTTCGGCGCCCGCACCCTCGAGCATCCGACCCTCAAGCATCCTGCGCCCGGATATATACGTTATCAGCGTCCTCCAGTAGTCGAACCGCTAGAACCTTTAGTCCTCGACAGCGGCGAGCGCCTCGAAGGTCAGATCAAGTACTACGACTACGGCGTGCTGAGCGTCGTGTTCGAGCTGCCGTTTTCCGGTGACTGGGACACCCTGGTCCGCCTCGGCAGCCGCTGGGTTTGGGATGTCGATTTCGCCGCCCTGGCCAGCCGGGTTGCGCGGCAGCGGCTTGAGCGTGCAGCTCCGGCATTAGTTAAGCCCTATCCGGAATGGCTTAGCGAAGATTACTTCATCTTCCATGTGCGCGAAATTACCGGTTCTCCGACTGCCGCTGAGCTGGTCGCGACCGATGGATGGCGCGTAGCCCAGGTGGTTCGCGGCGAAACCGCGCAACTTTCCGATGGCGAGCGCAACGAAATCCTGCAATCGCGAATTTCCTACTATCCTACCGACTTGACGGTCATCAGCTGGAACGCGGCTTTCCTTTACGACAGCGCCGCAGGAGCCGAAACCGCTATTCAGTTATTGGAGTACGCGAATTCGCAGTTGCTGGAATTCCGCCACTACGACGAGTTGCTCACCCGCGAACTCGAAGGTGTCTACGACTTTCTCGACAAAGGAACTGGGATGTGGGGTCGTTGGCGCCTGGCGCAGGCAGCCTCGAAGCTGCACACGGTGCTACTCGATGTAAACGAGCTCACTGAGCACGCCGACAACGCCATCAAATTTTTAAGCGACATGTTCTCCGCGCGTCTGTACAAGCTGGCAGCGGCGAAAGTCGGAGTGCCTGACTATAAAGATCTGGTCACGCAAAAGATTCAAACCGCCGAGGAGCTGTACCGCTTCATGGTGGACCAATTCAATCAGAGCCGCGCCTTCGTGCTGGAGCTGATGGTGGTGATTATTCTGATCATAGAGCTGGTCTACGTCTTCCACGGAAAACCGATCTAAAAGCGTGGTGACAACCTTAAAATATGCCGCTTATTATCCCGCCGTATTGCTAGTGAATACACTCACGTAGGGACAGCCGCCCCCGGCTGTCCGACTCCAGCTCACGTAGAGACAGCCGCCGCAGGCTGTCCGATCCAGCTCATTTGCGGAAGGGGCAGGGAAGAAGAATGGTCCTACAACAGTGAGATTGCCCCAATCCACTGTCACCCTGAGTGCAGGCTCATTGCGCTTGCGCAATGAGGACAAATCGAAGGGCCCCTACCTGCCAATCCATGCGGTCTTTACTCCAAAATCTCTACAAATTTTCAAAATAATTCCTCGCAAAAAATAAATGCTTTGGGGTGACGCAGTCGCTTCAGCGCTGCTTACAGTTCCGACCAGAACTGGCTTTATCCGCCTTCTTCGCGGAAGAGAGGAAGAAGAATGTTCGTACAAAATTAATATCGCCCAATCCACTGTCACCCTGAGTGCAGGCTCATTGCGCTTGCGCAATGAGGACAAATCGAAGGGCCCCCTACCTGGCAATCGATGCTGGTTTATGCCAAATCTCTATAAATTCCAATAAATTTCCCCGGCAAAAATATGCTTTTGGGTGACGCAGTCGCTTCAGCGCTGCGAATACAGTTCCGACAAGAACCGAGGTAATCCAGAGCATTGGTTGACTAGCAGAGAGTACCCAACACCAAAGGCAATTCAGGAGTTGGTCGGGGCGCAGGAGAATCGATAAGTACTGACAGAATGGGCCCATTAACGCATCAAAATCCTATGCGCCCGAGCGGAGTAGATGCCTATCCAACATAACCAGCGACTGGACCGTTAGGGCTGGCGCACCAGCACGCTGTACCAACTGGAGCATACCCCGGCAGGAAGCACCAAAAATAAGGCGTGAGACATCGATTTGACACCTGTTGTGCTACGAAACTATCAACAGGTTTCTTTTGTGTCGAAATGTGTCGAATCGCATAGTCGGGTACCAGTCTGAAATCGCCTAGGGCCTTGTAAGGTGCAGCATATCCATACAGCAATGCTACGGCCATAATTATTTGGATTCGCATTGTATGTCTCCTTCTGTGCATATTTAAGTCTCGATGAAGCGGAACTACTGTCCAAGCTCCTCCACAACAGGCTGGTTATTTAGAATTCGCAATCTATACCGTTGCGGAGCGTTCGTCGGCGACAGCGCCATTTGTACAGTCTTTGGGATAGGTGGCGACCCGGTTCCCGCCGATGAGTTAAGTTCCCAATACTGGAGCCAAACTGTTTCAGGTTTTTGGACAGGATGGTCGAGCAAGATTACGAAGTAGTAATTACGGCTCAGGAGCTTCCCCTGTGCATCGACAGCTGCCGTTATATATCGCGAATAGAATTGTTCCGAATTAACGTACTGATTATTCCCCAAATCGACGATCTCGCCCTCGACGGCATAATGTCCGGTCGCATTTATTTGGGTTTCTACGTTCTTTACGAGAAAAAATCCTAATGCCACAGTGACAACGTACGCTGCAAATGCGCCCGTCGCATTGACCGTCAGGTTCTGTAAAGGTCCCGAGACTGTTACCTTGGTTTCGGGAAACAACCTGAATATGAGGATTGCTGGAATTAGAGGGAGCAAAACATATAGGACGTATAAGCAAAAAGAATATAGGACGGCCAGATCATGCGTCATACACGTTCCTCTTGTGACCTTATTCAAAGGCCTTTTAAACATAGGTGCCTTAAAGGCATCCCTATGTAAAGGAAGTTTTATAAATCGTTTCGCATTGTTGGGAAACGATTCAGTTGCCTGGAATTTACCCGATGATCGGCCCGTGGCCCGTGAAGAGGCCGCCATATTAGCGCGAAAAGGGGCTAAATGCAATTAATAAGTTGCGCAGGACGACACAAGGGAGATGAGGGCTCGCACTTAGTTAGCTCGAACTTAAATGGGTTTGAGGAAGTATTTCGTGCCTTGCGGAAAAGTTATGCCCTTCCTTTTTTTGCCGCTGCCGCTAGTGCCCCGGCACGTTCCCATGGACGCTTAGGTTTTTCGGCAGGAGGCTTGTCACGATCCTTCACCCGGTCATATTGGTAGGATTCGCTCACGGTTCCAAGTGATTCGTTATAGAGATTCGGCAATCCGAGACCCTCTTTCAGTTCTTCACTGAACTGCTGCAAAGCCTTCAGATGATCGGCGGTCGCTGGAATTTCATTCTTCGCCGTCTTAAGAAATTGCTGGTACCCGCGATTCACCAGCTTTGAAATTTCGGTCCCCACCATATACCCCGGAAAGGCGAATATTTTTATGCCTTCGGTGAGATCCCTCTGGATTGCGGCCGAGCAGTTGTACTTCTTCAGGAATACGCGCCCATTGGTGCCCGGAGCTTCTAACAGATCGAAGCCATGCTCGCGAAACCAGTTTAGCGAGTCATCGTACCCTCGCCGCTTGACATCCGGAATCTTTGTTGCCATTGAATTTTGCCTATGCCTTTCAAGTTGCTCGATATCGCCCAAATTTTTAGATGCGCGGCGCTCTATAAGATGTTCATAGGCAATCCGCTGGATCTTCTAACTCTCTCTTATAATCTAACCACAAGTTCCGGGCGCGTTACTTTGCACTTGAGGAACATTACTATAGTTACGGAAGCCATGTCTTAATAACATGAACCCAGCTTCTTTCAAACCGCCGCAATCCCTGGCTTCTTCTATAAAAACCGGTATTCATACCAGCTCCGAAGATACCGGAATGCCACAATCTTCGATTCCAGCTCTCGGAGTTCGGAATCTCGATCGTATTGGCAATACTCCGCTCATACGTTTGGAGCGGATCACTCGCGATCTTGCCGGAATTAAAATTTTAGGCAAAGCCGAATGGCTCAATCCCGGAGGCTCCGTCAAGGATCGTGCCGCTTCCAACATTATTGCCCAGGCCCGTGCTTCGGGAAAACTCACTGAAGGGAAGCACCTGCTCGACTCCACTAGCGGAAATACCGGGATCGCCTACGCAATGATCGGAGCCGCCCAGGGATTTCCGGTCACACTCTGCATGCCGGAAAATGTTTCCATCGAACGCAAACGCATCCTGCATGCTTATGGCGCGAATATCATCTACACCGATCCTGCCGACGGCTCCGATGGAGCAATTCGCGCCGCGCGTGAGCTTTACGCCAGAGAGCCCGGTAAATATTTTTATGCCGACCAGTACTCCAATGATGCTAACTGGCAGGCACACTACCATGGCACAGCCAACGAAATCTGGCAACAAACAGAAGGACGTATCACCCACTTCGTCTCCATGATGGGAACCAGCGGAACCTTCGTCGGCACCACTCGGCGGTTGAAAGAGCTGAATCCAAATATTCGCTGCATCTCGCTTCAGCCAGACTCGCCTTTCCACGGAATCGAAGGAGCCAAGCACATGGCCAGCGCCATAGTGCCTAAAATTTACGATTCGAAATTGGCCGATGAAGATCTCGGCATTTCAACCGAAGGATCCTATGCCATGGCCATTCGTCTGGCGCGGGAAGAAGGAATGCTGGTAGGAATTTCAGCAGCTGCGGCGGTGGTGGGATGCCTACAGATCGCGAGACGTTTGAAAAAAAGCGAAACGGCCGTGTTTGTAACAATACTGTGCGATTCCGGCGATAAATATTTGAGCGAAAGATTCTGGGAAGAAGGATAGGAGATGGCCACAGAGGACACGAAGATCACAGAAGAGCCAGGGATACTCATAGTCGATTGTTCCCTACCATGTTACGAACTGCCTGCATCTGGTAGTTGGGCTTTTACAGATTGAATCCATAAATTTTTGCTTCCTGTGTTCTCTGTGGTAGATGAACTTATCATGCTGAAAATCGATCGCAAAAATTACGATTCCCTTCGCCAGCATGGCGAATTGACTTATCCCCACGAATGCTGCGGCGTGCTGCTTGGCCGCATGGAAGACGATGGCACGCGCATCGTGACTTCGGTCACGCGAGCCGGCAACACCCGCACCGATTCCGCGCACAACCGTTACAACATCGATCCCAAAGAACTGATTCGCATCCAGCGTGAAGGCAGAGACCGCGGCGAAGACATTGTTGGCTTTTACCACTCGCATCCGGACCACCCGGCGCAATGGTCGCAAACCGACCTGGCCGAAGCCCATTGGTTCGGTTGCTCATACGTGATTACCAGCGTAGAGAAGGGTAAAGCGGTATTAACCAACGCCTTTGAACTGACGGGCATCGACGAAAACGATAAGAAGCTGGCAGACGAGACTATAGAACTATTTTGATCCGCCCCGTCGGTTGTGATGTAGTTAAATGCTTTTTCTACGATTCATTCTCAAACAGAACTACCTTAGGTTCGACAACCCTGAATTGACCAGACCGCATCTGAGCCCCCGAAAAGTTCCTTTCGGAGGAACGCGCCATGTCCAAGATCTTCGTCGCTATTGCTATGATGGCGGTGTTAGCAATCACCTGCTCTGCCGCAACCTCTCCTGTAGAAGTGCTCTACGTCGCGCAGCCTGAGGGCGAAACTATTTCACTTCTCACTTACAACGTAAACCCTGAAACTGCCGTTGCCCGGCAGGTTGGCAATCCAATTTCTATCGGAAGCACTTCGATCGATCCGCTGACCATTGGCAGCAAGCACTTTATTTATGTCTGGAATTCCACCGATGTCTGGACGTATGTCACCAACGCAGAAGGCGCGCCGCGAGCGAATCCCTTGCAACATCTCGCCTTCAACTTCGTGCATCCGGTAAATAATTTTGTCGTGGATCCCAACGGAAAATTTTCCTACGCAGGACTGATTTGGTACGACAATCAATACAATAATTACGCATCTCTGATTCTATTTACCATTGATCAGTCCACAGGGAAGTTGACCAATACCGAACAAGTTATTGCGAATTATGGCCCTAGTGAATATATCCCTCTGACAAGTTTCCAGTTTGGCTCAGTCGGAAAGAAACTTTTTGCGAAATACAACGATGACGGACCTCACACCTGCATCATCGGATACGATTATTACAATGTAAACCAGACGACTGGAAGCCTGGGCCCTCAAAAGTCTCTGTTCTATGCACAGGCTGATTGTTCCAGCGCTGGCGCCGTCGCGGTGACTGATTTCGTGACCGGAGCTGCGAGTGCTTGTTGCGGTTCAGGTAGTAGGTCTCTCAATATCACCTCTATCGCAAACAACAAGCAAATGATTGGATGTGAATATACGCCGGCCTTCTGTGCCGACCAAGCCGCGCAGCTGGCTTTCGATCCGGCGAGCAAGAATATCTTTTTCTCGGATATCGGCCAGAATGAAACATTCGTTGGGCATCTTGATTTTGCCAAGAACGAGCTGATTCAGGGCCCAACATCGATTCCGGGGCTTCCAACAATTTATTTCAGTCCGGATAGCCGCCTGGTCTACGCAGTGAATACCAACACGAACGATATAGGGATCTACACATTCCAATCGAGCACAGGAGATTTGATCTCAACAACCACATTGCCAGATCAGGGCAATGTGGGAATCGCAACTGCGACATTGCCGTAGATGAAGATGAAAATTACGGTTCGAATTAATCATGGGTAGGCATTGCTTCAACCCTTGGATGCCACGGACGGCAATTCTGTGGTTGTTCACAATGCCTCATTTCATCATGACTTCACGGCGATAGTTCCCGTCATCTTCGGATGCATGCGGCAGTAATACGGATATTCTCCGGGCTCCGTGAATCGGAATTGAAATGTGCCATCCGTGTCGAGTGCTGCGGACTTGAATTTACCCTGCGTACTGTCCACTGTGTGCGGAATGTCATCGCGGTTAACCCAGGTCACCTGCGTGCCCGGTTGCACCGTGATCGTGCCGGGGGTAAACGCAAAATTGTCGATCTTTACATCAGCCGCTGGATTTCCAGATGATTTTGCGGCTGCACTCGATGTAACGACTGCGCCGCTCGCAGCAGCCGAGGATCCCATAGAACCTAATGGCGAATCGACAATCGCCAAACTGCCGCCGCTGACTTGATAGTTCACATCCGTAATACCCAGCACACGTTGCAATTGGTCCGCTGGTACTTTCATGGGCCCAGCTGACGGAGCCGTGCCGGGGGCGGGTTGAGGAAATGCGGTGGACATTGCCGTGTGGAAAGAAACCTTGCCTTCGATCTTCTGCATGACCTGGTGAATATGTCCGTTTAAAACCGTCACGGAACCAAAGCGCTTGAGGTAAGACAAAGCTTGTTCGCTATCATCAGTGCCCCAACCCCAATCCGGGTATATGGTCCACAAAGGAATGTGCGCAAAAATAACAATGGGAGTGCTGGCAGATCGCCCCTTCAAATCAGATTCCAGCCATTCAAGTTGTTCGTGACCAAGTGAACCAAGGCCACCCGCTTTCAAATTAACGACATTCACCAGACCTGCAAAGTGGACACCCTTATGATCGAAGCTGTACCATCCAGCACCCTTTGTACCCTTCCCGTATCGCTGAAGATACTGCTCGCCATTGTCAGTGAGCATGTCATGTTCACCCGGCACGTAGTAGATCTGTTTCGGCGACGCTCCTTTTAATACCTGATCCAGTGTGTCGAATTCACTGGGTTTAGAGAGCTGACTCAGATCGCCCGTGTGAATAATGAAATCCGGCTGTTGTGGAAGCGCATTGATCCTGCTGATCGCGGTCTGTAATGTGGCCGTAACATCCGGATTTGCTGGCTTGCTAAAGCCGATATGACTGTCGCTGATCTGCGCAAAGCTAAAGTCCGCGCCTTTGCCGCCGCTCTTTGTAAATGCTTGCGATGTGGGGATACCTCCACTGAGTGTCCAGATCAAGCCTGTGCCAGCCCATGCCATGCACTGTAGAAATCCCCGGCGATCAACGCCGTCGTTGTTGAGGTTTTGTAGTTTCTGATCGATAAAATTTTGCTTCTTGTCCGCCATTTGTCTCTCCTAGCCTGTGTCCGTTCAAAGTTGATAACTGAGACTGGTAATTTTTATTCCCTAAAAATGACGAGTGCGTCCTCAAGACTTCAAGTCTCAGCCGGACCCATTGACGCCACTCAGGAAGCCGCCCAAGTGCCCGGTCAGCGCGACCATCGCGACAGCCACAATCTCGACAGGAATGAGGTAGCTTGTTAGAAAAGAAGTTTTTGTTATTTGCCGATTGCGAAGATGTAGCCACCAAACGAGCCAGATCATCACACTTGAAACGCACGCCATGACTATGTGCAGCAGTAGAATGCCTTTCAGCTTTTGACCTTCGAGCTGAAATTGCCAGGCGAGTATCCCGCTGCCAAGCGCCGGAACCGTCGAAATCGCAGCCACTACCAGGTTGTAGTAAGCTGCCTGCGCTAACTCCTGCCGCTTCGTCCAATGGGCGAGCAGATCAAAGAGCACGGCGATGATAAATAGCGCGATCGGAAAGTGAATTAGCACCACATGCTGTGCGTGCTTCGCGAACACAACCGTCTTTAGATCAAAAGGATGCAATGCTGATTACTCCTCCCGACAGGGCGGCTTTCCGTCCCCGTTCACAGCAGATAACTGCTCAGAACTGTGGTTATTCCCGCGAAATTATTGTTTTTGTTGAGGAATAAAACTGCCCCGCCGCAGTTACCATGTAGAGGTGTCAGGAGCGGATTCTCAACTCGGTAGATTCGAAGAACTGGCAATGCCGCTCTTCGACCAGCTTTATAACTTCGCTCACTGGCTGACACAGAATCGAGAGGAAGCCGAGGATCTGGTTCAGGAGACTTACGCGAAAGCTTTGAAAGGTTTTTCGTCTTTTCAGTTGGGAACTAATTTTCGTGCGTGGATGTATCGCATTCTGCGCAACACCTTCCTAACCTCGCGAACTGGATTGAAAGCCACCATGACTGTTCCTCTCGACCTGGAGGATGGCGGACCCGAACTACCGGTTGAACCGGACACACCAGAAACCATTCTGATGGAGCGTGTAAACACGCAACTCATGCAAAGCGCTATCGATGAACTGCCTTTGCATTTCCGCGAGGTGCTTCTTCTCTGTGAAGTTGAGGAAATGTCATATCAAGAGATTGCAGAGACGCTTTCCGTTCCCATAGGTACGGTCATGTCTCGTCTCTCGCGAGCGCGAAGAACGTTGCGCTCTTTATTGCAGCAGCCCCTGCGAAAAGGATCGCCACCAACTACTACGGCGGCTACAAGCGGATGAATTATGGCTTGTGAAACTTGGAAAACGAAGTTCGACACCTATATTGACGGAGAACTTCCGGCCAATGAGATGCGCACCTTTGACGCTCACGTGCGGACCTGTGCTTCTTGTGCCGCAGACGCGCTCTCCCGTGTGCAGATGAAGCGCAGCATCCACAATGCGGGGAAGAGGTTTTCCGCCACTCCTGAATTTCGAAAAAAGATATTACAGAGCATTGAGACAAAGCCCAGTCGAAGCAGCATCGGTTTCGGATGGATACCAATCGTCAGGGCTGCCACGGTTGCGGCAACTCTTCTTGTGGTCATAGGACTCGCTGTGATTTACAAAGGGCGAGAGCATGCCCGAGCAGAACAGGTCTATAGCGAGGCAGTAGATCTTCACGTGGCAATGCTTGCGAGTGCGTCGCCGGTCGACGTGGTCTCATCCGATCGCCACACCGTGAAGCCATGGTTTCAGGGGAAAATCCCCTTTACCTTCGACTTGCCTGAACTTCAAAACTCCGCGTTTTCGTTGCTTGGAGGCCGGGTAACTTACCTCGATCAGTCTGTCGGCGCGCATTTGATCTATGAAGTGCGAAAGCATCGGATTTCTGTCTTCATCTTCCAGGAGCAATCGTTGCGGGGAAAACTTGAGCCGAGAATTCCTGCGGGAAAAGAGCTGTCTTTCAACATGGAAACCTGGGCTCAGGGTGGACTTCGTTATATTGTGATCGGCGATGCAGGCGCGGCGGATATCGACGCACTTTCAAAGTTGTTCAATCACCAAACCACCTAAGCATCTCCGCCTGACGTTCACCAGAGTGCAGCCACCTGTTCCTCTTGGAATACCGGTGGCGGTCCATTTTTGTTTGAAAGCCGGATCGCAGCGAGATAGGGTTTAACTTCCGGATCGTATGTCACTTTGATGCTCCCGCCCTTACCCCGTGATCCATCCCAGCCGTTCCTTCCACTAGAACCGTCTGTACCACTGCTTCCGTTGGGCGTTCCGATACCGCCGGAGCCTCCTCGCCCACCCCGACCGCCTGTTCCCCCTGAGCCTCCGGGACCTCCGTCAGCCTTCACTGTCAGTGACCCTCCTTGAGGATCGATCAGGTACAACTTCATCTTGCCTGCCGCAGACACACTCACTTGCAAGAGGGGATGGTTCCCAGACCTGAGTGCTATCCGAATTTGCACTGGCGGCGCATTCCCTCCAGAACCTCCGTCTCCGCCATCCGAACCATTGCCTCCGTTCGAACCATTTCCGCCTGCCGATGGGTTAGTCGGATCCATCGAGCCCATACTGCCGCTTGCGCCATCCGGCCCGTCCGCTCCGCTAAATCCGTTATAGCCGGCGCTTCCTGAAAAATTCGCCGTGTAAGCGTGGTCATAGCGCACGGGAATGGCGAGCTCCGTGCGGATGTCCGGATGACTCGGCACCGTGATCGTGACATGCGGCTCTTTCCCGTCGCTGATCCTCGGATCACGCGGCAGAGACACAATGCCCTTCTGATTGGCGGTCACGACGCTTGCGGTAACTGTGAGGTCTTTCCACAGAACTTTTCCTTGTCCTGCGCCTTCCGTCTGCAACACTTTGCCGTCCGGCTCGACGACCTCTACTACCAGCGGCAACTTTTCTCCCGGCCAATTCCCGGCCCTTTTGGCAAGCTGACTTTAATGGAAGCGATGGGGGTCTTTTCGAGATAGACCTTCCACCCCATACGGACCTTCATGGAAGTGCACCCGCTCAGAGCGAGGAGCGAGATCGCCAGGCTAGCCGTCCAATATGTCAACCGGATTGGCCGGGTGCACGAGACAACAGCAGCAGTAGTTTCGAACATACGGTTCTCCGCCTGCGGCGTCTTGATCCACATCTATACCTGCGCCGCCCTGAAATCCAAATTTAGAAACCCGGCCTATGCAACCTCTTAAATACCAGATGCTGATGAATCGAACACATCATCCACCAGCATGTTGTGAGCTGCTTTTCCATTCGCAAGTAAAGTTTTGTGAAAAGATGATTTGTGGGAATAAGGGGTGCCCGTTCAAGCTTCGCTTGGGCGGGGATTTGGCAAAAATGCCTCTCATCGTAAAGCTTTGCAAAATATTGTCACGTTCCTTCCAACCGCGAAATTTATACCAGACACACTCGTCTTTATAACTGAATCACCTCGGGGAATATGTACGCTGGACAAAAGAAATGGAGGAACCATGAAGAAAATTTCATTTATCGGCCTGAAAAACAGCGACGAAAAAGGCGAAACCGTCTCGACAGCACTTCGTAATCTTTGGCCGAATTTCTGGAGCTGAGGATCGACTTCCCCGCATGGAAGAGCGGCCCTTACAGGGCCGCGTCTCATTTGTCAGGCAGATTGCGCGGCGCTGAAGGCGCCGCTCTTCCACGGATATCAAAGCCATTGACGCTTTCTTCGAAGTAACATCCACGCTTAGAGAAACAGAGTTTCTCGCTTGCTCACCGCACGGATGCGTCGCACAAATTACGCCAAAATCCCCGCTTGGGGGGCGAAGCACGATTATGGTGTGAGTTGAATCAATGGTACGAACTCCTGTTTTCCGACAATAAAACGGAAAGATTCCAGGTGGTCGATCTCATCGAATAACGTGTTGCTCTCAATAAAAAAGGCGCGACCGCTTGGGCCGCGCCTTTTGCTTTTATCTCTGCCTCCATTGTAGCTGGTTGGATAGGGAAATTGCGCCACACTTTCGTACTTTATATTGTCCATGGAATGATGAGCTTCGGAGGAATCGCGGGCCAAAGGGGGCTTGACAACGATTTTTGCATTTCCTGCATAGGTGTCAGGAAATCGGGTGAAATCAGGGCCGAAACGGGAAGAATAAGGCCGGAGGTGTTGAATATTTTGCATCGTAAAGTAACACGCTTTTTACTAGTACACTCATATTTTGATTGCGTACTTTTTGGGATAACTTCTGCTTAAGTTCTAGGTTTTCGAAAAACAGCGACGAAAAGGCAAAACCGTCTCAACCGCACTCGGTAATCTTTGGATCGAATTTCTGGAGCTGAGGATTGACTTCTCGCGTGGAAGAGCGGCCCTTACAGGGCCGCGTCTCATTTGTCAGGCAGATTGCGCGGCGCTGAAGGCGCCGCTCTTCCATGGATATCGCGCCCATGAATATCGCGGGATATCGCGCCCATGAATATTGCGTCGATTGATGTTCTTACACCCTAATGTGCGGTCATGTTAAAAAGCCACGCCCAAGCGAAACTTCACTAGAATTCTTGCTCCCATATTCGCTGGCAATTCGTGTCAAGATACATTCTTTCTCTAACAAAAAAGATTTCCGATCCTCGCGGAAGGTCGTGTCTTTGTCCCCACGCTACAAAGCCGCCTGCATCTTCCACCCTTCCTGTGGCATCATTACAGTCTATGACAAAGGTCCACATTCCTACGCCTTTACGCCAGTACACCGGCAAACAGCCTGCCGTTGACGTTAAGGGAGGTACCGTCAGCGAAGCTCTCACCGACCTCGTTTCGCAGCATCCCGACTTGCGCCGCCATCTATATACCGACGACGGCAAACTGCGCGCTTTCGTCAATGTCTACCTGAACGACGAAGACGTGCGCTATATGCAGAAAGAAGCCACAGCGGTGAACGACGGTGATAACATTTCTATAGTCCCCTCGATTGCCGGAGGCCGGAGTTGAATAACGCGAAGCTGATTGCCGAAATGACCACTGCGCTTACAATCCGCTGTTGTTGCCCCCGTTGTCGTTAGTCGTCCGTCGTTGGGCTTTCACAAGATCGGAATTCGCCATACAAAATCTTAAGATTGCATCATTTTTGAGGTTCTCATGTCCACCATCGCCGAAATCAAACCCGAAACCGCCAATGCAACAACTCTTTCCAACGATGAGATCCAGCGCTACTCGCGTCACTTGATCATGCCCGAAGTCGGCATGGAAGGTCAGCTGAAGATTAAGAACGCGCGCGTGCTCTGCATCGGCGCAGGCGGGCTCGGGTCCCCACTCGCTCTTTACTTGGGAGCGGCGGGAGTAGGCACGCTCGGCATTGTTGATTTCGATGTGGTCGATTACACCAACCTACAGCGCCAGATCATCCATTCAACGCGTGATGTCGGACACAAGAAGCTCGACTCCGCCGCCGAGAAGCTACAGGCGATGAATCCCTTCATCAATATCAAGAAATTCGACACGCGTCTTTCCAGTGACAACGCGCTCGAAATTTTCAAAGACTTCGACATCATTGCCGATGGCACCGACAATTTTCCCACCCGCTACCTGGTAAACGATGCCTGCGTGATCTCAGGCAAACCGAACGTCTACGCATCGATCTTTCGCTTTGAAGGACAAGCCAGCATCTTCGGAACTGAAGAAGGTCCATGCTATCGCTGCCTATATCCAGAGCCGCCACCGCCGGGACTTGTTCCCTCATGCGCGGAAGGTGGGGTGCTCGGCATTCTTCCTGGCCTTCTCGGAGTGATTCAAGCTACCGAAGTAATCAAGCTCATCCTTGGCTCGGGCGAACCGCTCATCGGACGTCTGTTATTGGTCGATGCCCTCGCCATGACCTTCCGTCAACTCAAGCTGCGCAAGAATCCCGATTGCCCGGTTTGCGGAACTCATCCCACGATTACCAAGCTGATAGACTACGAGCAGTTTTGTGGAATTCGTGGTGAGGAGGCCGAGGTGGCAGCAGATACATCCGACATACAGGTTGAAGATCTAAAGCGCCGTCTGGATGCAGGCGAGGATATTTTCGTGCTCGATGTGCGCGAGCCGCACGAATACCAGATATGCAACATCGGCGGCCATCTGATCCCGTTGGGCGATCTGCCGAAGCGCGTAGGCGAACTCGACTCCAGCCGTGAGATCGTGGCTCATTGCCGCAGCGGAGTAAGAAGCGGTAAAGCGGTAGACTTCCTGCGTCAAGCTGGATTCAAAAAAGTCAGAAATATGGCGGGAGGAATCCTGGCCTGGGCCGATAGAGTCGATCCCAAGATGCCCAAGTATTAAGCACGTCGTTTGGATAAAGAAAAAGAATAAGTCAAGCAAGCAAGTATACTGATTCGACTTCCTGCTCAAAAACTGCCCTTGACAGGTACAGGAACTTAAGACGGCCCGGAGCCCCCGAGGCCCGTCCTTGTTTAAAGCCCTCCCGGTTAGAAGGGGTCGAACAATTACAGAGTAGTGATCATTTGTTGCAGAAATATCGCAGCCGGATGAATTGTTCGTGAATTGGAAAGAGAAAAATCTTCCCGAGCCGTGAATCGCAACTCCTTCCGAAGCTGCGGTATTTTTAAAATCTTTCTTCCGGTTTTCTTCGTGGCCTTTGCGGCTTTTCTTCGCGCTCTTTTCGGGCAAAGTCTTTCCTAGAATTCCACATGAAAACGGAATCCTGGGAACCACACCGGTCCTCGATCCCGGTTGTAACCGGGATTATTGACGTGTTGCAGATCCGGTCCTATAAATATTCCGCGCCAAACATGCGCCGTGTAGTAGCTCTCAACAATATTTTCGCGTCCATAGTTCAGTCCGCCATCGCCTAACAAAAAGCCTTTTCCACCCAGCTCTAAGTAATGCTGATGATCGGCTGAAATTCCGTTTGTCACGAACGCGGCCCCAACTTTATCGAATTTGCGATGCCACCTCTGTCCGATGAAGTCCGCGCCGAAAGCTACCGTTTGATCAACCTCGGTGTACGCAAACGACTCATGCTGCCCTTCATTCCATCCCCAGCGGGCAAAGCCGCGCAGCTCCGGCGTGAACACATGCTCCACGTTGACTCCGAAGCCGTACTTTACGGTCGTTTGCAATGGATGAGCTTTGATCTCCGGAACCGGAGTGCTTCCCGCCAGAAAGTTTTTCACCGCGTCCCGGTACACTCCCATATTCGCGTGATTCTCATAGCCCAAAAACCGCACAATGGTATCGCGATTCGCTCCGATCTTCGGATGCAGTTCTAGCTCATAATTCTCTCCGCGCGCTCTCCGCAAGTTCCACTGCAAATCCGGACCATTGGCGACCGTCGGCATCAGCGCCTCAGAAAATCGGAACGCCCAATTGCGGTCGTGATATTCGGCGAACACCCCGAAAGTGTATCCGCGAGTATCGGCGGCATAGTCGTAAGCCCCATTGTTGACCAGCGTCCAATTCATGAATTGAAAATGGCTATCGCTGCCAATCGCATTGACGTCCAAAAAATCGGGTACAGCAAACTTGCCGGCGCGTAATTCCAGGCGGCGAACCGGAAGACGAGTCGCCAAATTCAGCGGCCCGCGCGGGACCTCAACGGTCTCATTGCTCAACGGAATAATTTCCCGCAACATCACCCGTGCAACATAAGGCGCCTTCGAAAGTAGCGGGTTGCGCACCACGTCGATATTGGTTTCTCCTGCCAAACCGAGCGCATCCGTGAGTCCGCCGCCGCTGGCTTCCTCCAAATCGAAGAACACTTCTGTTGTGCTGTTCAACTGATAACCAAGATACAAAGTGGAAACATTCGACACAGCCCACTCGGCGTGCGAATGCAGGCTGTTCGGCCCGCTGTACTTCGCATAAAAAGACGGATGATACTGAAAAATAATGTTGTCCTGCCCCGAAATCCAATAGCGTGTAGTCGCCGAATGGGAAAACATGGTGACAGCGGGATCATCTGCTGAAAGGGAATTCTCCGGCGAATCGACCGAAGCACCCGACTGACCGTAGACCGCTGACACCAGCAAAATCAACGTTAGCCCGCAACTCCAGGCGATTTTATAAACAAGGCGCAGGTTTATTCTTAGGATTGGCAATTATTTATCGCAAAATGGACCGTGGCGAATATCCATTTCGCTCGCCACGCATAATCAGTTTAAATATACATCATGTTAACTATGGTTAACTAAACAGCCTTGCCTGGATATGTACTCGCTGGAGTTCGATACAAGATTGGACTGGCCGCCTGCTTGCAAAGTTAAGGTCGGTGTTGAGGCACGCTAATCGGGCGGCAACAGCAAAGTTAAAGGACGGCCCGGAGCCCCCCGAGGCCGTCCTTTAAACCCTCCCGGTTAGAAGGGCGTGTACTTAGAACAGCCTACCGCCCATGTATTGCAGGACTATTGCCAGATTGTTAATTTCCCATGAATCCATCCGCGTGTAGCAGCCACACTGTCAGCCACTAGGCCGGGTAACCCTCGTCTTGCCTCGCCGTTACTTCCAGAGTTCCTCCGCTGCTACTATATTGGTGCATTGTTATAGGAGCCCAATGCCCCGCAAAACCGACCTTTCGCGCCAATTGCAGCAACGCGCCGAGCAGTTCATTCCCGGCGGAGTCAACTCCCCTGTGCGTGCATTTCGTTCGGTTGGCGGCGATCCGCCGTTTATCGTCCGCGGCCAGGGCTCGCATCTGTGGGATGCAGACGGCAACGAGCTAATCGACTACATCGGATCATGGGGTCCGCAGATCCTCGGCCACGCAGCTCCTGCCGTCGTTGAAGCCATCATGAATGCCGCCTGCAACGGAACCAGTTTTGGCGCATCAACTCCCGCCGAAGCTGATCTCGCGGAAATCGTGATCTCCGCTTTTCCGCACATGCAGAAGGTCCGCTTCGTGAGCTCCGGTACAGAAGCGACTATGTCCGCGATTCGCCTCGCCCGGGCTTACACCAAACGCAAATACATCGTGAAATTTGAAGGCTGTTATCACGGACACGCCGACGCATTGCTGGTAAAAGCCGGCTCCGGCATAGCGACGCTGGGAATTCCCGGCTCGGCGGGTGTTCCCGAAGAGTTTACCCAATTCACTTTGGCCCTCAGGTTCAATGACCTGGAAGTTTTGGAACAAGCCTTCGCGAAATTTAAACACCAAATCGCGTGTGTGATTGTCGAGCCCGTAGTCGGTAACATGGGCTGCGTCCCAGCCTCGGGAGGATATCTGGCTGCCCTGCGTGCAATTACAAAGCGAGAGAACACCGTGCTCATCTTTGATGAAGTGATGACCGGATTCCGCTTGGCTTTTGGTGGCGCACAACAACTTTATGGAATTAATCCCGACCTGACGACAATGGGCAAAATCATCGGCGGAGGTTTGCCCGTAGGAGGCTACGGCGGACCATCGGAGATTATGGATTTGGTCGCGCCTCTGGGCCCCATGTATCAGGCGGGAACTCTCTCCGGAAATCCGCTGGCGATGGCTGCCGGACTTGCCACTCTGACTTATCTTCGCGATCACAAAGACGAAATTTATCCGCGTCTGGAAAAACTTAGTGCCGAACTGGTCGCCGGAGTGGCGGCCATAGCGAAAGAAGCAGGAGTGCCAGTCTGTCACAATCGTGTAGGCTCGATGTTCACCTGGTTCTTCACCCAAGGCCCAGTTACCGACTGGGATTCAGCAGTAAAGTCCGACACCGAAGCATTTGGAAGATTCTTCCGGGCGATGCTCGATCAGAACGTATACTTACCACCCTCGCAATTCGAAGCGGCCTTCATGAGCGCAGTCCACACCGAAGAAGATATTAGCAAGACGATAGAAGCGGCCAGGCAGGCATTCGCAACCACCACCGCTTGATCAACCAGACTTAAAAACATTTTGTCATTCCGAGCCGTTCACAGCCGTGCTTGCACGGCGAGAACGTGTCGAGGAACCTGCTTTTTGCTTTCTTTGAAGCCGATCCACTGAAACTAGCTGATCGCCTCAAAAGAAATTTCCTCCCTGATCTCTGTGTCTCCGTGGTGAAAAATTACCTGCCTCTCACCATCATCTCGGGCATGGTCACGAACTCGTATCCCTCAGCTTTGTATTTAGCAATCAACTGCTCTGTCGCGCGCACCGTGCTCGACCGATCAGCGCCCAAAGCTTTATGTCCGCCATCATGCAACAGAATTACGTTCCCTCCGCGAACTTGCGCGCTCACCTTTCGTTCAATGTGCTCCGCTGGCGGCGCACTCCAGTCATATCCCGTCACGTTCCACATCACCGGATCGAGTCCAAGTTCGCGAACAACTCGCAGCGTTACCGGTCTCCTTCCCCCAAAAGGCGGTCGAAACAAGTTCGAATGCTCTCCAACGGCGTCCGTAATCGCGCGCTTGCATTGCAAAATCTCATCTCGTACCTGTACACCCGTTTTAAAAATCAACAGTGGATGTGTAAACGTATGATTCCCAACAACGTGGCCGGCCTGAACCAGATCACGCACGATGTCCGGCCGTTGCTGAACAAACTTCCCAATCAAAAAAAACGTAGCCCGCACATTGTGCTTTGCCAATACTTCCAGCAACCGTCGCGTATAAGGATCATTCGGCCCATCATCATATGTCAGCGCTAACTGCCGCGATTTGCGATTTACTCCAATAAAAGTCCGCCCATACCACTGCCCGGTGGGCGCCATTGATTGGTACCCAGCAGAAACCACCGCAAAACCCGCCGCACTGAGAACTGGCCCAAGCATGATGCGCCATTGTAAATGCGCCTGCTTATTTCACCACCCGAGGCACAGAGTCACGGAGAAAACCATAATATTTAAGTTATAGCTCACACCTCTAAGTCTTTTTCTGTGCTTTCGTGTCTCAGTGATAAGGAAATCCTCAGGTTTACTCTTCTCTCAATTGCGTGCCGCCCTCTATCGATATATCCTGCCCTATCGAGCTGAGCCCCCAAGTCCATGGCGAATCTTTTTGAACTACCCCGCTATATTGCTGTAGAAGGACCGATTCGGGTCGGCAAAAGCACCTTGGCTGGCATTTTGTCCGAACGCCTGAACGCCCAACGCGTTATGGAAGCCGAAGAGAACCCGTTTCTAACCGCATTCTACAAAGGCGAGCGTGGCGCGGGATTCCAAACTCAATTTGCATTTTTGATTCGCCGCTTTGAGCAACTTCGTGCTCTCGATCTCGGGCCGCACTCGCAAAAAACTGTTATCACGGATTTCATCCTCGAAAAAGACAAGCTCTTCGCTTGTTTGAATCTGACAGACGAGGAACTCGCCATCTACAATCGCTACTACAATTATTTTCGCGAGCAGATTCCCACACCTGATCTGGTGATTTATCTGCAAGCCACTCCCGAAGTATTGAAGAAGCGTCTCAAGAAAAAGAATGCGCCGGGAGAAAAGGCTATCAACGACGATTATCTTGAAGAAGTGATCAAAGCCTACGAACACTTCTTCTTCCACTACACATCTTCGGATCTACTAATCGTGAATACGTCGGAAATCGACTTCGTGGAAAGAAACGAGGACCTCCAGCAATTGCTAAGAAAGGTCTCCGAGCCGATTAAAGGAACGCAATACTTCCTGCCCCTGGGATCCGAAGAAGCCGCCAGCGCCTAGATCTATTTTCTGCCAACTAATTTCGTCTTCTTCGCCAACCTAATTATTGTCTTCCTGAGGGAGTTTCGTCTTCGCACGCGAAGACGAACACGAGTCGACGGATCCCTACCCTTCGCATAAATACTTCCAGAATGCCGCTTGAAAATAGTTATTCCTAATTATTAATGTAGCGACGGGCGTCCCGCCCGTCCGCAATGCAACTGGCGACAATCCGAACTTAACTGGTCAGAACTTTTCTTTTGACCCAATATTGTCATCCTGAGGGAGTATTCGTCTTCGCCATGCGAAGGCGAATGCGATTCGAAGGATCCCTACCCAGGAGAATGCGCGACTCTCAATGGAGGACGGGCCATCTCGCCCGTCTGCAAAAACATTGATTACTGTGTCCTCTGTGTTCAATTTGCTTATTTGCATGGAATGATTCACCACAGAGAGCACAGAATAATCTATGGCCTTAAAAAACCCGATCAGGAACACCTGATCACCAACTTCTCTCTTGCATCCCTCTTCATTCTGTTATTACAATTGTAATAACTACGAGGATCTTCATGGTCGAACTAAAGGTCCGAAAATTCGGCAACTCGCTCGGTGTTGTCCTGCCAAAAGAAGTAATCAATCGTCTACAAACTGCCGATGGAGAACGGCTCTTCCTTGTTGAAGCGGCGGAAGGCGACTATAGGCTCACCCCCTATGATCCTGCATTCGAAAAGAAGATGGAAAAAGCCGAAGACATCATGGCCCGTTACCGCAATACCCTCCACGCGCTGGCAAAATGAAAAAGCCGCTCTGGATCGAGGAACGGGATATCCTCACGATCCATGGTCGTCTTTTAGCGCTTCACGGCGGCGCCGCGGGATTACGCGATGAAGGACTTCTTCAGTCGGCCCTGGCCCGTCCTCGCCAGCATCATGCCTATGCCAGCTCTCATGACATCATCGCAATGGCTGCGCTTTACACCGCTGGGATCGTCTGCAATCATCCCTTTGTGGATGGCAATAAACGCACAGGCTTCGTCGTCGGTATTCTTTTCCTTGAGCTCAATGCATACAAGTTTAAGGCAAGCGAAGAAGATGCCACGCAAGCCGTTATGGCTTTGGCAGCAGGCACGCTAGATGAAGCTGGATATACGGCATGGCTGCGGACCAACAGCAAACGAAAACGCGCGGGCGCTAAGTGGCTCGGTCCCCTTTAAAGGGAAGACACCGGAGTATCCCTCCCACGGTCAGTACACTTGGAGTAGGGACAGCCGCCCATGAGCCTGCCCTGAGCGCAGCCGAAGGGGCTGTCCAATCGAGCATAGCTCCCACCCGTAGTCGAAACCACACATTCGTAAGCAATGTAGCGACGGGCGTCGCCCCGTCCGCCATGCGACAAGAGATTCGAAGAAATTAGGCCTACTTCTCATACCGCGGCAGCGAATAAACCGATAACACGTTCCCTATTTTCGCGAACTCCGGATCGGCCGTCACCAGCCATGCATTTTGTTCGATAGCTAGTTCGGCGGCAAAAGCGTCGGCATAACCCAAGCTATGTTTCTGCTTTAATGCCCCAGCGCGCGACGCCCGTTCTCGGTCCACGCCAATCACCACAACCGGCAACTCCAACAGCTCTGTTTCCGCTTTATATGCTTTAGCCTCGCCGTGACGTCTCCATGCGATGTAGAAGACCTCGCCCCAAGTTACCGCTGATATCATGAGGGGCACGTCATACCGCAAGGCTTCCTGAATCAGGCGAAGCATCTTTTCGGCGACTACCGGCCTTCCTTCTGAAAAGCCGATCAGCGCATTCGCATCGAGCACATATCGGCGACCACTTCCACTAGAGGAGAGACGCACTACTTGTCTCTCCTGCGCTCCCGTTCCCGCTCTGCAAACGATTCCTCGAACATCGACGGCTCACCCGGTTTCGGTTTGAGAAAGCCCATGATCTCGCGGATTCTCTGATCAGTAGTGGGTGTTAGCACCAGCCTGCCCTTCTCTTCCACCCATGTTGCCGGAGTACCCTTCTTGAGGCCGAGTTGTTCGCGCAACTCCGCCGGAATCACCACTTGCCCCTTGGAGCTAATCTTTGTGCGATATGCTTGCATCTGTTCATCTTACCATAAAGTAAGACATATCCATTATCGTCTTACTTGCAAGATTCACGTAGGTCCAGTCCACCGTGCCAATGTAGCGACGGGGGTCCTCGCCCGTCCGCCTCGCATATCCTCAGGGCATTAACCACTCACACCCTATTGAGCATTAGCATGTTGGTCGACAACTCTCGTGCGGATGGGATCGAACGCGTAGGGACAGCCGCCCAGAGCCTGCCCTGAGCGCAGCCGTCCTCGGCTGTCCAGGCGAGCGAAGCTCGACCATTGGCCCACGACCACTGACCTCTCGACCAACGACGTTTCTGCGTCTACAATAACTCCAGCATCATCCAACTGGATGACACAGGCTCTATCCGCCACGGCGGAGGGGCACTGGAGGACAATGTGAGCATCACTCCCATAGGCGGGCGTTTCCAAGACGATCCGCGCCAAAAGATCACTATCTCTTCTCTTCGCGAAAAAAAACTCAACCATGAACCCATAACCTGTTTAACCGCATACGACTATGCCAGCGCGCGCCTGATTGATGAAGCTGGGATCGATATCGTCCTCGTTGGCGATTCGCTGGCTATGACTATGCTCGGCTACGAAAACACACTTTCAGTCACGGTTGATGAGATGTTGCATCACACCAAGGCCGCCCGGCGCGGCGTCAAACAGGCCCTGCTCATGGGGGATATGCCCTACGGCTCTTATCATGTGAGCGCGGAAGAGGCTCTACGCAATGCATCACGATTTGTGAAAGAAGCTGGCGCGGAGATCGTCAAAATTGAAGGCGGCGAAAAACGCGCGGACCTGATCCGTCGCATCATCGACGCGGAAATTCCCGTCGCCGGTCACATCGGGCTAACTCCTCAATCGGTCAATGCGATGGGCGGATACAAAGTCCAGGGAAAATCGCTTGCCGATGTGGAGCGACTTATGCGCGACGCTGTGGCGCTTGATCGTGCTGGAGTGGCTTGCATAGTGCTTGAAGGAATTCCGCGCGAAGTCGCCGCCATGATCACATCTGAAGTGAAAACGCCAACCATTGGCATCGGAGCCGGGCCCGAGTGTGACGGCCAAGTACTGGTGTTTCATGATCTTCTGAATCTGACTTTCTCGCAGCCAGCAAAGTTCGTTCGCCATTATGGCGATGCATCGGCGTTGATAACACAAGCGGTGCAAGTCTTTCGCGCGGATGTGTCGTCGCATCAGTATCCAAATGATGCAGAGTCGTATCATCTGCCAAAAGAAACCAAAGCCGCGCTGGAAACAGTGCTCGAACGTAAAAGAGCCATGCACAGATAGGATTCGCCTGAATTGATTCGACTCTTATTGTGCTCACGTAGGGACAGCCGCCCCCGGTTGTCCAGTCGAGCTTCGCTCGACAAGGTTTAGCATCAGAAACAACAGAGTCGCATAATCTACTTTACTAAGCTGGACAGCCGGGGGCGGCTGTCCCTACGTGAGCTCTGTTTAACCTACCATTGTGAACGTACTGCAAACCATCACCGAGATGCGGTCTGCTTCGCGCGTTGCGCGTCTCTCGGGCCAGCGCCTTGGCTTTGTTCCAACTATGGGCGCTTTGCATGAGGGGCATCTCTCGTTAATCCGTAAAGCCAAACAAGAATCCGATGTCGTTGCCGCTTCCATCTTCGTCAATCCATTGCAATTTGGCCCGAATGAAGACCTCGCCAAGTACCCACGAACTTTTGAACGCGATTGCGAATTGCTCAAAAAAGAAGGCGTCGCGTTTTTATTTGCGCCTTCAGCTGAGGAGATGTATCCAGAGCAATCAACCACTTACGTCACAGTCGAGGGTCTCAGAGACAAGCTTTGTGGACGCTCCCGCCCCGGTCACTTTCGCGGCGTAAGTACTGTCGTGGCAAAGCTTTTCAACATCGTCGAGCCCGACCTTGCCTTCTTTGGACAGAAAGATGCCGCGCAACTCGCGATCATTCGCCGCATGGTGCGCGATTTAAATATTCCAGTTGAAATCATCGCAGGTGCAATCGTGCGCGAACCCGATGGACTCGCGATGAGTTCGCGCAACGCCTATCTTGATGCTGAACAACGAAAAGCTGCGCTGGTGCTCTATCGATCTCTCACCCATATCAAACAGAAATTCGATCAAGGAGAACGTAACGTTACCGAGCTGATCGCAGCTGGAAAAAAGATCTTCGCTGAAGAACCAACAGTAAGGCTCGATTATCTCGAAATCGTGACTCCGGAAACTCTGGATCCAGTCGAAGAGATTCGCGGGAGGGTACTCGTAGCCGTAGCGGGATTTCTTGGAACGACGCGCCTGATCGATAACATTCTGCTGAACTCGTAGGGGAAGCATGGCGGACGGGTGGGGACGCCCGTCTCTACTTCAAGCTAAGTTGTTGATTTCCGGTTCAACGTCCGACAGGCCCAGACAATCGAGATTGAACTTCTTCGTACAATGCCGTGGCAATGGCGTCCGCAGGGCCCTGCGCGTGCGAACGTGTTGAGGGAAGCAATTGAGGTCATCCGCACAATCCTGCGGCCTTAAAACGCGGCGTAATCGAAAGATTTAATTTGTAATTATAATTTTGTACTTACAGCGTCAAACGATTTTGTCTTAAGAAGCGAGATCAGGAAGAGCACGGCTAGGAGCAGATCTGCACCCGCAAACACTAAATCTCCCGGCCGGATCCGCTTTTCGAGGAAGAGAACCACGACAGCCGCACCGTATCCAATTTTCTCCAGCACCGATGGGATCATCATTGGCCTAAATCGCACCGGGTCGGACGCAATTATGAAGAACCCGACCTGCCACGCCAAGGCAGTACCCACAAATCCATAGAAGAAAGCAGGATGCGTAATCGGCGGCGGGTCCTGACGGCCGATCACATCGAACATGAAATACAGCGGCGTGAGTGTGAGCACCCCCCATACTGCGGCGACATAGAAAACTATTTTCGCGAATTTCATACAGCTATCCACCTATAGGTTTCGGTTAATCAATCACAAACTCGTTATTGAATCACAAACTTACGGTCATCCGACAAAAGGCCCACCCAAGCGGAGCTTGAAGGGGCACCCTAAACACACCCCACTTCTCGCAAGGAGCGAAAAATTGGGCACCGCAGATGCCAACTCTATCCAGCCATAGTTAATACCGCGCGGAAGCGCACTTGTCCGGTCATCATTTTGTTGTAGCTGCGGGCAAGTCATCTGGCATAGCAGCAACCGCTTCAGGGACAACCACATATTCAGCATAGCCACCATCAAAGCTGATACCAGTGATCTTTTCGTTCTGGCAGAGGATGAAGTCACCCCGGCGGCACGCGTCACAGACGAAATCATGCCCGCCGTGCCAGCCGACTCCCACACGCTGTCCAGTTTTCTGCCATGAAATCACACTGTCATCCTGAACGCAGTCAGGCGTTCACAAAGTGAACGCCTGCAAGTCGAAGGAACCCCTACCCAGCCAACATTCTGTCTGAGGCTCGAATCGTGTAGGGCGGACACTCTTGTCGGCTTCGCCCAGGGCAGGCTCTGTCCGTCGCCTTTTGCTTTGCCCTCCCGGACGCAACCGTGGAAGAGCGGCGCTTCAGCGCCGCGTAAATCTCCCACGCAAACAAACGCGGCCCTGTAAGGGCCGCTCTTCCACGCGTGTTCCAACATTCTGCTATGAAATCTAATTTGTCATCCTGAGCGCGTCAGGCGTTCACAAAGTGAACGTCTGCAAGTCGAAGGACCCTACCCAGCCAACATTCTGTCTGAGGCTCGAATCTTGTAGGGCGGACACTCCTGTCCGTCGCCTTTGCTTTTGCCTTGTCCTCCTGAGCGCAAACCGTGGAAGAGCGGCGCTTCAGCGCCGCGTCAATCTCCCGCAAACAAAACGCGCCCTGAAAAGGTCTCTTTCCATGCGTGTCCAACATGTTACCTCCGCGTGTCCTCGTAAGGGAGCCAATTGTTAAACACGTCTGCGAATTTTAAACGTGACCTTTGGTGATGATAAGAGGAAACTCAAACGACGAACCCTACACATGACAGTTAAAAAGACAAAACCTGAAAAACCTGTCAGTAGCGTGCCCTACGATCCGCTTGATCTTCGAACACTCGCTGAAAGCATGGCCAAGGTTGTTCTCGAACAGGACGTCTACCCCTTAGCGAAAGTGCCCGCATTTGACGGAGCCGGTGTTTACATCATTTACTACATTGGAGATTACGAGCCCTATCGTTCCATTGCTCAAAAGAACAAAGGGCAGAAGTGGGGACAGCCCATATACGTCGGAGAAGCCGCTCGAAAAGGCGCCAGGAAAGGAGGGGTTTTAGCCGAGGGACCTGCTGGCAAAGTTCTATTTAGTCGGCTAAAAAATCATGTTGATTCGATTCGTAACACGAAAAACCTGAAAGTTGACGACTTCTGGTGCAGATATCTGGCACTCAAGGATTTCTTTATTCCACTATGTGAGTCTCTCCTTATTGATCGATATACTCCGATTTGGAATAAGGTCATTGATGGTTTTGGCAACAAGGTGGTTGGCGCTGGCCGGGAACAAGAGCAACAAAAATCGATGTGGGATGTACTCCACCCAGGCCGGATCGGAGCCGCCGCGAAGACTAACAAGAAATATCCAACGGCTGATGTGGTCTTGGACAAACTTAGTAAGTTTTATGCGGGGAAACCAGTGCGGCTAATACCTACCACTGAAGCTGTCGCTACCGCCGAAGAGGAGGGCGAAAGTAAGAGTTGAACGCTTAAGCCCCGGGGAATTATCAGGCCGCTTTGGAGGTCTTGCTTTCCAAGCTTGCGCGAATGTTCTTCGCAAGATATGCAGCTAGATCGACTGGTACGGCATTACCTATTTGACGCATGCTCTCCGTCCAAGACCCAGGAAATACGTATTCGTCGGGAAATGTTTGGAGTCGAGCACTCTCTCGTATAGTGAAGTAGCGGACGGTGCCATTGGGTTCGAGCAGCATATTCTCGCCACCAGGCACCCCATGGTCACCCGCCTTTAGAGTCTTTGCGGGTTCATCTAAAGGACTTCCCGTATGCCCAACATAGCTGCGTGCGCCTGGAATGAAAAAGTGATTCAGGCCCGGCTCTTCTTGTTCGCGTACCTTACTCGGACGTGGGAGATCGCTTATGGCGTCGCGTACAGTTCTCCAAGGCCTTTGTAGGGGCAACAAACCGTTTTTCAATTTTTCCACCCTCACCTGACCGGATTGGCTAGGCTTGGGAATGAGTCTTTTAGAAAGTTTGTGTTTAGCCCAATATTCTCCAGAGCAAAACTGTTCCCATAGTAGAGCGTCAGAGCTATGCGTACGTTGAGGGAAAGACCATTCCAACCCTAGGTCGGACCTGAATCCAACAATGAAGACACGTTCTCTTTTTTGGGGTACGCCGTAGTCGGCTGCGTTCAAAACGCGCACGACCACTCTATACGAAAGGCCATCCGGTTTTCCCTTCATGTGATACCGTTCGAGCCGACCCAAGTGATCCACCCAGTCCTCAGTCGATTTGCGACGAACCTCTGGGTATGTAAGCATCAACTGGATGTAGTTGAAGTATTTAGCGAAAGAAGAGCGGGTTAATCCTCGCACATTCTCGATAAGAACGGCTTTTGGCTTAATTTTCCTGATGATATCGACCGTTAGCGGGAACATATTGCGCTCATCTTCGTGGCCGCGATGCTTGCCGCCAATGGAAAACGGTTGACATGGCACGCCCGCCGCGAGTAACTCAAGACCCTCTGGAATAATGCCGTAATCAAAATGCTCGACGCTGCAATGGCTGACCGGCCATCTGCTCATGTCGAGAACTCCTCTATGTTGATTTTCGCGCAAGGACACACACGCGTCATGGTCGTGCTCTATGAGGGCTAGATGTTTAAATCCCGCAAAGGAGATTCCGAGAGCAAGTCCACCCGCGCCAGTGAAGAGTTCGAGGCTTTTCATTAGGTATCGTTTAGAAACTTCCGCACTTTCTTGGCCAATCTGGATAAGTTTCTGGTCTCGCATTCCCAAATCACCTCGCCACTCCAGCCGAGCTTCGTCAGCTCTCGCAAGTTCTTTAGGTCTCTGCGGCGATTACCATTCAACTTCGGCAACCAGAAGGCAAGCCTTGATTTTGGAAGCCGCGCAAGGCCACAACCATGATGCCGATGCCAAAAGCAACCGTGGACAAAGATGACCTTCCTGTGCGAACGAAAAACCATGTCCGGCTTACCCGGTAGGCTGGCATCGTGCAATCGGTATCTGAACCCGCAACTATGAACCAATCGCCGTACAAGTAGTTCCGGTTTGGTATCCCTGTTCCTGATCAGGGACATTCTTTGGCTACGCTCTTTAGGGCTAAGCGTGTCCATTGCGACCCCCGCATCCATAAAAAAGCTACTGTAGACGGATGGCTACTTTTCAAGATACCAATATCGAATCATCTGTAAAGAGGACGGGCGAGACGCCCGTCGCTCCATCAACCTTCAGATCTAGCTACACCCGCTCGTACTGCCGCAGCTCATGCATCTGTAGCAACTCCCGTTTCTGGTCATGATCGATCCGCAGAAGCTGCAACTCGGCGCGTCTCCCATATCCACGATGTCGCGGAGAGCGTCCGCAGCATGCACATTGCCCATGGCGGGCGAGGACGCCCGCCCTACATTAGCTTCAGTAGAAGCATCGCCCATATCGCCAAGGCTCGGTTGTGTCTGTGCTCCCGAACGGATTCGCAGATTCTCAAACAGCATCTGCTGCTGTCCGGTCAAGAAGCGCAACTGAAGCCAGCGGAAGATGTAGTCCATGATCGACTTGGCGA
>DASRFC010000077.1:0-17313 GCA_035651835.1 Terriglobales bacterium
GCGCAAAAATGTCCGGAAGCTGCTCGTGCGCGATGCGCACGCCCGATACTACTTTGCCGTCTTCAGTCAATAACGTCGACATACATTCTCTCCTTCACCTGTTCGCTGCGATAGTTGCTGCTTTGGAATTGCCCTGCTCCCCCATGTTTACTACTCGCTCTCCCGCTCTCGCTTCTCTAAACTTGCTCGCCTTGCATCGCTCGCAAAAGGCTGACTTTGCCAAATCTCTTGCTAGGGCGTTCCGCAACGCTTGCATTCCTGCTTTGCACGACAACTTGCTCGAGAATAGAAGAAGCTTGGCATCCTGTTTACGGCCTCAACTCCAAGTTTGGCTTCTCCTGCCTTGCGTTCCACTAATCCGATTAATCCGAAAGAAATGATCCCTGCAACACTCTGATAGTCCGTTTTTGAATCAGTGTGAGGATTGCTCAAGCCCCGCCAATAGGTAAAGCTTCTAGATCTTCCGAGAATGAAAAGCAGGGTAATTTCCTCGGAACTACTCACACCTTTGTCCGCAAGAGATAGAAATGCTTAATGTGCAAGAACCACGAGCCAAACGTCCATATACAGTCGAACTCCATTCTCGTGCAATAGAGCGAGTCATCAATGCAATCCGGGGACGTCTGGACGAAAGCATCTCATTGGGAGAGATGGCATCGGTGGCCTACATGAGCCGATTTCACTTTAATCGAACCTTTCGGCAAATTACTGGTATCCCGCCACGTCGTTTCCTGAGCGCGTTACGCGTCGAAGCTGCCACTCGAATGCTGCTAAATACTGATCACACCGTTACCGATATTTGTCTTGATGTGGGTTACAGCAGCCTTGGGACATTTATCCGGCGCTTTTCGGAAGTATTGGGAGTTTCCCCAATGCGATTGCGAAGTTTACGGCGATCATCTACCAAAACTCTCTTGGAGGGGTTAGAAACTGCAGCGCACGATAGTATGGTGGATTCCATGCCGGCGATTAAAGGCCGGATCCAAACTCCAGCGTCTTTCTCTGGCTTGATTTTTGTTGGTCTTTTTCCCAGTGCAATTCCTGAAGGTGCTCCTATCGCTTGTGCCATTAACCTGCATGCCGGTTCATTTCTGATCAAGCCTGTGCCTACAGGCTGTTATTACTTATTAGCCTTGGGATTACCGACACCGGACAGCGTGGATGATTATTTTCGCTATGAATCTGCCCTGAGAGGTGGTGGAGAATTCGTGCATATTAAAGAAGGCATTCTGGAATGTGCCGATATCACTCTCAGAGCGCCAGTTGCAATTGATCCGCCCATTCTGCTTAATCTTCCCAGCCTGCTAAACAAATATCACGGTACACAATTGCCTTCGTAAAATTGCCTTCGTAAAACGAAGCCTGGCTAACAAAAAGTTGCGCGCGATAAAGATTGTGGCTAGTAAGCCAAACTCGCCGGCTCCGTCAGAGGTTTTCTGATCGTTGCCGGCGGACTGGCAACCGGACAGCCCGCTGAAGTGGCTCCCGTGCGACAGCAGGGCATCGAGGTGAATTCCAATCGTAAGTCTTGAGCAGCGTAACGTCTTCTCTGCGATTGCGCTTCGATTCCCGTCACTTCTATAGGGAGTAACACAAATTGCATTTTCCAAACTCCCGGGCGATATTATTTGATAAACGAGGCTCTAAGATGCCCGAAAAACATAAACCTACTGAATGGACTAGAAATCAGTTCTTAAAGCTGCTAGAAAAAGCCATTACAAAATGCGCTGGAAGACTTTCCGAAAAAATAAAATCCCGCTCACGCTGATTGAAATTCCGGTTCCTTGCTAGATTAAATTTGTCGCAATAATGCACGAATTCGCGTGGTCATCCTCCACGCAGTTTTATAAGTGACATTGGTTTGACGTTGAACTTCTTTCACGGAAATGCCAGAACCAGTTGGACCGATCAGGTACATCGTACGGAACCAGACTCGCAAGGAAGTGGTGCTTTTCTCAAATATTGTTCCTGCCAAGGGATAAATGTGATTGCCGCAGTGATCGCAGGCATAAGCTGTGCGCCCACGAACACGATAATGCTTCCGGTGCTGCTCGCATTTTTCGCAATTTGCAATTCCACCTGGAAATCGCATTTCTTTGATCCGCTCTAAGCAAGCGTCATCATTTGGAAACTCGGCATCGAATTGCATCTGTGTGTAATGTATATTTTTCAGAGCTTGCTTCATGTAATGTATAATACTATCGTATTTTGTTCTACTTGTTCTAGAGGGATAAACAGGATTTTAACTCATTTGCATGTACTGATTCCCGCACATGAATGTACTGTTTCGCGGACCGATACTGTACCTTTTAAACGCTCTGTAGTTGTTGAAAATCAGGCACTTTTGAAGGATTCTCATAGCTGTATATCGCTGACCTTCCTTTACGGGCTGTAGTACTTGAACACTTTATGCGGCAAATCACAGTAGGTTTAATCGAGCAAAATCTCTTTGCCCACTATTTGCAACGTTTATTGCGCCGTAATGGTATGCGGGTTCATTCCAGCGACATATTTTTTCGGCCAGATCCTGCAAACAAGACACCCATCTCCGTTTTTGTTATAGATCTTGGGACACTTAGCGTTCCCCTACATGTGTGTGCGGAACAACTGATGCTGCATTATCCGGATTCCAAGGTATTGCTGTTGGGAGACAAACCTGCGCATTTTCACCTATTGCTAATGCTCGAACTTGGAATCCATGGTTTTGTGCGCTATCCGGATGTTAAAAAATGGCTTGTTAAAGCCATCCGATCAGTGATGAGGGGAGCGCCCTGGTTTCCACAAGAGGTGTTGGATCGGTTTGCAGCAAGCGCGGAACAAACTGGACGGCATTGGCATTCACTCACAAAACGGGAACAACTGATCGTTTTATTTTTGGAACGGCGGCTATCAAACAAGGAGATAGCAGTCGCGCTCAACATCAGTGGAAACACTGTAAAGTTTCACTTAGCGAATATCTTTCGTAAGCTCGGAGTCCACGATCGTTACTCAGTTGTTATTGCCGCGATTTCGAAAAAGATAAGGGGGGAGCGCAAAACCAAGACCGCCCATGCAGGATCTATTCATTTCCTTGCAAACGGTACTGTTGGAAGTTTAGGAGGCCGCCGGCATTCGGCTTGAATTGAAGATCGTCTTAAGCTCTGGCACTTCTTGCACCCGTGCAAATTACTTTTTAAATGTGTTTACCTCTATACGGTTTCTAATGTAAACCCCGGTCCTTCGAAAACTAACGGGTAAGAATAGGAACGCACGGCAAAAGTTCGATTGCGCATACCCAGTTTTTTCAGAATATGATGCACATGGTTTTTCACGGTATGCTCCGACAAGCACAAACGTTTGGCGATTTCCCTATTGCTGAGACTTTTTGATAAGAGATGCATGATCTGTCGTTCGCGCGTGGTAAGAACAGCAACCTCGATTAGACTGGCCGCGTTACTCCGAGCCAGTTCCGCTAGATGAGAAAACAATGCGTAAGTAATATGCGGAGCACACGCAAACTCGCCTCTTTGTACAGACTGCACCACAGATATCAGTTCTTCCAAACTCGACGTCGATGATGTGTATCCGGCGCCACCAAATTCGGCCAGTCTCAAAACATTTTCTTCTGATTCGATCAAACCGAGCAATACGATTTTAACGTCGGGTCTCAGAGCGGTGATATCATGCGTTAATTGCAATGCATTATCCATACCCCAATCTAGATCAATCAAGACTGTTCCAAAAGTAGACAATATTTCTAAACCAGGGTTTGGTGCTACGACTGCTTCTATACCAGTTCGCTCTAGCGTAAACACTAAAGACTCAGCCCGGTACAAAGCTTTAGAGAGCACCGCAATTTTCGCGGTTTGATCGACTGCCATATACGGCTTCCTGCCATTCAAAATTATTTCAGCCAGCTAAAGGGAAACCTCGAGGCATGCGCAATTTCAACCACGAAGCTTCGTGCCGGCTTTTTACTTTTAACTTCTCTAATAAATGATGAACATGATTTTTTACAGTGTTTGGAGCAATTCTGAGGTGTTCGGCAATTTCCTTATTGCTCATCCCGGTGCCGACCAAGCGCAATATCTCCGCTTCGCGATGGGTTAAGTGGATTTCCGGATGAGATTCCCGCTGTCGGCTTAGACGGCTGATTCCGCCAAATACCATCTGTGTTAGGCGACCAGACGAAAGAGTCTGGTTGTTGCGCACCATCTGCAGCATGCTGGCAAATTCCGTTAACGATTGATTTCCAGCCACGCATGCACTCACGCCGGCTTCGACCAGGCGAAGAATCTCAGCGTCGGTGTTCTCCGTTCCCAACAAAACTATCTTCGCCGCAGGGGTCTCGGCTCGAATCTGGTTTACGTTGGAGATAATTTTGTCTGCTGGACCGGGGGAAAAGATCAATGCTATCTCCGCACTATTTTCAGCTTGGCTGTTCTTCCTTTCGAAATCCAGTACAGACCACCCATGCTTGGACAGTGCTGCGGCGACCATTTCATGGAAGAGACGATCCAATCCGTAAATGATCAATGTTTTTTGTGGGGAGTCCATAAACGAACACTAAGCCAAACTTTTTCGCTTACATCTGTGTCAGTAGATTATGTCAATGAGTAGATTGTGCAACTACCCACGCGGGTAGGATTGAAAGTTATGTCAAAGTTTTTACGAAATCAGAACAAAACTACCCAGCCTTCTTTTTAACCAGCCCTCCAGCGCTGCCAAATTGCACGTCTCCATGTTTCGAGCCCGCCGGTGTTACCCAGTCCGCCGGTATTTCCACTGCTACCGAACGTTGCAGTAAGGGAACCGAAAGAATGAGAGTGCTCTCATTCTTAATAAAGCGGAGTACACCTACTAAGCCTCGGAGCGGCCCTATCTGAATACATACCTGGCCGCCTTCCTCAAGGCGCGGCCAAGGATAGAAGCGAATACCCGTCAACGATCCAAGTGTACGTAGAGAATTGATCTCTTCATCCTCCAGCGGAATAGGTGTGTTGCCTATTCCAAGAATCCGTAAAACCCCGCCAGTCGTCATAATCGGTGACTTAATGGCCGAATTAAATCGGCAAAAAATATAACCAGCGAACAAAGGCAGCTCGAGTTTCTTAATCCGGTCAGACCACTGGCGGGTGCAACGATAAGTTGGTAGGTAGGTTTCATACTCCTTGTTTCGCAGCGACGTCAAAACTGCCTGCTCCGTATTTGGGCGAACCTGTACAGCAAACCACCTGCCATCATGGTTTTCCAGCATTGCGATCCTCGCTCTTAAGCGCATAGTCTTATGCGCTGCAATAAAGATTGATGTTCTTCTATATACGCGAGCCGATACACCACCACAATCTTCCCAATGGTTCACAAGAGAATCAGGTCCGGAGACATATAACTAGACCTGTGTACTGGATAGAAATATCTCTAGATTCGAAAACACCGGCTGAAATGCGTAAGCGAAAGGTAAATGACGAAAAATATTAGGTCAGTATCCGCCGGGTTATACGTTGATTAAAACCACATGCTCAAAACACTGGGAATCGGTGCACTCAGCTTTTTCAAGTGCTAGTCCGTTTTTGAATCAGCGGAGGATTGTTTCGTTCCAGGATGCGCGTGATACTCCCAATACGCCGTTCAATCCAAGGAAAGAGATTCTGGGACCGGAATGGCGGCAGCCTGTCTTCGCAACCATTGCAATTAATAAAAGCTCTGAAGATGCCGTTCACGCTAGGTTGCCAATACATCGTTAACGAGTTTTTACAACGAGCACCGAGTGAAATTTCTAAAACTGACAATTAAACCGATAGTAGTGTGGAGCTTGGTCGCCATCCTGGGTTGGTATTCACGGACGCCGAAATTATCCACTGCGGAAACGGCACGCATAGCGCAACACTTTCGTTTCGAGCGATTGCCCTTTCCATCACTTTCCCAATCCAGCCGCACTCATCGTGTGGTCAATCCACGCTTACACGGAATTGCCGCATGGGTATCTTCGGTGGGTGCTGGCGTTGCGCTTGGAGATCTTGATGGCGATGGGCTATCAAATGACGCATGTTTAGTAGACCCGCGTACCGATAGCGTGTTAGTCACACCTGTTCCAGGCACACCGCAACGTTATCAGATGTTTACGCTTAATCCTCATCCTCTCGTTTATGACGATTCTTCTATGGCTCCCATGGGGTGTTTGATGGTTGACCTGAATGAGGATGGCTTGACCGACGTGGTGGTCTATTACTGGGGGCGTACTCCAGTTGCGTTCCTGCGACGTAAACATGCTGGACGCACGTCCATATCAGCTGCGGATTTTGCGCCTCAGGAGTTAGTCGCGGGTGGCGAGCGCTGGTACACCAATGCCGGATTGGCTGCCGATTTAGATGGTGACGGACAGACCGATCTCGTATTCGGTAATTATTTTGCTGATGGATCTATGGTATTGGGTAGTAAAGGTTCGGTAGAAATGCAGAGCTCAATGTCGCGCGCAGGGAACGGTGGCAGCAAACCTATTCTCCTCTGGCAATCGGCAACCGCCGGTAAACTGCCGAGCGTTCAATTCAAACGAGTAAACACGGAAGATTCAGTATTTGGCCGAGGATGGACACTTGCAATGGCCGCCTGTGACATTGATGGCGATCTATTACCTGAAATCTACATTGCGAATGACTTCGGGCCAGACAAGTTGCTCCACAATCTTTCAACGCCAGGACATTTGAAATTTCGCGCTTTACGAGGACACCGCGGCTGGACCACCCCGAAGTCGAAAGTATTAGGGCAGGATTCATTCAAAGGTATGGGCATTGATTGTGCCGATCTCAATGGTGATGGCATACCCGACTTGATGGTTGGCAATATCAGCGACACGTATGCGCTCGAAGAAGGCAATCTGGTGTTTATCAGTACCGGAAATACCAGCTCTATGCAATCTGGTTCTGCTCCCTACGAGGAGCAAGGGGAGAGTCTTGGATTAGCGAGAAGTGGATGGTCCTGGGATGTTAGGTTTGGCGATTTCGACAACGATGGAGTAGCAGAAGTAATTCAGGCAAATGGATTCGTCAAAGGAACCGTAAACCGCTGGCCAGAACTTCACGAGCTAGCAATGGGTAACGACTTAATGGTTCGTAATCCTGAACATTGGCCAGCTTTTGTGCCCGGCACGGACGTAAGTGGTGGAAACCATGATCACTTTTTTGTGCAAGCTCCTTCTGGAAGATATTTCGATCTCGCTGCAGAACTTGGTCTGGGAGAATCACAAGTCACTCGAGGGGTTGCCGTTGCTGATGTAGACGGAGACGGCCGCTTAGACTTTGCGCTGGCGAATCAATGGAGCGACTCATTCTTGTTTCATAACACAAGCCCCGCGGTTGGAAACTTCTTGGCATTACATCTTCTGATTCCAGTTGCGTATATGAAAACAACCGTCACGGATGGCTATCACGTCAACATTCCTGCTTCGCCCGCGTTAGGAGCGCGCGTCACGGTTTCCCTTGCAGATGGCAAGAAGTTGGTGCAACAGGTGGACGGAGGCAATGGGCATTCGGGAAAAAGTAGTCCAGACCTGCATTTTGGTTTGGGAACAATCGGAACGCACGCGTTGCCGATTGCCGTGGACTGGCGTGATCGCAGCGGAGCGATTCGACACTATGAAACGAATTTAGAGCCTGGCTGGCACACCATCTATCTGGGAACTCAAAATGAAGCCCACTGACTCCTGGATTCAAGCACAACGATTGGGTGGGCTACGGCGATTTGCTGTTGCTATAACGGTCTTCAATCTCTTAGGTCATACTGTTTTTGGTTTCGAGCAGTCGTGGGCGCAGCCGCTTGCAGCATTGATTACTGCTTATGCATGCGAGCTATTCGTAGAGTGGATCGACGCGATAACCTCCGCGCGCAAGCCTCGTTTTTTGGGAAGCTTACCGCGCTTCATAGACTGCTTGTTGCCGGCACATATAACAGGCCTGGCAGTTGCGATGTTGCTTTACTCCAGCGATAGATTATTGCCTGTGATGTTCGCGGCAGCTGTAGCGATTGCGTCTAAAGCGACAATTCGTTTAACTCTTTCCGGAAGAACGCGCCATATCCTTAATCCGTCAAATTTTGGAATCACTGTGACTTTGCTGCTTTTTCCGTGGGTGGGCATTGCTCCTCCATATCATTTTACGGAAAACCTGCCAGCCACAGGGTCGTGGGTTCTTCCTCTTATTATTTGCGCTTCCGGCACGATGGTGAACCTGCGCTTTACGCGGCGCATGCCGCTGATTCTGGCATGGGTGATTGGATTTTTTATTCAGGCGATTGTGCGTAGCTTACTATTCGGGACCCCAATTATTGCCGCGCTGAATCCGATGACGGGAGTTGCTTTCATCCTCTTCACCTTTTACATGATTACCGATCCCGCGACCTCACCCTTCGGAACTCAAGGACAGATTATGTTCGGGTTTGCAGTAGCGGCTTGCTACGGATTGCTGGTATATGTGCACGTCGTCTTTGGTATGTTTTTTGCTCTGACAACTGTTTCCGGCGTGAGAGGTGTCGTGTTGTGCATGCAAAATTTTGGCCGGTCAGTTTATTTAACGGGCGTTCCCGCGCATGCTACAGCGACAGCGACTCAGAAGCCGATTTCCACATAAAAATTCAATGATGTCCACTGGTTGAATTTTCGGGCCAGAAGGTAATGACAATCACTTCCGCAGATTTTCGTTCCTGCCTCGGGTGTTTTGCGACCGGAGTAACAGTTATCACGTTAGATCAGGACGGGGAAGTGCATGGCATGACAGCCAATGCGTTCACATCTGTCTCGCTGGATCCTCCGCTTGTGCTGGTTTGTATTAATCGGCTTAGTCGAACCTATGCATACCTGCAAAACAAAAATCGCTTTGGTGTAAATATCCTGGCGGAGGATCAAAAAGCGATTTCAGAATATTACGCACTTCCAGCTAATACTCGCGAAAAGACTCAGAGGGTCGCTGTACGTTTTCTTCCGACAAAGAACGGTACACCGATGCTGGAAGGCGCATTGGCGCAACTGGAGTGCCGCACGCACGACACACAAATTTCCGGTGACCATACCATCTTTATAGCGGAGATCGAAGAAGTCCAAGTTCGAAAAGGTAAGCCCTTGCTGTACTTCTGCGGCGACTACAGAAGTATTGGAATCGCGCCTGCACTTTCAAATTCAGAGTGAAAGCATTTTCCCGGAACAACTGACTAAAAACTGGAGAAGCGAGCCATGAGACGTTTATTGCTGCCGCTGGAATCACAAGTGATAGGAGCATATATCGATCCGCGGTCTCTCCAAAAATTGGAAAGGCAAAAATTGGAGAGCGGCGAAGGGCGTTGTTACTTGGCGCAGGATTCAGTGGGCACGGTTACTGTGTTTCTCGCTATGACTATGGATCCATCTTCGGAAGGCACTACCGCCGTCAGAGGCCAATATGCCCGGTCTTTAAAGCGGCAGAAGGATTTAAATGGATTATTTAGTGGGAGTAGTGAAGGATCTCCGAAACGGGAGAATACTCCCAGAACATAATGGCAGGCCAGACGTACTGAATTGAAATTCTTAAGTAACTCAATAATCCCAACCCTCGGTTCTTAATTCTTCATGTCAGCAATTCTAGAATCCGTGCTTCGGATCCAATCGTCAGAGGTAAGTTTTGTCCGGCGTCGCTTCAACATTCCACGAACTCCGGTTCGCACGCGTTTAGAGCGGGTAGGTGAAACTTTTCTATATGGTTATCACGCTGCATTGGCCGATAGGAGCCTGAATATGTTGGCAGCGCAGCTGAACGACATAGACCTTGAATTTCGCAGTTATGGCTATGAAGGCGCAGCCATGGCGCTCGATCTTTTAGATCAACTCACGCCCTGGAAGCGTTGGCGCGTGCAGACGTTTTTAGCAGGATCAGGAGAGCCACACACTTACATGGTTTTAGTGGGAATTGGTTGGTCAATGGCGCGTATTCGTTTTCGTTTGGAACGCAGGCTCTCCGATCTTGATCCACTTTTGCGTTGGCTGGCCATAGATGGATACGGCTTTCACGAAGGATATTTTCATTGGCAGCGTTATATCGATGGAAAATCGCTTCCGCCTAAGTTACAGGGATACGCGTTGCGCGCTTTTGATCAGGGACTCGGGCGCAGTATGTGGTTTATAGGAGGGGCTGATCCAGAACGAATCCTAGTAATGATAGAAGCGTTTCCCGATTCGCGGCGAGGTGACCTGTGGAGCGGAGTCGGCCTGGCATGCGCATACGCTGGCGGCGCTGGCCGTGCCGGTATCGATCGTTTGCGGCAACTCGCTGGCTACTGGTGGCCGCATCTCGCACAGGGAACAGTATTTGCCGCGAAAGCGCGTGCGCGTGCGGGAAATCCTACAGAACATACAGATCAGGCCTGTCGCATGCTTTGCGGCCTGCCTTGTATCGAAGCGGCTGCACTTTCCGACCTTATGTTGATCCACGCGGTTGAAGACGGACAGCCCGCTTATGAAGTATGGCGCCACCATATCCGGATGTATTTTCACGCCTGAGAGAAATAAATGAAAAGAGAGTTTTTGCCCCAACGCGCGCCGATGGGTGTTGCAATTTTGTTCATGGTTGCTGCATTTATTCTTTCCGGATTGCCTACTCTCGGTAAGCAGGAACGCACCAGCATGGTGTCCCGGTTTTCGTTCCGCAGATTAGTCATTCCGGAAAATTCAACCGAATCCCCGAAGTATGTACGCGCCGTTCATCCAAGCCTTCAACGTATATCGGCATGGATCTCAACCTTGGGCGCAGCTGCAGCGCTTGCTGATCTCGATGGTGATGGTTTGCCCAACGATTTATGTCACGTCGATCCCCGTTTCGATAGTGTGACGATTCTTCCTGTGCCTGGTACTGGACAACGGTACGCACCTTTTCCACTCAACCCTGCGCCATTACCCTATGACGCTTCCACCATGGCGCCGATGGGATGCTTGTTCGGAGACTTTAACGAAGATGGTTTGATGGACGTGCTTGTCTATTACTGGGGACGTACCCCGGTTATATTTTTGCGGAAGGGAAGTGGCCAGCTACAGCAACTTTCGGCACAAGATTTCATTCCCCAGGAGCTTATTTCTCCGGTGGAACGTTGGTATACAAACGCTGTGACCTCAGCTGACTTCGACGGCGATGGTCATGTGGATCTGCTAGTCGCGAACTACTTTCAGGACGGCGCCCACATTCTTGATGCCACCGCTCCTGGCACGGAAAACATGGATGAATCCAAGGGCGCAGCTTACAACGGCGGCCGTAAGCATTTTTTCTTGTGGATGAGTTCCACACAAGGCACACACCCGAGTGTTTCATTCCGCGAAACCGATGCAGGCTTAAGCGCCAAAGTAAATCATGGTTGGACGTTGGCCGTGGGAGCCGCGGATCTCGATGGAGATCTGTTGCCCGAAATTTATCTAGCAAATGACTTTGGACCAGACCGCCTCTTGCACAATTTGTCGACTCCAGGACACCTCCATTTCGTTCTTCTCGAAGGCGTGCGGCATGCTATGACACCGTCGTCTTTTGTGTTGGGACGGGATTCATTCAAAGGGATGGGATTGGATTTCGCCGATGTCAACAATGATGGCTGGTTCGATATTTATGTCAGCAACATTACCAGTCAATGGGGACTGGAAGAGAGTCACTTCCTTTGGGCCAGTACGGGGCATGTTGAAGAAATGCAGAAGGGCATTGCCCCCTATACGCAGGCAAGCGAAAAAATGGGGTTGTCCCACAGTGGTTGGGGATGGGACGCTAGACTGGCCGATTTCGATAACGATGGCACGCTTGAAGCCGTGCAAGCAACCGGTTTCATTCAAGGCAAGACAAACCGGTGGCCCGAGTTACAGGCATTGGGGACAGCTAACAGCCGGATTGTGCATGATCCTAATTTCTGGCCACGCTTTAAGCCCGGGGATGATCTGAGCGGGCATGAACACGATGCCTTCTTTGTTCGGGGAAAATCCGGCCGGTATTTTGATATTGGGAACGAAATTGGACTTGCCGATTCAATGATTACCCGCGGCATTGCCGTTGCCGATGTTGACGGGGATGGCCGACTCGATTTCGTTTTAGCAAACCAGTGGGGACCGTCGTATTTTATGCACAATGAGAGTCCTCATGCCGGGAATTTTATCGGCTTGCACCTGCTACTTCCCTTAGAGCCCAGCTCGTCAATCAAAGATCGTATGGGACATCCTGGCTCTGATATGCCAGGACGTCCAGCTATCGGCGCCCAAGCACTCGTGCATCTTTCCAATGGCCGGCTGATTGTAGGACAAGTAGACGGCGGCAGCGGACACTCCGGTAAGCGATCCCACGAAATTCACTTTGGGCTCGGTGAAGTTCCTATCGATAGTCAGATCCCGGTTGATCTGCGATGGCGAAGTCAGAATGGCGGAGTGTGCAGAACTTCTATGTTGTTCACCCCAGGATGGCATACGGTGCAATTGGGCTGTGCGGAGACTAGCCGATGACAGTTCGTGAAAATACAACGCTCCTGTTCTATCCGCGCCATAGCTCGGCTTTCCGCTTACTTGCCCTTTGGTATTTTGCGGGACTTTTGATTGTGTGGAATATTTTGGGTCATACCGTGCTTGGATTTGAGCAAGCTTGGGCACATCCACTCCTCGGGGTGGCTTCCGCGCTTTTCTTTCAGATCGTTCTTGACTGGGTGGATGCGCGTACGCACAACCGGGTACCACGATTTCTTGGAGGCTGGAGCGCATGGGCTGATCTTCTTCCCCCAGTGATTATTACCGGTCTGGCTTGCAGCATGCTTATATATCCAAACGAACGAGTATGGCCGTTTGTTTTCGCAACCGCGGTGGCTATTGGATCGAAAGTCATATTTCGTGCGCCAGTCGGGAACGGACGCACGCAACACTTCTACAATCCATCGAACTTAGGCGTTATTCTAACTTTATTGTTATTTCCATGGGTGGGATTTGCCCCTCCTTATCACTTCACGCGAAATCTCACGGGACAATGGAACTGGGTTGTGCCGGGCCTCATCTTGCTGTCTGGTATCGCTATTCATTCACGATTCACCGGACGGTTGCCGCTTTGCCTCGCGTGGATCGGGGGCTTCGTCGCCCAAGGATTGCTGCGAAGCTGGTTTTATGGCAATCCCTGGTTCGTTCCACTAGTCCCAATGACCAGCGCGGCATTCATTGTCTTTACGCTCTACATGATTCCTGACCCTGCAACGACACCACTCAAACGCTCACATCAGTTGATTTTCGGATCCTCTGTCGCCCTGGTGTATGGAATATTGCAAGCTCTGCATATCGTGTTCGGTTTATTTATTGCTTTAGCCGTTCTATGTACTTTGCGCGGGATCAGCCTCTTTCTTACAGAACTTCTACAACAATCAAGAAAATCCCTCGGCCAACCTGTTACAGCAAACGCCAACTGAACTCCAGGAAATAAAAATGGAACCCTATTCAATTACTCTTTCTACGGAAGTGACATTCCACGCTCTCTCTCATCCTCTACGCCGGACCGTACTGGATCTTTTGCGAACGGGGCCTATGCCGGCTGGACAAATCGCGCGAGCTTTTACTGTTTCACGCGCAGCTGTTTCCAAACATCTTAGGCAACTTCAGCGTGCGCAATTAGTGCGCGTAACACGGAAAGGAAGGCATCGTTTTTACCAGCTTGATATTAAACCCTTGGCCGAGGCTGGTCGTTGGCTGGAATCCTGCCGTTCTTCATCGGATGCACCCATGGAACTAAAGACCGGGGAGGGATCTGGTGATCTTGTCTTTCTGTAAACCCATTAACAATCAAAACATCTAGAGAGTAATTTACCAGCTTCATTCTTCCAATTTAAAAACCGGCAATCGCCGGACAATAACACTCAGGACTAATCATGCATACCTTGGGACAAATCACCGAACGAGCCGCATTGAAAGCTGAAGTCCTCGCCAAATTTATCGATGCCATCCCGGTTGCTTTTATTGTGTCGGATGATAAAGGCAAAATCTATTTGGTAAATCGGCAGACTGAGCTTCTGTTTGGTTATGACCAGACAGAGCTGATCGGATTACCCGTGGAAGTCCTACTCCCTGAATCATTACGCGAGATCCACGAAAAACATCGTACCGATTATGTGGACGAACCCTACATTCGTGCGATGGGCTTGGGACAGCAATTGAGCGGCCGCAAGAAAAATGGGATGGTGTTTCTCGCCGACATTAGCCTTGGTCCCATGGTTACGACAGATGGACTTTACATTGTAATTGCGGTGGTGCGCCATCGCGAGGAAGGCGATCGTGCCTGAATGGAAAGATGTTGGCTTAGGTGGTCTTCTTGCACTTTTGGTCTTGCGCGAAGTTTTCAATTTTCTAAAGTCCCGCAAGAATGGAAGACCTACCGCGGGAGAACAGTCTATTGAATTCTGGCGTGAACAAATTCGCGAACTAATTCTTCAAACCTTGACGCAAACACTTTTACGCCCTCTGGATCAACAACTAGTTGTTGCAAGCGAGATACGAGATTTACAAAAGACCACGAATGAGGGAATTATCAAGCTCATTGCCATCTACGAAGTTCGTAGATGACGCATGCAGAAAATTCTTATCGTAAGCTGGCACACTTTTTAATTCCGTGTGTTGCTGCTGTCAATCCGTCCCGCGGATTACTCAACGTGAGTGATAAATCCACTAGATAGGAAAAGCTTCATGGAACCGATTGCAATCGTAGGGATGGCCTGTCGCTATCCCAATGCGAATTCGCCAGCTGAGTTGTGGGAGAACGTTCTCTCTCAGCGGCGCGCATTTCGTCGAATTCCCGCCGAGCGGCTGAGATTCGAAGATTATTTTTCTGCGGACCGTAGCGCCTCCGATCGCGTTTATTCCTTGCAGGCCGCAGTCATCGAAGGCTATGAATTTAATCGTGTGCGTTTTAGGATTTCAGGCAGTGCGTTCCGTTCAGTAGATATTGCTCATTGGCTGGCTCTCGACGTTGCTTCCCAGGCTTTGCAGGATGCTGGTTTTCCCGATGGCAATGGCTTGCCCCGGGAAACTACAGGAGCTCTGGTTGGTAATACTCTCACCGGTGAAATTTCGCGCGCCAATCAAATCCGGTTGCGTTGGCCTTATGTTGCCCGGGTATTGCAAACGGCACTGGCTGAGGAAGGTTGGGATATTGAACACCGCCGGACATTTCTCGATACATTGGAAGATCACTACAAAGCCCCCTTCCCTTCTATTAATGAAGAGAGTCTGGCAGGAGGACTCTCAAATACGATTGCTGGCCGTATTTGTAATTACTTCGATCTGAAAGGATCGGGCTATACAGTCGATGGCGCTTGTGCTGCGTCGCTGCTGGCCGTAGCACATTCGTGTTCGGCCCTTACTAGCGGCGATCTTGATGTTGCTCTTGCTGGTGGCGTGGATATTAGTCTCGACCCCTTCGAACTCGTGGGCTTTGCCAAAACTGGTGCGCTCGCCGAAAAAGAGATGTACATTTTCGATGCGCGTTCCAATGGATTCTTCCCCGGCGAAGGCTGCGGCTTCGTAGTTCTGATGAGGCATTCCGATGCGCTCGCGCAAAAGCGGCACATCTACGCTCTCATTCAAGGATGGGGGTTGTCTTCTGACGGCAATGGCGGAATTACCCGGCCAGAAGTTGCAGGTCAATTGTTAGCTTTGCAACGTGCATATCGGCGGGCGCCGTGGGGAATTGATACCGTCGAATATTTCGAAGGTCACGGCACCGGCACTGCAGTGGGTGATGCCACCGAACTCCAAACGATCTCTCAAGCCCGTCGTAAGGTAGGAGCGAGTACTCCAGCAGCAATTAGCTCGGTGAAAGCCAACATCGGCCACACAAAGGCTGCTGCTGGCATAGCGGGGTTGATAAAAGCAGCACTCGCCATCGAAAAACAAACCTTGCCTCCGAGTACCGGCTCCGGCCAACTTCATCCAGAACTAAGCGGCGATTCTCCCGCACTCCGGACCGTATCTATCGCCGAACCGTGGCCTGCGCATGGACACTTGCGCGCCGGTGTCAGTGCGATGGGTTTTGGTGGCATCAATGCCCATATTGCTTTGGAGGGAATTGCTACGGAACGTGTTCACCATCTGAGTGCACGCGACCGCGAAATCGCAAGCTCCGCACAAGATTGTGAACTCTTTCTCTTTGCCGCAAATAGTTGGGAGGACCTGCGTCTTCAGCTCGCGGCAGTCGCAAGCTTTGCGTCTCGGTTATCCTCTGCTGAGTTGGCGGATCTGTCGATCCACATGGCGGCAAATCTTGCTTCCGGTGTTACCCGCGCTGCCATTGTTGCCGCTACTCCCGCTGAGTTAGCCCATTCGCTAGCCGTATTGCTCAAAGAAATCGACGACAAATCTCCTAATAAGCACCCTGGCCTCTTCGCAGGCCAGCACAAGCGAGTTCCAAAGATTGGATTCCTCTTTCCCGGACAAGGCACACCATTCAATCTTGATGGTGGTATTTTTCGCCGGCGTTTTTCTTCCGTGCGCGAGATCTACGATCAAGGGCTCATGCCTACAACAGGAGATCAGCGCTCCACTGATGTTGCCCAACCAGGCATTGTAGGACTTTCAATCGCAGCACTTCGCCTCTTGAAAGATCTGAATGTAGAGGCTGATATCGCGATTGGGCATAGTCTCGGAGAATTGACCGCCCTGCATTGGGCTGGCGCCTTAGATGAACAGGCGCTTTTTCGCATCGCAACCGAACGCGGTAAATTGATGGCGATGTTAGCAGGGCCTGGCGGAGCCATGGCCAGTCTGGATCTGCCTTCTGCCGAAATAAGAAGTCTTCTGAAAGGATCGGATGCCGTAATCGCTGCTGTGAACGGTCCAAAGCAGACGGTCGTTGCTGGCGCAAGTATAGAGATTACAAAAATAGTTGAAGCCGCTCGATCACGGGGAATTCCTGCCATTGTTTTGCCAGTATCGTGCGCGTTCCATTCTCCGCTTATGCAAGCTGTGACACCTGCTCTCCGCGATTGCTTACGTAAAGAGCAACTTGGCAAGGTTCAGAGGGATGTAGCTTCCACCATTACTGGCTCCTTGCTTCCTGCGGACGTCGATCTGGAACAATTGTTCTGCCGCCAGGTCGAAGATCCAGTTAGGTTCATGGAAGCGGTTCAAACCGCAACCGAAAAAGGTGTGGATGTATGGGTGGAGGTCGGCCCAGGTCACATTCTTTCAAGAATGGTAGCGGATATCGTTAGCACTCCAACGGTCAGCGTCGATACGGGTGGAAACTCATTGCGTCCATTTTTAGAGGCGGTGGGTAGGCTCTTCGTCCTCGGTGCAAAAATTGATCTGCATCCGCTGGTTGATCGCCG
>DASRFC010000078.1:0-28190 GCA_035651835.1 Terriglobales bacterium
GGCCGAGTTTCCACACCAAGGGGAGATAGGCTACCTGCGAAAGAGCGACAAGGGTAAGAAAGAATAGAATGGGCCGTTGCCCGGTTTGGCCGAATAATTTTCCAAGAGACTCAGCAGCGCGGGGAACCGCAAGAAAGCATATGGCTGCAAGGCAATCGAAGGCCAACAGCACCCATAAAAACCATGCAGGACCTGACGGCCAATTGCCAAGCGAGAGCCAGGCTTTCGCATACGCTAAGAGTCCTGATGACCCAGACTGCAGGAACGCCGGATAGTACGTGAGGGGCCCAAGCAACAGTACGGCTACAATAAAGGGAACGCCAACACGCAGAAAACGGCGCTTCAGGAATGTACCCGCCCCCTTTTTTGTCAGGCTCGGCCACACGAAGATTCCCGAGATAAAGAACATGAGCGGCATGAAAAAGATGTCATTCCAACCGACAAAAAGATCGAATCCAGGCCAGCCTGCGGGATCGGCGACCGGGAACAACAGCCAGTACCTCGGTTGGGCTGTGAATGAGGGCGATCGCGGAAATTTCATGGTGATGTAGACGAGAAACGAATGATGAGCCACCACGAGTAGCGTCACAAATGCGCGCAGATAAGAGATCGAAACCACAGTCGCAGGAGCAAGCTGTAATGTTGGAGTCGGGGGCGCCTTTACTTCACTTACTGTTGCTGTTGCCATACATTTATCCTCTGTTTTGACTATCGGATTTCATGAGGTTGATGACTAAGCGCCGCGAAGCGGGCAGGCATTGACCACTTACCAACGGGCCTCCAGGCGCTCTGGATATTTCTGGGGGAAGCAATTGACATCAGGGGTGCTGAAGAAGCGCAGGCTCGCGTCTTTCATCCCTGTACTGAGCTGGGTTACTCCTCCCGCAGCAGTATCGAAGGATTAACCGACAGCGAACGCTGTGCCGGAATCCAGGTTGCCACCAGGCCCAGCAGCAGCATGGTAAAAACAACGCCGCCCAATACCAGCGGATCGCGGGGAGTTGCCTGATACACGATGAAAGCCAGCACACGACTCGCCAGAATTCCAAGAAGCAAACCTGCCGCCGAACCAAAAGCCAGCAGCTTGAATGCCCATCCCAATGCTGCCTGTAACACTTCTTTGCGTTGCGCACCGAGCGCCATGCGAATTCCCAACTCCCGCAGCCGCTTGCTGACTGAATACGCAGCCAATCCAAAGATGCCAGTGATGGATAGCATCGCCCCCATCCCGCCCAGCACACCCAGCGATACTGTAGCTATATGCGAGGCAAACAGGGCTGTATCCATTTCCTCGGTCCAGGTTTTCATGTCGAAAGGCAGGCCAGCATCCAGATCCCGCAGTGTGCTCCTTATGGCTGTAGACAGTTGCTGCGGATCGCGGTCGGACCGTATCACCAGTGTTGTCCAGGTCCAACTGGAGGGTAATTGCAGGAATGGGAGAAACATCGCCGGCTGTGGATCTTCGGTGAGATTCAAATATTTTCCATCTTCGACGACACCCACTACTTGTATGCGGGTTCCATCTTGCATTTTGTAGTATTTATCCATCGCGTTTGTTACGGAGCCGAAGATTTTTCTTGCGAACTCTTGATTCACTACCGCCACACGGGGGGCGTCTTTATCGTCATGCCATGAGAAGGTCCTGCCCGCCAACAAAGCCGTGCCCGCTGTATGGAAGTATTCGGGAGATATGCAGTACATAAAGGGGGCAGCAGCGGCATTCGATGGGTTCAGATCTGTCGTTTTGTCGGTAAAGACATTCGATCTGATCAGAGCTGTACTTAGTGGCACCAAATCAATCAGTCCCACAGACTTTACCCCCGGAACTGTCTGCAGAGCGTCGATCATGCGCTTTTGCATGACAGGCACACGGTCGCCAGTGTAATCAGCCATACTGAGAACTGTATTTACCAGCATTGCGTTCCGCGGTTCAAAGCCGAAATTGCCGTGCAGCGAGCGCGTTAGTCCACGGAGAGCAACTAAGGAAGAAGTTACCAGCAATGCACAGATCGCAATCTGGACGACAAGCAACAGGTCTTTGATGGTAATCCGTCGCCCCGCCCTGCCGGATGATCCCGACTTGACGACCTCAAGTGGATTTGTATGGAGTATCTGCCTCACCGGGACTGCACCAAAGAGAAATCCACTGACTAATGCCAGCAACAAAGCCACCCAATAAACATTGGCGTCCGGGGTTACGGTCAGATGCAAGTTGGGGAATTGGGGAGCTGGCCGCCACGCACTCAGCTCGCGCAATAACATTACACTGCCCAATAGTCCTACAACGCCTCCAAGAAGTGAAACCAGCACGGCTTCGGTAAATACCTGCCGCAAAATGAGTTTGCGACTCGATCCGAGGGCAAGCCGCAAAGCAACTTCCCGGGAGCGGTCAGCGGCGCGCGCGGCAAACAGGCTGCCCAGGTTGGCACATGCGGCCAGCAGAATCAACCCTGCCAATAACATCAACGCCGTTAGAAATGCCTTTGCTGGACCGCCCAAAAGGTCGCCATCGAGACTTGGACGTCCCAATGAAAAGTTCATTAGGCCATCGTCTTTGGGATAAGTCTTCTCCAGATATGAGCCAATAGAGTTCAGATCAGAGACGGCCTGCACTGGGGAGACTCCCGGCTTCAGATGTCCTAACACCATCACAATAGTGCGTTTTCCGCGCGCGTCCAGATTACTCGCTCCCTCCACCTGCTCCTGATTGACAATGGGCACAAAGAAGTCGGGATGAAAAAATAAGAAAGTCCCATAGAACTCAGGTGGCGCCACGCCGAGGATGGTAAAAGGATGCTTGTTCACCTGAACAACACGGCCGACCACCCCGCGATCTTCTTGAAAGTGGCTGTGCCAATATGAGTATGGCAGCACTACATAGGGAGCGCTGTTCGGGCCATGCTCATCGGAGCTATGAAAGAACCGGCCAAGATACGGTTGAATGCCCAATACGTCGAAGTAGTTCCCAGTGACCTCATAGCCGTAGACCTCGGATGGACCGTTACCCGTATCCAGCCCAACCGCATCGATGCCGAAGGCTGCCAGACCATCAAAGCTGCGGTTGCGATCGCGCAAATCAAGGTAGTCGGGATATGACTGATTTGCAGACTTATCGTTGCCGCGCTGGACTCCATAAAGGCTCTCTGCCTGAGGCACATTCAGCGGGCGCAGAATCAGTGCGTTCAGCATACTGAAGACCATCGCGTTTGCGCCGATTGCCAGAGCCAACGTCAAAACCGCGATGATGGTGAAGCCGGGGGACTTGCGCAAGACGCGAAGAGCCAGACGGATATCACGAAAGAGTACCTCAAAAAAATTGCCGCCGACGGTTCCGTGATATTCGTCTTTAACCCGCTCACGACCCTTGAATTCGATTGGTGCTCGGCGTTTTACCTCGCGATCAAGGCCAGAATTTTCCAGACCATTCGTGCGGAACTGGGTGCGTGGGCGGAGTTCCTCCTCCATTTCATCCGTGGTTCGAGAACGATGGAAGAACTTATCAGTGACAGAACGAAAAAAAGCCAGGATTTTCATACTTTCTCCAGAGATGGCAAGAGTGGAAAGAGTGGGTGCGGCCCCACTCGATTCCAGAGTTTTCTACACGGTAGTCGGCCGCGGCACAGTTAGTCGACAGAGCGATTATTTAGGTCGACGGCTCTTGTATAAAATCGAATTTCTGATTTTGGTATTGTTCTTTATTAAGCAACGTTGGCACACGCGACAAAAACTTGCATAAGCCTGCCGCCCTGCTGTTCGTCAAAACGTATGGCAGTTGGGGGTCCATATCTTCCATGATTTCAACCTCAACTTCGCCGTTCTTAAGAGGAGTCCAGCGCCATCTGTTATGCATATGCGTTACACGAACACAGCATTTGTCTTCCGGAAGCGCGTCTGGGACAGCCATGACATCTATAAAAACTGATTTGCTTTGCGGGTCCTGAGAAAACTGTTCTTTAACCACTAATTCTCTGGGTGAAAATGGAAAAGGAAGGTTCACTCGATAATCCAGGATTGAGTACTGGCCCTGTGAATTCCATGATTCTATGGTATTTTCACTGGCGCAACCCGGAATCCAGTCTTTACAATTTTGCAGAGAATCATCCCTGAAATTTGCAACAACGCGGTTTAATGTGGTCTTGATGCGTGAAACAATTCGATAGTGTTTCAACGTAGAGCCAGGCGACTTTAACGAATAAACCTGCACTCCATCCTTATCTAATTCCAATTTCCATTGACTCGAACCGGAATATTTCCAGATCAAGTGCAATATGGAAACACCGGCTATAGAAACTAAAATAATAACAAGCGCAACCTTCGAGAACTTGCCCATCCAGTTGCTTTTTTTGGCTGTCGCCGCTGCACTTTTCATTTTTCTCTCCTTTTATTCCAGGATGAATCCATCCCAAAGCATTTTGAGAATGTTTGAACTTGGTTGCCGAGTCCTGACGGCGATTAATGTACGAGAAGGAATAGAGACTTCATCAGGCTATACCGGCCAGAGTTTGTCAAAGGATGTGGGACAAATGATTCGCCAGATATTTTCCTAAGCAAACCAGCGTGAGTGTTGGAGGCACCTTGACATTTTCGGGAATCACAGCGCCATCGCAGACGTGCAGGTTGCTGTATTCTGTTTGCAGGTTCTCATCTAAATGCTTCTTAATTCTAATGGTTCCACCCATCTGCCCAGCGCTCATGCGTGATTTAAAAATGCGCTTGCCACCGGCATTCTGTATGATTCGCCGCGCCGCCTCTTCTCCTTTTTCCAACTTCTTCAGATCCTCTTTCTCCAATCGCTTGTAGTAACGGCCATCTTCCTGAAGTCCTCCGCCCAATCCTTCCATGATCTTCACTGCCACGCCTATGCTTTTCGAATGAAAAAACGCACGGGCAAACCTGCGGTTACCAAACATAAACATTCGATAGACGTTGCGAGCAGGGTTCGCGTCGCCCAACGCGATTCCATCTTCACACTCCGCCCCCATGCTTCCTATGAATGTGTCCCCTGCACCCGGCCCGGATATCATGCCGAACAACGCAAAACTGGGGCAGCAATAAAACCCACTATTCACAACACTCTTAATGCCGCTATCGCGAAGAATAATCGGCGACGCTGACGCGCCCGCAGCAAGAATGATCCTTGTTGCAAAGACCTGAAGGATTTCAGATTCCGTTTTTCCGTTCTTGAGCTTGTACTCCACGCCAATGGCCCGGCCTTTTTCAACAAGCACTTTGAGAACTCTGGCCTGAGTTATTAATGTTGCTCCTCCCTCCACCGCCTGCTGCAGATAGCTTCTCGCATTCCATTTTGCATCGTACGTATAGCCGAAAGGGCACTTGGATATATCGACCAGCATGGGGTTCTTCTTCCAGGCATACCCCAACTCCGTAGCACTTTCTCGCAACTTTATGGTCTGAGCTCCTAAAAGCTCATCGGGCAGTATAGCGAGCGGCAATTCCTTTTTTGTCTCATCGAGTTCCTTCGAAATATCCACTCCCATGGATAAAAAAGTCTCCACTGAGGGGAAGCCGGTCACCGCAAAATAGATCGCTGTTGTTCCTCCTGGCGTGAACACTCTTGCCGTAGCAAGATCGTCACTCACAGGAACAACATTGAAATTAGACTCGTTCGGTAAAAAACCTTCCTTCAGGGGTACGCTACCACCCCGTTCGAGAATCAGCACTTTCTTCTTTCGTTTGCTTAGTTCTCTGGCAACAGTCGCGCCACCAGGACCGGAGCCTACGATGATGGCATCGAATTCTTTGCTGTTAAGTCGATCATCCAAATTGCACCTCCGAAATAGCGAATCGGGAATATGGATGAAATCTCGCTTTGACCGATTTGCGACATAAATCACGAATGTTTTGAAGGGAAAAGCCAGATCAAATTTTGATCGTTTTCCATCTGCCATTGGTCCAGATCGCGGTAATCAACACAGTCGAAATCGCGCCGTGGGCGGTCGCAATGAGCCAAATCTGCAAAAGGCCGTATCCTAAATGTGGACCGACGATCCACACTGCTGGTAAAAACAATAGCCATTGTGTACCGAACGAAACCATCATCACTCGCTTGCCATCGCCGACACTATATAAGGTGTAGGCAAAGATATAAATCAGACTCCACGTTCCCGTCGTGGCTGCCACCAGCCGCAGTGGTATGATGGCGATCGATATCGCATGGGGATCAGAAAGAAAAATGGAAAGAAATAATTTTGGAAATAAAAAGACAGGAAGCCCCAACAAGGTAATCCCGATAACGCCCAGTTTTCCCGTATCCCACCCCCACTGAGCCGCGCTTGCAAGATCGCCTTGGCCTACGGTTTTAGATACCAGCGTTGCAGAGGCCATTCCTAGAGATATTGCCAGAAGAGTGAATACGATCATGAATCTGATCAGAACATTCGCCGCCGCTAATTCTACCGTTCCGACCTTTCCAATCATCCCCAGCAGAACTACCGAACCGAGCGAGAAGAAAAACTCCTGCACGGTAGAAGGCAGCCCTAGCTTAAAGATGTGCGCCACAAGGGATCGGTCTGGTTTTGCATTTAAAAAGCCGTCTTTTCTGAAACGACCGTAGATAAGCGCAAAATTAATCATGGCGCCGACATAAAGAGACACTACCGTGCCGATTGCGGCTCCCGTAGCTCCCATGGCGGGAACGCCGAAATGTCCGAAAATCAAGATATAGTTCAGGGAAATATTCAGGCAATTCATGAAAAGGACTATCGCCATATATACTTTCGGCTTTTCCATGCCTGCCCAATTTCCCTGGAAAGCGTTGTTCATTCCTACAGCGACGATGCCGAGATAGAGAGTCCTGAGAAATGGCACGCCGATCTTCGTCACTCCAGGATCAGAAGAAATCAATGAGAAGAGAAATGGACTCAAGAAATAAGCAATAATCATCAGGGGCACGCCCACGGCAAGGGCGAGCAACAGACCTCCGTTAAGAGGTAAACATCGGGGTTCTGTGGAGCTCTCACCTCTTCTGCGTGCGACTATCCCTTGTACTGCCGGTGCAATCCCCTTCACAAACGCCAGAACAAGAGTATTGCTAAAAACCGACAGTCCTACTGCGGCTATGGCGTTGTTTCCCAATCTTCCAACCATTGCGAGATCAATTACCGCCATCATTGACGTTGAGCCCAGGGCGATGCTTATGGGAAATGCCAACTTATATATGGTTTTGATTCGTTCACTTGTAAGCATGAAGAATTCCTCTTAAATTATGTTGACTGCGTTCGAAGGGTTTGCCGCTGGTCTTGAGATTCAGACCTTCGCGTTGAAAGACGTGAGACGGAGCTAGGTTTGGCCAGCTCTGCTCACCCAAAAGCAGGCCGTGTTTATTTTTTACAACCCAACTCGTTGAAGTGGATTCTCTCCCGGGATGACTAAGTTCAAGGCCCTGTTGGCGTCGCCTCCGGCAGAGCTACCCGCATTAGCATCCCGCTGTTGCCGTTGATCCGATGCGACGGCGCTTGAGGTATCAACCCAGTAACGCTCATTCGCAAAGGGGTATGTAGGTAGCGGCATTCTTTTAGAATCCCGAGAAAACAATGCTTGGAAGTCCAAAGAGTATCCTTGGACATAGAGGTCTGCTATGGTTGCCAGGTGCTCAAGATAGCTGGCAGGATTTGCGCTATTTCTGCATTCCTGAATGCAATGATTACCGAAGTTTTTCAGCGAAACATGCTCTCGCGATTTGCCTTTTTGAATTTCTGTAGCAGAAACTTTGCTTGCCGCCCCCGTCTCAAGCCATTGCTCAAGAAGCTGAATCAATTCCTCTTGATTGCGTGCCAGGCAAGACAGGCGATGGTTAAGATGCATACGGCCCACGAACAAAGTGAAACTTAAATCGCTCATTGACAGGTTGGGCGTACGTTTTACATGTACAAAGAGATTGCGCGCCTGTTGTTTTAGCTGTTCCGCGGTTCGAGCCGAGAGCACGACCAAATAGCCGGGCGACTCAACGATAGCTCGCTCGATCGAAGGTGCCTCTTCAATGACCAAATGCGCGTTGGTGCCGCCAATTCCGAAAGAGCTGACCGCGGCTCGCCGCGGCTGGTTGTCGTCTACTTTCCATTCTTTTAATTCAGTATTGACATAAAACGGACCGGACTCGAAGTCGATAGCAGGATTGCTTGTCTGGAAATGTAAGGAAGGCGGGATTTCTCGATGTTTCAGCGCAAGTAACAGTTTCAGAACACCCGCTACGCCGGCAGCAGTGGCGGCATGGCCCATATTTGTTGCGATCGAGCCAATCGCACAGAATTGCCTTTTCTCGGTACATTGACGAAAGGCACGGCTGACTGCCTGGTATTCGATTGAATCTCCCAATATGGTTCCCGTGCCATTCGCTTCAACGACCTGGATCGTTTCAGGATTGATCTTGAAGCGGTCATATACGGAGCGTTCCAACCGTTCTTGTGCGCGCGCATTCGGGGCTATGAGACCATTCGAGCTGCCGTTTTGATTAATACCGCTGCCTGCAATCACACCGTGGACAAAGTCGCCTTCTCGCAAAGCGTCGCGCAGGCGCTTCAGTACCAATACACCAACTCCTTCGCCGGGCACAAATCCATTTGCTCTGGCATCAAACGTGTAGCATTTTCCATCTGGGGAAAGCAGGCCGGCTCCATTGGTGACGTGGTAGAACCCGGGTGTTGGCTGTAAAAAAACTCCGCCAGCCAAAGCCATCTCCATTTCGCCCGACCATAGACCCTGGCATGCTAAATGTATGGCCACTAAAGAACTGGAGGAGGCAGTATCAACCGCTATCGCCGGTCCTTGAAGGTTGAGGTAGTAAGCTATCCGCGCGGGAATAACCGATACCGCATTACCCCAAAAAACCTGGGGCGGTGGATTTTCCACAAAAAGCCTCTCATAGCTGGAATTTGCGCAGCCAACATAGACGCCGCATTGTTTCTCGTGAGCGTTTTTGCCTGCGTACCCTGCATCTTCCAACGCTCTCCAAGATTCTTCCAGGAATAAGCGCTGCTGAGGATCCATCCAAATAGCTTCGAGAGGTGAAATCCCGAAAAATGCGGGATCGAATCGATCTATTGAGTCGACAAAACTACCGTGACTGCAATACCCATTCCCCGCGGATTCCGAGATAACACAATCTGCTGTGCTCCAGCGAGACACTTTTCTGACCAGGTCCTTTCCTTCTCTAAGATTTTGCCAAAGCTCGTCTAAAGATTCCGATTCCGCAAAACGCCCGCTCATGCCAATAATGGCGATTGGGTCAAAAGTAATGTTGCCCAAGTTACTTTGTTCAAGGAGATTAACTGTGCTATCCGCTTCCGCAGGCGTAGCTTTCCTGATGAATCGATGTTCTGAACCTGCTTCGAGCTCAGCCGGCGTCCCATTTGTTGAGTTACTATGTGTTCGCGAAATATCCTGGACCTGAGCGACTTGCCCTGCAAATTGTGGCCAAGTAGTGCAAATGTATTGGGTAAGTTCATTGACTGTGGTGTATTCAAATAACTTGATCGGATCCAGTTCAATCCGCAGCGTCTCACTGATCATGCGAACGAGGTTTACGCCAATGACGGAATTTACTCCGTAGTCCGCAAACGGCGCATCATTGCTGATACTGGCAGCTTCCATTTGCAACGCTTCGGACAGGTTCCGGGTAATGATCTGTTGTATATAAGCGCCGGTCACCTGCTCTGCGCCGTCTCTTGCCGGAGAAGAAACATTAGACGCGTGACCATTTGTAGCGATAACGCCGTTTCCGGCGGCGGGCTTGGCCACCGGTGCGGTCACGGATTGATTGGAGAATGCAGACGGCACAGGATCTGCCGAGGGGGCTACGGCTGCATCTCTTTTTTTCAAACCCCACATCAGCTCCACTTTTTCTTGCACGCCTTCCAGCACGGCGAACTGAGATCTCTCTGAAACAAGACCTTTCATAAATACTTCAAGTCCCGTTGATGCGCTCAAAGGCTTTATTCCCACGGTCCTTTTGAAATAGTGTTCCGCCTGCTGATCGAGCTTCATTCCGCCATCGGCCCATATAGACCAATTGACGCTCAATGTTTTTCCGGCTCTCTCTCCCTTGGCTCGCCGAAGTTCGCGTTCAGCCGCAAAAGAGTCCATAAAGTGATTCGCGAAACAATAGTCGCATTGCCCCACATTGCCGGCGACAGCCGAAAGCGAGGAAAACATTACGAAGAAATCCAGATTTTCTTTCTTGGTAATCTCGTCGAGATAAAGCGTTCCATAGACCTTTGGAGCGAAAACCGCAGTCATTTCTTCCAGGGTTTTATTCCTGACATTTGAGTCTCTTAGAACGCCTGCGGAGTGGATGATTCCATTGATCTCTCCAAAACGGGACTTGGCCTCGTTGAATACATTGCTAACATCTTCACAATTGGAGACATCAGCGCTCAGGTAAAGCACTTCTGCGCCTGCCTTTCTGAGCTCTTCTAACTTAGCCTCTCTTTCGCCCGCTAGTCTGGATCGGCCGGTAAGCACCAGTTTCGCTTTGTACTCTTTGGCCAAAAATTCTGCAAATAAGAGGCCCAGCCCCCCAGCTCCTCCTGTAATGAGATAGACGCCTTTTTCCTTTAAACCCACACCACGGGAAGGTGACGGGGCTTCGACCTCTGCGCGGTCAAAGGCTTTGAGCTTTCTGATATAGCGCTCTCGTTCCTCATAACGAACGGCGGTGGCATCTTGCGTATGTGCTTGAAATTCATCCGAAACCGCGTCGAGAATCTGCTCGTAGCTGGCACTCTCTTGCCGGACCTCAAGCGTTTTGCAGAGCAGTTTGGGATGCTCTAATCGCAGCGCCTTGATAAAGCCGCCTACAGCTTCGTTGTGCGGCTGGGTCTCCCCCCGTTTCGCGGAATAGAGATAGAGTAGTTGGGCTTTGCTTTCAAGTCTTAGCTTTATCAGCGACTGGCAAACAAACAGGAAAGCGTAGACGCCGCTTTCCATCGCCTCTTTCAGAGCCTTCGCATCGAGGAAGCCCGCATCATGGAGCGGCCAGGCAAAGCAAATGTTTTCTACCGAGCATCCTTTTTCAAGCAAAGCTTCAAAGAGCCGCGTAAAGTCTTCTTTGTTTTGTGGATTGATTTTGTAAGACTGCTTGCCTAAATCCTGAAAATTTTCTCCCGGCCGTATTAAGATGACTTGATCAGAATTCGTTCCTACCGCTCTAAGCCGCTCTTGATAGAGATCGCGTAATTTTTCTTCTGTATCAAAAAGCACGATGGAATGCGGGCTACTTCGCTCCGCTTTTTCCGCCGCCAGTGAAGCTTTCTCCCAGTCATATAAATAATAGAGTTTGGCAAAGCCATCCTCTTCCGCAGCTTGTACAGGTTTCTTGTGAACTTCGCGAAGGGGCACACCGGTCGATTCGTGAATTTTCACGAGAACTTTTCCGGTTTCATCTACAATGAGCACATTATTTTTTAAGACACGAGCATTTTCGTTCTTTCCCTTTTTATCTTCTTTCGCTTTGGTTATGTAGCTGAAACAGTTGGCCTGAAGAGGATGCAAGATTTCGACTTCGCAGATGGAAAACGGAACGAACATCTCTTCCGCTTTTCCGCCGAGCTGCGCGCCCATTCCAGCCTGTAAAGAACCGTCGACCAGGGAGGGCAGGAGAACCATGCTCTGCAGGTCTCCCTGCCGAAACTCCGGCAATTTCATAATTCCGAGGATTTCATTTTCGTTCTTGTATATCTCCTGGAGTACCTGAAAACTGGAGCCCAAACCCAACCCGAAGGACTTGAAGAGAGGATAAACATCTTTGCCATCGATAACTTTTGCGCACCTCGCGCGGATGCTCTCCAGATCGATGTATTCCGGCCCGGCGGCGGCTTCCTGTTTTGTCGTATACAGAAGCGCTCCCTGGGAATGAAGTACTTTGTTGCCCTTTTCGTCTTTACTGAATACCTCAAACCGAACCGTGGCTTCGCTGGGCTTCAGTTCAATGAATACCTCTTTGGGCGCCGAGTTTTGAACCGCAATCGGACTCACCCAAACTATATTTCTGATTTTTTGTACCCTTCTGCCGGCAGCGAGTTCCCCAGCCTTCCGTGCCAGCTCAAGATATGCGACACCGGGCAGCGTTGGAATATCTCCCACAAGATGGTCGTAGATGAAAAAGTCTCGATCGTGAAATGTTTTCTTGAAAAGTTGGCGCTCAAAAGTCGATTCATTGGAGTCGACCATGGGGTGTATACCCGCCGCTGGCTGCAGGGACTGGCGTATCGGAGATTTCTTGCAGGCCCAGTGCCGCTTGTCCGCGAAGGGATATGTCGGCAAAGACACTCTTTTTGCCATGCCATCGGTCTGAAGCCCGTGCCAGTCTGCGAGCAAACCTTCAACCCACAGTTCGGCGAGTTTACGAGGGTCTCGACGCTGCGACAGCAGCCGAACAAATTCTTCTTTCTCTTTTCGATTCAATAGCCGCGTAATCCCTTGCGCGCTCTTTATATGACCGGTGGCGATGTCTTCAGCCTTCTTCCCTGTGATGAAGTACATCAGCTTTTCAAGCAATTCTTCCTTTGTCTTGACGATGATGGCCAGGCGATGCTCGAATGACTTCCGCCCAACTTGCAGGGTATGAGCAATGTCAGCCAAATTCTCGTGGCTCTCCTGGAGGAACTTCGCCAAGCGAATCGCGGTCTCTCGCAATTGATCTTCGCTTCTTGCAGAAAGAGGGAAAACCAGCTCGCTCTGTTGAGCTGGCTCTTCTGTGGCCTTAACTGGCTCATAATTTTCCAAGATGATGTGCGCGTTTGACCCACCAGCCCCAAAGGAACTAACTCCCGCACGGAGGGGAAGCCGCACTCCATCCATCTCCTTGGGCTTCCACTCTTCCAGACGTTGTATGACGTGAAAGGGGGAACTCTTAAAATCGATGAATTCGTTCAGTTCGGAGGAATGCAAGGAAGGCACAAGCTGACGATGCTTCATCTGCAGAAGCACCTTGGATACACCGACCACCCCGGCCGCCGCTTCCAAATGCCCTATGTTGCTTTTGATCGAACCGATAGCGCAGGTTTGATTCTCTACATTGTCCGCGTTGAAAGCATTATTCAGTCCGGTAATTTCAATTGGGTCACCCAGCTCGGTGCCTGTGCCATGTGCCTCGATATACCCGATACTTCGCGCCCCGATATTGGCTTTTTCAAGCGCCGACAAAACCAGGTTGGTTTGTGCTTTCGGATTAGGAACGGTATATCCGCTGGTCCGCCCACCGTGGTTGACAACGGCGCTCTTAATTACGCCATAAATGTTATCTCCGTCTTGTACCGCTTGATCCAAAGGCTTGAGAAAGAGCGCACCAATACCTTCTCCTCCCACATACCCATTGGCATCTTTTCCGAAACTGCGGCACACACCATCACTTGACAATGCGCCGCCAGACATATTGATATCCAGTTTGGCCTGATGCAGATCCAGGTTTACTCCCCCGACGATGGCTGCGGAACACTCGCCGGCATAGATCGCTTCACAGGCGAGATAAATGACTGTCAAACTGGAGGAACACGCCGTATCCACAGTCAGGCTAGGGCCAGAGAGATTCATCCAATAGGAAACGCGATTGGCAATGCTCCAGAGAAAAGAGTTGGGGACTATCTTATTGCCGGCGTGCTTCTCCTCAACGCCGAGCATTTGATACATCGCCCATACAGCACCAACAAACACGCCGATATTTCTTGACCCGTCTTCCAGCCCCAGGATCTCGGGGTAGTAGCCTGCGTCCTCGATTGCTTCCCAGGCAACCTCGAGAAAAAGCCTCTCTTGAGGATCCAACATTTCTGCTTCCAGCGGAGAAATGTTGAAGAACAAAGAGTCGAACTTATCTACATCATCAATGAAACCACCGCGATATTTCGAGGTGCTGCCATGCTGCAGACGCCGTTCATAGCGGTCCGCTGGAATATCCTCTATGCAATCTCTGCCTTGAACCAGGTTTTCCCAAAGCTCTCGCACATTCTTCGCTTTAGGATAACGGCCAGCCATTCCCACAATGGCAACATCCTGGATTCGGCGTGATTTTTTGGTTACTGCAATCTGAGCCGATTCCGGCTCTTGAGTCGCATTTTCTGCGACCGTCTCGCGTGAAGAAGCTGCCGCCGGCTTCGATGAAGTTGATGACGAACCGGAGACTGCGGGAGGTGTGGTTGGAATATATTCTCCCGCAGCGGCAATTGTGGAATCCGTTCTAGTCACAATATTTTCTGTGACCTTATGATATTTCAACAACTTATAGTTCGCGTGAACAGCTCCTAATGGCTGGGGTGTGTTGCTCTCCATGACGATTTCGGGAATGTTCACTCTTTCGTCCAACGCATGAATGAGTCTGTCGATTACGCAGTCGATTTGATCCCGTGTCAGACCCACAGGAATGGCCAGGCGAACCAAATCATTGATAGGGGTATGTTTTTGCATGCCCACACTGTGTGCGCCCGCGCGAATGCCGGTGTTCAAATACATCCAAGCCACGAAGGAAGCGGCCGGACACTTGAAATCTTTGAATTCCGGAATCTGTTTGACATCAATCAGAATGCAGTGGCCACCGGCGGGCTGCACAATTGGAACGTTGTGCTCGTTCAACGCCCGCCAAATCAAGCGAACTCCTTCGATTCTGCGTAACACTTTGGCTTCGATCTGCTTTCGATTTTGCAGTGAAAGCGCAATCATTTTCTTATCGATCAGATCGATCCCGGTTCCTTCTTCATGAACAAGCTGTTGAAGCCTATGAAACAGCTTGGCGTCGTTGGTGGCGACGATTCCACCCTTGTTCACACAGAAATCTTTTGTCAAGCTGCCGATTACAGCATCTGCGCAGGAGAGAATTTCCCGAACAACCGTCCAGACACTTTTACCCGCAAACTCCTTTTCTCGTTCAGCCAGGAACTGCGCATTTTCCACGACGCGTGTACCGTCAATAACGAGAGGGATGGAGTGTTTGGCAAGCAACGCTTTCACTTCCCTCAGGTGCTGCATCGAAACAGCGTATCCGCCTGCAGCATTGTTGCCCGCCTCGATACAGACACATGCAATCGCGCTCGCATCTTGCGCCACTTGTGCCTGCAGCGCATCCCAGGCCATGTTGCCCTTGTATTGTTCGTGCGAATTCAGTTCAAAGATGGCTGGATGAGGCATCTCCCTGAGGGTGAAGCCATTGTCGATCTGATGAAAGATAGTGCTGGGAAACAACAAATTCTGGAGTACGACGCCTTTCTTCGGCCACGCTTTGAAGAAAATATGCTCGGCTTCTTGCCCGGAGCCGGTGAGAACGAAATAAGCGAAAGGAAATACCGCTCTCAAACTCTCATCCACATTCGCAGGCTGCTGAAGTTGCGTATGCAGATGCTTCATTTGTATTTCTATCGCAGGCATCGCCAGTTGAGCCCAGGAATCCGTCTTTAGATCGAACTCGACATGTTCATGCGGGATATTGAGAGGATTAAAGCCGAAGTCTGACAAGATGCGTGATCGCTCATTTCCCTCAATCGCACCCTGCTCAGAACTTACTGACGAAAATTTGGCGGATAACTTTCGTGGCGCCGGCTCTTCTACGAACGTCACGACATTGGACTGCGCTTTGCTGAAGCTGTGGTTTTCTTCATCTGATGTCTGCATCTTCTCAGGATCAGCAATCATCATGATGATATCTACGACGTTATCGGGATTGCCGCTCCCTACCGGACGACAAAGAAAAATAGTTTTGTTTTCAGGTCGGAATTTGTTCTTGAATTGAAGATTGCCCTCGTCATTGAAAATATTCTGCCCACGCAGGTCATCCAGGATCTTGTCAATTTCGGGATCTGCATTGGCGGAGGAACTGAGTTTGCAACCATAGGTTCCGCCCAAACTCAGCACATCACATCCTTCTGCTGCGAGAAGGTCGATAATCTGTACAATCGCAAACTCCAATCCTCCCATGGGCATATCTGGAGGATAGAATTCCAAGTCCATCAAATAGCCCTTTTCCTCTCCGGACATTGCCGTAATGAGGATGACATTCTGCAGGGCATCGTTGAGATAAGTCAGGAAGAGCCGGTGATCGGGACCCAACGCGCCGACAAGGATTTCTTTCTTAACGTCGTAAACCAGTGGGTTGACCATCGTTCTCGCCCCGCACCATTGATCGATGATGCTGGCGATATTTTTGTCTATCTCTTGGTTGGAACCGCACTGATATTCTTCCGTTTTGCAGATGCCGGATTTCTGGAACTTGGATACCTGATAGCGCAAACGACGCATCGCTCCGCCTTCAAGCATGAATCCCTTGAGGTTTGTTATGCGCTGTAGTACGCCAAATGGAGTCGCGGAAAAGGATGTTCCGCTGATGGATGGAATTTCCTCGTCAGCGAAGATGTTGAGCTGGAAATTGTTGACCTCACAATACCGGTATATTTCCTCCATAAGAGCAGGCAAATAATCCCGGGGGCCGGTGTAACTGTACACCAGGATAATATTCTTGCTGCGCGCATAGTTGAAATAGCCGCGCCTGGCGCTGCCAATGAATAGATTCGGCGCAATCTTTCTCGTCCCGCGAGATACGCATCCCTCTAGCTTGTAGCGATCGAAAAGCGTCTGGACGAGTTCCTGAAATTCAGGATGCCTGTAGGCATCCTTTTCCAGTATGCGAATGGGTGCTGCGACTCGGGCTATGGTAGCTGGACTTGCCGCTAATGGTTTTTCTTCCTTGAGGACTTCGACCGGTCTTAGTTGCCGATCATTGTTATGGTTAGAAGAATTAGCTCCGTTCAGTTTTTCCGCAAACTTGGCGGAGAGGATCTGTTCATGCTTACTGATGAAGTAATTTGCCAAATCATTGATGTTGAAATTCTCGAACAGCAGGCTCTTGGGCAATGTTCCGAAGTCCGCTTCCAATCTTCTGATTATCTTTAGCACATAGAACGAATCAATTCCCAGTTCACCGAATGGGGCAACCGAGTCAAAGTCTGAATTCAATGAGCCGGAAACCTCGGAGAAAAGAGATTTAAGATACGACTCGGTTAAGTCTCGTAGCAGTTCCTGATAAAGCATCTGCTTGCCTCTTGCCATAACTTCCTGCTGAACTTGCAACAACTAAACATTTTGGAGGCGGCGGAGAGAATTGCACTCCCGATGATCTGCTTTGCGGGCAGACGCCTTGCTGTCTTGGCTACGCCGCCTTATTAACATTGGATCGAGTGTTGGACCCGTGGCTCCGGAATGGCGATCAAAAGTACACTCGCAATACGAATCCCGATGGCCCCAACAGCGAGAGTTGGCCACAGCGAACGCCATCACGGCCGTGTGCGATTATCCAGCAATCGTTGCGACAGACTGGCTGTCTTTTGCTTGCTGAATCTGTTGCACCAATCTCGTTAAAACATTTCCTGGGCCCATTTCGCTGAATTGTGTGACACCTTGGTTGATGAGGAAATCTATGCTCTGAACCCATTGCACCGAATGCGTGATCTGCTTCACCAATAGCGACTTGACCGACTCCGACGCGTTGTCGGTCGGATAAGGCTGGGCAGTCGCATTGGCGATGACCGGAGCTTTGGGCGCCGCAAAAGACATGGGCGCCAGAAAATCAGCGAATGCGCTCCCTGCATCTGCCATATATCGTGAATGAAAAGCCGCGCTGACCGGCAAAGGCATATACATTCGCGCGCCTCCTTTTTCGAAGAGCGGACCAGCACGCCTGATATCCTCGACTGGGCCTGATACTACCGTTTGCGACGGCGAATTAAAGTTTGCGACATCAATGCTCGCCAGCCCGTTTTCTCTAATCACTTTCGCGATCGCACTAGCGTCCAGACCAATCACCGCCCCCATGGCGCCATTCTTTGCTTGCGACATCAGTTCGCCGCGCTTCTTCACCAGCCGCAGCCCGGTCAGAAAATCGAACACGCCCGCAGCAAGCAATGCGTTATATTCGCCCAAACTGTGACCTACTAGGTAGGCAGGATGCATGCCTTGGTTGACAACCTTGTAGTAATGCAACGCATTGACCACATAGAGACTAGGCTGGGTGAACTGCGTTTCTTTCAGGCGATTCTCCGCGTCTTCCAAACACAGCTTGCGCAATGAATAGCCGAGAATAGCGTCCACATCTTTCTCGACTGCGGCATATTCGCGTACTTCATCGAACAAGCCTTGGCCCATGCCACGTTTTTGTGAACCCTGACCAGGAAACATAAAAGCAATCATTTAAATTCTCCTGTTGTTAAGTAGCGTTGCCGCTCTAGGCAGAAACCCGCAGAAATTCTTGGGCAAATTCATTTTCGTTTAGCATTGGAATTGCCTGCCGAACGGTCATGCTTAAAGATTTGGCCCCACTTCGCTCGGCGCAGATCGCCACTAAATATTCCGGCGATGGGCAAAACTGCCAGAACTGCCACCGCCCTGAATCGTCGGCTAACTCAGGATGAATAGCAATCTCGACTGCATGATCATCGGGGTAGTGAAAGCTGAACTTGTCGAGGGGTAATGACAGACCCATGCCACGCGCCTTGATGTATGCTTCCTTGAACGTCCAGTACTCGAAGAATCGGTACTGCTGTTGATGCAGCGGAGCGGCGGTAAGTGCCGCAACTTCTTGCGGCGCGAAATAGCGGTCCGCGATGTCAATCGATACTTCACGTGCGCGGAAGTTTTCGACATCCACCCCCAAGGCCCGACGCTTGGTCACCCCCATCACGATCAGGCTGTGTGTGTGCGAAATGTTGAACGACAAACATGCATCCCTCGCCTGCGTATTGACGATCTCGGGTCGCCCATAGGCATTGGTCGAAAAGATCCATTCCTTGGGGTGGATGGATACGTAGCGCGACAATACCGTCCGCACCAATGCCCGTGTAACCAAGTAACGATGCCGATCCCTGGCGAAATAAAACCGCGGTTCCTGCTCCTTTTCCGCCGCATTGAGCAGCTCCCGGTAAGCAGAATGCAGACACTCCTCATTTATTTTGTCGTAAAAAACGAGCCACAAATGAATCTCCGCGGAGGTGAGAGGAATCATCGGGTTCATGTTCCCACCGTGTCATATCACGCGACCGCTAGCACTCATGGATGCACATCAGGCGCTTCGACGTTATCCACGTTTCGCTGGGATAGCCGTAAGCATTATTGATGTAGGATACGCCGTCAATTTTCACATGACGGTTGACATGGCTGTGTCCGTAGACGTGAATGTTTGGCTTGAAGCTTCGCAACTGGCGCTCCAGTTGCGCTGAGCCCAGGATAGGATATAGAAACTTTTTCGCGCTTGGAATGAACTCCGGCATCAAGTCAATGCGCGGCAAAAAATGCGAATAAGTGATGACTTTGTCGCCCGTCATGCTGACCTGTTTTTTATTGAATGCCGCAAAGTGTGCCACAATATCTTTTTCGGTGGATCCGCTCGGCCAACGGCAGGCGCGGTAGTCCATCCATATGGACCTCAGCTTATCGCTCGGCTCGCCGAAGGAGTAGTCGTACCATGTCAACAACGGTATGATCGACACGCCCCGCTCACGAAACGCCTGCATCGAGGCACCGCTCGACTCTACCACCGCGCATACTTCGTCGAACTTCTGCAATGAATTCTTTTGGCCCACGTCGCGCAGCACCCACAGATCGTGGTTCCCCGGCACGAACAAAACTTTTTTGAAACGCCTCGCAAGTGTGCTGAGGCACCAATCAAGCAGTCGCCGTGTGTCGGTCACGTCACCGGCAAGGATGAGCACATCGTCTTGATATTCGACAATAGATAGATTGGCAATCCACTTGCCATTCACGTCATAGTCGATGTGGATATCCGATAGGGCAAATACTCGCATTGTGGCTTGTCTTCGACCCGACTGCGTTAATGTCTCACCGACGCCAGCAAGGTCGCCAGACTCTTCTGATCGGAACCATAGGGCGTCAGAATCGCGTGCACCATCGACTTGGTAGTCGCTGGCATCCCGTACTTCAGGAATGTAGCCAAAGTACCAGCCGGGCCAACGTCAATGTATCGGCGAGCGCCCTGTTGCTCCAATCGCGCTGTGGTTTCGCGGAATCGAATTGGGCGACGCACCACGTTCCAGAAATAATCGTCAGATATGTCAGACAAAATAGCCATCTGATCGCAACACACCAGCGGCAATCGCCCTTGCTTGCGTCGAATCGACCGCATGAACGACTCAAACGGGGCTTTCGCTTTGTCGATCCACTGCGAATGAAAGGGGAACGAGACCGGGAGCCGCTGATAGCCTACATTGTGCACTCTCAAGGCAGCCTCGATCTCCGCGAGTTCCGTCCTTCTTGCGGATACGACAAAGTGAGAAGAAAAATTCACTGCCGCCAATTCACTGCGGCCCTTGAGGAAATCCTCTGCAAACAGCGCCGGATCCGCCAGTATGGCAGTCATCCCTCCAGGCTCGCTACATTCCTCGAACGCAATCGCCTGTTGCATCACGGCGGTCAACGCATCTTCGACGCCAATAAAACCTGCCACTGTCGCCGCGGCAAAAGCCCCCAGGCTGACGCCCAAAACCAGGTCGGGCCATACGCCTGCATGAATCAAGGACTGTGCCAGCGAATATTCCACCATGAAAATCGCCGGATGCGTCAGTAAGGTGCGGTCAAATGGATCTCCCTTGCCGTGCGTGTCGGAATAGAGGGTCTCGATTACCGACCTGCCTGATGACTGCTGCACAATACCATCGAGCCGGATCATCCACTCGCGGAAAATGTCATTGTCATCGTACAAGGTCCTTCCCATTTGGAAGTACTGCGATCCCTGGCCTGAGAACATGAATACAGTCTCGGAAACTGGCATTTAAAGACACTCTCTTAAGTCATTCGCAAATCTTGGCATTCGACCTTTAGTCATCTAGTCATCAACCACCACAACTTTAATGTCTGGCGCTGCGTCTGACTTCTCCGCCTTTACAGCACCTTTCTTGATGATGAGGCGTCGTAGCTTATGCAAATTATTCAGTTTCCGACGGCTGGCTCTCAGATGGTTTTCTAGCGACTCTAAATTGTAAGAAACCACACGCAGGGCTTCGACGTAACGTCTTGAGCCTTGAATTGAAGCTTCACACATGCCGGCGTCAACTCGATTTCTGTTTTCCGCGACGGTCTCTTCCAAAAGCGCCAGATATTCTTGCGCAACATCAATGCTGTCGAACGGATTTTCTGTATTAGCGTTCACAGAGTAGGCTCACAACACCAACGATACGTAATATATGTGTCAAATCTCCTGTTTTTTGAGCCGCGCAACGAAAGCGACGATTGTTACTTAAACCTTCGTTGAGCCGATCAGATAGGACAGGTTTCAACAATGGGAAAAGACTCCTCCGTCCAGTGAACCTGCGGCGAGCTCGGTTCCCGGCGAACCAATACATGGCAGCTGCCAAATTCCGTTTTTAGCAAAGGGGCTTCGGCAGCAAAACCAAGACGCCGGGTTAGTCCCGAAGAGCGTGCGTGTGCCGCCGGATACAAGAGCCATCCAAAGTCAAATCTGTTTGAACGAATGACCGTACTTTGCGCAGTCTCAAGAAGCATCTCGAAGATGCCGCGCTTGCGATACGGCTTAAGTATGGCAAGTTGGGCATAACGGGCAACACGGTCGTTATCACCGAAGCTCAATCGGTAGCGTTGGCGAACCTGGCGATCCCCGGTAATATCGACAACGCTTAGCGTCCCTATCGCGTCGTGGTTGTCTCGCGCCAAAAAGTGCCAGATTCTTGTCTCTCCCGGTCCGGGCAGAGGTTTAAACTGGAATCCGTACTCGATGGTGAAAACTTGAGTTCGAATTCCCAACATCTCAGCCCACTGTTGATTGGTGGTGACTGCTTCTATTCGAATGTTGGAAATCTCCCTCCGGAGCGCTATCAGAGTTAACAGGTGATCGACCGTCTCTCTCACGGTATTTAACCGCTCTCCCACCGCATGCGGAATCTCCACCTTGAACGCATCTTCGATGGCTCGTGACATCTCCAAGCGGTCAAGTGAATCGGCCCCCAACTGGGTCCAGGTAGATTCCTCGGTTATCTCTTCCTGCTTGACTCCCAACTTTTCGCTGCTGATCTGCTGTAAACGTCTCAGAAGCTCCTGTTTTGCTTCCATCTCACCTCCAATCGGAGAGCGTCGGTCCGATCACCGACTTCCATCTGAAAAGGCCTTTTGCTGTATTCAAATCCATTGCTGCAGGCATGCGCTTATTTTGCTGCGGTCGCGAAGGACTTCTCCCAGGGAAATACGCCATGTTCGACGTACCGGGTAATAGCTTCCAAATTGCCGGCGTCAGTGAAAATTTCCTGATTAGCGGCAACTGCCGGTGATTTCAGATCCTGTAACGACGGACTGATGTGCCTCATATAGCTCTTGTAGCGTTGAATCGCGATCTTCGGCAGTCGCCGCAACCGTTGCAAGTGACGACGTAATAAGGTTTCGCTGAGGGGTTCAAATGCGTCCACCAATCCCCATTCGCAGGCGTGCTTTGCTGAAATGGGCTGGGTCATCAACGTGAAGTAATGCGCCTTCTGAAACCCGATGCGGCGTATCAGGAACGGCAACACGCAGGCTGGGTACAACCCAAAAAGTAACTCTGACAAACTGAACTGTGCGGTTTCATCGGCGAGAACGATATCGCTTGCTGCCACAAAGCCTACGCCTCCCGCATTCGCCTTGCCGCGCACGTGCGAGATCGTCACATACGGACCGGTTGCCAGGCGCAGCCACAAGTCGTACAGCGCTCCGGGGCCGTCATCCTGCCCACGAACTTTCTTCGATGTGCTGGCGATAGCCTTGAAATCGGCGCCAAAACAAAACACTTCCGGCGAACCGCTCAAAACTACAACGGTCGCCGATTCTTCGCACGCAGACAATACGTCATTGCATTCGGCGATCAGTTGACTGTTGATCGTATTGTCAGCCTCAGGCCGGTCAATCTGTAAAAAACAAATCGACTCCTGAAACTGAACTTTAATCGTCTCGTAGCTCAAGACATCCCTCGCGTAGCGAAAATTCCCGATCTTACATAGGGAATGGAAGCTCAATCTTATGGCTATTGATAGCGCTGCCAGCACAGCGCCGTATTAATCCCGCCGAAACCCATGCTCAAGGTAAGCGCATTCTTGATCGGATAATCGACCGACTTATTTCTTACCCAATTAAGGGTCGGGTCGATAGGGTTTTCCAAATTGCGAGTCGGATGCAATCGTCCGGCCTGCATCTGTAGCAAGGTGGCAACCACTTCCACAGTACCGGCCGCGCTCAAGCCATGACCGATAAGTGACTTGGTCGCGTTCACATAAACATCAATTAATCCGCATGCATGCAGTGCTTTCAGCTCCGTTTCGTCGCCTGCGATAGAACCTGTACCGTGTGGATTCACATAGTCTATCTGCGCCGGTGGGCATCCAGATGCATCAAGTGCGCTCTGAATCGCCCGCATTTCTCCCTCCAACGATGGATCGGGATTGCGATTGCCGTCCATCGCGATTCCCCAACCGCTCAAACACGCGTAAGGCTCCAGACCTCGACGCTGGCTCGATTCCAGCGATTCGATGACTACGGCACCGCAGGATTCGCCGAATATGAATCCGTCATGATCGCGATCGAAAGGACGGCACGCGAGCTCGGGCTCGTTAGCATAGCGATCTGATCCCATCGCGCCGAGTGCGCGCAGTCCCCGGCACTCCCAATGCGACACATCCATCAACGCGCCCAACGCAACGCACACATCGACTTGATTGGTGAGTACTGCCTGCGCCGCCTGAACAATCGCCAATTGCCCACTCGCTGACGCACCGCCCACCGTGTAGGCCAGGCCGCGAATCCCAAACTGGGCCGTACAAAAGCCGCATAAGTCAGAATCCATAAACGATAACGCGTATGTCGGCCGCAAAAACACCGAACGGTCGCGATAGCCTTCGTGAATCTGCTCCAACTCCCGCTGCTGAATGTTCGATCCGCCAACAATCAGGCCGATACGGCACGGATCAACGTTAGACAACTGCGCCTCAATCCATGCTTCCTGCAGCACGACCAAGGCAGCCTGTGCAGACAGTGAGGCCGCGCGCAAAGTCTGCTTGGCGATGCCTGAATGGAACATTATTTCGCGGATTTCCGCGCCGATATAAGCAGACTCCTGTTGGCGACCCGGCCGCTGCATCACGTTAAAGGCCGTCTCACCGTTGAGCAAGGCACTCGCAAATGCAGCCTTGCCCTGGCCGATTGCCGAGATGATTCCCATCCCGGTGACAACCGATTTAGGCGGCATGAAGTTTCTGCAGGAACAAATCGGCCAACTCACCGATGTTCTTGGGCCCAAACAGCTCGATACGAGGAACCGATAAGCCAAGCGATTCCTGCACGAGCATCGCAATTTCCGCGCGATCTACCGAGTTGGCGCCCAGATCTACTAACCGGTCAGATGCAACGAACTGATGTGCGTCGAGACCGGGCAGTATTTCTCGTGTGTGCTCCGCGATGAGATCAAGCAATTCCATTTTGGTCATACATACTCACAGTTTGGCATCGTTCCATTGCTCCATGACTGCGCGTTGATGGCTATGTCAGGATGCCTTGTGGTTGGGTTGAAGGGAGTGGCATGCCCGAGTCGCCGACGCGACCGGCCTAATCTGAAATTCGTCAACCTCTACATAGACGGATTGCGAAATCAACTGTATAGAAACGGTCAGGCAAGCTCGGTTTTTGATCTCTCTGACGATTCCAACAATTCCCGCAAAAGGTCCGTCTCTGACCTCAACTTTTTCGCCAACGTTGAGATACGGCGTCGGAAGTGGCTTTCCCAAAAGGGTAAATCTCCGAACGGCATCGATCTCTGAATCGGGCACGGGAGTGGGGCGCCCACCGAAGCTCAAAATGCGTATGACGCCTGGCGTTGAACAAAGTAAACCGCTGACGGTCGTTCCTGGTGTCCGCACAAAGACATAGCCCGGGAAAAGCGGTTCCTCCAGGGTCTTGATGCGATCAGACCACCGCTTACGCGAAAGATATATTGGAGCGAACGGTTGATAGCCCTTGTACTCCAAAATCGAGGCGGCTGTCCTTTCCGATCGCGGTGCCACTTGAACTACAAACCATGCGTCTGCCGGTAATGAAGACATTCTTTAACTCCTGGGAAGACAGACTGCCGTCACGGCGAGTCACAATAACAACTCACGGGGGCCAAGATGGCCCAAAGATTAGTTTGTGCTAGAGCGTGTTTAAAACTTTAGGTTTATCAGAGCACGACATCGTGCCGCCGAAAACCCTGATAAATACAGCACTTAGCCAAGAGAAGCCCAATGGTCGCCAATTTCACTCGAACAACATTTTTTGAAAATGCTGTGGTAGAAGCTGCAGTGAGATTGACACGTTAAGAGTCAAAAAGTTAACTCGTTCACTCTACTTCGTCAAATTAAAAAATGGTGAATCGCATCCAGATGAACTCCGCTAAGTTCAACTTGGCCGGAAGTGACCTGCACGCTTGACTTGGAGAAATATCCGGGAAGCATTCCGAGTTCCTTGTGGAAAACAGACTGCCGTCATCGCGAGTCACATCTCACGGGTGCCTAATATAAAGTGTCAGATAGTGTCAGAATGTTACAAAATTTTGTTGGGGCATGACTTCCAGTCTTGCCGTTGAATGTTGATTCATTACAGGGCTTTAACCCTCGAGGCGACGTCCGCCAACCCACCTAAACACATTTTTGAAAATGTGGGTGACGCATATTTAAGATAGCGGACCCGCAGAAAATAATCTGTTCATTCCAGTTTGTCAAATTAAAATATTCGATAATGAGTATAAGCGAGAAAAAAAAGATCGCACGTTGTGTCTGAATCTCTTTTCAACCAGCTGATAAACTTACTGTAAAAACCTTAAACAATCGGTTCCATTTTGACGTATTCCTGTTTTGGAACAAGCAACTCGCCCGTTCTCTCGTCATGCGCGGCTATTTTCTGGTCGGAATAGATTCCCTATGAGATAATGCCGCGCGTTTAGGTCTACCTAGTGGAGGATGATCTGGATATGCAACAACGTGAGGCAGCCACCATATCGCGTGAAGATAATACTGATCTTTACCCTGTTGATTTCGATACGGCTATGGGTAAAGGCAGCGGCTACTTTCGACAGGTACAGCGCTATCAGGGAATCAATGCTGAATTCTACGCAAGGTTCAAAGAAATCTACAATCTGAATAATCTGAGTGTTATTCCGCATGGGCAAACTCCCGGTACCCCAAAGATAGTTCATCAAATTTGGATTGGCACGCGCCCTCTGCCAGAACAACTCAGGGCATACCGGGAAACCTGGTTGAATGTAATGCCAAAGTGGGAACACAAACTATGGACGAATAAAGAGGTTGCTGAGTATAAATTTGTGGATCCAAGGCTGGAAGAGCTTTTTTCGCGTTCCCTCACGATCGGAGAACGAGTTGACATCTTGAAATATGACATCATCTTGAAACATGGCGGCGTTTATGCTGATACAGATTGCGTTTGCCTTAGGCCGTTCGATATTCTCGCAGAAAATTATGATTTCTTTGGTGGTATTCTCCCGCCTTTTTTCGCCTACCAATTTCCGGCCCTGATCGTCCAGAATTGTCTTTTTGCGGCACGAGCTTCACATCCAATCATTCGTAAGACAGCGTCGTTGGTGGCAGAAAATTGGGATAGCATGAATGCTCAATTCCAGGGCGATGATACGGCAACAACACTTGGACGAACTTTTCTCTGGCTCACAAGTGCTGTAAAGAGCGAGGCCCTTAAAGACGGTAACCGGGATATCGCTTTTCCACCGACGTTTTTCTTTCCCCAAACCGCCTTTCCAATGCTTGATTTTGCGATACGAGGACCGATTGAGTCGCTCTTCACTCGACTCAAGGGGAAGCGCGGTCCGTACTCTTTCATTCGCGAATATAGCTTCTCTCAACATTACTCGAGCAAGGAATGGATGCATGACCTATTTCCAACGATGAAGCTGAAGACTGGACATATATGGACAGTCCTTTCGGCTAAAGACTGGCGCTCGTATTTGCGCGCGAAGCTGATTCCGTCGGATAAGCAAAAGGTTATTCCGAGAGAAACCTTCGAACAACTCCTTGAAAGAGCAAATAAAACTGAGTCCACGGTGAAGCGATAAACATTGGCATCTAGCCCCGAATCGTGGTGAGACATCATTCGGCATTTCCTCGGAAATCTTCACAAAGGTCTGTGCTGTCGATTTGCGCTGTTGCCATTGGAGATAGTGAACCGACCATGCATTCCTCTCCCCCAACAAATGCGGGGTTGTGGTGACAAGCAGAACTATCAGTTCTGCTTGATCGATCCGGAAAGAGACTTTGAAAACTTTGCTGAAGCGCTTTCTTTCGGAACAAGAAGGAGCGTCTCAACCTTGAGACAATCGTAAAGCGCTGGAATTTCCCGACCACAGCGTGATCGCAGGACCTGATGCTGCTATCCATTGCCTAGCGGCCTGGATATCTCACAGCTCTCTTGCCGCGCATACCGGAATCGCGAAGCATTGAAAAAGCCCATTTTGGCGCGGTGGGCGCAACCGTTAACAAAATTGTCAACTTGCAGTTTGCCGCGAGGCCCGCAACCGGTCGGCGGCAACTGCAAGCACGATAATTACTCCGATAATGATTTCCTGGATGTAATTTGGCCAGCCCATCAGTTGGCATCCGTTACGAAGAAATGCCATTGTTAATGCGCCAATCATAGATCCCAAAATGCTGCCCGCCCCTCCATTCAGGCTGCCTCCTCCAATCACGACCGCGGCAATCACATCGAGTTCTACGCCGACCGCCACTGTGGGGTCGCCTTGCCGTAAACGCGACATCTGTACCACACCGGCAAGCCCAAAAAATAAACCACCGAGGGAATAAATCCAGAGCTTCAGCCGGTCTGTGTGGATTCCACAGGCGCGTGCAGCCGCTTCATTCGACCCCAAGGCGAAGACATGACGTCCGAAAACAGTATTGCGTAGCATGAGCGCGGCAAGTACAGCCAATAGCAACGCCAGCCAGACACCGGGAGCCATGAGCATCCAGGCGTGAGGGGGAAAAGTGGCGGCCAGTTGATTAAGCCAGGTTGGAGGAATATTGACCGTCTGCTGATCGGCCGCCCATTTGGCTATGCCGCGGGCCACTCCTAACATGCCCAAAGTGGCTATGAACGGCACGACACAGAGCCGGGTAATTGCCAATCCATTGATGAAGCCGACCAAGACCCCCAAC
>DASRFC010000079.1:0-79317 GCA_035651835.1 Terriglobales bacterium
CAGGAGCAAACGTTCCTACTTTCAACTCTTCCACTGAAACGCGGGTTGTGTCGACGACCTTATTTGCATCCAGAGGCTTCAGTTTTGTAGAGCTCAGTTCATATTGTCCCTGCTCAGGCGACACTAGAATGAGCCGGCCATGCCCCTTCATGAAACCCGTGGCAATCTCGACTCGGATGAAATAGTTTTGTTCCGGCTTCAGAGTCAGTTCTATTCCAGATTGTGTGTCGTTTGAGCGGAACGCGTGTTTTCCCGGATCGATTTTTACCGCGAAGTAGCGCCCATTGTCCATTCGCGCAAGCTGCACTTCGTCACAGTAGACCGAAGGCCCCAATGCACTTCCTACAAATTGTTTGTAGCGATAAACGTAAACCGTTGCCGGGGACTGTTTGGCAGCCGCTTCTTGTGGGGCGGCAAGCGGCTGTTCCTGCGCTGACGCGAACACATTCACAAAGAAGAGGGCGAGCAAGATCACTCTGGCTACACGCATGTTGTTCTCCGAACCATGTTTTTTGGGATGAAGCGGGACCCTATGTCATGCCCAACATATCGGCTGTGGCTGAAGCTCACAAGTTACCGCTGTTCCTGTCCGAGCGAACGCATGTTTGCATGGGACGAGGGCTCCTCGATTTACGCCAATAAGGGATCTCTGAGCAGATGCCAGGCTTCGCGGTAGGTCTCCCACTTTGGCTTATGTCTGCCTATCTTTTCAGGATGAAGCCGCAGATGTATTTTGCCTTTTAAGGCGGTTAAGGGAATGACGTACCAGATATCTCGTGGCACGACGTAAGCCACAATGTAATCGATCTCTTCCGGGGTATAAGAACGGGCACTCTGTCCGGCGATTCGACATGCGGCCTTCACTTGATATGCGCCGTCGTACAGGGAATTGGTGCATTTGAGTTGTATGCGCCAAAGGCGCTTGCCGGAGTCGACGATGAAGTCGTAACGGTTTCTCGTGCTCCAGGGTTTTGCGACGGCGAAATTCAAGTCCTCGGCTTTGGCTACGAAACGAGCTTCGGCTATTTCTCCCAGACGGTGCTTGTTTCTGGGAGAGAGATCGTCGGCAACGGCGTAGAGCCATGGCAGAATGATTCGGTGCTGACAAACTGGGCGCGGATTGATGGATGGTTGTGTCATGAATGCGTACCTTTCTTTGGAGAAAAAGAAGGGGCAAAAACAAAAAGGCGCGGCTCGGAAGCCACGCCTTTGTTTATCTCTCTACATTAATCATAGCTGATTGAGCAGGGAAATTGCGCCACACTTTCGCACTTTATTTTGTGAATGGAATCAGAGGCTTCGGGGGAATTGAAGGCGGAAGGGGGCTTGACAAGAATTTTGAGAAACGCGGCATAGGTGTCTGTTAATTGGGACCGAAACGGGAAGGAGGATTGGTTGAGGTGATGAAAAGATTGCATCCTGAGAGGGTGGTTGAGAATTCATACGATTCATCGATAAAAAACCCGTCCTTCGCTTCGCGAAAGGACGGGGCACACTATTAGACTCTCGATGAAATTTCGTTCAGAACGTCCCTCGAAGGTTTGGATAATATGTACTCAATGGGTTGTCAACCGAATCCGGATCCTTCAGGGCCATCCGAACCTGCGCGGCGATTTCCGTCTTATACGTTTGCAGATTCGGAACCATAGTAAAAATACTGGTCGTATCAATTCTGATAGTCCTGAACTGATCGAGATCGAACGGAAGTTTGTCGCATTTCCTGATGACCTGAACAGTTGGTAAGCGGGACGCGTGTCGTAGAGAAAGCTCATAAAATACATTTGGATTGTGGAACGAGAGATCCGCTACGACTAGCTTTGATTTGAGAATGTATTCTAGGATTTGGGCCGTGATCATGCCCGGCTTTCCAATCTTATCCGCCCTTATCACCTTCAGATGAAATTCTTCCAAAGCGGGCTCGACAAGTGATCCTAAGAAAAGATCTGCGTGGATCCTATGTTCAGAAGCGTCCTCTCCGATTGGGGAAATGTAGAAACATGTGGTGTCATAATCTTGGTCCTTTGTCGATGAGGTTACGGTCGTCGCAAAGGCCTCTTTCGCTATTGATCCTTCTAATTCGTTGATTGGTAAGACCTGGGATGACGGGATTTCTTCAAGCGCCTGATCTATAGGAATTATTCTTTCGGCACCGGCAATAGTTTTTAAGACACCCAAATATTTCGCATTTACAACAAAAATTTCTATACATTCCTTAGTATCTCCGTCTGGAACGCCGTTCTCCTTAGCTAGGTCTTCCAGCACTGATGCGGCCGGAAGTCGGTTACCTCTCAATTTCTCATAAAGCGCTTTGAAGGGTGCGATCTTCTCGATCGCAAGCCTGAATTTTACCGTAAGCTTTTCTCTCGGAGCACTCTCTGCGCTGGTGACGATCTTGCCGTCCATCGTTAACTCAAGATGCTCGGCGGTATAGTTTCCTTTGATTAGCCCGTATTTATTAGCGTTAGTTATCAGTTGTCGACTCGTGCCACTGTCGGGGGATTTCTTCATCTGATCAAATAAGGTTAGCCTTCGGACTTTCTGCCCTGCTCCGTGCTTTTGGATTGCGTTAGGAACGATCAGTGCCTCTTCGAAGGAAGACGCTGGAAACAAGGTTGTACGGCGATTCCGCTTTATGTTATCTCGTTTGCTGTGGGTGTGTTTCTTCTTGGCCGTCCCTGTGGACTTTTTCTTAGGGGATTTCTGCTCACCTTTGTTTTCTGACAGAATTTTTTCATTTTGTGTTGTGATATCTTCGGGCACGTAATTCCTCCTTCTCAACCGGTTCACCCCTTACGCACAAGTACATAGTGCGAAAGTCGAATAACGGGAACTTAACAGTTCTATCTGGGGGAATTGCTACAAGGGCCTGTGTTTCAGGGGAAGAGGAAACATACTCCGATGCTTGGTGCGAGTCAAGGTGCATGGATTCGGGAGTTTTTAGCCCAGGCCGCAAGGCATCCCACTCTATTTCGCAAAGAACGCGAAATAGAATGGGGCACCCACTTTCAAATGGGGAAAGCAGATTCCTCGCGGACTGTGTCCGCTCGGAATGACAAGGGGGAAAGAAGCACGGTTTGGCCGTGCGGCTACTTGCGAAGACTCTTCAGCCTCTTTGCGGCTTCGTCCAGCGTAGCGTTTTTTTTGCAAAATGCGAACCGGACTTGTTGGGCTCCGTCTTTTGGATCGCGATAAAAACTTGATCCTGGCACTGCCGCTACTCCAATTTCTTTTACCAGGTACTTTGAAAATTCCAAGTCGTTCTCGAAACCAAATGCGCTGATGTCGGTCATCACGTAATAAGCGCCTCGCGGAGGAAAGCATTTAAAGCCAGCTTCCTTTAGAGCGGGAATTAAACGATCACGTCGCGCGCTGTATCCGTTCGCCAGATTCTCGTAATAGCTGGCCGGCAGGCTCAAAGCTGCGGCTCCGGCCTCCTGCAAAGGAGCAGGCGCTCCCACGGTAAGGAAATCATGAACTTTGCGAATTCCATTCGTGATCATTGGAGGAGCGACTGTCCATCCCACGCGCCAACCTGTAACGCTGTAGGTTTTCGACATGCCATTGATCGTGACCGTGCGTTCGGACATGCCATCCAAACTCGCAATTGAAATGTGTTTGGTTCCGTCGTAGAGGATGTGCTCGTAAATTTCGTCGGTGATCGCGAGGACGTTGAACTCGACGCACAGATCGCGAATCAGTTCGAGTTCAGCGCGGGTAAAAACTTTGCCGGTAGGATTGTTGGGAGTGTTCACGATAATCGCTTTCGTCTGCGAATGAAATGCGGCTCGAAGCTCGCGCTCGTCAAAAGTCCACTCTCCATCCGGGGTAATCGGCGGACGCAGCTTGACAAATTGTGGCTTGGCTCCGGAGAGAACCGAATCTGGACCATAGTTTTCATAATAGGGTTCAAAGATCACGACCTCATCGCCCCTGTCGCAGACCGCAAGCAGAGTTGCAATCATCGCTTCTGTAGATCCGCAACAAACTGTAACCTGCGTCTGCGGATCGACTGTGATCCCCTGCCAAACCTGCATCTGGCGCGCGATTGCTTCGCGTAAATTCTTTGCACCCCATGTAATCGCGTACTGATTTACGTCGGAAGCGATCGCTTCCTGCGCGGCTTTTTTGATTTCGGCGGGAGCAGGGAAGTCTGGGAAACCTTGCGCGAGATTGACAGCGCCATAAAGATTCGCCTGCCGCGTCATATCGCGGATGACTGACTCGGTGAAGAATCCAACTTTATCGCTAAGAAAATGTTTTGGTGCTGCGATGGTATCGCCCATGATCGGCTCAGGTTAGCACAGCAGTGCGATTTCAGGAGGTCGCGGCTTTTGACCACTGTTCTGGTTCACTCGATCGCACTTCCACCAACTTTCCACCGTCGAGCACCAGAATCATGTCGCAGCTTTTTAGGGTGTTCAGGCGGTGCGCAATCATAAATGTGGTTCGGCCGCGCATCAGCTTTTCGGTCGCTTCCATAATTGCGGCTTCGGTGTGCACATCGACTGAGCTGGTAGGTTCGTCCAGAATCAAGACCGGACTGTCGCGGAGGAATGCACGAGCCAAAGAAATACGCTGGCGCTCGCCACCTGAAAGACGGATGCCTCGTTCTCCCGCATGGGTTTCATATCCGTCAGATAGATTCAAAATGAAATCGTGGGAGCTAGCCGCTTTGGCGGCAGAAATGATTTCTTCATCGGTGGCATCGGGTTTTCCGTAGGCAATGTTTTCAGAGATGCTGGCATCGAAGAGCACAGGATCCTGCAATACGACGGCGAACTGGCGGCGTAAATCGCTGATGCGGTATTCGCGTGTATCGATGCCATCTAACGTTACGTGCCCGAGAGTCGGATCATAAAACCGCATCAATAAATTGAGCAGTGTGGTCTTGCCCGCTCCGGTTGCGCCTACGATTCCGACTCGCGCTCCGGCGGGAATGCCGAAAGAGAGATTGTGAAGACCGCGGCCACTCTCGTCGTAGCCGAATGAAACATTATGGAATTCGAAATGTCCTTGAGCCCGTTCGAGACGGATGGCCTCGGGAACTTCCGCGATTTCGGGCATCTGATTCAAAATCATGAATACGCGTTCGAGACTAACCAAGGACGTTTGTAATTCCGTCACTTTGGTGCTCAGCAGTTGGAGGGGTTGATACATTTGCGCGATGTAAGCCATTACAACTAACAAAGAACCCACGCTAAGAGTTCCCGCGCGCACATGGAGGACGCCTATGTAGAGTGTCGCGGCTGTGCCCCATGCGATTGTTAAACCGATCAATACATTGAAAGCAGCTTGCCGGATTGCCAACTTCACCTGCTGCGACATACGTTCTGCCGAGCGCCGTACGAAACGGGCGTGCTCGCGATTTTCTTGTCCAAATGCTTTAATGACGCGGATCGAACCCATCACTTCTTGAATCACCGACATGGCAGAACTGTCGAGTCCCTTAATTTCCTGGGACCGGCGGCGTACGATCCGGCTTATTGCTAGTGACGAGAAGAACAGCGCTGGCGTTATGGTGAGCGCGATCATTGCCAGCGAAAAGTCGATTCTGGCAGTCACATAAATCATTCCGGCCAGCGTAACCAGAGCGGTGACCAAGGGAATTACCCCTTGAATCGTGACGTATTGAATGGAAGGCGCGTCGTGCTGAATGCGATATACCGAATCTGTAGCGCCGTAGCGGTCATGGAATGTGAGCGGAAGGCGCTGAACGTGGTTCAGTAAAGCAGCCCGGAAGTCCCAGACCAGTTTTTCTCCGGTATAAGTTTGCAGCCACCAATTGGCTAATCCTTGCAGATTGGCCAGTAAGGCGATTGCGAGCAAGAGTGCGATTGCAAGGCTGAGCGCGAGTGGCGGGGAGCTTAGTCCACTGTGAACGACTCGGCGTAAAAAGGCTGGTAATGGATGTTGTCCTAAAACACTGTCAATGACAATTTTTAATGGAAGAGGGTACAGCAGGGTAAGCGGCAGGGAAAAGAGGCTGAGCGCTGTGATTCCGGCTAAATGCGGCCAACAGCTTCGGGCCTGAGTCCAAACACGCAGTATTAATGGAAATCGATTTTCGACGAAGCGTTTCAAAATGCCATCCAGCTACTTAGTATCCTCACGATACGTGGGGTACTTAGCTGAGGCAACGGATATGTGAAACAGGGCAGAAACTATCGTTCCGATTTTGGGCTGGTAAAGAAGTACAGCCTGATGGAAAACAACCTCAAGTTTCAACCCGATTTTAAAGTCATGGATCTTGACGAAAACTTAGAGAGTAGAAAAATCTCAAATCAAGCGAGGTAAATTATATTTATGCCCTCAGATATTCAAGGACTACGCGTTGCTATTCTCGCAACTGACGGTGTGGAAGAAGCCGAACTGGTTGAGCCCCGAAAAGCTTTGGACGATGCCGGAGCGCGCACCACGCTTATCTCGTTGAAGTCCGGAAAAATTCAAGCAATGAAACATGATGAAAAGTCTGGACAGTATGAGGTTGACGAGACTCTTAATAATGCTAAGCCGGATCAGTACGACGCAGTGCTATTACCCGGCGGCGCACTGAATGCCGATAACATCCGAGTCGAAGAGGGTGCGAAAGAATTTGTCCGAAATATCGATAAGGCAGGCAAGCCGATTGCTGTAATCTGCCATGCTCCCTGGTTATTGATTTCCGCTGAACTGATTCAAGGCCGCACGCTGACGAGTTATCACACGATTCAAGATGACGTCAGAAATGCCGGCGCGAAGTGGGTAGATAAAGAAGTTGTGCGGGACCAAAACTGGGTTAGTAGCCGACAACCGAGTGACATTCCGGCGTTCAACCGCGAAATGATCAACCTTTTTAGTGAGAAGGCAGGGAAATCAAGGAAAGCCGCGTAGCATTTCCGGTGAAATGCCCATGAGTCGCGGATCAACGGCTCATGGGCATCATCCAAATTCGTGTTTGTCCTGCCGCACAAATGTTTCTGGAAAATTTTCGTTTTGGGTCAATCTTCTCTGGTAACCGCCTAAAAGATTACAGGTGTTACTTTACGCGGCACCTGCCCGGACGTAAGCTCCGGGGGTATGAAGCTGAATGCGCTCCTGATGTGCCGCAACCAGCATTCGATCCGCTTGATCTCAACCATTCTTGCCGGGATTAATGTCGCAGAAGAAGTCTGCGACACAGCCGCCGAGGCGACTGATTCGTTGCTGCAACGCCCGTATTCCGCGGTCGTGTTGGACTTTGACCTTCCCGGTGCTATTCAGGTTGCCAGCATGGTGCGTTCTCTTACGCCTGGTCGAAAACCCATCCTGTTTGCCATGATAGGAGCTTTGACTCCTGTCGGGGGAGCTGTTCAGGCGGGAGCCAACTTCGTGCTCTACAAACCTTTGGAAGTTGAACAAGTCACGCATTCATTTCGCGCCGCACATGCCTTTATGAAAGCGGACCGCCGGCGCACGGCGCGTCATAGGCTCTCTGGCCTGGCTTATCTCGACCTGGGTAATGAATCCTTACCTGCTCTCATGGTGGACTTGAGCGAACAAGGTGTGTCTTTGCAAGCGGCTGAGGCACTCCCCGCAGCGGAAGAAGTGCGTTTAAGGTTTCTTCTACCGGATACGGAGATCATGATTGAGGCAGTCGGCGACGTGATATGGAGCGAAGCCGATGGGCGGGCGGCGATGTTTTTCACGCGCATAGCCTCCAGCTCACGCAAGCATTTGAGTATTTGGCTAGCCAAACACGGCGCGAAGAAAAGCGACGCGGTGCGAGTCCTGCTGCCACCGCATAAGGCAAGGCATACTCCGCGCGCCACGCACTGACAATCCAGAAGTCTCTCGAGCGTTGACTTTCAATTCGCATGTTAGACTCTCACTTCGCGGGGAGCTTCTAATCATGTCCGGACTGACGTCCCTACCCGCAGTTGCCATTGCGGATCAAATTCGTAACAAAAAGCTCTCCGTTATCGAAGTAGTGGAAGCACATCTCGCGCGAATCGAAAAACTAAATCCTCTTCTTAATGCTTTTGTTCATTTAGATGAAGAAGGTACCCTGCGCCAAGCTCATGCAGCCCAAGCAGCAGTGCTTCGCGGTGAAGATCCCGGCCCTCTTCATGGTGTGCCGATTAGTATTAAAAGTTCCATCGAAGTGGCTGGAATGCGATGCGAAGCTGGAACCAAACTGCGAGCAGGCCATATCGCATCTGAAGATGCGCCGCTTGTGCAACGTTTGCGCAAAGCGGGAGCCATAATTCTTGGTGTGACTAATACTCCAGAACTCCTCATGGCATGGGAGACCGACAATCTTCTATATGGACGTACAAATAATCCGTGGGATTTGTCGCGCACCCCCGGCGGTTCCAGCGGTGGAGAAGCTGCGGCGATTGCCGCGGGACTTTCGGCAGGTGGAGTGGGAAGCGACGGTGGGGGTTCCATTCGTGTGCCCGCGCACTTCAGCGGCATCTGTGGACTGAAACCTACACCCGGGCGAATTCCTGCCACTGGGCATTATCCAACGTCAGTGGGTCCGTTCGCATTGACAGGAGTTGTTGGTCCCATGGCTCGCACGGTAGCTGATTTAAAAGTGTTATTTGAAATCATGCAAGGTCCGGATGATGGCGATCCCTGTGCGGCTCCGGTTCCAGTGCGATGGACTAATCACGCTGAGCTGAAGAGAATTCGCATAGGCTATTTTGAGGATGACGGCCGCACACCCGTGACTTCCGAAACTCGGGTGGCAGTGCGAACCGCAGCAGAAGGATTGCAAACGACAGGTTTTATGGCAGAAGCGTTTTTACCGAAAGGGTTAGAGCAGGCCCGCCAACTTTGGTGGCAGTTCTTTGGGATCACTGGAGGCATGCTGCTTGGTCCCATGACAAAAGGCCGCGAGCAAGATCTCAGTCCAATATTTGCTGAGTTTTCAAGCTGGGTAGCGGCCGAGCCTTCTCATACAAGCGACACCCTGCTCGATATGTGGATTCAGCGCGACGTAATTCGCATGAAAGTTCTGGAGCAGATGCGCCAGTTTCCAATCATGCTATGCCCCGTGGCTTCGATTCCGGCATTTAAACATGGCGAGCGCTGTTGGGATCTCGACGGTCAGACTGTCAAATATCTCGATGCCTGGAGTTATTGCGAGTGGTTCAATTTGCTCGGCTTTCCCGCGGCAGTGGTGCCAGTTGGAGAATCGCCAGAAGGCCTGCCTATAGGAGTACAGGTCGTAGGCCGGCCATGGCAAGAAGAGATGGTTCTGGCCGTAGCCGCTGAAATTGAAAGAACGTGCGGCGGATGGCGGCAACCTCCGACTTAATATGCGTCCTCCACCGACGTTACGGATTAAAGAACATGCTTCAAGTGCCCGGTCAACTCTGAAGTTATGCATTAGCTAAACTGCTATAAGAGGTGCGGTATGCCTTCTACACTCGATTTGCGAGATACGATCCTTAACGCGTGGAAGACTAATAATCGAGTAACGGTTTTTCTGGTCGAGCATTTACCCGCCGAACTGTGGGAAGCCAAAATACCGGGAGCGCCGCGGCGCACAATCCGAATGCTTGCAGGTCACATTCACAATGCTCGGTGCATGTGGATCAAGACACTCGGTAAGGAGCACGGCTTCGCAGTGCCGCGGAGCGTCGATCGATACAAGGTCAAACCCAAGGATCTCATTGCCGCACTCCAGCGTAGCGGCACAGGCATTTTGAGTCTGCTAAAGTTCGGCTGCGATCAAGGGGGAAGCATTCCCGGCTCATCATCTTATATTTGGCGCAATCTTCCTCTCGATGTTGGTCACGTTCTAGGCTATTTCATTGCGCATGAAGGTCATCATCGAGGACAGATTGTGATGCTGGCACGCCAATTGGGATATAGATTGCCGCCGGAGGTCACAAGTGGACTTTGGCAGTGGTCTAAGCATGCCCGGGAAGTTTAGAACTGGCTGGTTGGCGCAACCATTCACCTGAAGCGCGAACCGAAAAAGATCCAAGAAGCGTTTGTGTGAAGCGGCAAAGCTCAAGAATTGCGAAAGATGCCCGCTTATTTTCAGCGGTATCTTATTTTCTGCAAGATGGCATTCTCCCCCTGACCACCTGGTGTTCCCTTCAGTTGAGAGGTGCTGTGACAAGGCTCTAATGGTTTTGTATTATTCGTTAATCGTCTGAAAACATTTAACTTGTTTCCCATCGGCCTACTTCGTATATGTCGGACAAACTTTCCAGGGAAACAAGTTTTAAATGAACGCCAAAACCTCCGGACCGAAGATTTCCATAAGCCGTGCCTTGCTTCCGGGACTTCTTGGATTCCTGTTTATCTCCGCAATCTACTTATACGGATTTCCGCAAGCAAACGTTTTTTATGCCGGAATAGTTTTGCTACACGTGCTGGCTGGCGTCGTTGCTTCGTTGCTATTGGCCATTCGTTTTTATGGTCTTCTGCGTCACGGTAGCTTCATTTCGCGGATCGGTTGGCTGCTAATAATAGGTGGAGCAGTCTTTGGCCTCATTTTAATAAAAACCGGTACTCCTCGTTCCGAGTGGAATTGGCTATACATTCACATGCTGGTTTCCCTGGCCGGCGCGGGCCTGCTATTTGCAGAGTGGGCAGGGAATCGTGGTTGGCTGTCTCCGGGGATTAGCGGTGCAGTTTCTCGCTCGACAATTTGTTTGCTTCTATTAACAGGCCTCGCTATTGGCGTTAGATACTTGCGAGAATCTCGCTGGCAGAATCGCTCGCGTATCGAAAATCCGGCTATGCCTCCGGCGGAGATGAGCGCAGAGGGCGATGGATCGCAAGGGCCGTTTTTTCCGAGTTCCGCGCAAGTCTATGGCGGACAGAAAATACCCAGCCAATACTTCATGGAATCCGACTCATGCGAACGCTGTCATAAAGACATTTACAAGCAGTGGTCCAGCTCCATGCATCATTTTTCGTCGTTCAATAATCAGTGGTACCGCAAGAGTATTGAATACATGCAAGACACTATTGGCACCAAGCCATCGAAATGGTGCGGCGGCTGTCATGATCCCGCAGTGCTCTACAGCGGTTTGATGGATACGCCTATAAAGCAGATCGTGCATCGCCCCGAATCACAGGCCGGACTTGGCTGCATGATGTGCCACTCGATTGCGAACGTGAAGAGCACCATGGGGCAGGCAGACTTTTATCTGGAATATCCCAAGCTGCACGAACTCGCCGCCAGCAAGAATCCCGTGGTGCGGACGCTGCACGATTTCCTGGTCAGGTTAAATCCTGAGCCGCATCGGCGTGTATTTCTAAAGCCCTTCATGCGTACACAGACGGCGGAGTTCTGTTCGAGTTGTCACAAGGTTCACCTCGATAAGCCAGTAAATAACTATCGCTGGATTCGGGGATTCAATGAATACGACAACTGGCAGGCAAGCGGTGTTTCAGGGCAGGGAGCGCGGTCGTTTTATTATCCTGCGAAGCCCGCGCAATGTGCCGATTGCCATATGCCTATGACGAAATCCAATGATCAGGGCAACATCAATGGATTCGTTCATTCGCATCAGTTCCCTGGGGCTAACACGGCAGTCCCCACGGCGAATGAAGATGCTGGTCAATTGAAAGTCACCGAAGACTTCCTGAAGAATAATGAATTGAGCGTCGATATTTTTGCGCTCTCGCCAGCACAAGCGGAACTGAAGCAGGGAGCGACTGCCCAGGCAGAACAATCGACGACCTTTGCGGTGGGCGAGGAAGCGGAGACGAAGATCAACCCAGCCGCGGGACAGGGTGAAGTAGTGCCCATTACAGCTCCGCTGAGCCGCGTACAGCCTGTGGTTCGCCGTGGAGATACCGTCCGAGTGGATGTTGTTGTTCGCACAAAAAAGGTGGGGCACTTTTTCCCCGGCGGTACGGTGGACGCCTACGATACGTGGCTGGAGCTAAAAGGAACTGACGATAAGGGCCAGACCATGTTTTGGAGTGGGATGGTGGAGGATGACGGGAAGGGGCCGGTAGAAAAGGGAGCGCATTTTTATCGTTCGCTACAGATTGATGCCCATGGCAATCCCATAGACAAACGCAACGCATGGGCTACGCGGTCGGTGGTTTATGTTCGATTAATTCCGCCGGGAGCTGCCGATACGGTTCACTATCGCATGCATATTCCGGAAAATGCGGGCAACAAGATTACGCTGCATGCGCGTTTGCTCTATCGCAAGTTCTCCTGGTTCGGAACGCAGTTTTCTTTTGCGGGAGTTCCCGATCCGAATGATCCGCATGCCGTAACGCCAGATTTCGACGATAGGAAAGTTGCGTTTACAGGTTCGCTGAGTGGTGTGTCAGCGAAGCGCGAAGAGATTCCGGATGTTCCTATTGTAACTGTGGCGGAAAATGAAGTTACGGTCGGAGTGGAAGCCCATAATGCGCCGCCTTCCCAGCCAAAAGTAGTGCTACAAAAAGACGACTGGCAGCGCTGGAACGATTATGGAATTGGTCTTTTTTTGCAAGGCGATCTAAAGGCCGCGCAGGCAGCATTTCAGAAAGTCACTGAAATCGATCCGCAGAATCCTGACGGTTGGGTGAACATTGGACGGTGCGCCGTGCAAGAAGGCGATATGGATCGAGCGCGAACTGTGCTTGAGAAGGCGCTGGCTTTGAGTCCGGATCTTGCGCGGGCGCATTATTTTTATGCGCGAGTATTGCGCAGTGATGGACGATACGACGACGCTGCTTCCCATCTTCAGAAGGTTTTGGCGCAGTATCCTCGTGATCGGGTGGCTTTGAACGATCTGGGCCGGATTCTTTTCCTCCAGCGAAAATATTCAGAGGCTGTGAAGATGCTACAAGCTGTTCTCGCCATCGATCCCGAAGATTTGCAGGCACATTACGACCTTATGTTGTCTTACCGCGGGTTGGGAGATGAGAAGCAGGCGCAGGAGCATCAGAAACGCTACATGCGTTTCAAGGCGGATGAATCGGCGCAAGCTATCACTGGGAAATATCGCCAGCTCAATCCCGAAGATAACAACGAGCGACAAGGCATTCATGAGCACGTTTCGGTTCCGTTGCCGGTTAACAGCAAGACCACAGGCGTGCCAGCGCGGGTTACCGCCCATAGCTCGGTTCATTCACGCTCTACACCTTCACTCTCGACACATTCGAAGATGATTGCTTCTCTGGGAGCTTCAAAATAATGCAGAGCTTGTCTCTGGTTGTTTCCGTGTTCTTTCTGTTCGCGCATAGCGCTGTAGCGCAGCGCATTCAGTTTCGCGATATTACGGCTCAGGCCGGCATCCATTTCGTTCACAACAACGGCGCCTTCGGGAAAAAATATCTTCCCGAAACCATGGGGCCCGGGTGCGCCTTCATTGATTACGATAATGACGGCTGGCCGGATATTTTACTGATCAACGGAGAAAGCTGGCCGGGACATCAGGGTTCCTCATCTACGCCGAAGCTTTATCACAATAATCATGACGGCACTTTTACTGACGTTACCCGCAAAGCGGGTCTTGCTGTTTCCATGTTTGGACTTGGTGTTGCGGTAGGCGATTACGATAACGACGGTTACGATGATTTATTTATCAGCGCGCTTGGCCAGAGTCGTCTCTTTCACAATAACGGCAATGGAACATTTTCTGATGTCACCAAGGCTTCAGGATTGTCGGGGCCGAACGAATTTTCCACCAGCGCCGCCTGGGTCGATTATGACCGCGACGGGAAACTGGATCTAGTTGTTGCGAATTACGTGCAATGGTCTTTGCAGGGCGATCTTTATTGCACCATTGACGGCGCGCACAAATCCTATTGCACTCCGGAATCATACAAAGGAACGTCGGCTCGTCTCTGGCACAATTTGGGCAATGGCAAATTTGAAGACGCTACACAGAAGGCAAAATTTTACGATCCGACATCGAAGAGCCTCGGTCTAGCGGTTCTCGATTATGACGGCGATGGCTGGCCCGACATTCTGCTGGCTAACGACACTCAGCCGAATAAGCTCTATCTGAATAAGCATGATGGGACATTCGAAGAGCGCGGTGTCTCTGCCGGAATCGCATTCAGTGAAGATGGTGTTGCGCGAGCTGGCATGGGAGTCGATGCTGCCGATTATGACCGCTCGGGGCGGCCCAGTTTGATCATCACGAATTTTGCGAATCAGATGCTCTCGCTTTACCACAATGAAGGGAATGGTTTATTTGTCGACGAAGCTCCGCAGTCGGAAGTTGGGCGTGCTAGTTTAGTCACGCTGGGATTCGGGTGCTTCTTCTTCGACTACGATAACGACGGCTGGCCGGACATTCTGGTTGCCGATGGACATATTGAAGATCAGATCGAACATGTGCAGAAACGCGTCAGTTATGCCGAACCGCCGCATTTATTTCGTAACTTGGGCGCAGGGAAATTTCAGGAAGTCACGGCCTCTTTGGGGACAGTTTTTGCAAGTCCGAAAGTGGCGCGTGGCGCGGCTTACGCTGATATCGACAACGATGGATTCCCCGATGTGATGTTTACCACCAATGGAGGCCGGGCATACCTGTTTCATAACGAGGGCGGCACGAATCGTAGTGTTCGGATAAAGCTGGTGGGAACGAAATCCAATCGCGATGGCATTGGCGCAGTCTTGCGCGTGGCTTCGGGCAAGGATGCGCAATCCAAGATGCTGCGCAGCGGATCGAGTTATCTCTCGCAGAGCGAGCTGGTGCTGACTTTCGGGTTGGGCGATCATGCGAAAGCTGACGCCATCGAAATTCAATGGCCGAGTGGCCAAGTGGACAAACTCTCGAATATAAATGCCGGACAGACGATCACGGTTGAAGAAGGCAAGGGCGTGATTTCCACTCGTGCCTATAGCAAGCCGCTTGCTGCGCCAGTGCACCAGGCGATAGCAAAGTCGGCAACTCCGGTTGTGTCAGCAAGCCAGCCTCAGTAAGATTCCTTTTACACTCGCGTGAGCCTGCAAATGTCTTGTCGCGTAGACCCGTATAACGGAGGGTAAGAGATTTCATGAAGTTAACCGGCGTCACAGCCGCTTCCATTTTGTTAGCTACGTTGGGTCTTATTGCTGCCACTCCGCAAAATTCATCGCAATCCGCAAATCCCGCTGAAGCCGCGCGCCTGAATAATTTGGGCGCTGCCTACATGAATCAACAGCTCTTCGAAAAGGGCTTAAAGGCGTTCGAGCAGGCTGCGGCGCTTGATCCAAAATTACAGATCGCAAAACTGAATCAGGGAATTGCGCTGGTGAATCTGGGACGGGTTGATGCCGCAAAACCAATTCTCGAAGAAGCGGTCAAGCTCAACCCCAAAGATGCCCATGCCTGGTATAACCTTGCGCTTCTCGATAAGAACAGCAGCAGCCCGCAGGACGCGGTGGAAGCGTTCAAGCATGTGATCGAAATCGATCCTGATGACGCTGACACATGGTATTTTCTCGGCTCCGTCTATTCGCAGCTAAAACAATTCCCGCAGGCGATCGACGCTTTTAATCACGCACTTAAGGTGAATCCACTGCACGCCTCGGCGCAGTTCGGACTCTCTCGCGCGTATCAGCAATCGGGCGATCCGGCGCAAGCCCGCGAGCATCTCACACGTTTCCAGTATGTGACTCAAAACAAGCTGGGAGCGGCAATGAGCCTGGCTTACGGCGAACAGGGTCAGTATTCGCGAGTGGAAGAATCACCAAATGTGATAGAGAAAGTGCCGCCCCAGATTCCGGTGAAGTTTGTGGATGTAACGGAGGCAGCGGGGCTCCTTACACAAACTGTATCTGGAGGTGGTAAAGATCCGGCATCGTACCTCGGTCCCGGTGCGTGCTTTTTCGACTACGACGGCGATGGAAAGCCTGACATCTTCTTGCCGGGCAACGGCCCGCAGCGTGGATTGGCACTGTACCACAACCTGGGTAATGGCAAGTTTGAGGACGTAACCAACAAAGCTGGATTAGATCCAACTCAGCACGGGATCGGCTGCACTGCAGGCGATTACGACAATGATGGAGCGACCGATCTTGTGTCGACTTTCAAGGGGCATATAGTTCTTTTGCACAATGAGAAGAATGGCACCTTTAAAGACGTAACAGCAGCAGCCGGAATTAAGACCGACGCATTCGATCTAGGGTTGACGTTTGTTGATTATGATCACGACGGTGATATTGACCTTTACATTACCAGTTCCGTCGAGCAAGTAATGAGCGTTCACCCGGGAATTTGGTCGGAAGCGGCACCACGTTCAGGTCAAAGCTCGATGTGGCGGAACAATGGAAACGGCACCTTCACTAATGTCACTGACTCAGTTGGCTTAGCAGGTAATCGCGACAATATCGCGGCTATTGGCAGCGACTATAACAATGATCGAGCCGTCGATATCGTTACTGGCGGTGGCAAGCAACCTATCATTTACGAGAACCCTCGAGAAGGTAAGTTTCCGCAGCGCGAGCCATGGTCCACGGCTATGCCATCGTCTACTATTGCTGTCGCCGCACTCGATTTTGACCATGATGGCTGGATGGATCTTGCCTTCACCCATGCTGGCACTCCTGCTCTCACATTGTGGCGCAACAATCATGGCAAGAGTTTCAATCCCATTACTCTTCCCCTAACTAACTGGATTCATGGTTACGGCCTTGCTGCCTTCGATTACGATAACGATGGTTGGGTCGATCTTGTTGCCGTCGGCGAGACCAAAGATGGAAAAGGCGAAGTCAAGCTCTTCCGCAATCTTGGTCCCGACGGTTTCAAAGACGTTACCGCCGATGTTGGCCTCGACAAGATTGAGCTCAACTCCCCGCGCGCGATCATCACAGGAGACTATGACAATGACGGCGCAACCGATCTGCTCATCACACAGAACCACAGTCCAGCCGTCCTGCTCAAGAACGAAGGCGGCAACAAGAACAATTGGCTGCGGCTGGCGCTCAAGGGACTGAATGACAACAAAAGCGCCATCGGCACCAAAGTGGAAGTCTTTTCGGACGGCATTCGCCAGAAATTTGAGATCTATGGCTCGAACGGATATCTCGGGCAGAACTCACCTTATCTTACTGTCGGTCTAGGTCAATCCAAGGAAGCCGATGTCGTCCGCATGTTGTGGCCGACGGGCGTGTTGCAAGACGAAGTTGAAGTCGCCGCCAACCAACAAAAAGATTTCCTCGAGATCGACCGTCGCGGCAGCTCCTGTCCAACTCTCTTCGTATGGAATGGAAAGAGTTATGAGCTCGTGGCGGATGTCCTTGGCGCGGGAGTTGTCGGCCACTGGGTTGCGCCCGGTGAGCGTAACATTCCTCGCCCAACGGAATATGTGAAGATTGATCGCAATGCGATTCACGAGAAAAATGGCAAACTTAGTTTCCGCTTGATGGAGCCGATGGAAGAAGTCGTCTATCTCGATCAGGTGCGTTTGCTCGCGGTCGATCATCCGTCCAATGTCGATGTTTATCCCAACGAATATTTCGCCAGCAATCCGCCATATCCGCCGTTCAAGGTGATAGCCAGCCGCAATGCTCGTCCGCCAGCGGGCGCGTGGGATGATCGTGGCCATGACGTTCTGCCCGATCTGCTGGCGCATCGCTACATCGGCGGCTTCGATCTGCTCTCGTTTAAGGGCTTTGCTAAGCCGCATAGCTTGGAGCTTGATCTCGGAGAACCATATCAAGGTGGCCCACTTCGTCTATTGCTCCACGGCGAGATCGAATACTTCACCGCCACGGGAATGTACGCAGCCGATCAGGCAGGTATTCAGGCGACCGCGCCTTACGTAGAAGCGCTCGTTGTTCAGAAAGAGGGAGACGGAAAAGACGGAAAAGAAAAGTGGGTTCGCGTTGTCGATGACATGGGATTCCCCGCTGGCTTGCCGCGTACCATGACTGCCGATCTGACAGACAAGCTACCAAAGGGTACGAAGCGCGTCCGCATCTCAACCAATTTGCAGATCTATTGGGACAACATTTTGATTGATCGAACTGAGCAAAACGTGAACTCGCGTCTTACGCCAGTTCCATTACAACGTGCTGATCTCGGCTTTCATGGCTATCCACGCCAGCTCGAGGCTCAGCCTCCGGGCAACGTGAAATATGTCTACGAGCAAATCAGCCGTACGGGACCATATGCGCGGCAGGCTGGCACCTACACTCGTTACGGTGATGTGAGGCCGCTGCTGACGGGTCTTGACGACAAACTTGCAGTCTTCGGATCGGGGGAAGAAGTTGCGCTAGAGTTCGATCCAAGTTCGCTTCCAATCGTACCGAAGGGATGGGCGAGAGATTATTTCTTTGTGGCTAACGGCTACGAGAAAGACATGGACTTCTACGCCGCCGATGGCAGCACAGTCGAACCACTGCCGTTCCGAAAAATGGGTACGTATCCTTATCCCGGAAAATCATTTCCGCTGGATGAAACCCACTTGGACTATTTTCTGAAATACAACACCAGGTACGTCTCGGGAAACGAGCCGCAAGGATACTGGTATGACTATCGCCCGCCGAAGTGAAAGCCTGTGCCCGAATAGGAAGGCTAAAAACTAGGGTCACTCCGTCAGAATTGCCATTCCCTACTGGCTGAAAACATGAATGCTTGACCTGATCGCCACAATTTTTTAGGCCATTCTTTGTCCATACAAGGCCGCTCAATCAGCAAAAAGAACGCCCCGCATAGTATCAATATGGCTGGCAAAATAAAGCTCGCCTGGAGAGTGTAGTACACCCAGAAATTCTGTCCAAAATGGAGAGGCGAAGTGACGTGCTTGACAGCGTAGATGACCAAGAAATGGAAAAGATAGATGCTGTAACACATTCCGCCAATGTTGGTGATCACTCGATTACTGAGGAGCACAGAACATATTCGTCCTCGAAAAGCCGCCAGGAAAAGAATCACGATCACAAATGGAAGTAAAACATGCCCAGTGTTCCTTCCCAAATACCACACGAGCGGCCAGCCGCAAACTGCAATCAAGTCCCAAAGAAATGATCGCTTCCAATTCTGGCGTGTGACATACAAATCGCAAACCAGGAATCCAGCCAAAAAAAATGCCAGATAATAAGCGATGGATGCGTGCAGACGAAAGTTACGATACAAACCATTGCTGAGTAGGCCAGAGCACAACATCAGCACCGTAAATACGACTCGGCGAACGCGATAGTTGGAGATCGTAAACAGCGCTGCTAGCAAAGGGACAAGCAGATAAAACTGTATCTCGATCTCCAGAGACCATGCGACTCCGTTCACTGCGCCCGGAAAGGCTCCAAAAATCAAGTTATGAATGTATAGGGAGCTGGCGAGCAAATGTGGAACCATGTCGCTGAATGGGCGATTGGAATCGACCAATTGAGCTGCCACACAAACGAACAAACTAATAAAGTACGGCGGTTCGAGGCGGGTTAATCGCCGCAGGAAATACTGCTTTAGATCCACGCGTGGAGTATTTACAAGATGTTGAGAGGCAAATGGCACTCCTAAAATGAATCCACTGATGACAAAAAATAATTCCACTCCTCGCTTTGCTAAATCAGTGTCAAACGTCCACGGGACTGCAATGGCGCCACGTTCAAGAGCAGCGTAAATATGGAAGAGGACGACGGAGGTGATTGCAATAAAGCGTAATCCATCGATCTGGGGGATGAATTGCTTGTGCGTCGTGATGCGTCTAAACTGCAGCATTCATTAGGCCGTGAATAGCTCAATCACAGAACATTCGAATTATCGAAAAACGAATTAACCGCCGCTACAAGGCTTTCAGGACGCGCAAAGCTCTTTTAAGTAATAACCTGTAAAGTTATCTCTTATGAAAACGTTTTAATATTGACTTTTCCGGCTACTCCTAATTCAATACCATCATTCATGGAAACCTCCTCGCCCGTCATTTCATCTTCGGCCCCCAGTTTAAGGCGCTCTCTTACCCTATGGGACTTGATTCTCTATGGGGTGATTGTCATTCAGCCGGTTGCGCCCATGTCGGTTTATGGTGTGCTGAGCAATCGCGGCCATGGCCATGTCGTGACTACCGTTCTGCTGGCGATGGTTGCAATGCTGTTCACCGCGATCAGCTACGGGCGCATGGCACGTGCCTACCCCAGCGCAGGTTCAGCGTTTACCTATGTAGGACAAGAGATTAATCCTGCGCTCGGCTATGTTACGGGATGGTCAATGGTTATGGACTACCTGCTCAATCCCATGATCTGCGTCATTTGGATCAGCCAGCAAGCGCATGTTTTCGCGCCGGGCATTCCTTACGCGGTTTGGGCAGTTTTTTTTGTGGCGGTGTTTACCGGATTGAATATTCAGGGCATCAAGACTTCGGCTCGCGTCAATACTGCTCTGGCCGCTGGAATGGGCGTGGTGATCGCGATCTTCTTCGTGGCTGCGGCACGCTACATTTTCGGACATCCTCACGATGGAGCGGCATTCTTCACACGGCCATTTTATGATCCGCTGAGCTGGAATACGAAAGCCGTGATGGGCGGGACTTCCGTCGCAGTGCTTACCTACATCGGATTTGACGGAATTTCGACGCTTTCAGAAGAGGCCGAGAATCCCCGCCGCAATATTCTGCTTGCGACAGTACTGGTTTGCGTTGTGATTGGCATTTTGTCGGCGGTGCAGGTTTATGCGGCACAACTGATCTGGCCAGCGTCCGAGGCATATCCGAATATGGATACGGCATTCACCTTCGTCGCCGGTCGTGCCTGGATGCCCCTGTTTGCGATCGTGGGATTCACTCTTGTTGTGGCTAATTTTGGCTCCGGCATGGGAGCGCAGATCGGCGCGGCGCGCCTGCTTTACGGCATGGGTCGCAGCAACGCGCTGCCGAAATCTTTTTTCGGAGCAGTCGATCCGAAGAGGCGTGTTCCGCGCAACAACGTGCTTTTCGTAGGAGGCCTTGCGCTGGCAGGAGCGTTCCTGCTTCCGGCATTAGCGGGGGCAACTACTGGATACGACCTTGGTGCGAACTTGCTCAATTTTGGCGCCTTGATTGCATTTATGGGCGTTAATGCGGCGGCATTTGTCCGATATTATCTTCATGAAGAGCAAAAGAAGCTCGGCAATCTTCTGCCGCCGGTTCTCGGCTTCGTAATATGTTTTCTCCTTTGGATAAGTCTGAGCCCCAAAGCACTTGTCTTCGGAGCGATCTGGATGGCGGTTGGAATTGCGGTCGGCGCATGGAAGACCAAAGGTTTCCGCGGGAATCTGGTGGACTTCGAGTTACCTCCGGAGGAAGCATAAGAGCCGGGATCGGTTCTATGCATTGACGTAAGCGGCAGCTTTCATTCTGCTGATACCATTTTCAGCGATATCACGTTAATTTCCATCTTTTCCGGGTTCACGTGCGCCTTTAGCGTGACGTGATGGCCTATGTGAGCCTTCACCGCCTCAGGATTGACGATGGTCCAGCTCTTCCCGTCTGCATCGCTTGTGAACGTTTTCCCGTCATTACTGATCTTGCCGGTGACACTTAGTAGTTTGCCCGTGTGATCTGACTGCGTCTTCGAGCTGTCGTTTTGCATGGCGTCTTGTGCCAGCGCCACTATTGAAAAGCTCAGACAACAAAAAATCATCAGTTTACTAATTATTTTCATAGTCATCATTTCCGAATTCGCCTCATATGCGTCAGTGTGATGTGATTTGGATTGGAACTGTTGTAAGTTGGCGAATTTAATAGCGTGTTGCAACGGATTGAGCGGGTCTTTGATTATTAATGGACAAGTAAGCGAGGGGAATGCTGATTGGGGAAAGGTTATTTGCCATTTGTTTTTGGTGGGGGAGATCGTTTCGAGGGTAGGGTCTTTCGACTGGGAACGCGAATGAATTCGCTGCGCTCAGGATGACAAAGTTGGAAGAGGGATCGGCTAACAAGTGGATATAAGGACACGTTGCCGAGCGTTGCTTGGCTGGGCAGCCCCTTCGGCTTCGCTCAGGGCAGGCTCAGGGCGGCTGTCCCTAGATGAGCTTTCTCGGGCGAGGGCGCCCGCGCCACACATAAATGGAAGAAATTCTAAGAACACAAGGGTCGGCCACGCGCCAAAGACTTGATTGTCGAAACCGATCCAAATCGAAAAAGATAAATTCTTTTTGACTTCGTGAGGGAATCTTCCGCGAAATGTCGCTTATAGAGGTGAGCAGCAAAATTTCGCCTGCCTAAAAGGAGCACTATCATGAAGTTCATTAATTCCCGATTCCGATTTAAAATTGTATCTATACTGCTGTGCCTTCCCGCTTTTGCATCGGCCAGCTTCGCCGTTACTAAAAAACCGCTTCTGAATCCCGAGGGACTCGCCCTGGACGCCAAAGGCAACCTTTATGTCGCTAATTTTTCTGGAAATAATATCCTGGTCTACAGCCCCAATTATGTGCAAACGGCGGCCAAGACCATTTCGCAGGATATCAGTCGTCCGACCGCAGTAGCGTTTGATGGATCGGGTAATCTGTGGGCCGCGAACCTGGCGTCAAACAGTGTTACTGAGTATAGCGGAGGAAACCAAAATACCAGCGCTACGATTACCAACGGCATCGCATCTCCACTAGCGCTCGCGATCGATGGATTGGACGATGTGTGGGTGCAAAACTCCGATGTCAATATCACTATTTACGCGCCCGGTACCGGATTCGTACGAACCATTACACCCGGCACAAATATCTATGGCATGGCGATCTCAGGGGAGTGGCTTGCATGGGGTGATGGATTTAATACCACATTTGTTTACGCAAGCCCGGAACTGATCACCGGTACACTCTCCGGCGGATTAGCTGCCGCTAATTTTGGCGCTGCCTTGGCCGCTGACGGGAAGGGCAACTTCTATATTGCAAATACGGACGGTTCAGTGTGGGTCTCCAATCTGGTTGCAGAGAATGAATCCTTTTTTGTTCAGCTACCCTTTACTGCCTCCGGTATCGCGGTCGACAACACACGCAAGCGAGTCTATTTTTCGAATTTCAACGGTAATTCGATTTCGGTCTACAGCACCTCAGGCGCATTTCTAACAACCATTCAGTAGCAAAAAAGCTGGATGTGAAATTGGCGGACAGGGCAACCCTAGTCCGCCAAATTCCATGCCGACCCAAATGAGATCGCACAAGCGCACAGCGAGGGTAGTGGGATTGGTTCTCAAGGCGCTACATCGGCTGAATCTCCATAGCGAGATGAGAATTTGTCACTTCGACTGGCAATCTCCAACTACGGATGCAACCATACGGAGACGAATATCCGTTATCGTTGCCGCGCTGCCGCTTGCAGCCGCCGGTGCAGCGGCGGTGTGATGCTCCAAGATACCGGTTATCTTTACCTGTTTATTGACGTATTGCGAGAGATCCTTATCCGTTTCGATTGGGTAGGTATCGCTATCCGTTTTCAGAGAGTAACCACGATCGCTTTGTACCACGCAACCGGTAACGCTGCTAACCGCAGCGCTGCTTGAGGCTTGTCCTTGAGAATCTGGCGGCGTTTGCTGCTGGGGAGAGGTATTTTGCTCCTCATTTTGCTGTTTATCCGTGACATTGAGTAGCCGACTTCCGAGCATATTCTCTGCCGAAATGATCAATAGCAACATCAGCAGTAAGTTGATGATAGTTCGCATACTCTACTCCCTTCCAAGATTAATGTTTTAGCGTGAACAGGTGGCGATTGGAAGCAGGCTCAACCCTTCCACTCAGTCTTATAGGCCCACTGCAAAGGTATCCGGACAGGATTTATGCGGAAACTGTTAAAAGTGGCAGGAAAGTAAATATTCATTTATAGATCCGTCCACTATTCGGTTCGATTTAGTCTGCGAGCATACCTTTCGAGATACTGGAGCACTGGTTTTCAGATTGCCCCCGATGAGAAACGGAGCTATAAGGTTATTTATCCAGAGTTGCCCGGTTGCTGACGCATTACTCAGGCAGTGTTCGCTTGATTAATTTTGGGGGACTTCGTGCCGTTCACAGCATCGCCAGAGAAGACTGCGCAACTGTTGCGTTACCTATTCGAGGAAGCGTCGTTGGGAATCGCAGTAGAAGACTTAGAAGGGAAGCTACTGCTCGCCAATCCGGCGCTTTGCTCCATGCTGGGCTTTTCGAAGGAAGAGTTATGCGGCATGAATTGTTCCGAGTTTACTAATCCGCAGGATTCCCAGGACGACTGGGCGCTCTTCCAAAAACTTCGCGCAGGGCTAATAGACCGCTACTCGCTCGAAAAGCGTTACGTAAGAAAAGACGGTGCTCAGATTTGGGGGCGCCTTAATGTCTCTCTTTTGAAGAATAGCGATGGAGAACCCCCGCTGGTGTTTGCGTTCGTGGAGGAAGTCACCGATCACAAACGGACAGAAGAAGCACTGCGAGAGAGCGAAGAACGGTTTCGTCTGGCGGCTCAGGCAGGAAAGATGTTTGCCTATGAGTGGGATGCTGCCACGGACGTGATCGTTCGCTCGGAAGAGTACGCTCGGATTCTCGGTGAAGACAAGGCTGCGGGGACTACCGGCCAACAAGCAATGGCCAAGGTTCACCCCGACGACCGAGAAAGACTCAGGGCAGCTATGGCCGAGCTTAGCCCAGACAAACCCTACCTTCAAATAAGCTATCGGACGGTACGTCCCGACGATACGGTGATTTGGATTGAGAGGAACAGTCGTGCCTTCTTCGACGAACAAAGCAGGATACTGCGGATTATAGGTATGGTGAGGGATATAACCGAGCGCAAGCAGGCGGAAGAGGCGCTCTCCGGAGTGAGCCGCAGGCTAATTGAGGCGCAGGAGCAAGAACGCGCGCGGATCGCGAGAGACCTGCACGACGATGTCGCCCAACGACTCGCACTGTTGGCAATAGAGCTTGAACAAGTTCAACAGAATCCTTCCGTGCGGCCCCCTGAAGTCCGGAACCGCATAGACAATTTGCGAAAGCAGACATTGGAGATAGTGAATGATGTCCAAACCTTGTCGCACGAGTTGCATTCTTCGAAACTGGAATACCTGGGCATAGTTGCGGCTATGAGAAGCTTCTGCAAAGAGTTGGGCGAGCAGCGAAAAGTGCAGATTGACTTTAAGAGCCACGATTTGCCAACCCCCTTGCCGCTGGAGATTTCTCTTTCCCTCTTCCGAGTTCTACAGGAGGCCCTGCACAATGCTGTGAAGCATAGCGGGGCAGGGCACTTCGAAGTGCATTTGTGGGGTACGTCGAGTGAGATTCATCTGGCAGTGAGCGATTTCGGCGGAGGCTTCGACACCGAAGCAGCCATGAAGGGCCGAGGGCTTGGTATCACGAGCATGAAGGAGAGGCTGAGACTGGTAAATGGAGATCTTTCAATCAACTCGCAACCTAAGCGTGGCACCACTGTCCACGCTCGCGTGCCGCTCAATTCGGAGAGCAATCTTCTCCGGCCAGCCCGGATAAAAAGCGATAGTTACGGAACTGACCGCCGTCCGCCTGCTTAGTTCGTTTCACTGTGAACAACGCTGGAGTGTTCTGCACAGATTCTTTCGTAAACGCCGCTTTCCCGTCTGCGCTGAAAGCTTGTCAATACGTACCCACACAGAATGTCCATATCACGAGTCCTGGCTATCTCATCCCAGAGGTGTTCGAGCTGAATCGCCGCGTCTGCTTTACCTTCCGTCCACAAGATAGATGTACCTTCACCACAAGTTGCGACACGGGAATGCTGCGCCTTCGCTGCCGTGGCCGCTGTCACAATGAGACCAGCCGCGACTTTCGAAAATCGAACTGGATCAGGCAGATCATTCACCATGAATGTCGATAGCGTTTCGGCAACATCCAATGGGATATAACGACCCTGTTCGATAGCAGTCGTAATATTCACGCCATGTGCTTGCAAGCTTTGAAGAAGGTTTTTCCGGTGTGACTCGGTTGCGATCGCGATGGCTGTATTCCCGGATTCTAGAGCGGATTCAATAAAATGAGTAAGGCCGAATAGAAACGACGCATCATCAGAATAGAACTGAACCTTGTGGCTATGTGTGGTCTCCCCTTTTCCCGGCGCATGCGATATGAGTCCCTCCTCTGGGCAGAGGAGGGCGGGGGCTTGTGCCTCCATTACGCCGGTGAAATGATGATCCCGCAATCCGCTACTCACAAACTGATCCCCCTGAAGAACAGCCTTAACAGCAGGTAACAGTTCACTTCCAGCATGTGCTTTCACAACGTAGCCATGAGCCCCCGAACCGAGAGCTTCCTGCACCATATCAGCGGAGGATTCCTGGCTTAAGAAAAGTATTTTGGATTCGGGCGCGAGCTTGCGGATTCGCCGAGCCGCTTCGATTCCGCTTAGCGTCGGAAGCCCGATGTCGAGCATAACCAGGTCTGGTTGCAGTTCTTGTGCTTTCTGAACTGCTTCTAATCCATCTGAGACTTCACAGATGATCTGCAATTCCGGTCTTTTTTGCAGGGTTGAGGCGATGAATCGCCGAAAGGGTTCACCATCCTCCACTACTAAAACGCGGACTGATGACACAGAGACACCAGCCTTCCCTCGTTCGAACAGGACTTCTTGTTATAAACTCGGCCTCTAAAGAAAAGTTGTCAATTGCTTAAGTATGGTACTTCTCGCGGGATGCTCGGTACTGCCGCTCCGAGTCACTCTAAACCATTCTCGATCGGGCCAGAGTCAAGCCACTCCGGTAGGCGTACATTTCTAACTGGTTGAAACAATGGTGGGCGCGGTAGGAATCGAACCTACAACCTGTCGATTAAGAGTCGAATGCTCTGCCAATTGAGCTACGCGCCCTGGTTAGGATTAAAACAGGAAGAATGAGCTGTGATTATACCAATGCCCAGCGAATATTGTCACAGCCGGCTTGGATGAAAATCCTAAGCCATTACTTTGCAGTTGGACGTTCCACGTTCAGCTGAAGGCTTTTTGGAAGTGCCACGAGAATTCCGCCTACAACATCTCCCTTTTCGAAAACGTCCTTGAGTTTGAGAATGAGCTGAAGTGTCACTTCTTGCCCTTTGCTCACCATGAGCATCCCCGCATTGGTGCGGACTTCCTGGCGCAAAATCATTCCTGGCGCCAAGTCCTCAACAGAACAAGTACGCGCAATCATGAATTCATCGGCATCTACTTCGGTGAGATAGTGAGAAATTTTCGGATCTAACTCTGGATAACGGCTGCGAACTTTTTTTACAGCCTCTCCTTTAGAAACTCCCCTCTGCATGCAACCGTCAAAAGTCAGGGCTGCACCAAGAATTTTGGCGCCAACCTGAATTCTGTCCGCCAACTCGCTGCCAAATCTTTCTTCCATTACAGGTGGGGTAAAGTCATTCTGATGCGCGATCATCCATGCCACCGGTTCCATCCGCGGTATTTTCGCCATCAAATCGCTTGCCACGGCTGGATGCAAGTCATATCGGGCTTGTTGTTCCGGTAGGATTTCTTTGCCAGCATGAACTGCTTCGATTGTCTCGAAGTCGAGTGTCACACAACCAAGTTGTGACATCATTGCGGCAATTTCCAATTGCCATGAATCTTCCATGGCCAATTTGGAAGTAATGTATTCCACGTACCGGTGTACCCGCATGGCACATCCGAAGGAAGCAGGATCAACCACGCTGAGTACCTCGGCAAGAACCCGGATACTTCCTTGCAGAGTCGCTTCCAACAGTTCCTTTTCTGCCTTGAGTAGACGGTGCTGGGCTACTCCTGCATGCAGCGTTTTTATTAAGGTTTCTTTATCGCACGGTTTACTCAGGAAGCGGAAGATGTTGCCTTCGTTTACGGCTTGGGTGGCAACATGAATGTCTGTGTTTCCGGTAAGCAAGATGCGTGTAGTGGATGGAGAAATGGCTTTCACTTTCACCAGCATCTGAATCCCGTTCATCTCAGGCATGTGCATGTCTGAGATCACCACGGCAAAAGGGTCTTCGTTCTTTATTTTAGTGAGTGCGAGCTCTGGAGTTAGCGTGCTGCTGATCTGAAATTCTTTGTGCAATAAACGTTCGTAAGCTTCGAGCAGCGAGGGTTCGTCATCCACTAAAAGGATTCTTTCAGGCATTCGCGGCCCTTTCGGCTGCAATTTCCGAACAGGCTTCTTCCCAAAAAACTAGCCGTTCTTGTAACCCGAGATGCGATATTAGGGACTCATCTAATCCCTCGTGCTTTCTGGCAGCCTGACCCGGCTGTCTCCTTTGGTTGTAGTGGGCAGCTACGTGGACAGCAATCAATGGGGAGAATTGGGTTGGTTTGGCGTGTGAAGGTTCGTGATGCCAGGCAACCGCTTCAATAATTTCAGCTGGAAGTCCCCAGAGCCCGAGCAGGTACGCGCCAACTTGTGGATGAATGTTGTTGAAAGCCTCAGGGTTGTTTCTTGAAGCAGTTGCTGTGATTTCTTGTGTGAGGGAAGAGTGTTCCTCGGAGGAACAGGCAAGAATCAGACTTCCAATATTGTGCAGTAATCCAGCCGTGAACGCACATTCAATCGTATAGTCATCTGACTTTTCAGTTCGGGCAATTGCCTGTGCAAACCGCGCCGTCGTCAGGCTGTGACACCAAAGATGTGTAAGTGGATCCGGCAAGGTGTCAGTGAACTCGGAAAACAATCCCAAGGTATGCACCAGGATTTTTATATTGTCGAGGCCTACCATCGAAACTGCCTGCTTAGCACTCGCAACTCGAGCGGGAGTTCCCAAAAAAGCACAATTAACCAGTTGCAACACTTTTGCTGTCATTCCCATATCCTGGACAATCAAATCGCTTACTCCTGAAACGGATGGATTGGGGCAGTCCAGTAAAAGTTTTAGAGACTTGAGCAGGGCTGGCAAGCTTGGAACAGCTTCCATCCTGGAGACCATTTGCTTGAGTTCGGGATGATGAAGCACGTCGCGGAGCGCCAGGGCACGCGTGAGCTTTTGTTTTATTTCCTCGATGTCGCAAGGTTTGGAGAGATATTGGTGGGTAGGTCCAATGCATCTAAAAATGGTGTCGCGGTCAGATTGTCCAGAAAGCGCCATGCGCACGGTCTGCGGGAATCTGTGCTTGACCTGCTCCAGGAGTTGAGCGCCATCCATGCGCGGCATTCGCATGTCACTAATGACGACATCAAAGGGGTTTCGCGCCATTGTCTCGAGCGCTTCGCTTCCTCCCAGCACGAATTCCATTTGCCATTCTTTACGCATTGTCCGCAGGCTGCGCTCAATTCCGTTTAACACCAGGGGTTCATCATCGACGAAAAGGATTCGCTTGGTCATGGCAGCGCGGGCTTTGCCTTGATCGGAATCTTCATAAAAAATGTCGTGCCTTTGCCTGCTTCGCTTTCGAACCAAATCTTGCCTTGATGGCGGTTCACAATCACGGAGTGCGCCAGGGCCAGACCCTGTCCCGTACCTTTGCCAACTTCTTTAGTAGTAAAGAAGGGTTCAAACATTCTGGGCTGGATTTCAAGGGGAATGCCTGTGCCGGTATCGGCCACTGCAATTTCTACCCATTCTCCCTCTTGGCGCGTGGAAATCGTTATCGTGCCTTTACTTTTGTCTTCGCTCGCTGCCACACCTGCAATGGCATGGCTTGCATTAATGATCAGATTTAGGACGGCTTGGTTGAATTCACCGGCTAAACAGGCAACTCTGGGCAGGTTTTCATCGAACCTGGTAACCAGATCTGCGGAATATTTCCATTCATGTCTGGTTACTGCGATCGTTGTCTCGATCGCTTTATTGAGATCAATTTCGTGTTTTTCTTCGGAGCCTGGATGAGAGAACTCTTTCATTCCACTAATGATCTTCGTGACCCGCTGGAGTCCTTCCGTGGCCTGCTCCAATGCACGAGGTATTTCTTTCATGAGGTAATCCAAATCCGCCTCTTCTACGAGTTGATCGAATTTGGCCAGTTCTTCTGCCGCCACCTTGCCGCTCTCGGCCACACGACGGAGATGCCGGGAATGATCCAGCAAATCTGCGAGCGAGTCCCACGCATCTTTCAAGAACCGCGTGTTGTCGCCCACATATTGGGTTGGGGTATTGATTTCGTGCGCCATCCCTGCCGCGAGTTGCCCGATCGCTTCCAACTTTTGTGATTGCCTTAACTGCGCTTCCAAAGACAACCGGTGGGTGACATCTGCCCCTGTCACAATGAATCCGTCGCTGTTGGCATCCTCGGAGGGGATACTGCGGACAGTGAGTCCCAGCAACCTTTTCTCGCCTCCATGCAAATAAGGTAAGTTGTCACAGCGATATTCGATAGCTGTGCGCAACCATCGATCAATCTCTTTTTTCATCTCGGGATTCGACCACTCGATTCCACAGTCACCAATCGGCTTTCCCTTGACATCCTTCTCTTCCAACCCGAATGTGTTGGTAGCCGTGAGATTCCAGCGTGTGATGCGGCCGTCTGAATCCAAACCAATGAGGATGGAGGGAACGCACCGCAGAAATAATTCAGTTTCTGAGTGACTTTGCCGCAGCGCGCGCTCAAGTATGGTTTGAGTTCCAATCTGCAGCCGTAGCCGGAGTTCGCGAACGTCTACCGGTTTGAAAAGGCTGGCGTCCGCTCCTTCGAGTGCCGTTGTTCTTTCCGTTTGCTTGCTCCATGGAGTGAGCAAGATTGTGTAATGGTTTAAATGATGGCTGGACTTTTTTAGCCGACGGCAAACTTCGATACCGTCCATCTCCGGCAAGGTCCAACTTAATACGGCCAATTCCGGAGACTTGCTTTGCTCCAGGAAATTAAGAGCTTGCAATCCATTCTCCGTAGTGACCACTTCGTACCCGATCCGGCTTAACAGGTCTCGAATATGAGTGAGGCTGACTTTGTCGCTTTCCGCCAGTAAAACCCGGGAAGACCGGGTGGCTGCAAGTTTGGAGACAGTGGAATCCATAGAGCTGTTGCAAGAGTAATCGGCTATTTTGCGATTCCCTTGACCTTTGGCAATCTGGACCACCCGGGCTGACTTTTGAAGAGATCATCTCAATGCTAGACTCGCGAGATGCGAATGGATCTTCTTCCTTTGTGCGATCAGCATTATCGAACCATGGAATTCTCGATTGCACCTTACAACTTCAACTATTCGATTGAGTTCTTCCGGTGCACCGATAAGTTCTGTCCGCGTTGTTTCAGTGAAGTTTTAGGATACGTCACGCCAAAGAGGGATGAGCCGCCGCTAGTGTTGAAAGATCAGCCTCGTTGCGAGAAACACGGGCGGCCGTTATTTATTTCCAGTCTTGACCGGCAACGAAATATCATCCGCTACGCTTGTCCCGAACATGGCTGTCAGGAAACGCAATCACGGGATGTGATAACGGCAACCAGATGAACTGCTGCGTCATCTCTACTCCCCAAAGTCTCTGGCGAACTCAACGAGACTTCGCACCGCAATTCCTGAGGGCCCCTTAGCCATCCAGGGTTTATTTTCCTCTGACCATGCGGTGCCCGCTATATCGAGATGCATCCAGGGCGTGTCTTCGGCGAATTCTTTCAGGAACATCGCAGCCGTAATTGCTCCGCCCCAACGTCCCCCTGAGTTAACAATGTCAGCTATGCCCGAACGAATGCTCTCTTTATATTCTTCATCGAGCGGCATGCGCCAGAATTTTTCTCCCGCTTTGGCGAGCGCTTTGGTGAAGCGTTCGTACATCTGGTCGTCATTAGCGAAGACGCCGGCGTTCACGTATCCCAGAGCTACAACAACTGCTCCAGTAAGGGTGGCCGCGTCGATCAAATGGGTGCAACCGAGTTGACGTGCGTAGAAAAGACCATCGGCGAGTACCAATCGTCCTTCGGCGTCGGTGTTGATAATCTCAATCGATTTGCCGGACATGGCAATTTGCACGTCGCCGGGTTTCTGCGCTTTGCCGGACGGCATATTTTCTGTGGCGCAGATAATGGCTGTCACTTTTACTTTTGGCTTGATGAGGGCAATCCCGCGCATGGCCCCGATCATTGCGGCTCCGCCTGCCATGTCGTATTTCATCTTCTCCATGCCATCGGCCGGCTTGATGGAAATGCCTCCAGTATCGAAAGTCACTCCCTTTCCCACCAAACCAAGAACAGGCTTTGCTGGGGCCCCGGCCGGTTCGTATCGCAGGATGATTAATGCGGGTGGCTCGTCCGAGCCTTGAGCGACGCTCCAGAAAGCGCCCATCTTGAGTTCTTTGATTTTGTCGCCGCCGAAGATTTCGCACTTCAATCCGACTTCCTCGGCCATCTTGCGAGCGCGCTCGGCAAGAATGGTTGGCGTCATGTGATTGCCGGGCTCGTTCACCAGTTCGCGAGTGAAATTTTGCGATTCGCCGATAATTCTTCCTTCATCGAGTGCCTGTTGCAAGCGTGCTTGATCGCCACGCGCCACTACGGTTAAGGCATCGATCTGTTGATCCTTACGGTCGCTTTTATATGTGTCGGGATCGAAGTTGCCGACAAATGCGCCTTCGATAATGGACTTCACCGCGTCACTATCCGTAAGAACGCCTTCTGGCGCAAGGAAAGCAAAGCTGCGGATTCCCCTGGGTTTGAGAAAGCGAGCCGCCGTGCCTGCCACTTTGCGTAGTTCCACGGATGAGAATGTCTTCGCCTTGCCGCCGCCGATTACGAGCAGTCGTTTGGCTTTGAGCTTTGCGGGCTTATGAAGCAAATTGGCTTCTGAAAGCTTTCCGGCAACTTCGCCGCTGGCAATAACGTCCTGTACGGCGTCTTTAATGATGGCATCGTTAGTCGCAAGGGAAACTTCTGGCTTGTCTTTTTTGTCTTTGGATCCATTCCTGGAAGATCCATTTTTTGAAGCGTGATCGAGGGCGAGGACGACCAGACATTCAGTTTCAACTTCAGCAGGATTGGCAAGAGAAAGAATTGTTTTCATGGATGACTTAAGTATCGTCGGGACACAGGTAAAAGCGCAAGTGAGATCACCGCTGACGAGTTCTTCGTGTGAATTTACGCACACGCAATCGTAAAATTTGTTCCCATCCGGTTACATTCAACCAATCTAAGGATAGAATGTGCGCTTCCCGGAAAATAAGAATCCTGCGTGAGGTGTATTTATGTTTTCCAGACGCAAACTTGGCGCATCGCTATTGCTGGCCATTGCAGTGATGTGCATGTCCGGTTGCCAGCAGTTTCATCAGTTATTCGATAATCGTCCCAGCGAGAACATGCCTCCCTATAAAGCTGTGGATGTGCAGTTCGGCGATCAGAACTGGCCGGCGAACCAGCGCGAGTGGTTTTACCACACAGCTCAGGGAACGGAGTTGGTTCCGTATAAATGGTTCCTTGCGCTTGAGCAGCCTAAAATTAAATTTTTCGGAAAAGCGCCTAAGTTTGCCGACACAGAATATTTGGCGCGTTTCGGTTTTCTGACGGATGCCGCTGGTCCACAAAATCCCGACGGACTGCCTGTAGGTTTTGCTAAAGACACTGTAGTCGATCCCGAGAGCGGCGAGACTGTGGAGGTGTTGGGGTTAAGTTGTGCTGCTTGCCACACGGGGCAGATTGAATATCAAGGGAAAGGTATTCGCATCGATGGCGGTTCGGCAACCACGGACCTCGCGTCGTTCCAGACAGAGCTGGGTTACGCAATGGCATTTACTGATAAAGTGCCGTTCCGCTTTGAGAGATTCGCCAAAAGAGTTTTGGGAGAGAACACTTCAGACGAGGCCAAGGCCAAGCTGCATCGACAATTCGAAGCGTACCTGAATAAAGGTTTGGCGGAGAAAGCGGCCGCTGACAAAGGAAACCTTTATCCAGACCCGGTTGGTTTTGGACGCACTGACGCTCTCGGGCGAATTGGAAATTTTGTTTTCGGCACCGAACTGGACAATGCGAATCTGCGGGTCGCCAATGCTCCGGTGAGTTTCCCGCCGATTTGGTATACGAGCTGGTTCAATTGGGTGCAATACAACGCGTCGATCCGGCAGCCAATGGTGCGGAACATTGGAGAAGCCCTCGGAGTGCGAGCGCGAGTCAATCTTACGGATTCAAGTAAGACTCTCTACAACTCAACAGTGAACGTGAAAAATCTTTGGGAGATGGAAAAGCAGCTTGCAGGTTCTGACGCGTTTACAGGGCTCCGATCTCCCGCCTGGCCTGAGCAGATTTTAGGGCCCATCGATCAGGCGAAGGCGCAAGCGGGGCAGAAATTGTATGCGCAACATTGCCAACACTGCCATTTGCCTCCGCTTAATTCTCCCGGGATTCAGGCTCCGCAATATTGGGAGGCTGGCCTGGAAAACAAACGATTTTTAAAACTGAATGTAATTCCACTGCAAGAAATCGGTACGGATCCCACAGAAGCCAAGGATTGGAAAGAGAGGACGGCGGTTACGGGTGCCTTGGGGTTAGGAACTGTATCGGCGGCCGATGGGCTTCGGATAGTGACGACGAAAATTGCCGCGATGAATTATGACAAACTGGGTCTTACTCCTGAACAGAGAATGGAGTGGAATGGCTATCGTGACTATGCAGTAGCTGCACCGTTAGCTTACCGTGCGCGTCCGCTTGGAGGGATCTGGGCGACTCCGCCATTTTTGCACAACGGATCGGTGCCGAATTTATATCAGATGCTTCTTCCTGCTAATCAGCGTGACAAGGCGTTTTATGTTGGTAGTCGTGAATTCGATCCCAAGAATGTGGGATTTACTACGGCGAAGTTCGATGGAGGATTTGAATTCCATACGGATGTCGCTGGAAACTCGAATGCCGGACATGAGTTCAAGAATGCGCCATTGGGCGATGGAGTGATTGGTCCGGAACTTAGCGATGAGGAACGCTGGGCCATTATCGAATATTTGAAGACCTTGTAAGAGAGTTTGTTCCAGTTGTATCGTCGAGAAATGGAGCGTGGGCACCTCCCATCGCGTGACACGGAGCTTATCCAGATCGTCGATTCCGCGCTGGCCGAGGCCACGCGTAAAAGCGGTGAATGGCTGGTGTGTCGTCCCGGATGCAGCCAGTGTTGTGTTGGAGTATTTGCTATCAATCAGCTCGATGCTACGCGACTGAAAACAGGACTGGCAGAGCTGGAGAAGCATGAACCAGCCCGCGCGGCGCGAATACGCGAACGTGCTCGTGATTCCGCAGAAAGATTATCTTCACAGTTTCCAGACGGAAAATTTTCTGAATTTGTCGATTCCGAGCTTGCCGACCATGAGCCGTGCCCAGTGCTCGATCCTGAGGCGGGAAGGTGTGAACTCTACGAGTCGCGCCCGATGACATGCCGCGTTTTTGGTCCACCAGTTCAATCTGAAGGTGGCTTAGGCGTTTGCGAACTTTGCTTTCACGGCGCAAGCGACGAGCAAATCGCGGCCTGCGAGATGAAGCCTGATCCCGACGATCTGGAATCTACGCTCAACGAAGAAGTTGAGCATAGGACGGGCTTGAGCGGAAGCACAACTATCGCGCATGTTCTACGTCCAGATTAGTTGGACCATGGCACTGACTGACTACCACGCGCACGAAACAAGTTGGCGTAGGCGAGAACGTCCGGTCGCTACATAGAATTTCTCACCACACACGACAAGCGACTGGATGGACCATGGGTTGCCCCGCGCGGCATCCGAAAGCATGTCCGAATTCCGGCATGTTGCCTAAAACATTATTCACGCGATAGCGATCCAGCGAATGACCTTGTGTTAGTACAGTGGTTCGGGCTGCCTCGGGACGCAACGCTCCGCACCACACATTTGCATAAGCGGTAAAGAAGGTTTGCAACTGCGTAAGGCCGCCTTCTGCGGGCGTGTCCAGATTCTTATCTTGGGATTTCAGTTCATCTTCCAAGGCTGCCAGGGCAATATGAAGGCCGCCATTATCCGCAGTATCTTCTCCGGCGGAAAGTTTCCCGTTCTGCTTGACTCCGGCCTCGGGCACATCCTGCGTGTATTCATCGGTAATGCATTGGTCTCGTTGGTCGTAGTTGGCGGCATCCGCTTGCGTCCACCAGTTGCGCAAGTTTCCCTGCGCATCGAATTTACGGCCCTGATCGTCGTATCCATGAATAATTTCATGTCCGATCACAGCGCCGATTGCGCCGAAATTCACTGCATCGATCTGCGAAGCGTCGAAAAATGGAGGTTGGAGGATACCGGCAGGGAAGTTGATGGTGTTGCTTTGAGCATCCTCATAAGCATTTACGGTAGGTGGAGTCATGTTCCACTCATTCCGTTCGGAAGGTTTGCCGAACTTGGACATGCGGCGTTCGATTTCATAACGGGCGGCGCGAGAAACGTTGCCGGCAAAATCACCCCGCTTGATGTCGACAGAAGAGTAGTCGCGCCAGTGATCGGGATAGCCGATTTTGTCGATTTGTGCCGCAAGCTTTAGATGTGCAAGGTGCTTAGTTTGATCGGACATCCAAGTTGCGGAGTCAATGTCGCGGTTCAATGCAGCTTTGATCGCGGCAACCATTTGCAGCATCCGCTCTTTGTTTTCTGGTGGAAAATATTTGGCGACATAGGCCTGGCCGACGGCATGGCCAAGATCGTAGTCAGCGTTGAAAGAACAACGGCGCCAACGCGGTTGAATTTTTTCAGAGCCCGCCAAAACCTTTCCGTAAAATTCGAACTTCTCGTCAACGAAGGGCTGGCTCAAAGAGCTCGCCATGGCGTTAACCGTTGAATACTTCAGGTAAGCGCGCCAGTGTTCGACGGGCTCCGAGGCGACGAGCTTTTCCATTCCTCTGAAAAAATCAGGTGCGAGCACAAGATATTGCGGAGAGGAAGGCGCGTGCATGGCAGAAAGATATTGATTCCAGTTAAAAGATGGGGTTAGCGCCTGTACTTGCTGCAATGTCATTTTGTTATTTTGGTTCTTGGGATCTCGCCGGGCTACGATGTCCATCGCCGCGTTTGCGAGCGCGGTTTCGATAGTGAGAACCGACTGAGCATCTGTTGCCGCCTGCGATTGTGTCTCTCCGCTTAGTTCGAGAATTCGTGCCACATGCTTAAGGTATTGTTCGCGGATTTGCTTCGACTTTTCATCATCCTTCAGATAGAACTCACGACCGGGCATGCCCATCCCAGATTGATCGAGTGCAGCCAGATTCAGGCTCGCGTCATCAAAGTCGGCCTCCGCATAAATACCAAAGAGAATTCCATCGTATTGCGCGTCTGTAAAAACAAGATCACCAGGGCGAATAGTCTGGTGAATGAGAGCAATCACGCCCGGAAGTTGTGACTTATCGTGCAGGTTAGCGATGCGGTCAAGAACAGGTTGGAGAGGCATGATGCCAAGCTTGTCGATCGTCGCCTCGTCCATGCAAGAGGCATAGTAATCTCCTGCCTTCTGTTCCACGGGAGTGCGATTTGAGGTGGGGGCAGCGGCTTGCTCAAGCGTATCGCGCAGTGCAGCTACGTTCCAGATGGCAAGGGAGCTGGAGGTACCCCATGCGGCCTGGTCGGAGGGAATTGGGTTGGCTTTAATCCACTTGTTGCAGGCGTACTGGAAGAAGTCGGAACAAGGATCCAATGATTTATCGATCTGGCCGGGAGTGAAATGTTCTAACGGTGGTGCCGGAGTTACCGCACCGCTCGAGGCTGAATTTTGGCAAAAAGAAACAGCGCAGGAAGCTAAAACAAATGCAAGAAATGTGAGAGAACGCATTGGAGCTCCTTCGTTCATCCGGAATGACCGTTGGACTTAGACGGAGCAGATGAGAAATGGTAACGGAGAGAACGGCGAAGAAAACCCCGGCTTTTTAAGCCGGGGTCTGGAATGATCTAAAACAGGTACCAATTGGTTTAAAACAGGTTCCAGATGAACTGGTTGTAAACCTCATGGTGATACTGCACCTCGGGAGCCTTTACGAACGTGCCCAGCGCTCGTGGGCAACGGTCGGCCGCGACTCGCTTTAACTCGGCGTAGCGCGCTTTAACATCCTCCCCAAGCAAGCTTGAGGTCCAATCAGCCTTCTCGAAATGTTCAAGCGCGGTGTAGATGTTGTCCGGCAAATAGCGCTCGGCTTGACGGAGGTTTTTGATTTTTGAAGTATCGCCGTCAATACCAGTCTTAAAGATGGAGTAAAGCACCAGATAGGGGTTCGCGTCCGGACCGACTGACCGAACTTCGACACGCATACTCTTGTCGTTGCCGATGGGAATACGGACCATGGAACCACGATCTGTCGCCGAAGCTTTGATCTGATTCGGAGCTTCGAAGTGGGGATCAAGGCGGCGGTAGGCATTCACACTGGCATTGAGCAAGAGGCAGATATCATTGCCGTGAGTGAGAATGCGATCAATAAAGGACCAGCCCAGTTTGCTGAGTTTCTCCTGACCTTTTGGATCCCAGAACAGATTCTTGCCACCCTTACTAATAGAGACATTGGTGTGCATCCCATTGCCATTTACGCCGACGACGGGCTTGGGCAGGAATGAAGCGGTCATACCCATGTTGGTAGCAACTTGGCGGCAGATCAGTTTATAGAGCTGGATCTGATCGGCTGCGGCAACTACTTCTCCATAGCCATAGTTAATTTCGAACTGCGACGGCGCGACTTCCGGGTGATCTTTTTCGTTCTGGAAGCCCATCGCACGCTGCACTTCAGCCGTTGTATCAATGAATGTACGCAGCGGATCGCCTGGGAGCGAGTGGTAGTAGCCGCCAGTATTGACGTATTCAAATTTGTCAGTTTCGTGATAGCTCTGTTCGGCGTCAACTCCCTGAAACAGGAAGCCTTCGATTTCGTTGGCCGCATTTAATGTGTAACCTTCGTCTTTGTTCAGCTTTCCAGCGAATGTCTTCAACACTCCGCGGATGTCTGCGCTGTAGGGCTCTCCATTTTTGTCGATAACTTCACCGAAGACTAAAACTTTGCCGGATCCAAAGAAATCGGCTGGTGCCCAGTAGAAGGCGCTCCAGTCAATCCCCAGACGAAGGTCGCTCTCACGTTGCGCGGTAAAGCCGCGAATGGATGATCCGTCGAACGTCAAGTTGTCCCAGCTATTGATCAGGAACTTTTTGTCATAATCGAGCATGTGCAAGCGGCCTTCGAGGTCGCTGAAGAGCACGGTTACAGCCTTTATGCGCTTTTCGTCGGTCAGATATTTCAAACGTGCTTCTTGAATCTTGTGGGCGGCAACACGATTTTTGCGCTGCTCTTTTGCTTCCAGATTCAGTTCCTCGAGCTCTTCGTACGAGAGCGCCAGGAAATTTCGTAGTTCGTTCGACATGAGTCTCCTTGTTGTTCGAATAGTGATATTTGGACTGAAGACACCTGACCAGCTTGCCTGGGCGATCTAACCCCGGCTATTAGCAACGAGGAAGGTTATCGTGGAGTGATTCTTCGCGCCAGTCGAAAGTGCTGATGAAAGACATAAATGGAATTTATGGGAAAGTGCACCAATGTTGGTTCAAAGTGGTTTCATTTCTTATGCATGGCAACTAAGGCAACTCCAAATGAAATGTATTTGCCGGCAGCCATGATTCATAGCAGAACAATTGTCATGCCCAAATTCTTGCGTCCGAGGTCACGGTCTTGTTTCAATTCGGAGTGCTTCTGAATTAAAGACCACGACTGATCATCGCTTTTAACCCAATTTTCGCCGAAAATGCAGGCCTTGATTTCGCCGCCAGCCTGTAGTTCACAAAGCCGTTTCTGCACCGCAGAGCGAATTTCTCCGCCCACTCCGGTTGATCCGTAACCGTGGACCAGCTTTATTACGAGATGACCTTGCTTACGGGCGAGAGTCAGTTCGCGATCCAGACGGGATAGAGCCTGATGCACGAGTGGCATGCCGTCTTTGAGGTTTACGGTTTTCATGGATGAAGCGAACACCGAACAGCAGATTCCTCACCTGACTAACGCAGGTTCGGAATGACAAGAAAAGTTTTACCCGCCTTTGCGCACCCGGTTCATTGCTGCTCTGGCTTCACTGTCGGCAGTTTTTCTTCGCTCGGTTTCCCGCTTATCCCAAAGTTGCTTGCCCTTCGCCAATGCGAGTTCAAGCTTTACTTTCCCGTTCTTGAAGTACATCCGAGTTGGAATTAACGTCAGTCCGCGTTGCTGGGTTTTTCCGATTAGTTTCCGGATTTCTTCAGCATGTACCAATAATTTACGGGTGCGCAACGGCGCATGATTGAAAATATTGCCGTGTTCGTAGGGTCCGATGTGGCAATTGAGAAGCCAAAGTTCGCCATCTTTGATTAACCCATAGGAATCTTTGAGGTTAGCCAGGCCATTTCGGACGGATTTGACCTCGGTTCCCGTCAAAACTACCCCGGTTTCAAATTTTTCCAGCAAGAAATAGTTATGAGAAGCGATCCTATTAACAGCAGCATCACGCTGACCGGCAGCCGTAGGATCGCGGCGAGGATTCTTCTCTGCATTCGGTTTTGTTTGATGGGTAGTCTGGCGAGCCATAATCTTGTGTTTATTAGGTTAACTCAGATATGACGGACGCGGGAATTGTGTGGCCAGCGGAAAACCCTCGCCAGGCAAAATGCCAAACCAAAATTGGAAGGGTCGAGTAAGATTCCTGGAATCATATTGAACAATCAGCCACTCCCTATCAGGACTAGTACTTATGAGTGTAACTCTGTGAGCAGTCATGAGTTCGGTTCGCTCTGCACCGATGCTATAATCAGCCAGCTCACGTCTTCTTTTTTGGCTTTTTTAGTGATAATCGATAACCCGTATCTAGGGTTATGGCCAACTTTTGGAAGAAGACTGCCTGCGAGGAACCAGTGATGAGAAGTTCGCTTCGCTCGGCGGCAATTGTTTTGCTCGTCGCGCTCATAACCCTGCCTGCCGTCTCCACCGATAAAGCAAAGTCTTTATACCAAAAGGGAAAAGACGCGGAAGTTCGACAAAATTACGAGCTTGCCTATGATCTCTACAAGCAAGCCTACGATCTCAAACCCGGAGACCTCGACTACCGCGCGGCCTTCGAACGTTTACGATTTTTGGCCGGCGCGTCCCATGTTCATCGCGGACAACTTTTGCGTGAAGCCGGTAAGTTAGAAGAAGCTTTGGCGGAGTTTCAAAAAGCCATTGAGATCGATCCTTCAAGCGCTATTGCACAGCAAGAGATCCGGCGCACCAAGACGATGATTGATTCCGAAAATGCGCCCGGCGCTCCGCCATCCGCAAAGACCCAAAGCCCCTTGCAAAGAAGGCTGGAACAGTCTGGTGGACCAGTTGAACTGGCTGCGATTTCTAACGTTCCTATTACCCTCAAGCTGACAGAGGATACGAAAGTTATCTACGAGACGGTCGGAAAATTAGCAGGGATCAACGTTTTGTTCGATCCTGATTACACTTCACGCCGCGTCAAAATCGAATTGAATGGAGTTACGCTTGAAGAAGCGCTCGAGATCATTGCTATAGAGTCGAAAACCTTCTGGCGTCCCGTTACCCCGAATACAATTTTCGTAGCCGCCGATAATCCCGCTAAGCGCAAAGATCTGGAACAGAGTGTTATCAAGACTTTCTACCTCGCCAATCTTTCGCAGCCCACGGAATTGCAGGATGTTGTAAATGCGCTCCGGCAAATTTTAGAAATCTCCCGCATTCAACCGCTGCCCACGCAGGGGGCAATCGTAGTGCGTGGAACTCCCGACCAGGTAGCGTTGGCGCAAAAGCTTGTCGGAGATTTGGATAAGGCCAAAGCGGAAGTTGTGGTCGATGTTGCTGTTATGCAGATTAACCGGGATAAAGCCCGCACCTTGGGAATCAGTCCTCCTACCAGCGCGACGGTAGCTCTGCAAAACAATGTGAATACGACAACTCCAACAACTACTGGAACGAACAACACCGGCACCGGTACCTCAAACTCCACCAATGGACTCAGCCTGAATTCTCTGGGCAATTTGAACGCAACCGATTTCCAGGTCTCGATCTCGCAAGCTACAGCTACCGCGCTTTTTACCGACAGCCATACTAAGCTCATACAGAATCCACAGATTCGCGCAGTAGATGGTCAAAAGGCTTCGCTCAAGATCGGCGACCGCGTGCCGGTGGCTTCAGGGTCATTCTCTTCGGGTATCGGCAGCACAGGAATTGGCGTCAGTCCGCTGGTCAATACTCAATTCCAGTATCTCGATGTGGGTGTGAACATCGACATCACTCCCAAGATTCACTCAAACGGAGAAGTAACGCTGAAGATCACGATGGATATTTCTTCAGTAACGTCTTTTACAAATATCGGTGGCATCCAGCAACCTGTGATCGGGCAACGAAAGATTGAGCACGAAGTACGGCTCCGGGAAGGAGAAGTAAACCTGTTAGGCGGAATGATGGAAGATAGTCAGACCCGATCCTTAACCGGAATACCTGGGCTTTCTCAGATTCCTATTTTGAAGTATCTCTTTGGACAAACTGCCACCGACCATTCGGAAACGGAGACTGTGTTTGCTTTGATTCCGCGCATAGTGCGTCGTCAGGATCTTAGTGAGTTGAACGAGCGTGCCATCTCGGTGGGCACTGCCAGCGCCATCGAGCTGCGACGCATTGCGCCAGCAGTAGTAGCTCCGGTTCCGCCGAACAATGCCGCTCCATCAAGCTCTACTCCGGCAACTCCGGCGCCAGCGCAGCCGGCATCGCAGCCATCGCCGCAAGGTGGGCCGGCGAGTTTCAACTTCGATCCGGGAACAATCAATCAAAAGGCGGGTACAACATTCTCAGTTAACGTAATGCTTACCGGAGCCCAGAACGCGTATTCGGTTCCGCTTCAGGTGAGCTATGATCCCAAGGCGTTGCAGGTCGTGAATGTCTCGAACGGAAACTTCCTCTCGCAAGATGGGCAAGTAGTAGCGTTAGTGCACCGTGATGATGATGCCAGCGGTACATTGCAAATTACAGCAACGCGCCCACCCGGAGCTTCTGGAGTTTCAGGCCAGGGAAGTGTCGTCACATTGACATTTTTGGCGAAAAGCAGCGGACAGTCCACGTTAGCCATCTCAAAAGGAGGGGCCCGCGATCCGAGTATGCAGCCCATTCCTGTAGCGGGAGCTGCGGCGGCGGTCACGATCCAATAAGTAGCTGAGTTATGATTAATCTATTCCCGGGAGTTGAGGTTTCTGGAATTACTCCTGAAGCCTTCGGCTGCTTCCGACGATAATTATTATGTGGTTTCGGCCTAAAACGAGCTTTTCTGCAAAGCGAATTTGTCAGCGGGGTTTTACTCTCATCGAGTTGATCGTAGCCACGGCGATTCTGGTCATCTTGACAAGTCTAGCCGTGCCGATGGCGAGGGTAACCATTAAGCGTACTAAAGAGCGCGAGTTGCGGGCCGCTTTGTGGGAGCTGCGAGACGCTATAGACCGCTATAAGGATGCAGCGGATCGTAGTGCTTTCCAAACGAAGGTTGGATCTGAAGGCTACCCGCCGGATCTGGATACGCTGGTGAATGGCGTCGATGTGGGGACGAAAAAGCTGAAGTTCCTGCGGCGAATTCCCGTTGATCCAATGACAGGAACCAAGGAATGGGGTTTGTGTTCCATGCAGGACGATCCCGATTCAGACTCTTGGGATGGAAATAATATTTTTGACGTGCATACGAAATCGAACGACACGGCGCTCGACGGCACAAAGTACAAGGACTGGTAAATGGTAAGTTTCTCCCACACTCGATTAAGGAACGGCAAGAATAAAAAAAGAAGCCGGGGATTCACCCTGATCGAGATGCTGATTGTCATCAGCGTGATTATGATTTTGGTGGCGGTCGCGATCCCCGCATATAACCAATCGATTGTGCGCGCGCGAGAGTCGGTGCTGCGTCAGAACCTGTTTACGCTGCGTTCCCTGATTTCACAATATACGCTGGACAAGCAGAAGGCGCCGCAAGGACTGGAAGATTTAATTCAGGGCGGGTACTTGAAGCAGATTCCAAATGACCCTATCACCGGGAAGGCAGATTGGACAGCAGATCAGGAAGACCAAACCATCATGTCCCCGGATCAAACCGATGCCGGGGGGATCGATGATGTGCATAGCTCATCGACTGCGACCTCAAGCGATGGCAGTGCTTATAACACCTGGTAGGGAAGTGCTAGCCTTTGGAATCGCGATGTACCCATAGAAACGTACGTACATACGAAGAATCAATGACATTAGCGATCAGCTGGCGAAGTTTAGTCTCGCCGGAACTCAACTTGTGCCGCCCGGTTCAAGGGGCGCATAAAATGCTCCGTGATTGCGTCGCGAGAAGCGCTGTTGCGTTGAGCGATTGCGAAGCGCGTTAGAGGCCACTTCCACATTCGTGCCCGTCAAAACGCAGCCTGGCCGCCGCAATGCGTACATACAATTATATGCGTATCATTTACGCCGCTATCGAGGTTAGGAACGCGTTAGAGTGAGTTGTTCTAATAGGACGGAATCTTGTCAAACCCTCGTGAGGTCGTGGACTTGTGGTAGAGCGGCGCTTTCAGCGCCGCGTATTCGTGGCAGATTGCTTGTCGCGGCCACGATGGCCCGTTCTTCCACGATGTTATCCGGGGATGTTATCCGGGCATGGTGTTATCTTGTGCGGGAACTAAGCTGACTTTACGGCCTTTAAGCGCGCATTGAGGCGGGACTTGTAACGGGAAGCTGTGTTCTTGTGGATCACGCCCTTCTGAACGCCTTTATCGAGCGCCGAGACTGCTTCCCGGTAGGTCTGCTCAACCGACTTCTTGTCACCTTTGGCTAACCCCTCGCGAAGATCGCGCAACGTCGAGCGCAGGCGGGAGGTGTTGGCGCGATTACGGGTGGTGCGTTTCGTGGTCTGACGGGCGCGCTTCAGCGCGGAAAAATGATTTGCCATCTGAACTGGTTACCTTCGTTTCTCTAAGTGAATGTTCCGGCGGGTACCGAATAAGGTATTTTACGGGAGCAAGTCATTATTGGTCAAACTCTTATGCAGAATGCGCTGGACCGGCTGAAGGTTCTGATCGACTCCTCGACGCCGATTGTCGTCATGGAAACCGTGGAGGAGATGCGGGCGGTGCGCCTGGTTCGCGCGGCGTGTACGTCTCTGAATCTCGCTACATTCGAGTGGAGCATCGCCAGTGGCCTCGTCCGCTGCGGCACCGACGGCGAAGGCACGCTTGAGACCGGGCGGATGATGACGAATATTTATGACAATGTCGGCACTGGACAGGACTCAACCGATATAGCAGCGAAGGCGATCTATAACAGCCGTGAACCGGCACAAGTGCTTGGCAATTTGGAAGGGATTTCGGTCGATGCGACTTTCATCCTCAAAGACTTTCATCGGCACATGGATGATCCGGTTGTAGTTCGCAGGTTGCGGGATGTTGGGCAGAAGTTTTCCAAGAATCGCCGCACGGTTATTATCACAGCGCCTTCGATCACCGTGCCTCCCGAGCTGGCTAGCCTGGTCGAATACCTCGAGTTGCCGATTCCCGACAAGCAGCGCTTGCGGCAGATTATCGACGAAATGACAGTGCGCTTGGCAAAAACGCGAACTATAAAGCGTGCTTTGGACGCTAATGGCCTCGATGCCATGGCGAACAATCTACGTGGCTTGACCGAAGAGGAAGCGGAGCGTGCGGTCTCACAGGCTATCGTGACGCGTTATGGGTTAACTCCCGAAATTGTCACCGATGTGTTGCAAGCCAAGAAAGACATGCTGCGGCGCTCGGAGATGCTGGACTTTGTAGAAGTATCAGACACACTGGCAAATATTGGCGGCCTCGAAAATTTGAAGACATGGCTCGGACAGCGTCGTGGAACCTGGGAGGATGCGGCGCGAGCGTTCGGACTCGAGCCGCCTCGCGGTGTCATTATCCTTGGCGTGCAGGGTTGCGGTAAGAGCATGTGTGCGCGAGCCATTGCGGGAGAGTGGAAACTGCCCCTGGTCAAGTTCGATACTGCGGCGATTTACGACAAGTTTATTGGAGAGACGGAAAAGCGAATTCAGAAGGTATTCCAGGTTGCAGAAGGACTCGCTCCGTGTATCTTGTGGATCGATGAACTGGAAAAAGTATTTGCGGGCAGCGGGGCGGACTCGGCGTCGGTAGACGCTGGAGTCTCATCACGATTGCTGGCGTCGTTTCTTTCGTGGATGCAAGATCGAAAAGCTCCGGTGTTTGTTGCTGCGACTTGTAACAACGTCTCTGCATTGCCTCCTGAGCTAATTCGCAAGGGGCGGTTTGATGAGCTCTTCTTTGTCGATTTGCCGAATCAGGCTGAACGAAAGCAGATCTTCTCCATTCAGATCACAGCGAAGAAACGAAATCCGGGTGACTTCGATCTGGAACAGATCGCAGCCGCGGCAGAAGGATTTTCCGGAGCTGAGATCGAAGCGGCGGTGCAGACAGCATTGTATGCAGCATTTTCCAGCAAACAGGAGCTGAGTACGCAGGCGCTGCTGAATGCGCTCAGAGCAACGGTGCCGTTATCGACGACGCGAGCGGAAGAGATTGAGGCGTTGCGGGAGTGGGCAGGGAAGCGGGCGGTGCCGGCATCGGCAGAGAGCGCGAGAGCAGAGACGGCGTAGGCTGCACAACAGCGTGAACAAACAATAGATGCCTGAAAATTTAAGATGTTAAGCCACTGACTCAGATAAACTCTCGCCTTAAATCCAATAAGGATGATAAAGATAACGTCTGATGTCTATTCGCCAAATGAAGGGTGGGCTTCCCATCATTGCGTTCGCGTCCGCTTCCGAGTGGGAGAGCTGGCTTTCAAATCAGCCGCGCACTTCCAAAGGCCTGTGGTTAAAGCTGGCTAAAAAAAACACAGAAAATATCAAGTGTGTCCCGGCAGGAGGCCATAGACGGCGCTCTCTGTTATGGCTGGATTGATGGTCAATTTGAGAAATTCGATGAGCGATATTGGCTTATTCGTTTCACTCCGCGATCTCCTGGAAGCAAGTGGTCGAAAGTTAACCAGGTCAAAGCCCAGGACCTCATCGATAAAGGACGTATGAACGCTGCCGGGCTAGAGGAGGTGAACCGGGCGAAAACCAATGGCAGATGGGAAGCGGCTTACGCGCCTCAAAGCAAGGCGGCTGTCCCTGACGACTTACAAACCGCTCTGGATAGGAATCCGAATGCCAAGCGCCTCTTTTTCCAATTGGACAATGCCAATCGTTACGCGATTCTGTATCGCGTACAGGATGCCAAAAAAATTGAGACGCGAGCAAGCAGGATTGAAAAATATGTTCAGATGCTGGCACGTGGGGAAACAATCTATCCGCTAAAAGCTAAGAAATAGCATTACCCGAGTGGGCAGGGAAGAGATTTCAGAGGACTTGCACACTTCTCTGGATTGCCTGTCCTACCGCCAAGTATTGAAGGATGGTAGTAGCGATCGTGCGGTCATTCGTGAGACTGCATGCGCTGGCGAGCTGCGTAGGCCGCAACCTTGAGGCGGTTCCCGCATAGCTGCATGCTGCACCAGCGTCGCGTCCCCTTTTTGCTGGTGTCGTGAAAGTGCAGTACACACTGATCACACTTGCGGACCCGGTTGCGATCCACATTGGTGAACAATGCTGCCGTGCTGTGCGCCAGCGGGGCGAACAAGTCTTCAGGTTGGCGCGGTTCGAACCACAATTCCGTCGTGGATGTGCTTCCACTCATCTTCAACTTGCTACGCATGGGATAGTCCGCCATGAGTCTATTTAGTTCGTCTACGATGGAGTGATGAACTGCAGCACCACCCTCCCATGTGAGGATCTCCTTCCTCATTTTCTCCCGCAGTTCGCGCACGGCTTCCAGGGTGCGCTGAGCTCGGGCCGATTTTCCCCACCCTTGCTGAAGTTTCGCTACGTCGCGAGCACCAAGTAGCCTGGCTGCCTGAAACCAACGCAAGAGCGCGCTGAAATCTGGGAGCAACTCAATGGGCTCGCCGTTCTGGACAGGACGCGTGTTCAGGAAATCCAGAGCCAGCTGATTGCCAACGAAGAGGAACCCGTCTCTCCAATCATAATTGTGAATTGTCCTGGCCCGGCCCATATCTCGACCTCTTTTAAATTATAACACCGATAATGAATCTTTTTACAGGTTAGTTAATCTGATGGTATGTAAGCGCAAACGTTGCTGAAAACGGCGGCTTCTTCGGGTGCCGTTCTACCAAATCTTCTGAGGAGAAACATTATGACTAATTATCGCCATGCCATCGTTGATGGCTCCAAGATTTTTTATCGTGCAGCCGGTCCGAAAACCGCTCCAACCATACTCCTATTGCATGGATTTCCTACATCGTCGCACATGTTCCGTGACCTCATTCCGGCCCTAGCCGACCGCTATCATGTTGTTGCACCTGATTTGCCTGGCTTCGGCTTCTCGGATGCACCTGACCGCAAACAGTTCCGCTACACATTTGAGAATCTAGCCAAGGTCGTCGACCGCTTTACACAGACAATCGGTCTGGAGCGCTACGCGATTTACGTCTTCGATTACGGCGCTCCGGTGGGGCTCCGTCTCGCTTTGGCTCATCCCGAGCGGATCACCGCGATCATCTCGCAGAATGGAAATGCTTATGAGGAAGGCCTAAGCCAAGGCTGGAATCCGATCCAGAAATACTGGAAGGAGCCAACCGCAGAGAATCGGACTGCGCTGCGCGACTTTCTTACACCGGAAGCGACTAAGTCCCAATACGTTTATGGGGTTCAGGACGAGACGCTGGTGGCGCCCGAGGCGTACACCCTGGATTCCGCGCTGCTTGCCAGGCCCGGCAACGATGAGATCCAGCTCGACCTGTTTTTGGATTATGCCAGCAATGTCGCGCTCTATCCCAAATTCCAGGAATATTTCCGCACAAAACGGCCGCCGTTGCTTGCGGTCTGGGGCAAGAGCGATCCGTTCTTCCTGCCTCCCGGTGCGGAAGCATTCAAGCGTGACATTCCGAGCGCCGAGGTACGCTTCTACGACACTGGCCATTTTGCGCTCGAAACTCATGCTCCGGAGATTGCGAGTGCAATTCACGACTTCTTGGACCGCAAGTTGACAAAACCAGCCAGCGCGGCATAGCGAGCTTTGTCTCAACCAGTGCCACATGCACTAACTCACGAAGAGCAAAGCCGTCGAGCTCGAAACGGGGTCGTGGAGTTGCCAGCACGCCACGACCTCAAAGCCGGCATGTAGCCGGGAATTTCCGACTAAGGATTCTTGCGGGTGTATTCTCCGCTAAATTCCATCTTCCAAGCGATTCCGTTGTCCGCCGACTTCTCCCATGACTGCTCAACTTTGTTCGCAGTCACGCGCACCACTTTGATTCTGTTCAGAACCGCTTGTCCTTGGGGACCACGGCTAGGGCCAGTAAACTCGGCAGAGCCTTGCGCAACTTTTCCTTCAAACACATGCACACGGCCTTGGTTGTCTGCGAACATGCCGTGCCAGCTTTTGTCATCCGAGCTGTATGCGAACATGTTCTTGCCACTATGACCGTTTCCTCCGTCCCAGCTTTCGGTGAGCAGGCATTTGTCGAGGGTGAGGGCCACTTTGCTGGTAGCACTACCTGGCACGCCGGGATACGTCACAGTCCAATCACCGAGCCAGAAATCCAACTGGCGGCTTTCAGGATTTGCGGAGCAAGGTGTTGAGTCAGCTGCGACTGCTATGAGCGGTGCAGCCATCCAAAAACACCCTGCGGTGACAATAAGCAAGAGAATACTTCTAGGCCAGGTCGAATTTCTAATAACCGATTCTTTTTTCATAGGGAATTTTCTTCGCTTTCTCTTGTGTGATCGCTGGTGTGTGACTGCCCGGTTTTAAACGCCACATTATTTTGAGAGCTGATGTATCTCGCTGATTTCAATGGCATGCGCGCCGTTCCTCTCGAACACTTTGCCGGTTGCCTGGACGTGCTCACCGACGAAAGACTTTAGCGCACTCTGTCCTGTGTCGGGCATGGATTCAGTTACCGGAACGTATACTGAGCCGTCATTCGTAAGAATCCCCAATGGGGAGCCTACCTTGGCGCACATCGCGATGCAGTCCTTGCTATAGCTGGTCGCAGTAGATTTCTTATTTTGCAGGGGGCACGCGATATCACGTACCAATCCCTCCACTGTACGTGTTCCAACCGCGGTGGAATCCACGTTGTCGGCTGCCGAACTCAACATAGGGACAGCTAAGCAGACGAGCCCCAGAAAAAGTGTCCATGTGAATCGCGTGTTGCTTATTTCAACGAGTGAGAGAATGTTTCTGAACCACTTCGGACCTCGAACAATTGTGTTTTGCTTCATGACTGTGTCCTCACTGAGATCAATTTTGTTCTTCTAATTGCAAACGCGTGCTGTCGGCCGCCGGGCATAAAACCGAAATGCTTCGGATTTTTTTTCTATTTCCAAGACCTCGAATCCCGCAGCCTCCAATCGCACTCCGAAGGTATCCGGATCAACCGGCACGAGGGTGTCACCAATGTGGATTAGGCGCATCACCAAGCTTTGTAGGCTGTCGCTGCCCACAAAAATTCCTCCCGGCTTCAGGACGCGCCACAACTCTCGCAGCACTTTGTCCTGTAATTCTTGCGAGGGCACATGGTGCAGCATGGTCAGCGATACTCCCGCCGAAAATTGACCGCCCGCAAACGGCATGGCTGTGGCATCCCCTGTGATTACGTCCACATTGCTTCCAGAAAGCCGCGAACTTAGCGATTTCGCCAACTTGGGGTCAATTTCTAGAGCTGTGAGACGACGCACTCTCAGCCGCAACAGATCGGTGGTGAGACCGGGTCCCGGTCCAAGCTCGAGCACATTTTGTCCAATGTCCGCATCAGAAAGGGCCCACGGTAGCCGCTGCTGGACAGTTTTTCGCCAATGCGCTGAACTGCACAACCAATCGTGTAAGAGGTTCACTCGATTGCCTTTCTATTTTTTTATTTCCAACTGGCCCGAGCTTAACGCTTGTCCGTTTTACATACTTCCGATATTGTGACAATGAATATCGCAAATGCGACAAAATGCAATTTTCGATTATTTGGGAGATCGTCATTTGCAGATTACAACTCTGACGTACGACTACCCGGCAGAGCACGTGATCCCGTCGCATTTTCATGATCGCGATCAACTCGTCTATGCCTCCCGCGGAGTGATGACCGTGCGCACGAGCGAAGGTACCTGGGTTGTGCCGACCGATCGGGCAGTCTGGATACCGGCGACGGTTCCCCACACCATCACGATGTCAGGAAAGGTAGCAATGCGAACTCTGTACCTGAGGCGTCGGCTGGCAAGAACACTGCCTGCACAATGTTGCGTAGTAAACGTGTCGCCGCTGCTAAGGGAACTCATTCTGCATGCTTGCAGCCTCGTCGAGTTGAGGAAAGAAGTGAAACGCCAGCATCGGTTGATAGGAGTCATCCTTGATCAACTAGAGGGTATTCAGACGGTTCCTTTGCAGCTGCCCAATCTATCCGATCCAAGGGCGCGGCGAATTGTGAAAGCGCTTTCGGGTGATCGAAGCGACCGCAGGACGCTTGCACAAATTTGCAAGCTAGCGGGTGCGAGTAAGAGGACAGTGGAAAGACTCTTTCAAGAAGAAGCAGGGATGACACTCGGCAAGTGGCGGCAACAACTTCGTCTTATGCAGGCGATGCGCCTTTTGGCGGAAGGAGCAAAGGTGACACATGCCGCTTTGGAATCGGGTTACAGTACACCGAGCGCATTCATTTCAATGTTCAAAAAAACATTGGGGACCACGCCAACGTCCTACTTCAGAACAGATGCAAGGGGCAGATGACAGGTCCGCATTTCGAGTCATCCCCAGCGTGACCGGTGAACCTTTTCGACCTAGTGAGCTGGTTTATTGCAGATCATTTTGGGGATGAGTTCTAGAATCCAAGCTTCACGGTTGACTCTTCTCCTGTCCCAGGAATACGCTATTCGTAATGGTAGTTGCTTGCACCCTGAGCGAGCGCCCCTGGCTGGTTACACCTCGAGACAGAACAATCTCTTTGTCAAGAAAACACATCTATAACTGCGTGTTGATTGGCTCAAAGCTGGGACATGGCGGACGGGCGAGGGCGCTCCGTCGCTCCATTGGAAATAAAAGTCGGAAATAAATTGGAACAGCTACGAGGCTGGCTTGGCGCAAGCTTAAATAGGATGATTCAACCAGCAACATCCATCTCCATAGTGAGGTTCTGAAGTGAAGGCTACGTACTGAATGAAAAAAAGTATCGAGATTAGTCCTAACATCGAGGCGCTTTTTGGCACACGGGATGAAAATTTGCATGTGCTCGAAGATGGCTTCAACATCAACATTGACTTACGCTCGGATTCCATTGAACTTGAAGGCGCGCCGCGCGACGTAGCTCGCGCCGAACAGGTCTTCGCCGACTTCGACCATCTACAGCGCTCCGGATACACCTTTCACAATGGCGATCTGAACAGCATGTTGCGGGTACTCATTGCTGATCCCAAGGTGAGCCTGCGTGGTTTAGCGGATGCTGGCAAGCAGAGATCATTTGGGCGCCGAACTGTCCAGCCGAAAAGTCTGAACCAGCGTCGTTATTTGGATGCCATCGAAACGCATGACATGGTATTTGGAATCGGGCCAGCTGGTACTGGCAAGACCTATTTAGCCGTTGCCATGGCAATATCTGCGCTGCTTTCGAAGCGCGTGAATCGTATCATTCTGGCGCGTCCAGCGGTGGAAGCGGGAGAGCGCCTGGGGTTCTTGCCGGGCACTTTGCAGGAGAAAATCGATCCATATCTGCGGCCATTGTATGACGCACTTTATGACATGCTCGATCCGGAGAAGGTCGATCGGTATCTGGAGAAGAACGTTATCGAGATTGCGCCAATCGCCTTCATGCGCGGCCGGACGTTGAACGACTCGTTCGTGATTTTGGACGAAGCGCAGAATACGACATCGGAACAAATGAAGATGTTCGTGACGCGCCTCGGGTTCAATTCCAAGGCAGTGATTACGGGCGATGTCACGCAAATCGATTTACCGAATGCGCGCCGAAGTGGATTGCTCGAAGCCGTGGATGTGCTGAAGGATGTCGAGGGTTTGGCCTTTACGTACTTCGACGATGGCGACGTAGTGCGGCATCATCTGGTGCAACGCATTATTCGCGCCTATGACGAACGCAAGGCGCGAATTGAAGGAGAGCAGTTGTCTCTGCTCGAATCGAAGGCGCTTGCCCGCGAAGGTGGTGCGGTCAACGTTGCTCAGAGTGTCCCTGTGCTGCCGGTGGAACTAGAAACCAAAGGTTAAAGAGACTAGCATTATGCGGGAGGGAGCCTGACTGGTCCCTCCCGTCGTTTTTTGGGAGCTTTGGGATAGGAAAGTAATCACACTTGGTGATTTTGAAAAAGAAAGTTCCAAGGCTGACGGATTTAATGTTGTCACGATTTGTGGTACGAGCTTGCCGCGCAGCACGGTTACATGGCAGGGTGAGTGTGCTTGTGACAACCAACCGCGAAATGCGGGCCTTGAACAACCGCTTTCGTAAAAAGGATAAGCCCACTGACGTTTTATCATTTCCAGCCGCACCGGATTCAATGAGTGGAATTGTTGGCGATATAGCGATCTCGGCGGAAATCGCGGCCAGCAATGCAAAGCAATTAGGGCATTCCGAGGTGGAAGAAATCAAGATTCTGGCGCTACACGGAATTCTGCATTTGGCGGGGTTTGATCACGAGCGGGACAACGGCGAGATGGCGACGGAAGAAGTGCGCCTGCGCAGCGCGCTCAGATTACCAATCAGCCTGATCGAAAGGTCGGAGGCAATTGGTGATAAAGATCCGGCAGCGAATAATTCTCAGCCGGACAGAAGAGATGTTTTCCATAAGAGAAGCCGTACCACACGGAAATTACGATGAATACTGCGATAGCGTCCGCGATATTGTTGTTGTTGGGGCTATTAGCGATCTCTTCCTACGTTGACCGGCTCTATGGTGAGATTGGAAAGTTTCTATCGCGCGAGTTTCAGTCCAACATCGACGCCTTTGAACAAATTATCGAGCCAAAGCTGGGAGTAAGCCGTACGCGGGCGGCACTCTCCATGGCGGTAGTGGCACAGTTAACCATGGCCGCGATTGCAATGTTGGTCGGCTTCATTGTTTTTCAGGATGGCACGTGGAGCGTGCAGCAGATATTGCAAGCCACTCTGAGCCTGATTTTAATAATCGTAGTCTTTAACCGGTTTCTCCCTTTTGTGTTTTTTTCCCGAACCAATGGTCAATGGCTTGCGCGTTGGGTTCCATTATTAAGAATTGTGATTTACGCCGTACTTCCCGTGACGCTGGTAATCGGATTTTTGCAATCCGTGGTGGCTCTCACGAAAGAGCACACCGACGGCCAGCCCGAAAGTCAATCTGAGGCAGTCGATGCGCTCATTGAGGCTGGGGAAGAAGAAGGGATTCTCGATGAAAGCAATCGCGATTTGATTCAATCGGTTGTCGAGTTCGGAGAGAAGACGGTACGTGAAGCCATGAAACCGCGGCCGGAAATCGTTGCCGTCCCTACTGGAACGACGGTGGAACAGTTCATCGAGTTGCTGCGACAAAAACCTTTTTCACGAGTGCCAGTGTTTGAGGAGACAATCCATAAAATCGAGGGAATTGTTTACGCACAAGATGTCTTGCAGGTTCCCGACACCGAAGCTTGCACACGTACCGTCGATTCTTTAATGCGCAGGGATGTTTATTTCGTTCCAGAGAGCAAGTCTGGAAGCGATCTTCTTCGTGAGATGCAGAAGAAGAATATTCGAATGGCCATTGTCATTGATGAGTACGGAGGAGTAGCCGGTCTGGTTACGATTGAAGATTTAATCGAAGAAATTGTGGGCGAGATTGGCGATGAGCACGAAAAGGCCGAAGTTGTGCGCGAAACCGATTCCTCCTACGTGGTGCCTGGAAATATGGACGTTGACAGGCTGGACGAACTTTTTGGCTTGCGCCCTGCTGGAAAAGAGTCGGCGACTATTGCGGGATTGGTGAGTGAACTCGCTGGAAGGATTCCACGCAAGGGAGAAGTCATCGAGGAAGATGGGTTACGCTTCGAGGTAATTGAATCGACTGGGCGCAGGGTGGAGCGCGTACGTATCTCCGTTGCCGAACCCAAGCAGATGAAACTGATATAGTCGATGTGACGCTCTCCTATGGCATTTCATTCCGGTTTTGTGTGTATTCTTGGCCGTGCCAATGCTGGCAAGTCCACATTATTGAATACACTGGTTGGCGAAAAACTCGCCATAGTAAGCCCCAAGCCACAAACGACCCGCAATCGGATTCTCGGGGTCCTTCAGATTCCCAAGCAAAAATCGAAATCAGGCGCCCAAGTTGTGCTACTCGATACTCCGGGTGTGCACAAGCCCGATAGTTCACTTGGCCGGAAGATGATGGGAGAGGTTCGCGAAGCGCTTGAGGGAAGCGATCTGATTTTGCTAATTGTCGATGCAACCGCAAAGTTTGGGCATAGCGATCAAATCGTTCTCGAGATGGTGAAGCGTTCGAAGACTCCGGCATTTCTGCTGCTAAACAAAACCGATCTCTTAAAAGGCGATAAAGCCAAGCTGCTGCCGATTATCGAAGCCTATACGAAGTTGCACCAGTTCCGGGAGGTCATTCCATTGTCGGCCCGGAAGCCGGAAGGTGTGGACATACTTCTCAAGAAACTAGTCGAGGTTTTGCCGAAGGGGCCAAAGTATTTTGCAGACGATCAAGTAACGGATCAGCCGATGCGATTCATGGTGGCCGAACTTATTCGCGAGCAAGTATTGATTGAGACGAGCGAGGAAGTTCCTTATTCGACGACTGTGATAATAGAAACATTTGAGGAAAAACCGAAGCTCACCCGCATTGAAGCGGCTATCTATTGTGAACGCGAGGGTCAGAAAGCGATCCTGATTGGGAAGGGCGGGCAGATGCTGAAGAAGATTGGCACTGCGGCGAGATTAGAGATTGAGAAAATGGTGGGGACCAAGGTATTCTTACAACTCTTCGTTAAAGTGAAGTCAAATTGGCGCGAATCCCATGAGTTCGTGGAAGAACTCGATTGGCGTCGACAACTGGAACAGTTGGTTGGGAGTTTGAAAGCGGGAAGTGCAAATTCGCTACAAAAGCTAGTAACATCGGGGCGGAGTCACAGGCGCGAAAAATGAGCAAGAATTCTGAGTCTGATTCAAATTCCAGTTTCGAACCCGGTAAGCTGATTTTGAAACTCAGCGTTCAGATGGCGGCCGACAAGAAAGCCGTCGATTCTGTGGTGCAAAATATTATGGAAATTGTTCAGGATACGGAATGTCCTGGCGAAAAGGAAGCTGCTATTGAACTTGCCCTGACCGAGGCACTTGCTAATGCAGTTGTGCATGGGGCGAAAGCGGATCCTACTAAAATCATTGAATGCGATGTTGCGTGCGATGAAGATCACAGAATGTTGATCGTAGTGCGTGATCCGGGAGAAGGTTTTGATCCATCAAAAATTCCCAGTCCGGTAGCCGGAGAGAATCTTTATTCAAATCACGGGCGTGGAATTTACCTGATTAACCAGCTCATGGACGAAGTTAAGTATCTGAAGAATGGCAGTGAGATCCGGATGATTAAGAAATAAAATATCTCTCTACTTATTCTTTAACTGCAATCCCTAAAGTCTTCATTTTCCGGTACAAATGGCTGCGTTCCAGTCCTAAAACTTCAGCCGCGCGGCTTACATTTCCATGATTGTCATCCAGCTTCTTTAAAATATAGTCCCGCTCATACGCTGCTCTAGCCTGATGTAACGTCGAGAAATCTGAACCCGGCGTTCGCCGGCTGTTATCGCGATAAACTAAGGGCGGCAGGTGCTTGCGTTCAAAGCGATTGGTTGTTGGATTCATAATGACGATGCGCTCAATTACGTTGCGCAACTCGCGTACATTCCCCGGCCATGAGTAACGCATAAGCGTATCAATCGCGTCATCGGTGATTTCCCGCAGCCGCCGCCCATAAGTTGTCGAAAATTCTTTAAGGAAATAGCGGGTTAATAGCGGTACATCTTCTTGCCGCTCCCGCAGAGCGGGAACAGAGAAGGGAATTACGTTCAGCCGGTAGAACAAATCTTCACGGAAGTTACCGCGCGAGATTTCTTCGTCAAGGTCTTTATTCGTGGATGCGATTACGCGGACATCAACGGTGATCGATTCATCGCTTCCAACGGGCGTGAAACGGTGCTCATCCAATGTGCGCAGCAGCTTCGATTGCGTTTTCAGGCTCATGTCGCCGATTTCATCGAGAAATAATGTGCCACCGTGAGCTCTTTGAAATTTTCCCTCTTTATCGGCAGTTGCTGCTGCAAACGAACCCCTGCGATGGCCGAACAGTTCGCTTTCAATCAAATCCTCGGGAATGGCGGCACAGTTAACCTCGACAAACATTTCATTCCGCCGCTGGCTTTGGGCATGAATAGCGTGGGCGACGAGTTCCTTGCCGGTGCCGGACTCTCCATATATAAGTACCCGGCCATTGGTAGGCGCCATAAGTTGAATTTGCTGGCGCAGCGCCTTCATCGGGATACTGTCCCCGGCAATCACGCTCTTTGCAGTCAATTGCTTTTTGAGATCGCGGTTCTCCTGTCGTAAACGGCTGGCATCAATGGCATGTTTGATAAGAATGAGGGTTCGTTCAATCGATAGCGGTTTTTCGAGAAAGTCATAAGCGCCGAGCTTGGTAGCGCGCACCGCGGTTTCAATCGTGCCATGCCCTGAGATCATTATGACTTCAGGAGCATTTTCGATTTCGCGGATCTTGCTAAGCGTTTCCAGCCCATCCATGCCGGTAAGCCAAACATCGAGCAGAATCACATCGAAGGTTTTTTTGCGCATCGCTTCGAGGCATGTCTCGCCACTCTCGGCTACAGCAACCTTATAGCTTTCATCTTCGAGAACGCCTTTTAGCGATTGGCGAATGCTGGGTTCGTCATCAACGATAAGAATATTAGGCATGTTCAGTAATCGCACTCACCTCAATGGCTTCACTTACGATGGGTAATTCGACAATGAATTTCGTGCCAACGGGATTATTCTCCTCTACCCGAATGGAACCATGATGATCTTCAATGATGCGGTTCACAATGGCCAGCCCAAGACCGGTACCACGTTGCTTGGTTGAGAAGTATGGAAGAAAAAGCTTTTCTTTCAATTCCCGCGTGACCCCATGGCCCGTATCAGAAACAGTAAGTTCTATGGCGTCGCGAGTAGCAACCAGAGCAGTGGAGATATTGATTTCGCGCACAACCGAGTCTTGCATCGCCTCTGCCGCATTATCAACAAGGTTGGCCAATGCTCTTTTCATGCCTTCGGGATCCGCCATTGCCTTCGGCAGACCTACAGCGAGAGAAGTGTTCACTTTTATTCCGTCTAACCGCCCATTGAACATTGATAGAGCGGTCTCCACAATCAGATTAATGCTGGAAGGCTGTGGCTGAGCCGTAGGGAAACGGGCGAGTGTCGAGAATTCGTCGACTAAGGTGCGAACCGTTTCTACCGCGCTGGCGATGGTCTGAGCGCAGCTGTCTACAATTTGAAGCGATGCAGCATCGGGCGGAGCGCCACGGTCGAGATGGCGGCGAATACGTTCGGCCGAAAGCGCGATTGGCGTCAAAGGATTTTTGATTTCGTGAGCGACCCGGCGCGCGACTTCACGCCATGCCGTTTGCTTCTGGGCTTTCAGCAGATCTGATAAATCTTCAAACACGAGAACGTATCCTAAACGCCTTCTTTCGTGATGTAGTGTTGCCACGGTAGTCGCTACATTGAGTTTGGATCGTTGTACATCTATTTCCATTTGAGTGGTTGTCGTTCCCATCCGATTTGCGCGTCGCAGCAGTGGTTCAAGATCGGCGAGAACTTCTGGGCTAAAGACTTCATCCAGACGCGCTCCAATCAGAATGGAGGGAGCGCCAGTGTCTTCCCGCAAGGGATGAAAAAGCCTGAGCAGCGCCTGATTCACGTGAGTGATGCGACGATCGGCGTTAAGTGAGAGTACGCCCGTGGGGATGCTTTCAAGTATGGTTTCAATGTGCCTGCGACGCTGTTCCAGTGCAACGTTAGCAACTTCCAGTTTTTGACTGGAGGCTTCGATTTGTCCCCGGCTTACCTCCAATTCTTCCGCCATGCGATTGAAAGATCGCACCAAATCCCCGATTTCGTCCGCAGCACTAATTTCGACTCGATAATCAAGCCTTCCACGAGAAATTTCTTGTGTTGCTTCCGCAAGCGCCGCCACTGGACGAGTGACTAGCTTGGAAAGAAAAAGTGCGAGCCAGGTACTGGCAAAAAGGACCAGAACAGTCAGCAACAGCAATAACCCCATGTAGGTCCGCCGTAGCTGACGCCGCTCCCGGCTAAGTTCCAGATAGCGTTCTTGATGGGCTTCACTCTGTCTCACGGTTTCTGAAAATGTCTTGGGGAGCGGCATCGCGACCAGAATCAGTCCATGATTCGCGGAGGCCGCACTGGCCAGGACGTAATCTGTTTGATCTAAGCGCAAACGAGGGAAGATCCCTGATTCCAGCTGCCCCAATGGGATTTTGCTTCTTAGTGTTTCAATGGAGACAGGCGCTGCAAAACTTGCCTCCACATTTCCGTCCAGCACAGCAAATGCAAAACCACCTTGCAGTGTAGGTTCATGTTTATGAAATACGGGTACCAACGACGTAAAACTATGTTCATTGAAAGCTCGCATCGTTTCTGGCGAGTTCGCGATTGAAAACGCCTCTGCCGCGGCATTTTGGGCGGCATATTTTGAGAGCAATATCGTCATGTTTGCCGTATCTTGCCGTACCTCCTCGACTGGGCTTGAAAACCACTTGTCGATGGAACGGTTCATCAAAACATATGCAAACAGGAACATAACAATTACAGGTAGAAAGGAAAGAAGAAGACTTGCGACCACCATTCGTGCACGGAATTTCGACCCCAAAACTCCGAGCCGCCTCTCCGCTGTGAGTTTAAGGAGATTGCGGATGAGTACGAATGTCAAAGCAACAAACAGCAGAAAAATTACTACGAAGAGAAAATCAAAAAATAAGGTTTCCTGATTTGTTTTTGGATTCAAAGGCAGATCGAAAGAAGTCAAGGAAAGAAGCACAGCAAACAGCAAACTAAGCCCTATCACAACAAAAATGATTAATCTCTTTCGGCTGGGATTCTTTATAGGGTCGTTGCTTGAATTGGAAGTTGCCACGTAATCACCTGACTGCGCAGAACTGGACGCTATCCAATTGTTTATTATAAGCAGAGCGGGTGTCTACCAGGCGGGCGGGACACGTAATAAGCTGCTTAAGCTGCGAAGCTAGTTGGAACAGCTTTGATGACCTCGGAATCGCATTTGGTGCAGAATGCCAATCTTATCGGCCACTCCTGGTCGCCGCCGTATACCCAAAATTGAGCATACATATTTATCATCTTGCGGCCACATCCAGGACAATAGGTTGAACTTTGGGTTGCCTGGGAAAGGTTATCGAGAGCGGCGCAAATCTGAGCAGACAATGTGCTGCTGTGAGTTTGTTTCACAAAGGCCTGATTTCTTGTGCTGAACTGGGCGTAAAACTTATCTAACCAGTTATAACACTTTTGGGAATGTATGGCATGCATTGCCGGGCGATAAGGCCAATTTGTGGGCATGGGGTCAAATCAAGAGGTTTTCGAGTTTATTTCAATCTCAATTCAGCTCAACTGAAAGTTGAACGAATTTCCGGCTGCTATAAGTTTAACTTTGTTACCAAAGTGTCCGGCATTCATTCAGCTTTTCATCATTGATTTGTCTGGTGAAGCGCTGGTTTATCCCCATTTTTGCGGCTTTTACGATCGTTAAGTCTATTAGTTACTCAAGGTACAGTCATCCGCATAGGACCAAAGTTACTGGTGCAGTTACGCATCTGCGTTGACAATTTATGTCAACGCGAACAACGCATGAATTCTCCCTTCTTTACTAGCTGCGTTTGCGGTTAATCGGTACGTTCTGTTCCACAGATTTAGACAGGAGATCGAGGCATGTCTCAGAGGTTGGGTGACCTTCTCGTCAAAGAGAAGATCATCACCCCAGAGCAGTTGCAGCAGGCGACTAAGGTGCAGAAGGAAACGAACTGCCGCCTGGGCTCCGCCTTGGTCAAACTAGGCTGTTTAACCGACGAAGACGTCACCAATTTTCTTTCGCGCCAGTATGGCGTCCCTGCGATTAATCTTTCATTCTTTGAGATCGATTCGTCTGTCGTCAAACTCATTCCATACGAAACTGCAAAGCGCTACCAAATCCTTCCTCTAAGCCGTGTAGGCGCGTCTCTCACCATCGCCATGGTCGATCCGACGAACGTCTTTGCGATGGACGATATCAAGTTCATGACCGGCTTCAATATCGAGCCGGTGGTCGCATCGGAAAGCTCGATTCTCGAAGGCATCGAGAAGGCATACGGCACGACAAAGGAGGAAGATCTCGAGCAAGTAATGCAGTCGATGACGGAGATGGATGATGCCGACGTCGAAGTGCAAGCCGAACAAGAAGAACTTGGTCTCGCAGATTTAGAGCGCGCTGCAGACGAAGCTCCGATTGTAAAGCTCGTGAATCTGGTGCTGACCGACGCAGTCAAACGCGGGGCCAGTGATATTCACATGGAGCCCTACGAAAAAGAATTCCGTGTGCGTTTCCGTATTGATGGCATTTTGCAAAGCATCATGTCACCGCCTCTGAAACTGAAAGACGCGATTGTTTCGCGTGTGAAGATCATGTCAAAGCTGGATATCAGCGAAAAGCGGCTGCCGCAAGACGGACGCATCATGCTGAAGATGGCTATTGGTGGAAAGAAAAAGCAACTCGATTTTCGTGTTAGCACCCTGCCCACGTTGTGGGGCGAAAAGATAGTAATGCGTTTGTTGGATAAGGAAAATCTTCGCCTTGACATGACGAAGTTGGGGTTTGAACCGGAATCGCTGGTTAAATTCGAAAAAGCAATTCTCAAGCCTTACGGCATGGTTCTCGTTACCGGACCGACCGGGTCAGGTAAGACCAACACCCTCTACTCGGCCATATCGCGGTTGAATCAGCCTGACACCAACATTATGACTGCCGAGGATCCGGTTGAATTCCAATTGGGGGGCGTCAACCAGGTTCAGATGAAGGAACAAATCGGTTTGAACTTCGCCGCTGCATTGCGTTCATTCCTGCGGCAGGATCCCAACATTATTCTCGTCGGTGAAATCCGCGACTTTGAAACTGCGGAAATTGCGATCAAGGCTGCTCTGACTGGCCATTTGGTTTTATCGACGCTGCACACGAATGGTGCGCCAGAAACAATTACCCGCTTAATGAACATGGGTATTGAACCGTTCATGGTTGCGACTTCAGTCCATTTGATTTGCGCGCAAAGACTTGTCCGTAGAATTTGCAAAGACTGTACACAAGTAGTTGAAGTTCCCCCGCAGGCGCTGATCGAGGAAGGATTCACTCCGGAAGAAGCCAAGACGGTAAAGATTCAAAAAGGTAAAGGCTGCGGAGTATGTAACAACACCGGGTACAAAGGGCGATGCGGTTTGTACGAAGTGATGGAAGTAGACGACGAAATAAGGGAATTGATATTGGTTGGCGCATCCTCACTGGAGCTAAAGAAGAAAGCAATCGAACGGGGCATGGTGACATTAAGGCGCAGCGGGTTGGCCAAAGTTGCGGCGGGTATGACCACGCTCGAAGAAGTAGCGCGCGAGACTGTTCACTAAAAGCTTTGGAACACGAAAGGGAATAAGTCATGGGGCTCTCATTAAGCGATCTATTGAAAAGAATGCTCGAAATGTCGGGCAGCGATCTCCACATTACGACTAACTCGCCGCCTCAGGTTCGCGTACATGGTCATTTGGTGCCTCTGGATTTGCCGCAGATGACCCCGGCTGAGACGAAGCAGCTGGCATACAGCGTGATGACAGATTCGCAGAAGCACCGGTTCGAAGAGAATTTCGAGCTCGACTTTTCGTTCGGATTAAAAGGCCTGGCGCGTTTTCGCGCCAACGTTTTCAATCAGAGGGGCGCGACATCGGCCGTATTCCGTGTAATCCCTTTCGAAATCAAATCCTTTAATCAGCTAAATCTTCCGGCGGTGGTAAGCAAGATGTGCGACAAGCCGCGCGGACTCGTGTTGGTTACCGGTCCGACAGGCTCTGGAAAGTCCACCACGCTTGCGGCGATGATCGACAAAATCAACACCGAGCGTCATGACCACATCCTCACGATTGAAGACCCAATCGAGTTCGTGCATATGAATAAGAACTGTGTGGTCAATCAGCGCGAGTTGCATGCGGATACGAAAAGCTTCACTGACGCTTTGCGAGCCGCACTTCGTGAAGATCCAGATGTGGTGCTGATCGGTGAAATGCGCGATCTTGAAACTATCGAATCTGCTTTGCGTATTGCCGAAACCGGCCACTTAACATTCGGGACTTTGCATACCAACTCGGCTTCATCCACCATTAACAGAATCATCGACGTCTTCCCGGCCCATCAGCAACCACAAATCCGGGCGCAACTTTCGTTGGTATTAGAAGGGATTATGTGCCAAACGCTTCTGCCGAAAGCTGACGGCAAAGGTCGCGCAATGGCCATGGAGATTCTGGTTCCTAATCCAGCCGTTCGCAATCTGATTCGCGAAGACAAGATTCACCAGATTTATTCCTCCATGCAATCTGGACAGGACAAATTTGGAATGCAGACCTTTAATCAGTCTCTTGCCACTTTGTACTTTCAAAAACAGATCAGCATGGAAGTCGCAATGGCACGCTCCAGCAATCAGGACGAATTGACAGAAATGATCAATCGAGGGACTAACTTGGCGGGCCGTAGCCAGGCCACCGGGACAATGGCCAAGGGCGCAGCGCCCGGCAAGAAGTGATTGACGATACTGACGGAGTATTTGAAGGGGTACCAAAAGAAACGCGCAGAAGCTGCTGAGAACACGGAAACTAAACGGATTCGAGCCAGGAGAGACTTATGCCAGTATTTACATTTTCGGGGAAGAACGCGTCGGGAGAAAAAGTTACAGGCGAGCGCAATGCGGCCAATAAACAAACATTGATGAGCCAATTGCGCCGTGAACAAATTACTACCGGGTCAGTCCGCGAAAAGGGTAAAGAATTTGCCATGCCCACCTTTGGTTCAAGCAAAGTTAAAACCAAAGACATCGCGGTCTTCTTTCGCCAATTTTCCGTCATGATTGATGCTGGGTTGCCCCTGGTTCAGTGTCTGGAGATACTGGCGGCTAACCAGGAAAATCCTGCATTCCAGAAAACCCTGACGGGAGTCCGCATGACAGTGGAGGGTGGCTCGACTCTTGCCAATGCCATGCGTCAATATCCCAAGGTGTTCGATGATCTAACCACGAACATGATCGAAGCCGGAGAAACGGGCGGTATTCTCGACCTCATTTTGCAGCGTCTCGCGGTTTATGTTGAAAAGGCGGTAAAGCTCAGGGGCGCGGTAAAGTCTGCCCTGATTTATCCCGTATCAGTTATTTCTCTCGCCGGATTGATTGTGGGTGCGTTGTTAAAGTGGGTCGTCCCCATTTTTGCAAACTTGTTTGCCGGCTTGGGAGTGGCTTTGCCTCTGCCCACGCGAATTGTAGTCGGGCTAAGCGCGTTCATTGGACAGTTTTGGTGGTTTTTCATTTTGGGAGGCGTGGGACTGGTATTCGGAGTTAAACAAATTCGCAATAACCCCAAAGGTCGTTACTACACGGACGCTCTAATGCTCAAGCTTCCAATCATGGGTATGTTGCTGCGCAAGATAGCTGTAGCGCGCTTTACCAGAACGCTAGGCACTCTTATAACCTCCGGCGTGCCAATCCTCGAAGGATTGGGCATCACGGCGCGAACATCGGGCAACGCAGTTTTAGAAGAAGCGCTGATGAAAGTTCGGAAAGCCATTGAAGAGGGCCGAACCATTGTCGATCCGTTACGCGAATCCGGAGTGTTTCCTAACATGGTGACACAAATGATTGGCGTGGGTGAAGCAACGGGCGCAATGGACAACATGTTACAAAAAATCGCCGACTTCTACGAAGACGAAGTTGATACCGCCACGAAAGACATGCTCGCGATGCTGGAACCGGTAATTATCGGATTGCTGGGTGTGAGCGTAGGTGGCATTGTAATTTCGCTCTACATGCCATTGTTCTCGATGATTGCGAAATTGGCTGGCTAACATCTGTTTAGATGTAGCTGCAATTAGGCAGCACTAGAAAAACATCTTTCCCTGAGCGTGATTGCGTCATTTTAAGCAATCCGCTCTGGGGTAACTAGCGCGGAATCGAATCTGTCATGCAATCCATGTTTGATGAACGGTTGTGGCTGGCCTGGCTGGTCAAGGTTCGTATCATCATTCTGACATTTTTATTAGTAATCGAACTTGCGATTGCCCAACTTACTCCTTCAACACTGCCTCTCCGGCTGTTCGTTTCCACAATGGTGCTGTGGTACACGATGTCAATTGTTTACCTTGTTTTACTTTCGGCTTGGAAGGAATCTCGTATTCAGTCCGTGTTGCAGATCATTACGGATATAGCCTTAGTGAGCCTGGTAGTGTACGCAAGCGGCGGTGTAGATAGCTCGCTGAATTTTCTTTATCCACTCGTCATTATCGTTGCTAGTATCCTGCTGCCGCGTTTGTGGGCTTATCTGACAGCTGCCCTGGCTTTTATTCTTTACGGCACTATCCTGGAATTAACTTATTTCGAAGTTGTTCCATCCTACTCGACGACTCACCCCAGCCTTCGCGCATTGCAAGCTTTGATCTTCGTCAATTTATTCGGCTATTTTGCGGTCGCCTATCTTGCCGGCCTATTGTCCTCCAAGCTGCGCCAAGCGGACGTCAAATTAGAAAAAACCAGTGGCGCACTCCAGGATTTGCAAGCGCTGCATGGAAATATTATTCATTCCATCAGCAGTGGGCTTATCACAACGGGTCTGGATGGGCACATCACGCTGGTTAATACGGCAGCGCAAAAATTACTGGAGTTTTCCCACGGAGACTTGATCGAACATCCAGTCGACCGGCTGTTTGTTGACCCTCTACCCCATGCAAATTCTGAGCCTGCGCAAGCCGAAGTGCGCTTCACTGCGCCCAATGGATTTCGAAAAACCTTCCGCGTTACCGTATCCATGCTGAGCGTTCCGGGCAGAGAAAGTTTGGGATACGTTTACACATTAGATGATTTGACTGGAATCCGTCGTCTAGAGCGCGAAGTACGCATGCAGGACCGATTAGCCGCGGTAGGCAGGCTGGCAGCGGCCATTGCTCATGAAATTCGCAATCCTCTGACTTCGATTGCTGGTTCAGTAAGCATGCTGGCTGGCGTTCCTGATCTGAGCGACGAACATCGTAAGCTACTCGGAATCGTTACTCGTGAATCAGAACGCCTCAACAATATCATCACTGATTTTCTCGCATATTCACGCGGCAAGCAGTATCAGTTCACTAAAGTGGATTTGATCGCGTTGCTTGAGGACACGCTTACGCTCCTTCAGCACCGCTTGATTGCTGACGGTACGGGCGTTGTGCTTGAACGGCGCTATGCAGTCAAAGAAGCATGGGCGCTGGCAGACGGAGACAAGATCAAACAAGTGTTCTGGAATTTTTGTGAGAATGCGGTGCGCGCAATGCGATCCGGAGGCAAACTCTCGGTCTCGGTCGAAGCGATCGGCGATGATTGGCAGATTAATTTTGCCGATACAGGGCCGGGCATTAATCCTCAAGTAATCGACAAGATATTCGAGCCGTTCCAATCTCAGTTTGAAGGCGGTACAGGATTAGGGCTGGCTATTGTTTATCAAATCGTTCAAGCCCATGAAGGTAAAGTGTGGGCGCGATCGAAAGCGGGAGAAGGAAGCGTTTTCGTGCTTCGGCTCCGGCGAATGTTCGTTGGCGAGAAGCTCGCCGCTGCAAATATTGATCAGAAACCGGTTACACATCGTGAAGGATTCAGCGTGGCTGCGGCATCCGTGGGAGGAGCTCGTGGCTAACATTCTGGTCTGCGACGATGAGCGCTCCATTTGCGAAATGCTGGACATTGCATTGCGCCGCGGAGGGCATCGCGTAGAAACCGTAAACTCTGGTGAGGCAGCGAAAAGAAAGCTGGATGCGGCGTTATATGACGTTGTCATCACAGATATCAAGATGCCGAACACAGACGGAATCGAAGTCTTGCGGCATGCTCACCAGGTTTCCCCCGAGTCGCAGGTTATTTTGATTACCGCTGTGGATGATTACGAGGCGGCCGTACAAGCGGTTAAAGCTGGCGGCGCCTCCGACTATATTCGCAAGTCACCAGGCTTAGTCGACGAAATTAAGCTCGCGATCAACCGCGCCATAGAAAAACTTGCCCTTAGCCGCCAGAATTTTGCATTCAAGCGCGATGCCGCTACCCGCAACTCACTCGACAACATAGTCGGCGTTAGCTCGGCGATGGAAAAGTTGAAGCAGACGATTCGAACCGTCGCGTCGACCCAGAGTACGGTATTGATTTATGGCGAGAGCGGCACAGGAAAAGAATTGGTGGCGCGCGCCGTTCACGTCTGTTCGCCCAGAGCGACCGAGCCTTTTGTTTCTATCAACTGCGGGGCATTTCCCGAGACGCTTCTGGAAAGCGAACTGTTTGGTTATGTGAAGGGAGCTTTCACCGGGGCAAATCAGAATAAGCGCGGCCTTTTTGAAGTCGCGAACGAAGGGACAATTTTCCTCGATGAAATCAGCGAGATGAGTTTGACCATGCAGGTCAAACTGCTCCGCGTGTTGCAGGAACGCTGCGTGCGACCAGTAGGCGGGACGAACGAAATTGCAATTGATGTGCGCGTGATTGCCGCTACAAACCGCGATCTTGATAAGCAGGTGGCCGAAAACACTTTCCGCGAGGATCTCTATTACCGCCTGAATGTGATTCCCGTTTGCGTGCCGCCACTGCGGGAGCGCCGGGAAGATGTTCCGTTGCTGGTAAATCATTTCCTGAAAAAATACGCCGCTGCGGCAGGCAGAAATATTTTGCGGGTGAACTCAAATTCGCTTGATTCCCTGAGTGGCTACGAATGGCCGGGAAACGTTCGGCAACTTGAAAATACCATTGAGCGCGCGGTGGCTCTTGAAACCGGAGACGAATTGCATGCGGAACTCCCCGTGGAAAAATCAAAAGCGCGTGCGGCGGCGGCTGGAGTAGGCATAACCGGAACAGTGGGTACTCAAAGCGGTTTTCTGCCGGATGGAATCGACATGGAAAAATATGTTGCCGATATCGAACGATCTCTGTTGCAGTCGGCGCTAACCCAATCGAATAACGTACAGACAAAAGCTGCGGATTTGTTGAAGATTTCCTACCGATCGTTTCGTCATTTAATAAAAAAATACGACTTGTAAATCGATTAGGGGGTGTTCTTCTTTTTCAACTGCTGTTTCCACCCCAACACTCTAGCCTTGTTTCCTTCCGCCTCGGCCTCCGGGATCATTCCTTTCTTCTGATAACAGACCGATAGACTTGTGTGCGCGAGTACATCATCCGGGTCAAGTTCTACAATGCGATTCGCGACGGCAATTGCGTCATCTAGCCGGTTCATGTCTTGCAAGGTCTTAGCCATGCCGTGCATGGCCTCGGTGAACGTGGGATCTATTTCCAGTGACGTCTGGTACTCCGCTAAAGCTCGTTCCTGCTCGCCTTCCAGCACCAAATCAAGCGCTGCATAATAATGATCTTCAGCCTGTTGGCGGTTGGTCTCTTCAGTCATGTATGAAAATCCTTATTCTCAGTGTACCTGCGTCTCCCGTATCATTATGATGTTCTCAATCCATATGCGTTATATAGTCCGATTCTTGTGGAATGCCACTCGTGGCCATCGCCTTACGCCTTGGCGGAGTCCTTATTTACTCTGGCGGATAGAGACATATTGCGGAGTAAAAATGCAGCAAATCGGTTTTCTGGAATTTTGGGAATTTGCCTGGAGAGAGCGCACTAATTTGTGGCGATTTTTAAATTGGACGGCAGAGATGGAGCGTTATGTTCGTCCCAAGTCTAAAGCTTCTTAGCAAGCACTTGCCGCTACTTCCCATTCCCAGCGGCGGCTGCGCCTTGTAGGGCGATGTTCACTTCACTGCCTTTACCAGTTCCTACCAGTTGCGCTGCTGCTCCACGATTTGTGGCAATTTCCAGGTATCCCATACTGCCGAGAATGCCAAATACTTCTCCAGGGCCGCCTTCTGAGTACGTTGTCTTTATATCGGTGATCTCGCGCTTGCCCACAGTGATGGTGAATGGCAAAGGGTCGAGCTGAAACAGCATAGGCGCGTCCTGCGGAGTAATGTTGGTAATCAGATTGCCAAAGCGATCGACCTTAAGCACGATGCCCTTCAATGTCGTTCCATCCGAGGATTTCGGCTTAGGCGCATTGAAACGGACAAAATCAGTAATGATCTCGCCAAATTTTTCCGTATCGACTCCCTTGCCCAGATAAGCGGCAATAGGCGCAAAAATATCGCGGGCATGGAATGTCTTGCTTACAGGTTGAAGATAGTAATGTTCGGCAGCGACTTCACGAACGTGCAGACGTTCTTCTCGAGCATAAACCAGGGAAAGCACCCCATTATCGGGCGCAACAAAGGTATGTCTTTCCGTCTTAACAACGAGGGCACGACGTTCCGTACCCACCCCAGGATCGACCACTACCAAATGCACAGTTTCGGAAGGGAAGTAGGAATAGGCTTGGGCGATAGTGAGCGCGCCATCCAGAATATCGAATGCCTGCACCGCATGACTGATGTCGACAATCTCAGCTTCGGGCACGATGTTCAGGATCACGCCCTTAACTGTTCCGACAAAGTGATCGTTGGTTCCGAAGTCGGTGGTTAAAGTGATAATAGGCCGATGTGCCATGCTACCTCATAGTGCCAGACAGAGATTTCCCCGCAACCTAAAAACCTAATTGCTGGGAGTTGCGGAGTCAAGGCACTGAGGTAATTGGACTCCCGGTGCTTTATTGGATTTCGATATTCCCCGATCCGGTTTGCACTTCGACTGAGACACCACCGCCCCCAACCTTACCGCGGACCTCTTTGCGGCCGATGGTGCCTTGCACAGTAATGGGGTGATCCAGCGAGATCGACCCTGAGCCAGTGTGAGCCATAAGGTCAAAAGATACTGCGGATGGAAATTTCAATTGCACAGTGCCTGAACCCGTGTGTACCGTCCATCCGCCAGTTGGTTCACCTTCGGCGCGAATCGTACCGCTACCCGCACGGGCTTCCAGTGAACCGCGCACGCCGCGCAGTTCCACGTCACCCGATCCTGTGTCTGCGCGGACGGATCCCGGAGCGGTCTGTTCCAGTGTGAGATTCCCGCTACCGGTGCTGCCTTCAAATCCACCAGCAACATTTGTTGCTCTTACAGTTCCGCTACCGGTTTTCGCCCGGACATTGCCCTTTACGCCGTCGATCTCAATATTGCCGGAACCGGCCCCAGCACGTACTGTATTGCCAATCGAAGAGAGTTTCAGATCGCCGGATCCGGAATCGATCTCAATCGGACCTCGAATGCCCTCAATTCTCTGATTCCCAGAGCCGGTGTGAGAATGCAGCTGGGTTTCGGGTGGGACAGTCACGTCGTAGCTGATTGAAATATTGCGGCGAAGCTCAGGATCGTCGATATGACCAATGCGGATGTCATTTCCACTCTGCTGGATCGGCGGATTAGCTTCGATCCGCTTGACCTTGTCTTCGCTATCGTTGCCCCCAAACCAGTTCGTCACTTTTATATGTCCAGTGACTTGAACTTGCTGTGACGAGCCAGAATGTATTTGAACGTTGCCTGAGCCTGTGTCCAAATCTATATTTACCGATCCGTTAACCTGCAGCGTGCGCTCGAAACTTCCTTCAGCCGCCAATGCTGAAACGGATAACGCGCTCATCAGAGCGAAAATGCTGAATGCCGCGGCGATATCAATGAACTTTTTCATGATCTTTCCCATCCTTCCGGCGAGCTATTTTCATGATGCAATTTTGAAAATCGGCCAAAAAGAAGGGCACGGTTACTTTTCTCCATGCCCCAGCTACTGTTACGATTTGTTGCTTTACTCTTACTGGAGCACTACCTCTTGGCCCTCTTTAAGGCCGCTGAGCACTTCAGTCTTGGCCCCGTTGGAAATGCCGATATTCACGGCTACCTTGTTTTTGCCGTCTTTAGCTTTTGGATCAGGCACTTCAACCGATGCTTTTTTATCCTTGTCGTAAATAATCGCGCCCTCTGGAATCTGCAACACTGCTTTATGCTCTTCCAGAATGATCTCGGCATTCGCCGTCATTTCAGCTTTCAACTCTCCGCCGGGATTATTGATGGAGACACGCACTTCGAAAGTTGTGACATTATCTTTTTCGACGCCCATGGGAGAAATCTTTGTGACCACGCCGTTAAAAGTTTTGTCTTTGAATGATTCGACTTTGATCCGCGCCGGTTGGCCGAGATAAACCCGGCCAATGTCGCTCTCATCCACTTTGCCTTTCACGTACACCTGGCTGGTATCACCCAGTGTCATGACCAGGGTGGCGGATGAACCGAGCACAAGAATTGAGCTCACTGCGTCTCCCATTTCCACATCACGGGAAAGTACGATACCGTCCATGGGTGATTTTATGTCGGTGTAACTGAGCTGCTCTTCCAGTTGCGTGAGATTGGCGCGGCTTTCAGCTATTTGTGCCTGGGATTGCGCAATTTTTCCTTGCAGTACCGTAACCTGAGCCTTCGATACATTCTGTTTGTTCACGCCCATCTTGTAAGCTTTGTCGGCATCATCCAGCGCGGACTGAGAAACTACGCCATCTTGTGCCATGCTCACTGCACGCTCATAGGCACGCTTCAGCAGTGGAACATCAGGGCCCTCAGCATCAACCTTAGCGCGCTCCCAGTCTGCTTTAGAACTGGCTAAATTAGCCTCAGCAGCTTGTAAGGCTGCGCGTGATTGTTCAACTTGAGCTTCGATCTCTTGCTTGTCGAGCTGAACCAGTAATTGATCCTTCTTTACGCGGTCGCCGTAATCCACAAGAAGTTTCTTCACAATACCGCTGGCTTTGGACTTAACCTCAACTTTGATAATGGGCTCAACCTTGCCGGTAGCGACAACGCTCTTGGCGAGATCTCCCTTTTCAACCTTCGCAAGTTTGGTGGGATCGATTTTCGTTCCCCCACGACTAAAGGCGAACACTGCGATCGCGCAAACCAGGATCAACGCCACTACAACGCTGATAATGATGATACGTTTCCGTTTTTTCTTTCCACTGATATTGCCGTTCACGCTGCCTCCCTGCGATTAGGACCGGAGCTCTTAATCTCTCGGTTGTTTTGTGGCGCCCAGATGGTATTACGAAAGGGATCTGAAATTTGTTCCTGAATCCGCAAAATGACTATTACTGAGACCCGTTCCACTGGCACTTAGACCGCCCAACTTGGGAAATGGAAGCAGGAAATCTATGTAGAGGTCAGATGCGAGCGAATTCCGCCTTTTTAGTCAAACTGCAACTCTTGAATTAACCTGAAGGGCGAAGCCTTATTCTACAATCTCCAGTGTCTTCCTGAGAACTGCTTTCAGCGAAATCGCCTTTGGAATGTTAAAATTACCCATCCATGATCGCTTTTGTGCTGGTCCGGGTGTTTCTGGTCTTGCTCCTGGTTGCAGCCAATGCTTTCTTCGCCGCTGCCGAATTTTCCCTGGTTAGCTTGCGCGATACCCGAATTCAGCAACTCATCGAATCCCACCGCATCGGCGCCCGTACGGTTCAGAAGCTACACCGCAACTTGGACGAGGTCGTTAATGGCGTTCAGCTGGGAATTACCATTGTCAGCCTGACGCTGGGATGGATTGGCGAACCCATCGTAGCCCGCATTGTCGAGGGAATCCCTTTTCTCCGGGCAGTCCCGCACGCCATGGTTTATGCCCATACCATTGCGATTGCTATCGCGTTCACGCTGATCACTTGTCTGCATGTGATTCTCGGGGAACTGGTTCCGAAGTCGCTTGCTTTACAGAGAGCGGAGCAAGTTGCGCTTGCCGTCGCTACACCAATGGATGTTTTTCTTACTCTTTCCCGTCCCGTGCTCTTTTTGATGAGTCGGGCGGCAGGTTCCGTGCTGCGGATTTTTGGGTCAAAAAAAGTGCGGCAAGGGCCGATACACTCGCCCGACGAACTTAAGCTGATCGTAACCGCAAGCCGTCAGGTTGGCCAAATTCCAGAGTTCCAGGAGGAGATGATTCACCGCGCCATTGAATTGGATGACATCACGGTGCGTGAGGTGATGGTTCCGCGCCCAGATATCTTTTCTTTACCGGGAAATCTGACTCTTGACGAGGCTTTGGGCCGGGTGGTTGAGGAACAACATTCGCGTATTCCTGTATTCGATCCGCAAAGTGGTCCCGAGCATATTATTGGTGTGCTCTATTCCAAAGATTTAATGCGTTGGACCCGGCTTCGTATCACCGCCAACCCGATGCAGCCGTTGGCCTCGCGAATTGCCAATATGAAGATCAGCCAGATTATGCATGATGTGCTGGTAGTGCCTGAGACTAAGATTCTGACGGAGTTGCTTCACGAATTTAAAGAACGCAAACGGCATATGGCGGTCGTTGTTGATGAGTTCGGATCAACTGCGGGGGTGATCACTGTCGAGGACGTTCTGGAGCAATTAGTTGGCGAGCTTGAGGACGAATTCGATACGACTCCAGCGGAACAGCCTTCTTTCGACGAAGATTCCATATTATCGCTTGAGGGATCAGTAAGCATTCGTGATCTCGAATCGCAGTACGAACTTTCAGTACCACGCGACGAAGGTTTTGAAACCCTGGCTGGGTTTGTGTTGTCTCGCCTTCAGAGATTACCGGGTGTTGGAGAAACATTCGAATATGAAGGCCACCGGTTTACGGTCGAAGAGATGGAAGGGCATCGCATAGCAAGAGTCAGAATCGAGAAATTAGAAGCTGCGCGAATAGGGCAGGCAAGAGGATAGATAAGCTGTGTGCATTGGAGCAAAGTTCAGCGGCTAAGAATTTAGCCACAATACATGTTTCGCTATATTTTCCATCGCGTGCTGTACACGCTGCCAGTCATCTGGCTGGTAGTTTCGCTTGTCTTTTTGTTAATTCATCTTGTTCCCGGTGATCCCATTTTACAAATGTTAGGCGAGGGCGCCCCTGCAACCGATATTCAGGCAGCACGACACGCCTATAGGCTCGATGAGCCTCTCGGACAGCAATATCTTCATTACTGGAAGGGCGTGCTGCATGGGGACCTCGGGTCTTCATTTCGTTTCAATCAGCCTGTCAGCGGCCTTATCGTGCAACGATATCCTTATACGTTGCAGCTTACGATTGCCGCTTTGGCGGTAGCGATTCTTCTCTCAATCCCAACAGGAGTGCGGTCGGCGCAGCGCCGCAATCGTTGGGACGACCGGACAATAAGTGTCGTCAGTTTGTTCGGGCTGTCATTTCCAAATTTTGCGCTCGGTCCAATATTAATTTTGTTTTTCGCGATTAAGTTAGGACTGCTTCCCGTTTCCGGCTCCGGAACATTCGCTCATTTGGTGCTGCCGGCAATCACTATGGGAGGAGCACTCGCCGCGATCCTGACCCGTATGGTGCGCACATCGATGTTGGAAGAGTTAGGACAAGATTACATACGGACAGCACGGGCCAAAGGATTATCCGAGCGCACTGTTGTATATCGCCACGCATTGCGCAATGCCATGATCCCGGTAGTGACTGTGTTGGGTTTGCAATTTGGAGCGCTACTGGCTGGAGCGATCGTGACGGAAACAATTTTTTCGTGGCCTGGAATTGGAAGGCTGACAATTCAGGCAATCGGCAATCGCGATTACTATCTGGTACAAGGATGCATTCTGGCAATTGGGCTAACGTATGTGGCGGTGAATTTCCTGACAGACTTTGTGTACTCAGTGGCGAACCCCAGGATCAGACAGTGAACTGATCATGAACACCGTTTACATTTCGCGTTCTTACTTGTCATCCCGAACGCCGACGAGCCGCGCTTGCGCGGCAATGCAAGTTGAGGAATCTGCTTTTAAAGTAATAGAGTTTGGCGTGAATCGTAAGCACTTTACAGATTCATGCCGAATTCCGAATTTAACGTTTAGCTAAGCTCTCAATGTCCACTGCTACCATCTCGCTTCAGCGCATCGCTCGTCATAATGTTCTGGCGGCCGTCGGTGTCGTACTCGTCATAATCTTTGTGCTATGCGCGATTTTCGCTCCGTGGATCGCGCCACAAAGTCCAGCTCATATCGATTTACCCACCCGGCTTTCTACACCATCGTTTGCCCATTGGTTTGGTACGGACGAACTTGGCCGCGACATTCTTTCCCGCCTTATTTATGGTTCCCGCATCTCGATGCTGGTTGGCAGTTGCGTTGTGATTGCGTCGCTTTTTCTGGGCTTGATAGTCGGATCCATCGCTGGCTACTACGGAGGGCGCATCGATCGCTTCGTCAACGTAGTGGTGATGAATGCGTTTCTGTCGTTTCCCGGAATTCTGCTCGCAATTGCTTTCGTTGCTTTTCGCGGTCCGGGCATCTTCAATCTTATTCTGGCATTGTCGCTCGGAGGCTGGGTCGGATACGCGCGCCTTGTCCGTGCTCAAGTATTGGCAGCACGCGAACGCGAATATGTCGAAGCAGCGAAGGCTCTCGGGGCAACTGACATACGCATCATTACTCGTCATATTCTTCCTAACATCATCCAACCCATCATTGTGCAGGCGGCGATAGGCATGGCAGGAGCAATTCTCGCCGAAGCAACCATGAGCTTTCTTGGGCTTGGAGTTCCTCCTCCGACCGCGAGCTGGGGAGCGATGCTCAACGACGGACGCTCGCACTTGTTCGATGCGCCGCATTTGGTGATTTTTCCTGCGCTAGCAGTCATGCTGGCTGTACTTTCATTTAATTTTATTGGCGATGCCTTGCGAGACGTCCTGGACCCGCGCTCCAGGATCGAAGCCGGGTTGTAATGGCGAACTGATGTAAGTGGGTGCAGGGCTGTCTAAATTTATGAAGACTCTGCTGCAAAACAGAGAGGAGCAAACCATGAATCAGCGATGGAGACTGGTTATCGCACTGCTCTGGCTGTTTTTACCTCTGACAGCATTCCGCAACTGGCAGGTATGGGATCGTTTGCCCGCCAGACTCGCCACTCATTTTGACATTGCGGGCCATCCGAATGGTTGGATGTCTCGGGAAAGCGCGCTCCAGTTCATCCTTATAGCAATGGTAATCACATTAAGCCTGACGACATTGATTCTGTCGCGCGTACGTGCGCCACAAGTTGGATCCTGGGCAGTATTGGGTGTGTTTTACGTTGTGCTCGGGGCTCTGTATTGCGGTGAAGAATCAATTCTCGCCTACAATCTCGATCACACTTCCGTACATGTGTTACCCGTTGTTATCGGAAGTTTAGTCGCGGTCTTTGCGCTTACCGCCATCTATCTTGGAACTGGGCGCGAAACAAAGTTGCCCAGCACCAGCGTTGTAATTGCCGAGGAGGTCCATTCTTCTCCAACTTTAGCGTTTGCCATGTTTGTGCCTGCGGTTGTTGAACTGATTATCGCTGTCACAGTTCCTGCGAGTATACGAATCGTTCTTGTGCTGATGGCAATAATTTTACTAAGCGTCGGCGTGATGGCATGGTTGGGTTTTCGTTATCGGTTTACGCATCTCGGTGTTGAAGTATCGACTGTTGGTCTCCGCCTGCGATCTGTTCCGGCTATACAAATTAAAGATTACGAGGTTGAGCGTTGGAGCCCGATTCGCGGATACGGTATTCGCGGCATCGGAAATCGTAGAGCTTATGTGTGGGGGAACCAGGGCGTGCGCATTCACATGACTAACGGGGAAGTGTTTCTGGGGCATCGCGATCCGGTGCGGATCATTCGCGATCTGGATGCAATAAAACAGCCTGTGCATTGATAAAGCAAAGGATATCCGTATTTTCGAAGGTACGCGCATTTACAGGTACTCCCCTCGTATCGCGGCATTTTGTTAACAAACTCTACCCTCCATTTTTTAAATCAAAAAATAACGAAAATAAAAAGCAGCGGACAAAAGTGTCCGCTCTACACTACCCCGGCATCGTTTGAGACGAGTATTAGGTAGAGGTAGGGATCCTTCGACTTTGCCTGCGCCCACCCCGGCATTGTGAGTACTACACTTTCACTTTGTTCGATAGCGAACACTTCGGGCATAGGAATTCCTGTATTTTGCTTTCTTCTTTCCGGCATTTCCCATCATCAACTCCGATTCCTGCATCTCTCCACCAACGCAAGCGCAACTTTTGTTCACGCGTAGGTTTTCTAAAATGCTGAGGAGTCCCCAAAAATGAAAATAAAATTAATTGGAATCATGATGCTCGTCGTCCTCGGGTTGGTGCTCGGCGGATGTGGAGGAGGGAATTCGAGCTCCGGCAACATTAATGGCAATTGGACGGCAACGCTTACCAATACAGATAACTCGCCGGCATTTGGTTTTACAACAACACTGAATCAGAACAGCGGCACTGACGTGAGCGTGTCTAACTTTAATTTCACAACCTCATCGCCATGTTTTGCTTCGGGCGAGACTGAGACAGGATCGTTCACACTGAGCGGAAACTTCAATGGAAATGTTACCGGCGGATTTGGGATGACTATTCAGTCGGAAAATCCAAGCGGCAACACACTTGTGCTGCAAGGTACAGTGAAGAACAATGCGGTGACAGGAACCTGGACGCTGACGGGGACCGGCGCGGGATGCACGGGAGCCGGTACGTTTACAATGACGCATTCGTAGCGGGAGAGAGCAGGCGAGGTAGGGATTCTTTGGCTCAACAGCTCCGAATGGAGCTGTTGAGCTCAGGATGACAAAAGCGTTGCAGAGGGTGGTGATGTCGCGGCGGTAGGGGTCCTTCGACTGGCCCTCACCGCAAAGCGGCGCGGGCTGCGCTCAGGATGACAACGTAAGGAAGAAAATAGCACAGTTGCGGAAAAGCCCGCAAGATTCGAAGCGCAAAGCAACGGCAGCGGACAAGAGTGTCCGCTCTACACACGATGTTTTCTGAGCGAAGTCGAAGGCGGCTTACGCACTCGCTTTGTCGGAGAACGGCAACTGCTGTTCCTCGTTCTTTTCGTTGAGCTTTTCTTCAACCTGCACTTCTGCGACTTTAGTTGGCGAGTCCAACTCCAGTTGCTCTTGGCCACTCAATACCGTGACCTTTCCGCGATAACTCTTTAAATGTTTTTGGGCGGTTTCGAAGGCTTCCTGCGCTTTGTTCAGGTTCTTGCCGACATTTTCAAATTGATTTTGGAAAAAGTCGAATGACTTTTGCGCTTTAGCAAGTTCGAGGCGGCTCTTCTCGAAGCGGCTGGCGACTTCATACCATTTGTGGACGAGAGCGATGGTTTGCAAAGTCATCATCAATGTATTCGGAGAGACAGGGAACACATGCTGCTGATTGAGCCAGTCGGCGAGATCGCGGTTGCGCACCGCTTCCATGTAAAGGGTTTCGCTGGGGAGGTACATCAAGGCAATATCAGTCGTTCCGTGCTCAGGTTGTACGTAAGCCTTGATGCGCCGAGCTTCGATCTTCATCACCCGAACGAACTCGCGGCGTGCATCTTCGATCTCGGCAGCGACATTGCTCTCGAATAATGCCAGCACTTGTTCGCGCGGAAACTTTGCGTCGATGGGCAAGCGGCGATCCGGGAAGAGGATCATGGCGTCGACGCGTCCGCCACCAATCGGCAGCGTGCATTGCATCTCGAACATATGCGCAGGAAGAAAATCCGCAAGCAGGCGTTCGAGGCTGGCTTCGCCAAATTGTCCGCGGAGGTGGGGCAGCTTTAGGAGATTATTTAAATCATTGATGGAATGCCCGAGCGCGCCGACTTCCCGCAGTTGTTCTTCGGCTGCTCGCAAGTGTTGCTGCACTTTTTCAAACTGTGCGAATCCTTCTTTGATGTTCTGATCGAGCTTCTGCTGTACCTGGTCGGTGATGGCGAGCAGCTTGGCATCCACGCGATCGCGGATCGAGTCGAGGCTTTGCGCAGTCTTCTGATTCAAATTTTCAAATTCTGATTTTAGTTGCGAAGTGGTCAGATGCAAGGAAGAAGTCAGCTCAGTGCGGGCAGCCTGCAATCCCACTGATTGTTCCTGGCGTCCGGCCTTCATCTGCTCCTCGACGCTGGATCGAATGCCAGTAAATCCGTCCCCCAAGCGATCCGATACTTGCTGCCGCAGGTCACCTTTGGTTTGTTCGAGGCGGCTTGCCATGTCCGCAGTGGCGGAAGAGAACTGCCGGGAAAGATTCTGATGCAAGGATTCGGCTTCGGAGGCGAGCTTAGTCAGCGCCTCGGCTTGCGCCGAGGAGTGCGAAGCCCGCTTGAGTAAAAGAGCCAGGAGCACGAAAAGCGCAATATTTGTTGCGAGAAGAATGACCAGAAGTAGTGTTTCCATAGTAATGATGCTTGACCTGTTTGTAGAGTGTATCGTTTTTGGAGCATGTAGTGCAGAGGGAACTTAGGTGCAATTCACCACAGAGGACACGAAGTTGCACAAAGGGATTAAGAAATAATGGTTCGG
>DASRFC010000080.1:0-61333 GCA_035651835.1 Terriglobales bacterium
CGTACGCGCCGGCCTCGCGCGCAAGCTGGCTTGCCATCGAACCGACTACGCCGGCCGCACCGTGCACCACGACACTCTGCCCCGCCTGAAGACGGCCGTGCTCGAACAGCCCCTGCCACGCGGTCAGCCCCGGCATCACGAGGGCCGCGCCCACCGTGAAGTCAACGTCGCCCGGTAGCGGCGCGAGGTTGCGTGCCTCGACGGCCACATACTCCGCCAGCGTGCCGTCGCGATACCAGTCCGTGAGGCCGAACACCCGCTGTCCAATCGACAGACCCGTCGTACCATATCCGAGAGCGGTGACCACTCCAGCCAATTCGTGTCCGGGGATTGAAGGCGTCCGGTCACGACCGGCGCGATCAGTCCAGGTCGAGGGCCACGTCAGCTCATCCCCGGTGAATCCCGACGCATGAATCTGAACAACAACGTCGTTTATCGCCGCCTGCGGCTCGGGCCGCTCCACCAGCTTCGCCCCGGCCGTTCCCGCAGCCTGATCCGTCACCACAATCGCCTTCATCGGTCACCTCCCTGCGTCGAGTTCCTGCCTGTAAGGCAGCCACTCCATCTTGTCCCAAGAAGAGAAATGCGGGGACAGACGGAACTGTCCCCAATTATCGCACTGGTTGGAAAACAATATGGGACAGTTCCGTCTGTCCCCGCATTACGTGTCCGCATTACCTATTGGATTATTAAAGGTTTGCCCGTTAGTCTGGATACTCCCTGGAAGACTACGAGATGCGAAAAGGGTTTACGAGAAAACCAAAACCGGACGAGCCTGCAACGCCGGTCAAGAACTACATCACGCCGAGCGGGTTGCAGCGCCTCAAAGATGAGCATCGCTTTCTGCTCACTAGGGAAACGCCCGGCGGTGACGGAGGTGGTGGCGTGGGCTGCCGGCAACGGCGATCGCAGTGAAAACGCCGACTATCAGTACGGCAAGCGGCGGCTGCGGCAGATCGATGGGTGGATTCAACTTCAGAGTCGGAGCACGACGAGTGTCATGTCATCGTGCTGCGGCGCGCCGGCGGCAAAGGAGTCGGCCGCATGAAACAAGCGTTGCAGCAACTCCTCGGCGTTCAGGTCCGCATGCGCCTGCGCCTCGGCGATCATTCGGTCTTCGCCCCACTCGTCTCCCGAGGCGTTCATGGCTTCGCTGATGCCGTCAGTAAAGGCCAGGAAAATATCGCCGGGGAGCAGGTGAAGCATCTGCTCCTTGTAGACCGCGGTGGCAAACAGCCCAATGACGGGGCCGCCGTCTCCCAGTCGAAACACCCGCCAAGCGCCGTCTTCTTTGCGCAGCACCGCAGGAGGATTGTGTCCGCCGTTGACGAAGTGTAACGTGCGCGAGGCGCAGTCCAGTTCGGCATAGAAGAACGTGGCATAGCGGTTCGAGTCGGACGCGTCGTAGAGAAGGCGATTGACATTCGCCATCTTGGTCCCGAGATTCGTGGTCCCCAGATCGCCGGCACCACTCAGCACTTGACTGCGCAGGCTGGCGTGAAGACTTGCCATCAACAGGGCGGCGGACATGCCCTTGCCACTGATGTCACCAATCGCGATACCCAGGCGGTCGCACCTCTGCGCCGTTGCTCCGCTGGCGGAAGGGATGTTTTCGCCGGGCCCATGCCCTGGTTTTGCCAGCGAGCCACCACGGATGTCGATGAGGTCATAGTAGTCGCCGCCGACTGCCTGGGCGGGTCTGCAATGCGCGGCGATCTCTACGCCTGCAACGTTGGGGAACGTCTGCGGGAACAGGCGCTCCTGCACCTCGCGGGCAATCTCGAATTCACGTTCCAGCTTGGCGCGGGACACGGCCTCCTCGGCCAGTGTGGGAATAAGCTTGTAGACGTTGACGAGTATGCCTGCCGGCAAAGCCATGGTGCTGCCCAGCGCAAATCCGCGTGGCAGTGACCCGCCCTCGAAAAAGCGTTTGCCTTTGCCCAGGACAATAGGATTGACCAGCAGAATCAACTCGTCCGCCAATCCGTGATCGAGCAATACGGAAGTCAGCGTCGAACTGCCCGGGACCATCAGGTCGGGGCCGTTCTTGGCCTTAATGCGGCGAACGCTATCTACGAGGTCCGATCCGAGGTCCGATCCAATGGCCTCGAATGGACCCCATGTCAAACTCTCCGGTCGGTGAGTCACGACGTACTTCGTCGCCGCATTGAGGCTATCCGCCATCCAACTTTTCGGCGCCTTCGGCCAGAAACTCGCCAGCAAGTCGTAGGTTCGGCGGCCAACCATCAGGTCGCAAGTCTTGCCGTACATCTCGTTTACTACTTGTAACCCGGCAGGGGAGCGATACGGCGCGGTCCAGTCGCCGTATGGGAAATCGTCCTCCAGACTGCTGGTCATCTGGACGACGCCATCGAGCGAGATATGCTCGATGATTTTGAGCTTGCGCATTTTGATCTCCTATACCTCTTCCAGTGTAGCCCGGCCACAAAATTGCCGGCCAATGCTGGCACGTTCGATTATTGAAGGTTTGCCCCTTAATCAGAACTTGTGCGCCCTCCAAGAAAATTCGCGGTAAGTCCCCGAGAGATATAATTCCCGCGTGCAACAACCTATGCGGCATGTAATGGCGCTTCGCGTTTCCAAAGCGGTTCTCGTTTTTGCAATCGCACTTTTCTACACGATTCTGGTCTTAAACAACATCACGGATTACGGCTCCAACCACGAGTTTGTCCGCCACGTTTTGATGATGGACTCAATCTTTCCAGGGAACCACCTCATGTGGCGCGCCGTCAATTCGCCGCCAGTACATACGGTCTTCTACATCGGCATCATCGCCTGGGAATCAGTCACTATGCTTCTGTGCTGGTGGGCCGGTGTTCGGTTGCTGAAATCGTACGGTGCGGACAGGGTGCAATTCGCCGCTGCGCTGGACGTAGCCATCATTGCGCTGACGACGAGCCTGCTGATGTGGTTGGTTGCATTCCTCGATGTCGGGGGTGAATGGTTTCTGATGTGGCAGTCGCAAATATGGAATGGGCAGCAAGAGGCATTCCGAATGTTTACCGTTGTCGGTGTAGTGTTTTTGGTTGTGGTGCAACGCGAGCCAACTCCCGATTAGTCGGGTAACGATGGTCCAGCGTAAGGTTCTGTGAAGTCTTTATGTCAGCATTTCGGACTCCAACCCTTCGCAAAGTGCGCGAAGTATGGGGCACCCATTTGTGTTAGCGCTGCCAACGAGATCAAAAGCAGGGTCACCCCGCCATGTCCAGGTTCCTAACACAAATTAGCACAAAAATTCGGGACGGCTTATCGGAACCACTCTTCGGTCTTCAGCCGCCGCCATGCAGATTCAATGCGCGGCTTTGTGAAGGTCCTACGCTTGTGGTCATTCCAAGAGTGGACGGCGGCTGTCACATTGTCCGGCTTTTCGCGGCCTTCAGCTACACCGTCATGCATAACCACCCAATGCACAGTGGACAGCAATTCCAATCCGTAGGGTGTTTCATAGCCCTCAATCAAGGCTGTAACGCGAGCAAGCCGGTCTTGAGTTTCTTTCTGATTCGCAAGGAAGACTTCAGCCTCTTTGACGGCTTCTGGAAACAACTCCAGGGAAACGTCCCGGCTTCTGTCACCATAACCGCGCACGTAGTGACCCTCAATCCTCTGCAAGACATGATGAAGGTTTTCAGCGTAAGGACCATACTTCTGTTTTTGGAAGTTCAGGTCTAGCAGTTGCCCGGCTTCTTGGAGGAAATACGCTAGTTTCTGGATCTCCAAAAGAGTCAATCGGTACCCCGGCAATACATAGCGGCTCAGGACTTCTACGATCACTGCCCGTCCAGGCGTCATGCGCGGAGGCTTTGTAGCAATCTTCATGTCCTCCGCTTTTGGTGCACCGTCCGGGTAAAACAATTGAACCTGGACCTCTGGCAACTCAAGAAACGCTTCTTCTATGAGTGGCCGCACTTGTTCCCAATCCAGTCCGCCGTTGCCACACCCTAGCGGCGGCACCGCAATTGATTTAATGTGTTCTTTCTTGACTACTTGAATGAGCGCCTTCAGACCGGACTCTATGTCTTCCACCTTTGATTTGCCCTTCCAATGTTTCTTGGTCGGAAAATTGATGATTAATCGCGGGTTTTTCTCGCGGCGGAACACGAACATTTTGCCAATCTGCACGTCTCCGCGTTTGCAAGCCGCTTCATACGCGGCGTAATTGTCCGGGAAGGCTAGCTTGAATTGCAAAGCTATCCCCTTGCCCATCACGCCAACTGTGTTCACCGTATTAACGAGGGCATCTGCAGGCGTTTTGAGTAGGTCCCCGTCTCCGCGAAATATCATTTAGTAGTACCAGCTCTGTTGAATAACGACTGGCGGACGATTGCCCGCCAAAGTTTGCGCGACGGCTGCCGCTGTGGCGTTACCGCATACCGCTATTTGATGAACAAGTTGCCAAGGGAAAAAATCTCTGACTAGGAATTCTGCTTGCCGGCGGCGCGACCGGTCCGGGTCCTCAGGGATGGCATTCCAATATTTCGCCTTCATCAGATTCCAGTCTATTTTGTCCAAGTCTTTAAAGTCATCAAAGAAGTCTGTGTATTCCATGTCCGCATGTCCTTCGGTAAAAACCCACCGTAGTCCAGCCGCGTGCACCGCTTCAGTTGACGAACAAAGATAAATGACTGGTTGTTGCCCCGCAGTATACCCTGCGATGTTTCCACGGGATATTGCAAACAGCATCGGGGACTTGGGGGCGAAATAGAACGGCACATAATCACCTACGGTTCCCCTTGGGCCCACAGGAACAACTCTGTTGAGCCGTCTAGCCTTTATGTGCGTATGGCCAATATTCATCGCCTTCACGGTTTGGGCGGTGCGGTCACAGTGCAACCCGCCTTGCTGGATGATTCCCACAAGGTTATTGATATGCGTTATGTGATAGATCGGCGGCACGGCGGAATCTTCACTTTAGCAAAAGATTCCGGCACCATGTTTAACCAACCGCAATCACCCAAAATTTATCACCTTTCGCCCACCATTCGCCATACATGGTTTCTGGAGTATCCAAGACGATCATGGCTTTACAAAATTTACCCTTCTGGACGCCCATTCCCGCGTGTTGGAGGCGATTTAAACGAGTGACCCCATGAAGACCATAGCGCCTAGGCTGAAGTGACTAAGTCCGAGGCGGCTGATGAGATAACCGTGTCGGCTCCTAACGAGCGAGTAGACTTGGAGGCGCTCAAAGCGACCCAGGCTCGGAGGAAAGGAGCCGACACGGTTATCTCATCAGCCCCACTCCAAGAAAGGTCGCGGACAAGCCTGTTTCAGTACCGATCTCCCAAGCATGCCTTCGCCGACACTTGTCGAGAATGATGGACTAGGATCGCTAAGGGACCGGAAAACGTGAAAAAATCAGTCAGCGACGCAGCGTTTATCCGCACTCATCGGGCGATCCTCTGGATACGCCCAGGAGAGCTATACGAGATGCGAAACGGCTTTACGAGAAAACCAAAACCGGACGCGCCCGCGACGCCAGTCAAGAACTACATCACGCCGAGCGGGTTAGAGCGCCTCAAAGATGAGCACCAGTTTCTGCTCACCAGGGAACGCCCGGCCGTGGTCGAGGTGGTGGCGTGGGCTGCCAGCAACGGCGATCGCAGTGAAAACGCCGACTATCAGTATGGCAAGCGGCGGCTGCGGCAAATCGATGGCCGCATTCGCTTTCTCACGAAGCGAATCGAAGCCGCGGAAGTGGTGGACCCGGAAGCTCCCAGAACTGCACAAAAAAGAGCGGGGCAGGCCAGTTCAAAGGAAAAGACGAGGGCATTCTTCGGAGCGACCGTGCGCTATGCCAATGCCGCGGGAGTATCGCGAGTGGTGAGCATCGTGGGCACCGACGAAATCGATCTCAACCGCAACCACATCAGTTGGGTGTCACCTCTGGGGCGCGCGTTGATCAAGTCGGCAGCGGGTGACAGCGTAGTCCTTCAATTGCCAGGCGGCACAGAATACCTGACCGTGCTGGAAGTGTCTTACGAGCGTATTTCTGTGGAACCGTTCCGTGAACCACCTGGATCCGAGGCCTCGGCAAAGGGACTCCCTCGCCAACGCTAATCCACCTGAAAAGTTGGCCGCTTCACAGGTGGCCCCAAACGGGCTCATCATTCTTTTACGCGGCCTGCATTCGGGTGCAAGATGGATACTTGTCCATTGCATAATATCCATTTGCCCTAACGCTGACTCGTTTCGCCTGCCTTTACTCGCTTCGTGAATTCTTCCGATTTGCCTCGCGGAACAGTGAGCGGATTCCAACTCGTGTGTGCGAGGTGCTTGGCGAGAAAAACAATCTGGCCGCAGTGATAGGAATAATGAGCGATCTGCCGGTTGATGGCCTGCATTACCGAATGGGGTTCGCCGCGGATCGTCACAGTGCGAGTCAAATCAGAGTCTGATAACGGCTCCAGCGCCGCAAATACGTGCTGCCAACCTTGTTCCCAAAGCTCCATCAAGGCCTTGCGGGTCTGCGGTGGATCTTCGAATTCCGAGTCGCGATTACGATCTGGCTTCTCTCCGTCACTGTTAAGAAAATCCACCCATCGCGAACGCATGTTACCTGCCATGTGTTTGGCTGTGATCGCAATCGAATTCGTCTCATCATCGAGCGCTTGAAACAATTGATCATCACTGACCTGCGCCATAGCGCGGTCCGCCAATTTCTTGTAGTAGCGAAAAATTTCGATTGAATCCTTCACGTATGAGGTTGTAAATTCGTGCGGCATCTCGACTCCTTAGACCTTGAATTGCTCGTCAATTTCAACTTGATATCCCGCAACTAGCCGGTTGGTTTCATTGGCCATTCCAACGACCGACATCAGTTCCTTAAACATTTCATCGCTCATCCCCTTCTTCTTGGCAGACGCAGTGTGAGAGGCGATGCAATATCCGCATTGATTGCTGACGCTTACCGCTACGTAGATTAATTCTTTAGTGAGCGGATCGATTGCGCCAGGAGCCATGATCTGCTTAATGTCCTCCCATGTACGTTTTAGAGCTACAGGATCGTGGGCGATGGCCTTCCAGAAATTGTTGATCCAATCAGTTTTGCGCGTGGCCATAATGTCGTCATAGACCGCCTTCACTTCAGGGGTTGCATCTTTGTATTCAATAAGTCCAAAAATAGCCATAAAAGTTCTCCGGGATTGTTAGTTCATGTAACAGAACGAACATAGCAGCAATTCAAGAGTCAGGCCAACCTGCGATGGGTTTAGGAAAGGCTCGATTGTTTCATTTGCATTGCAACCGCATGAACCTGGGATGAATTTATTTTTTGCCAAATCAATTCACCAGTTTCCTGTTTGGGAGCCGAACTGGCATATAGAACGCCGCGCTACGACCAATCGTGCGAGTCATTATTCATGACAAGGCATCACCCAAGTAATTTTGCTAACGTGTTTTCGATTGTGATGTGACATCCGCCCTAGTATGTTGAGCTCACTTCCGTCTCAAATAAGAAAGTCAACCAAAACATAACTTGCAACCGGTCAGCGCGGACCGACTGACACTCGTGTGTTCCGAAGTCAGCGTGTTTTCAGAACACGAAGGTCGATCTTCGCTCAATCTGGTGCCTGATGGGCCGCCAGTTGCAGGTTGGAGAGCACAAAATTATGAAATCTCGCTTATTGCTGTTCGTTTTTATCTTTATCTTTATCAAAATGGCCTGCGCGCGCGTGCCACCCTCGAATCATGTCTGGATCATCACAGAGGAAAACCATAGTTTTGAAGAGGTAATAGGAAATCCAAGCATGCCCTATTACAACTCGCTCGCGGCGAAATACGGGTTGGCAACACAGTATTATTCCAACCGTCACAACTCGCTTGCCGCTCTCATGTGGCTTGTGGCCGGTCAATCCGTGACAACTGACGACAACGCCAACGGCTGTTTTAATGTGGACAATGTTGTACGCGAGTTGCTGGCAGTTGGCTTGACGTGGAAATCCTACCAGGTAGATCTGCCTTATCCGGGCTTTCAAGGATTAAGCAATTTGAATTATGTTCGACGGCACAATCCTTTAATCGACTTTACTGACTCCTGTGCTCCCGCCCAACAGCTGAATTCTGTACCGTTTACCCAATTGGCCACCGACATCGCAAATAATGCGACCCCGAACTACTCTTACATCAGTCCAAACCTAAATGAGGACGCCCATGATGGCACGCTTCCAGAAGCCGACCAGTGGCTTGCCACGAACCTGCCCATAATCTTGGCTCGTCCCGAGTTCCAACCCGGAGGCGCTGGACTGTTATTCATTGTCTGGGATGAAGGGGACTTATCAAATGACAACCGCTGTTCGGCAAGACTGGCGGCGGGGTGCGGCGGCCGGCTTGCCACACTCCTGATTGGTCCACAGATAAAACCAGGTTACCAATCGAGCCTGCGCTACGATCATGCGAACCTGCTGCGTACAGTGTGCGATGCCATGGGATTTATAACCTGCCCCGGAGAAGGAGCGGTCGCAGCCCCCATGCTCGATTTTTTTAACAGCGTGCAGGTGAGCACACCGTTCGCAAATGCGGTGGTCGCTTCTCCAGTCCAGGTGCAAGCTGCTGCTGTGAATGACAGCCCGGTGCAGGTGATGCAGATGTATGTGGACGACAAGTTGCGGTATCAAACCAGCGGCGCCAGCGTGAATACATCGGTTTCATTGAGCCAGGGTGCACACAAGATTGTATTGCAGTCATGGGATTCAGCTGGGGGAATTCACAAGAGCACAGTTGCCATATCGGTTCAGAAGGAAGCGGTTAATCTCTCATCGCCAGCTCCCAATGCCACTGTCCCTTCTTCTGTCCTCGTTTCAGCGAAGGGAAAAGGAAATAGCCGGGTCTATGCTATGCAGGTCTATGTCGACGATGCCCTGCAATATCAGGAAAATGGCAACTGGATAAATGCAAGAGTTCCCATGCGTGCCGGACAGCATCATGTAGTGGTGCAGGGTTGGGATAATTCCGGGGGCATTACAAAGAGTGGATTCAACGTTATGGTCGCACCCGTGCCAACTATCAATATTGCGTCTCCGATGGCGAATTCTGCCTTCTATTCTCCGCTTGAAGTTACGGCAACAACTCAGGACGCGAATCCCATTTATGCGATGCAAGTGTACATAGACGACAATTTGCAATACGAATTCAGCGGCAGCGGGTTGGCGACCCCGCTTGCGGTTGCACCCGGACAGCACCAGTTCGCAGTGCAGGCTTGGGACAGCGCTGGCGGCATTTATAAAAATGGAATTACGATTAATGTCACACCCGTGATCGTTACCATCGCTTCTCCGGTTGCGAACGCAATTTTAACTTCGCCGGTTACAATCCAGGCCTCGGTCCAGTCTGACGCTCCCGTTAGTACCATGCAGGTTTATGTGGACAATGCCTTGGTTTATCAAACCAATGGCATTGCTGTGAACAAGGCCTTATCTATAAATTCAGGCCAGCACAATATCGTAGTACAGGCCTGGGATAACGGCGGTGGAACCTGGAAAAGCAGCGCCAATATCACCGTTAAGTGAAATTCCTAGGATAAGATCACGCGGCAGCATTGCCGTAACCGGTTCCAACGATACGTACGTGAGACAGAGGTTTTTCATGCAACAAAAGCTCAGTCGCTTGTACTTGAGGGTCGTTGTGGAACCAGCGTTGCACCACGCCATCGAAAATAAAATTAGCGATTGACAGCAAGCTCATCCCTTGATGGTGTGCCATCCAGCAGCGCACCAGTTCGTAATGATTGCGGCGTGGTCGGTCTTCATCGGGCGTGAAGTCCGCAGATTCGTAGAAGCCATACGAGGCAATCCAGCCCTCGTGGGCCATGCGATGCAGATTCTCAAGCGCCGCAGTTGGGTCTTCGTGTAAGGCTAGAAATGTGGAATACGGAGAAATAACCAGCGCGTTAAATTCTGCTTTATGAATCGCAAGAGCAGGCACACCAAATGCATGATACTGATAATTACCCGCATCGTCCCGCTTAAACGATGCCGACTCGGAGATGCCCCAGGGTATACGTTTTTGTGCCGTATACGCCTGCTGCGCCTGAACTGCGGTTGCGCGGGAACGTTCCAGGAGCGTGTCCGGATAGGAGCGCATCCAGATCGAGGGCATCAGGTATTCAAACATCGTTCCGGTCCATGAAAACAGGAGCGGACGTCCCTCGAACGAGGTATGTACGCGACCGAACTGAAACCAGCTCTCTTGCCGGATATCGTCCTTGGCAATCGCCACAAACGACGCGATGCGTGCCTCCGAAGCGAGCAGATCGTAGCAAGCGGCGTTTAGTTCGCTTTTCTCAACATCGTAGCCAACTGACAATAATTTTCGTTTTGGATTGAGCAAAAATCCGAAACCCATCTCGTCCGACAAATCGCTAATAGTAGAAATAATGCTCTGCAACTCCTCAATCAGCCGCAATGCGTTATTCCGAGTTTCAGGGATCAGCCTTTGCAGATGTTGATACAAAGATTTACGCTCATCGGAAATGCCGGGTTGTAGCCTGGCTTTTGCGAGACGCGCATTCAATAAATCGATGAAGTCAGGAATTTTTTCGATTGCAACAGCATTCCAGTTCAAACCCATCGGCTCGGAATTAAGATTGAGTGCAGCGTCATCCCGCAGAGAAGAAAACTCTGGCAGAAGCCATGGAGAATATTGCCGAACGCTTTGCTGAATATTCTTAATTCGAGCCTGGGCCTGTAGGACGAACCAACCGACCTCTCTGGGGTGTTTTGCTGATTTTGCGATCTCATCTTGAAGTGCATTTTCAGGGAGCTCTAATAAATTGGAGAGCCCATTCGGAGCGATGAGTTTTTCTTCGATCTCCTCGTATCTTTTTTTCGATAAACCTTTTAATTCTGTTAAAAGGCGCGCGTGATCTAATAATCCATTGGCCGAGCTAGCTTCCACAACTGGACGCGTAAGACGCTCAATGCACCCTTCACGCAGAGTCCACAAGGAAGCCAGGAAATTCCCATTGTCGACTGAAGAAACGAACGCTGGCCTGAGTGGTTCAAGCGTCTGTGTGTTGTACCAATTGAGTAGATGGCCACAGTAATGCTCGAGTTTAGATAAAGTCTCCAGAGTTCGTAATGTCAGGCCGGTAAACTCCGGAACTGTCAGATACCCAAATTCGCAAGCGGCTTGCCGGGCATTCAGAAGGAGTCCGAGATTCGTCGGGGAAACCCTCGGCGCAACCGCGAACGGCTGCTCTTGTACGTTATCCGGGATGAGCCAGTTATGCTCCTGGTTACTGAATTCGGCAAAATATCTCCAGGTTAGGAGCGCTGCACCGCGAAGAAATTGAATATCTTTTTCCGATGGCTGTTTGTGCTCCGTGCTTGGAGGTCGATTCAACCAGCGAGCCACACCTTTACTTCCCGCCCAAAGCACAAGAATCGGAGCTGCTGCCCAGAATGCCCGGCGGTGCGCGAAATACACTAAGACTCCCAATGCCAGCGCAAGCGCCGGCATCCAGTCCAGATAAATATCCACCGCAGTGCGTTTCTGCGTTCCCAACTCGGCTTCGGCTGCGGTTTCCCACTCCAATAACCGCTGACGCGTTACCATTCTTCGCGCCAAAGCTCGTACTACCGCGTCCATAGAAATCAGCATTTGATGCGCGAGGAAGATCAGAGTAAGCAGAACAGTCACATTGGAGGTAAAAAGTGAGTCAAGTGCATCACGCGCAATCTCTCTCTTCTTCTCGACGGCAGCGTGAACCAATTCAAAGAGGAACCGGCACCAAGCCGGGACAAACAAAATAATAATGGTCGCCAGCGTCCAATAAGCGGGTCTTCCTGGCAATACAAACCAACCAAGGATCAGTAATAAAAATGTTGCGGGCTCGACCAAGCTGCGACGCAGGTTATCAAATATCTTCCACTGAGAAATGGTGGAAATCGGATTACGCACCCGGTTGCCTGACTCATCCGGAACTTGCGGTAACAGCCAATTCGTAATCTGCCAATCCCCCCGTAGCCAGCGATGTCTCCGTCGATTGTATGCACTGTAATGGGATGGGTAATCTTCAATCACCTCAATGTCGCTGGCCAAACCCGCGCGTGCATATGCGCCTTCAATAAGATCGTGACTCAATAGAGCATTGCGAGGAAAACGGCGATCTAGAACCTGATGAAGTGTATCGACCTCATAAATTCCTTTCCCCGCAAAGCTACCTTCGCCAAACAGGTCCTGATAAACGTCCGAGACCGCACGCGTGTAAATGTCGAAGCCGGTCTGTCCCGAATAGATATTTGCCAGCCGGGAGCGGGCAGCGCTCTGAACGCTAATGCCGACCCGGGGCTGCAGAATTCCGTAGCCAGCGACCACGATGTTTTTGTCTGGATCGAGAATCGCTGTATTCAGCGGATGGGCCAGCGTTCCGATCATCCGCTGCGCCGAACCCCGCGGCAACTCCGTGTCAGAGTCAAGAGTCAAAACAAAGCGAACATTTGGAAGAAGCGAAAGGTCGCCAATTTTAACCGGGAAACTATCGTATTGATTCCGTAAAAGCTTGTTCAGGTCGAGAAGCTTGCCACGCTTGCGCTCCCATCCCATCCACACACCTTCGCGTGGATTAAAAACCCGATGGCGATGAAACAGGAAGAAGGATCCCATATTGCGGCGGGCATATTTGGTGTTCAGTTCGGCAATCAACTTCGAACAGAGATCGATTAACGGATCTTCTTCCGAGGATGGCTCACGTGAATCCGGCAAATCGCTAACGAGTGCGAAGTGCAAATTGCGATCATGATTTCCAAGAAAACGAACTTCCAGATCATCTACCAGGCGTCGAACTTGTTTTTCATTCAGCAGTAGGGTGGGAATTGCCACTAATGTTACGCAGTCATCGGGAACTGATTCCGAAAAATCGAGTTTGGGCAGGATCTGAGCCCGCAGAAGCGAGGTCGTCAAATAGTTCATGACTTGCACTGCGCTCTGCGACGCAGGCAGAAACAGAGCGAACATGGACAATAAAATCATTTCCAGCGAATCGTTTGGACTAGTAAGCAGCAACACGATCACCGACATGATTGCGAAAGTTAGGACCGCAATTCCAGGCACGTAAAATTCATCCGGATACATGCGCAACAAAGTCTGGATTCGTTGCCCAATAGGCATTTTGAAACCTGTGCGGCGATAAAGAAGAGTAGTGCCTTCCGCTAACAGGTAGTACCCCACGTGGGAAACCCGGTTCTTCATACGGGGGCTGGCATCCGTTTGGTTAGCGGCAACCTGCGCCAGTTGAAGGGTGGCTTGCGCGACCTCCATTTCGGTAAAATCCGAATGTGCCGCGATGCTCACGATCTTTTTGCGATAAAGCTCGCGAGTCTCGAAATCCATTTTGGCGTATGCGCCAGCCGGATCTTGCCGGAGAACTCGATCAAAAAAGATGAGCGGCTCTATCGATTCTTTCCATGCGTTCTGAGTTACTTCGCGAAGACTGCGAATGCAGATATCTACTCCGCTCGATGCTTCTTTATCGGCAACTAGCTGGGCTCCGCGGATTGCGATCTGCTCAAGCAACACAATCTTGAGTGCAGGCACCAACGCCCAAAGTTCTTTGACGTTGAGAACTGTTTTTTCTTGGAAGCCTTCCATGTACATAGCGAAAGACGCTTCATTAAATTCATAATGCGTCGCGATCAGAAAGCCTTCAGCAACCGCGAATGGGCGTGGAAGCGTTGCTCCCTGGCGGTTTCGCACATGAGGAATGCATGCGAGCGGCTCCAACGTTTCGCTTAATCCACCTAATTCTGTTTCAATCAATCGAACGTTGTCATGTAGCCAGCGGAAATCTTCGGAGAAGGCGGTCTTCGGTAATGGCGTGCGTAGCGCGTTTAGTACCGGGCCCAATGCCTTAATCAGCGAAGAATAACGCGCAGAGGCCGCATCAGAAGTCGGAGTATTAGGCAGCCACACGAGGCTACGCGCCAGCTCATTCGCATGGGAAAGCAAAATAGACTCTTGTCCCCGTATCGGCTGCGTGGGAGCATTCTGCAATTGTTCCACTTGCTCGTTCGTCATTTCTGAATGGATATGCGGCATCATAGACGTCTATCGATAGCTGGCAGCCTGCATCTCGAACATCTCGGCGTATCGCCCACCAAGACGAGCTAGTTCATCGTGGTTTCCTTCTTCCGCAATACTTCCGTTTTCGAGTACGACGATGCGGTCTGCCATGCGCACAGTCGAGAATCGATGCGAGATAAAAAGCGCCATCTTTCCTTGCGTGAGCTCCGCAAAACGCTGAAAAACTTCGAATTCACTGCGGGCATCCAGAGCGGCAGTTGGCTCATCAAGAATTAGAAGTTGAGCATTTCGAAGATAAGCGCGGGCGAGCGCGACTTTCTGCCATTCTCCACCAGAAAGATCGACGCCCTCCTCGAATCTTCGGCCTAACATTTGTTCGTAGCCTCCCTCGAGTTTGGCGATGACTTGATCAGCAAGGCTCTTACCTGCGGCGCTTTGTACAAGCTTCAAATTGCTGAGTTCATCGATACGGCCGACGGCAATGTTCTCCCGCGCGGTCATTTCATAACGCATAAAATCCTGAAAAATGACCCCAATCTCCCGGTAAAGATCTTCGAGGCTGTACTCTCGGAGATCCACTCCATCAAGAAGAACCTGTCCTTCGGTGGGATCGTAGAGGCGGGTAATCAGTTTCACGATCGTGGTCTTTCCTTGACCATTTTCTCCAATTAAAGCGACACGCTCACCGGGATGAAGATGGAAATTCAAATTCTTCAGAATCGATCGGGAACTACCGGGGTAATGAAAAGAAACGTCTCGAAATTCGAATCCTCTCGTAATTGGCCTCGGCGCCGGCAGCGCGTTGGGTTTCGAACGGATAGTAGGCTGCATCTCGAAAAACGCCAGCAGGTCAGTGAGGAACAAAGCCTGATCGGCAATGCCAGACAGGGTGGAGAAGATTTGTTGAATGTTATTGCTTGCTTGCAAAATCGCAGCCGATAGGAGATACCACAGTCCAATACTGAAGACACCCGTCAATGTTCTCCAGATAACAATCACATAGGCCGAGTAGTAGCCCATTGTGGCTATTATGGAAAGAAAAGCGCCAGCAATTAATTTTCGCCTCGACAAACCAACATTTTGGTCGTAAATCTGATCGGAAAGCTGTGTAAAGCGATTTGTAAGAAACGCGCTCAACCCGAAAAGCTTGAGTTCCTTCGCAGCCTCTTTGCTGCCCCCCACTAACCGCAAATAATCGAGTTGGCGCCGTACTGGAGTTTGGCGAAAGTTCTTGGCATATCCGAGAAACGCAAAGTGGCTTTCTCCTAAGAATGCAGGCAGCACACCCGCAATCAGTAGCAACATGAGCCAAGGCGAGTAAACGATGATAGTGACAGATAAAGTGATAGTTGTAATGACCAACTGCACCAGCCGGCCAATCTGCTGAATCATTCCCAGACGATCAGTGGCCTGTACGCGGGCGCGTTCGAGGCGGTCGTAAAAAACCGGATCTTCGTAAGCCAGTAAATCCAGTTCCGCCGAGTGCTTCATCACCTGAATGCTCACATGGCGTGTGTATTTGTCCGCGAGCAGAGAATCGGAGTAGTCAATCGTTCTCGCTAAAACACTGGTAAGCAATGCCACCCCAAATTCAGCTGCCACCAACCACCAAAACCTTGGTCCTACCGGTTGATGGAAGGATCGGGCGTGCACAATTCCATCGATAATAAGTTTGGGAATCCACAACAAAGCTAGTGGAAGCAGGGAAGCGAAGACGCGGGCGATCAACCCAAACAACACCACACCCGGTCCCGACTCCCAAACGATCTTTAGGACAGGCGGAACGTTGCGAAGAGCGGTCAGGCGCTCCTGCCAACTGCTCCAGAATCCGTCCGGCTTCGCCATTGCTATCCTAAAATTGCGGGAGTTCTTACCTTCCTCACTGTCAAGCTTTGTAATCTACCTGTGTAGACTGAGTGCAACAGAGATGCGGGAAATTGAAGTAAGGTTTGTTGTCACATCAACTTACGACGATTTCTTCGGATTCTGCCAGCTCAAGAGTGCGGCTCCGCGCAATCACATTATCTCCCAATTATAAGGCGTTCACCCGATTACCAAGGTGACGCTGGTAGTAGCTTACGCTGACTACTTCTCTCTATGACGATGCTAAATTTGAATCGAAATCAGCTCTGAACGTGGGAATCGCAGCAAAAACTTTACAAAATTCTGGTGTATTAAGCATCCGTGATTCAGGTACTCTGGAATTACAGTTTCACGTTTTTGAACCGCCACTTCGATGTTTTGGAATAGACGTCAATTTCTGAAAACAGCTCTCGCCGGAGCTGCCGTTCTTCCTCTCGCCAGGCAAGCATTTGCCGCGCAGTCGTTCACTGCGAATACTCCAAATACCTCGCAAGATTACATGTTGCTGGAAGACATGGAGCGTTCTGCCTTTGAATTCTTTTGGAATGAATCCGATCCGCACACCGGATTGATCCGTGACCGTGCCAATGCGAACGGAGTCGATTCTCGGATTACCGGCAGCATCGCTGCGGTTGGCTTCGGCCTAACGGCGTTGTGCATCGGCTATCAGCGAAAATATAGGTCTCAAATACAAATTACCGAACGCGTACGCAAGACTCTACGTTTCCTGGCACATGATGCGCCGAACGTGCACGGGTTTCTTTACCATTTTGTTGATATTAGAGACGGGGGCCGCGCCAGTTTCTCGGAGATTTCTCCCATTGATATGTCGATTCTCCTCTGCGGAGTTCTGACTTGCCGCGAGTTTTTCTACGACAGCGAGATTCGCCGTGACGCCTCACTGATCTATCACCGGGTTGAATGGCCGTGGGCACTGAATAATGGCGAGACCTTTGCTCTTGAGTGGACACCGGAATTGAATTTTAGCCGTTTGCGCTGGGATTCATACTGCGAGTCCATGATGCTGTATCTTCTCGCTATCGGTTCGCCGGTTCATCCGATTCCGCCACAGAGTTGGAACAGCATTCGACGCCCCTGGATGACCTATGAGAACTATCGTTTTATTTCGATACCGGCCCCATTGTTCATCCATCAGTTTTCCCATGCCTGGTTTGATTTTCGCGAAAAGCAGGATCAGTACGCCAATTACTTCGAAAATTCAATAACGGCATCTCTTGCACATCGGCGTTTTTGCCAGGATTTAAGCCACAAATTTCCGTGTTACTCAGGAGATGTCTGGGGTATTTCGGCGTCCGATTCCAGCGTTGGTTACGTAGCTTGGGGCGGTCCGCCCATGCAAGGACCGATCGACGGTACGATTGTTCCAGCCGCTTCAGCCGGCTCACTCCCGTTTGTGTTCAATGAATCTTATTCGGTATTACGAAATCTGCGAGCCTACTATGGCAAGCAAATATGGAAAGAGTATGGCTTCGTGGATGCCTTTAACCCCCTTACGGGATGGATGAGCACGGACGTAATTGGAATCGATGTGGGAATAAGTATGCTAATGGCTGAGAATGCCCGTTCACAAATGATCTGGAATACTTTCATGCGTAATAGGGAAGTGAACGTTGCAATGGAAAAAGTCGGGTTTAGAAGTGTCAAATCCCGCGAACAATTTATAAGTGCAAACTCGCGGACTACTGTGTCGGGATAACGATTTTAAAATCGCTTCCCACTTTCCGATCGTTCTCAAATATTCTTTTGGCGCTCTTACTTTGGTAAATTTTCTTATCGCAGTGTCCGATTCCATACAAGACATTTGTTCATGAATCGCTCTGACATCATTCCATTGCGTTAAAGCAACCTCACTGCTATGAGGCTGCTCTAACCACGTGATCTCCTGAATCACAAATGGCTGCCGCTCCCCAATTGCCCGAAATTGACCGTCGCTCCCACGATCCTGATGCGGCTCACCGTCTAAAGTTCCAGGAGCCCAAGCCTGTCCCGCACGGAGTATTCAGAACCATAGGCTTAGGTCTTATTACGGGCGCCGCTGACGATGATCCCTCGGCCATCGGAACTTACGCGAGTGCGGGCGCAACACTTGGGCCTTCTTTCCTGTGGGCAGCACCTGTCACTTTTCCCATGATGGTGGCCGTCGTGTATCTCTGTTCGAAGTTGGGACAAGTGGCAGGGCAGGGGCTATTCGCTGTAATTCGGCAACATTATCCCCGCTGGATCCTTTATTCCTTAGTAATGGGCGTAATATTTGGCAACACGATCGAAGCTGCCGCGGATATCGGCGGCATGGCCGCCGCACTTAATTTACTAATACCGATCCCCATTGTATGGCTGGTGATTCCCATCGCTCTGATTATCCTGGCCCTGCAAGTGTGGGGATCCTATACGCTTATCCGTGATATTTTCCGCTGGCTTGCCCTCGCACTATTGGCCTATATCGGTTCCGCAATTCTAGCTAAGCCCGATCTTCTGTCCGTTATCAGAGGCACACTTATTCCAACCATTCACTTCAATCGTGATTTTTTTGCCATCCTCGTGGCCGTCATTGGTACGACACTCTCCGCTTATCTGTACACATGGCAATCGAATCAAGAGGTGGAAGAAGATATTTCCATGGGTCGAAGACGATTGTCGGACAGAAAGGGAACCACTGAAGCTGAACTCAGCCACGCTGCCCGCGACATCACATTGGGTATGTTGTTCTCAAATGTGATTATGTATTTCATACTTCTGTCTACTGCTGCCACGCTTTTTAAGATCGGAAAAACTGACGTAAATAGCGCCGCCGAAGCTGCGCTGGCGCTGCAACCATTAGCCGGCAAAGCTGCCGGACTTCTATTCGCAATTGGAGTCATTGGTGTGGGATTTCTCGCCGTACCAGTAATGACTATTGGGGCTGCATACGATCTTTGCCAAACTTTTGGCTGGAAGCACGGTTTGCACGCCAAGCCCGCTGAAGCGAAAAAATTTTACATATCGATTACTGTGTTTACCGCCCTGGCGGTTTGCTTGAATTTTTTCGGCATCAATCCTATGAAGGCGCTGGTCTGGGCGGGAATCGTGCAGGGGTTCTCCACGCCGCCTCTCATGCTCGTCATTATGTTGATGACCAATAATCGCAAAATTATGGGAAGGTGGGTAAACAGCCGGCGGCTAAATGCACTTGGCTGGACTACTACAATTGCCATATTTAGCGCGACATTTGGACTGATCTATACGTGGGTTCGCCATTAGCTTCGATTGTTAATCTCCTAAGACAGCCCGGCTTTACTGATGGCCATTATTCCCCAAAAAAATACAACACACATTAAATCGTATTGATAAACATAATAAAACCGCATAGCATGGATGGATGGAAGGTCAATCTGCTATGAGAGGGAACATTGAAAGTCTATTACCTGCCTCTTTTTTTCATCGTTATTTGCAACATGGCGATCTCAGCATACTCCCAAAATACAAGCTCAGATGAAGGCTACCTCACTAACTGGTTTGACCGCGTATCCAAAACCCAGTCCGAACAGCCGCACTGGATTACACCGATGTTTACCACCACTCCTCGTTTGGAGGAAGAGTTTCGCTATGATATAGGCTCCGAAAATACCAGCAAAGGCCAGCTGACCAATTATGGCGTTAGTAAGGGGCTGGAGCTGATTCCATCGGAGCATACAGAAGTGATTATCGGGTTGCCTCCTTACATTTCGCATGACTATGCCAAGGCCATCGATGGTTTCGGAGACGTGTCATTCCTCCTGAAGTACAGAATCCTTGCTGCCAATGAAGAGAGCGGCAATTACATCGTCACTGCATTTTTGGGCATGACCATTCCGACTGGCGAATATAAAAATGGTTCCAGCGATGCTGTCATAACTCCCACGCTCGCCTTTGGTAAGGGATGGGGTAATTTCAATTTTCAGAGCACGGTCGGTGTTGGCATTCCCACTGGTTCATACGACGCCTTGGGAACGCCGGTCCCTTGGAACACAGCTTTCCAGTATCGAATTCTTAAGAAAATATGGCCTGAAATTGAGGTGAACGCGACTTTCTTTCCGAACGGCGACCATTCAGGAAACCAGCAAGTTTTCTTATCCCCCGGTTTGGTTGTGGGCCGGTTGCATTTATACAAGAGGCTGGGATTAACCATTGGGGGTGGAATCCAGATTGCCGCGACTCATTTCCATACGTATGATCAAAATCGCGTATTGTCTATACGATTTCCGTTCTAATGCGAACCGTCTCCAATTCCGCTCAAGTTAATAAGAAAACTGCAGAGTTGCTAAAGCCGAGAGATGCGGCTGTGCACTTGGGCATTAGTTTCCCTACTATTAAGCAATGGATCTACTCGCGTAAGATCCGCAGCATTCAGACCCCTGGCGGGCATCACCGGATAGCGCAAAGCGAAATTGATCGTCTTCTGTTTCGCACACGCGGTAAAACGGCTTCCGAACGCAAGAATGTGATTCGCCGCGTAAGTGGAAGGAATCAACTCGTGGGGCGGATTGATAGCGTGAGAATCAGTGGTTTAATGGCGGAGGTGAAAATCTCCATTGGAGATCAGCAGATTACCTCCATCATCACCTCGGCGTCGGCCCGCGAGATGGGGCTCAAAGCAGGACAAACCGCAGCAGCCTTGATCAAAGCAACTGAAGTCATGATTATACGGATCTGAGCTCGCATAATTCAGATCCAACCCAGTCATACCTCATAACTCATAAAAGGATCAAAGAAATGGTCAGTCGAAATCTTAAAACGTGTGCCGGTTTTTGCATTCTCTTTTCACTCTCCATTTTGTGCGCTGCCGAAGATATCACTGTTGCCGCGGCAGCCGACCTGCAATTTGCCATGCAGGATATTAGTAACCGTTTCGAAAAGAAAACCGGGAATACTGTCAAGGTGATTTATGGATCATCCGGCAACTTCTTCCAGCAGATTCAAAACGGCGCACCTTTCGATGTGTTTTTTTCTGCCAACCTCGACTATGCCAAAAAGTTAGAGGAATCGGGACTCGCCGAACCTGGAAGCTACTATCAATATGCGAGCGGAAAAATTGTCCTATGGGTTCCCAGCAAATCGAAACTGGACATTAGTTCCGGATTAAATGTTCTTTTGGACCCAGCAGTCAAAAAGATTGCCATTGCCAATCCACAACATGCACCATACGGACAAGCCGCTGAAGCGGCACTTCGAACAGAAAAGATTTACGACAAAGTATCTTCCAAGTTTGTGCTGGGCGAAAACATCTCGCAAACAGCGTCTTTCGTAGTCTCTAATGCTGCGGATATCGGCATAGTTGCTCTTTCTTTAGCTTTGTCGCCAAATATGAAAGATAAAGGACGATCCGCAGAAATTCCGGCGAGTGACTATCCTCCAATCCAACAAGCTTGCGTGCTTTTACGTATCTCAAAGAGCAAAGGTGTGGCCCAGCAGTTTCTAAATTTTGTTAAAACTCCCGAAATTGGAGAACTGCTGCGCACATATGGTTTTGACACACCCACTTCTTCCGTCAAAAACTAGACATAATCGACTAGTAATTTACAGATTTTTCTGTAAGAAGAAAATTCGCGAATTGAGCGCAGGATTAACGCTATTTCCTTGGGAAATGCTTAATCCCTCCTCGTAAATTATTGATTTGGCATGCTGGCAACTTACATGCATTACATCTATCTGTGAAATAGAGGAGGACGCGAGACATGGAAGATGAATCATGGAGACAGCTATGCGAAGCAATCATGAAAGAAAAAGATCCGCATCGGTTGATGCAACTGGTGACGGAACTCAATCAAACATTGGCGCACCGCGAAAATGAACTGCAGCGAATACGTCTGAATCAACCAATCGATTGAGATAAAGTCCCATCCATCCCAAGTGGCGCGAAACAAATTCTCGACCCCTCCTTGGGAGACGATTACAACCAACCTTTGGTCCGTGCTAGTCGCGACGCTTCCACCCGGTTGGAAGCACCGAGCTTGCTAATGGCTTCGGATAAATAGTTTCGAACCGTTCCTTCCGACAATCCAAGTTCTATGGCGATATCCCCGCTACTCTGGCCCTCACCAGCCAGTCTTAGAACCTGCCGTTCGCGATCCGTCAAGGGATCGGCTTCGCCCCATGCTTCGGTCGCCAACTCCGGATCGATAACCCGCAGTCCTCGCTGAACGCGTCGCACCGCATCGGCAAGTTCTTCTGCGCGCATGTCTTTTAAAAGATACCCCGAAGCTCCCGCCTCCAACGCTCGGCGTAAATATCCAGCACGCGCAAACGTGGTTAGGATAATGACGCGAGTGCCAGTCTTCCGCCGCTTTAGTTCTGTAGCGACATCGAGTCCCGTCATCTCCGGCATTTCAATATCGGTAATAAAGACGTCCGGTTTTTGTGCGATCACAGATTGCAGCGCTTCTTTTCCATTGCGTGCTTTTGCGATTACAGAAATGTCGCCTTCTATTTCGAGCAATGCGGCGAGTGCTCCGAGCACCATACCTTGATCTTCAGCAATGATGACTCGAATCGTTTTGCGGGAATCTTTGACAGTAGGACTCAATGATTTCCATTTACTTTCTGCCGTTGGCTTTCGGCCTGTGACAATGGGAAACGGATCGTCAAATGAGTTCCTGCCATGGTTTCCCGCTGAAGAGTTCCACCCAGAGCTTCAATGCGCTCACGCATTCCGCGTAGCCCGTTGCCCTCGACTGAAGAGCCGCCGCATCCATCATCCTGAATTTCCAGGAGACAATCCCCATTCGAGGCTGCGATCCGTAATCCACAGGTGCGTGCACGAGCATGTCGCACTACATTGGTAACCGCTTCCCGCACCACCAGAGCGACCACACTCTCTTGGGCGGGGGTGAGTTGTACTTGCGTGGACTCTGACTTAACCGACACTCCCGCTGTTTCTAGCGTCGCTTTCGCCTGCTTGATTTCCGTATCCAGGCTGTGAGCGCGATATCCGCGGATTGTGCTTCGAACCTCGGCCAATGCAGCCCGTGAAGTCTGTTCGACATCTGCCATTTCGGCTTTGGCCCGCTGCGGGTCGCGGTCGATAAGTTTTCCGGCCAGCTCCGATTTCAAAATAATTACCGAAAGCGTGTGTCCCAGCACATCGTGGAGATCGCGTGCGATCCGTTCTCGTTCGGCTACTTTGGCTAAATGCTCAACTTCTCCCTGAGCTATCCTTAGCTTGTCATTGGCGCGATTCCTGGCTGCAAAAAAAACATTTCCTGTGCCGATGACCAGCGCAAACGGGCAAGCCCAAAACCAATAGGCCCACGCGAGATGGAGGATCCAGAACTCCAGGCTGACGATTACGGCCAAACCGCCCAACATGCTAAACGCCGCGGCTTGCGTTTCCACTGCGAAAGGGGCGAGAGCAGCTGCGAAAATGAAAAAGCAAGTTGCGCCGGTGTGAAACGGTGCATAGACTAGTCCCAAGATCACGAGTCCCACAAGATCCAGTCGCTGCCAAAAACCCTTGAGCCAGTGGAACAGGAAATAAATAATCAGGAACACTATGGTTCCGAGCGCCGTTGCCAGCCATTTCTTCCATCCCGCGTGATTCAATATTGGATCAAGAAAAAAAAATCCAAAGTAAATCATGTTGATGTAAGGAAACCAGCCGTGGTCCTCGTGTTTAGGGAACAATCTCATGCAAGTCTCAGCCTACCGCTTTTTCATGCCGGAAGTCAGTGTGTTCCTGTCTTCTCTCAGTCGTTCCGCCCATCCACATCATCGCGCAGCCTAAAACCACTGATGCGGGAATCAAGACCACCAGCCAATCGAGCCGCCTTGTAATCGCTAGTAGTAAAACTCCCGCCAGCACTAGAGACCAGGTTGCGAACTTAGAAATATCAACTCGCATTTAGATCTTCCTCCCATCCACTTTGATTGCTTACCGTCCATTTTCAATAGGTTGTGCGCAGAACCTCAGCCATACATTTTGCCTTCGTCTTTTTGGAAGATTGCACGGGCCAAACCGAGTGCCACCAAAGTGAACCCGAACAGAAATTGCCAATGAGCCGAACTGGCTTTGCCGTCGCTCATCCCTACAATTCGCAATGCAATTTGGGCCAGATGGTATGGAGGTAGAAATCCGGCCAGCTTTTGCAGAAATTTAGGCAACGCTTCGATCGGGAACCAAAGACCGGACGCGAAAGACAGTGGAAGATAGACCATATTCACTACCGCCGGCGCCGAATTAGGACCTACGAGAAATCCCAACACCAATCCCAAGGCACAGAAGGGAACTGCTCCGGCCATTAAAATCAATATCAATGTGGCGGCATTGGCAAATGAAATATGCACACCTCCGAAAAGGATTCCGAGTGTAAGCAAGAGTGATACTACAATTCCGCTGAAGATCATACTCACTACAAACTTGGCTGCAAAGTACGCAAAAGGCGGCATGGGACTAGCGCGTTTGACCTGCAACCAGCCCAACCCTCGTTCCATAGCAACGCCGGCGCCGTTTGAAAATAAAGACGCTCCCATTACCCCGAATGTGCCGTAAGTTGCGACTAAGTAGGCGCTCACGCCTATGTTTCCTAATTCGCCCTTGCGATTCATCAGCAATCCGAAAAGGACATAGAACATCACGGGAAACAGAATGGTCGACATAGCATAAATGGGCAGCCGCAAATATTTTAGGAACTCATACTTGGCTTCCAATAAATAGATGGCGACCGTGTGGGCAAACGAACGGTTTGGAGTTTCAGCAGATATTAATAGTGGCAAAGCCGTAGCCATTGCATTTTCCTCCGTGGGAAAAATTTCCTATGCGTTATTGTTTTCTCTGGTGAGTGCGAGGAATGCTTCTTCGAGTCCGGCGCTGGTAACTTCGATACCGGAAATGCTCGAATCGTTCATTAATAATTCGCGCAGAACTGGTTCGGCTTCGATCGCCTGAATTTCCAAAGCTTCGCGATCCGCCGTACTGCGAGCACGCTGGGCATTCTTCGAATTAGGTCCATGGAGAGTTGCGTGATGCAACGAATGCGCCGTCCCGCCGTTCGCGCTTTGATTTCTGAAGGCGTTCCCTCCGCGATGATTGAGCCATGATCGATAACGACTACGCGGTCCGCGAGTGCATCGGCTTCTTGCAGATAGTGAGTCGTAAGCAAAACGGTTTTGCCACGTGCAATGAGCTTGCGGATTTCATTCCACAAAAGTCTTCGAGCTTCAACATCGAGACCAACCGTAGGCTCGTCGAGGAACACGAGGTCAGGGTCGCCACAAATTGCCAGCGCGAACAAGACTCGCTGTTTCTGGCCGCCGGAGAGTTCTCCAAAGGGACGGTTCTTGATGTCTTCCAGTCCCGCCGCTGCAAGAACGTCAGATAACTCTAGTGGCTTGGGATAGTAAGACGAAAATAATCGAATATGTTCGCGAACTCGCAAGGTCTCCGGTACCTTTGCGACCTGCAACATCGCTCCGGTACGCGTGCGAACGTTGGCGTTCACCGGATCGCCTCCGAACACTCTCGCAGTGCCTGTGGTGGGTTTCGCTAATCCTAGTAGGAGCCTAACGGCCGTCGTCTTGCCCGCGCCGTTCGGTCCGAGCAGCGCGAGGAGCTCCCCCGAACGTACCGAGAGGGCAACATTCGACAGCGCCTTGACTGGACCATAGTTTTTACTAATTCCTTGTAGCTGGGCAACTGTGACACCTTCAGCGCAAATTCCACCTTGTTGTACTCGCGATTGCGGCTGTTGCAAAGTTGCGATCATTCCTCACCTCGATTTGTCGCTACTTAATAGAGCTGACGAAGCAATCATCAAGGATAAGAAATCTCTGCACCAGTAGAGATCATCATGGTGCTTTCGTGACAAATGTCATTTTCGTATGTGTAATCGTAGCGCTACGAGAACTGAATCCTGATCAGAATGTAGAGGATATCGAAGCTATTTAGTCTTCATAAGCTTTTCGAAGTTGTGAAGAGAACCCATGTTTTCTAACCAGCCAGCAACACTACTCCAGCCGCCACTAGCAGCGCCGCGATCCATCTTCGTTTATCCACTTTTTCGTGTAGGAAAATCTTCGCTGCTACTGCGTTTGCTATGAACGTTAAGGCCGCTGCGGCCGGACCAACCAAACTGACGTCGGCCCAGGAAAGGGCAAACATGAGGCTATAAAACGCGACCGTCATGCAAGCAATGCCGAGCAGGAATTGCGGAGTGTTTAAAATCCGTCCCGCCACATGAAATAAGTTAGTTCGCTGCCAGAGTGCGCCCAAGTCTCCGATCTGCTTCATGGCGTGCGAAAGCAGCACATCCCCGGCAGAAGAAGCTAGTACGACGACAATGATTGCGCTCCATGTGTATGCTTGGATCATCGTTTTAATCCCGAATGCTTCCCCGCACCTACCATCTCCCCTTCCGAAACAGAGCGGGGTTCCGCATTACATTCAACGTGCGTCAATTCCGGGCCTCTCGTTACAAATCCCACCCCCGCTGAAATTAGGGCAATCCCAGCCCAGCGGGTTACCGAAACTTGCTCATGCAAAAAGAATTTCGCAATCAGGGCTAACAGCACATAACTGAGAGAGGTGGCTGGTAGAACGTAAGTCAGATCAGCCCAGGAAAGCGCTGTCATGTACGAAGCGAAAAAGCAGAGCAAAAATAAAATCCCCAGGGCGACCCAGGGATTAAGAATTGCCAGAATAATATGTGCCAGGTTTTGCAGAGAAACGCTACCGATCTGCTTCATCCCGCGAGCGAGCAGCGAATCACCAATTGCCGCGCTTACAGCCACACCTGCCAGCACCAGATACTTGCGAAAGGTCACATCTGTAGCCTAACACTGGACATCCGTTCAAGCCCTAAACATTGACTGGTTCTGGAGTGGCGGCCGAATCCTTCTCGCGTTTTTCCTTAACCCATTTGTGGCGCATAGCGCGGGTTTTTAAAAAGGACTTGGCTTCTTTATAAAGGCGCTTGCGGTCTCCACTATGAAATGCCGCTTTCCTTAGAATGCGGTAGACGGCCTTGGGACGGAAATAATATTCGTCGTAGAAACGATGCACCGAGTCGAGAATTTCATCCGCGGGCAGACCAGGATACTGAATGTGGGCAAGTTGGTGACCGCCTTCGTCCACCATCTTTGTATCCTTCACCATGAATCCATTACTGACCGCATAATCGTAAAGCTCAGTACCGGGATAGGCATGTGCCACCGAGACCTGAATGGTTTCGACATCGAGCTCTTTTGCGAATGCGATCGTATTGTTAATGGTCTCTCGCGTTTCACCAGGCAATCCAAGAATAAAATCGCCGTGGATGACTAAGCCTAACTTATGGCAATCCTTCGTGAACTGCCGAGCGCGCTCGATTGTGGCACCCTTTTTTATGTTTTTGAGAATCTGCTGATCCCCCGATTCGTAACCCACGATCAGAAGACGGCAGCCTGCCTCTTTCATGGCCTTTAAAGTTTCGAAGTTGGTTGTAACACGCGAAGTACAGGACCAAGTTAAATTGAGTGGCTTCAGCTTTGCGCACAGTTCAATCGTCCGCGCTTGCTGAATGTTAAATGTGTCATCGTCGAAAAAGAACTCTCGTACATTCGGCCAGTATTCTTTAGCTTTGGCCATCTCACGAGCCACATCATCGGTTGAACGTTTACGCCATGCATGACCGCTGGTGGTTTGCGGCCATAGGCAAAAAGTGCACTGCGCCGGGCATCCACGCGTCGTGTAAAGGGAAACGAACGGATTCAATAGGAATGGCACGTTATAACGCGTTACATCCAAGTCGCGTTTATAAACGTCGGTGACGTGCGGCATTGCGTCGAGGTCTTGCATCTGCGGACGATCGGGATTGTGCACGACCGCTCCGTTCTTCAGAAAAGAGATTCCCATGATCTCTTCCAGCGGTTTTCCTTGTGCGAATTCCACCGTGGAATAATCGAACTCCTTGCGGCAAACAAAGTCGATGGCCGGGCAGTCTCTCAGAGCTCGTTCCGGGAGTACGGTTACGTGCGGACCAACAAAAGCAATCTTGATTTTAGGGTTAGCTTCTTTGATCTTTTGCGAAAGACGTATATCCCCAGGGAATCCTGGCGTGCTGGTGTAAAGAACCAGAAATTCATACTGTTTCGCAATTTCAATGGTTTCTTCTGCCGAGATGTAATGAGGCGGCGCATCGAGCAAGCGGGCACCTTCCAACATTCCTGCTGGATAAGCCAGCCACACCGGATACCAATACGATTCTATCTCGCGAGTAGCAGGCCAGCGAGAACCGGCTCCGCCATCAAAGTTTTCAAATGAAGGGGGATTCAGGAATAGCGTTTTTAAAGGCATATATTTGAATAACTTATCTTAACATTGTCAAAAGGATCAGACCGTGTTGATGAACCTTTCAGGTACACGAAAACTACGTTTTAAACACACTCCTACCCAGTGTAAGTCTCTAATTTATGAGGAGTTGTACGCAATTCGCAACACAGCCGCGTCGAATGAGCATTTTGACGCAGTAAAGGGCGAAAACCGCCTCTCAATGGAGCATTTACTTATTCCCATTCACCCAGTTTTCCAACTCGCCTGTAGCTCGAAGTAGAGCAATATGAGTTCGTTCCAGCTCGAAGTTTGCATTTTGCAGTGCCTCATATCGTGCAACCGATTGAACACGTGCGTCCTCGGAATCGTGAAGAGTCGCAGTTCCTGCGTCTACTCGAACTTTTGTAGCGTCAGAATTTGATTGAGCGATTTGATATTCCAAATCGGCGACCTGTTGGGCGGCCGCAAGTTGTTCAACGGCTTTCTGCAATTTCAGGGTTTCTTCTGAAACTTGATTTTTGGCAATTTTGACTTCGTTATGAGCCTTGAATGCTTCCACATCGGCAGCCTTCGCATGAGAACGCTGAGCTGGACTCAGGAAAGGAAAACGGATGACAACTCCAATCGAAGCGTTATTAAACTGGAAACTGTTCTTCTGATAAAACTGAAGCCAATTATTAAACTTCGCCAGCAGAGCATATTGTGCCGCAAAATCGGCGCTTGGCCACAATGCACGATGTTCGCCGCGAGCCCTGAAATCCATTGCCACCGCATGAGTTTGTGCTGACTGTACCGCGAAACTCGATTGTTGTGCTTTTGTAACCACATCGCTTTCCTGCGGAGTTTCAGGCAAGGCCGGAATGGAATCGGGCACAATCTCAATGGAGGAAGCTGGCATTCCAGTCAATTGCGAAAGCCTATTCACCAGGATGTCGATTGAACCATGCGCCTGGGTTACCGTTAAACGGGCACGAGCTGTGACTAGACGGGCTTGATTGCGCAGCAAAGGATTGTCTACGCCTTCTTGAATGCGTTTGTTAACCACATCCTCCATCTTGAGAGCTTCCTCCATTTGCTCGCTTAAATGCGGAAGAAGCGATTGCCACTTATTCAGTTCAGCGTAGGTCAGCACCGTATCCTGAATAATTTGGCTCCGCTCTTCTTGCGTCTGATAGCGGGTGGCCTGCCACTCCGTTTTGGCGGCATGAATAAAATCGCGCAATGAAGGATTGATGAGCGCAGATTGGGAAGTAACGTTAACAATGGAAGGCGCGGAACCCTCAAGGCTCAACGGAAATCCCCAGGTCTCACCCAAACTTGATCCCACCACAAGTTGAGGCAAGTATTGATTGTGTGCCTCCCTATATGAAGCATAGGCATGTTGAAAGTCCGCATCTACGGATGCAGCCCCGGTGCTGTGCTTCAACGCGAGTTCCACAGCTTGCTTGAGAGGAAGAGGCTCCGCCGTGAGAACACCAATTGCACAGAGCGGGATTACACACAAAGAAATGGACAGGCGTGCAACACGCAAAAAAGCATTCATTACGTCACCTTCCAGAATAAGAAGAGAGGGCTTGCATTCAATGATTGATGCGGTTCAAGGCTTCCTGAGCGGGCAAATAATTCTTGGCCAATTCAAGAGCTACTCGATATTCTCGTGCGGCAGCTTGCTTGGCGCCCTGCTTCTCCAGCACGGTTCCCAGAAGGTAATGCGCCTTGAATGCAGGAGCTTGTTCTACCGAGTCTCCCGAAGAAAGATAACGCTTCAGTAACTCCGTGGCATCGGAAGGATTTCGACCGGTATTGGTCAAAATTTCGGCTGCATCGAATAGCGCTTCGGGACGATCCACAGGAGCTGCTAACACGTGGTGCAATGCTTCCTGCATTTCATCCAATCGATTTGCATGTTTATAGAACAGGCCGAGGTTCAGCCATGTACTGGCGGCACCGTGGCCAACTTGAATTGCTGCACGGTAGTATTTCTCGGCGGCGGAGAAATCTTTTTTCTTTTCCGCAATGCGAGCATAAACCCAATCGGCTCGGGCCGGATCCAGTGCTTCCAAGGTGCGAGCCTCAGCTTCAGCTTTCTCTCTGCCGCCGCCCACGATTCCCGGAGCCTCCAAATAGAATTCCGCTAAATCAGTCAGCGCCGCTACGTTCTTTGGATCGAGTTGCACTGCATTTTCGAGCTCCACCCGAGTTTTCTTGGCAAGCCCGGCAGCACTCAGAAAATTTGCTTTGTCGGCTTTTTCACCGTAAGCGCGTCCCAGCCAAAGATGATAGTTGCTATTGTTGGGATCTAAAGACACCGCTTTTTCACAATCAGCGATGCTGCGATCCCACTCCGCCATGGAGAAATAAGCACGGCATAAAAGGTTGTGAGCCTCAGCGTCTTGAGGAGAGCGGCTGATTGTTTGGTGAAGTGTGGAAATGGCGTCGTCTATATGTCCTGACGAAAGCAACGACGTAGCGGAGGGATCGGCTGCTGCCGTCGCGGGAAGCACCGCTAGAAAGATTGAAAAGAAAAATCTGACTACGAAACTCATTGCTTAGTGGATTACCTTCACCGTTGTGTTGTTGTACAAGGGCTTCGAATTGGTGGACGAGAGAGCTATCTCCTCATTCTCCGAGAGCCCGGCAGTTACTTCTACTTCCGTCAAATTCGCAATTGATGTCTGAATGTTTTGCCGTTTCAATTCATTATTCACGATCTGCAAAACGTACGGCGTTCCATCATCTTGACGAAGCGCTTCGCGTGGAATGGTTAAGACGTCGCGATGCTCGGAAGTAACAATCGTGACTCCTACGTTCACGTTCGGCAAAAGTTTAAAGTCATGATTGTCGACTATACAAGTCGTCTCACCGACATTCCGCGTTCCATGCAGTTTTACGGTTGCGGGCACCGTGTTAACTGTTCCAGTCCATGTGTGGGATGGCATCGCGTCCCATGTGACTTCGATTTTGTCACCCGGCGAGAGCCGGGCAATATCAGGCTCATCGACAAAAGCTCGAACCACCACTTTCGACAAATCGGCCTCTTGCAAAACCAGATCGCCGGGATTGACGTAATTACCTTGACGCAGTGGAAGAGAATAGACCACGCCATCAAAAGGAGCCCGAATATTTAACTGGTTCAGAATGTCTTGCGAAGCGGCATACGAACTCAGTGCTTCTTCCTTCCCAGCCTCGGCTTTTGCAATCTCAGGTTTCGAATAACGATCTTTTTGTTTCTGTTGCAATAGTTTAAGATCCGCAGCTGCCCGGTCAAGTTGTTCCTGGGCGGTTTTGACTTCTCCCGGAGACGCTGCCCCGCTTTGCTGGAGGCGTTTCAATGCGTCCAAATTGCGTTGTGCTGCGTCCTGTTCAGTACGCGCTTTGATCAGCTGCGCGTCCAAAGTGAAAACTTCCTCCTGATTTCCACCGCTCTGGACTGCGCTAATCTCAGCATCCGAAGCGCGTATTTGCGACAAGGCTCGAGCCGCCTGGCTGCGGGCCTCTGCGTCATCTAACTGTACGAGAAGTTGCCCCTTTTTTACGTGATCACCTTCATGCACCAGAAGTTTCTTTACGGTAGTGCCGATAGGCGCGTGGGCTTCAAAGTTGTTGGAAGGTTCCACCTTGCCGTTTGTCGAAACTACGCTGCGAATGGTGCTTCTTGTCACGGTTGTTGCATGGACTGGAACCGCTTCATCGCGAGAGCGGAAGGAGGCCAGCAACACTACGACGCCCACAATAGCAAGGGTCCAAATTAGCCATCGATTGCGCGCCAGAAATCCCGTTTTACTTGCGATTTGAGCCATTTATACGAGTGAACATAATGCTACCACCTACCGTGTGCGGAGCCGCAATCAGATTTAACTCATTAGATGCATCGGTTGTGCACTGGAATTCACATTTTCTCGCAAGGGTTTTTGAGCTTAAGGCGCTGCTCTGGTTAAAATGAATTTATGCCCAAGCCGTCACGCTATACGCCGCAACACGCTGAATCGGGACTCGATGCGGATTTCCCTGAAATTGAAACATGGCCTAATCAGTTTCCCGGATATGAAATTATCGTAGATGATCCGGAATTTACCTCTGTATGCCCGAAAACCGGATTGCCTGATTTTGGTGTATTGACCGTTCGCTATATGCCAAATCGAAATTGTCTCGAACTGAAGTCGTTGAAAGAGTATTTGCAGTCCTATCGCAATCTCGGAATTTTTCAAGAAAATATAGTGAACCGGGTTTTGGAAGATGTAGTGCAATGGGCCAAACCGGTTTGGGCCGAGGTGAAAGGCGATTTTCGTCCGCGCGGGGGAATCTCGACAGTCGTAATAGCGAAGTGGCCGCGGCCGAAAGAGCACGCAGAAAGTAAACGTAGAAAGTAAACGCTGGAGATAAATTGGCATTTTATATTCCACGCCACGTGCCTCCAATCAAACTCTATCCGCGAACCGCGCTGGTTTTGCTCACAGCGCTTAATTTTCTTAATTACATCGACCGCTCCGTGCTGTTCGCGGTGCAGCCATTGGTGCAGGGAGAATTCCACCTTAGCAATACTCAAGTTGGATATCTCACCAGCGCATTTCTCGGCTTTTATATGATCGCGGCGCCTTTTGTAGGGCCGTTAGCAGATCGCTATTCGCGCAAGAAGATTATTATTTTCGGCGCAATCTTTTGGAGTGCGCTCACTCTGCTTACCGCAATTACCCGTACATACTGGGAACTGCTAGTCCGTCATACGCTTGTCGGAATTGGAGAAGCTACGTTCGTCACCATCGCTCCTACATTTGTGGCTGATCTTTTTCCTGAGAACATGCGAGGACGAATCTTCGGCATTTTCTATTTGGCGATTCCGGTTGGTACTGCTGCCGGTTATCTGTTAGGAGGCCACCTCGGGCCGACTCATGGCTGGCGGTTCCCATTCTATATCGCTGCATTTCCCGGCTTCTTGCTGGCGCTGGCAATGTGGTTCGTTCCCGAACCACCGCGCGGCCAATTCGACACTGTCAAGGAAACCGCAGAGCGGGGAAGTGTCCGGGGCTTGGTTCATAATCCAGCATTCTGGACCGTAACCCTGGGCATGGCAGCCGGAACATTTTCTCTTGGCGGAATACAAGTTTGGATGCCAACTTTTCTGTCCCGCTTACGCGGCTACACTCTCGAAGCAGCCAACCTGAAGTTTGGCGCCATCGTCGTTGTCGATGGGATTCTTGCGTCGCTTGCTGGAGGCTGGCTCGGTGATCGTCTGCTGCCTCGGATGAAAGGCTCGTATTACTTTGTTTCGGCAATCAGCATGGGGATTGGCGTACCCGTTATGATTGTTGCGTTATTCAATCCAGGGCGGCTGATGTTGCCAGCTATCGCGGTTGCGGCATTTCTTCTTCTATTGAATACTTCTCCGCTTAATGCTGCATTGGTCAACTCGGTAGGAGTAAACATTCGTACAACTGCCATCGCTATAAATATTTTCATCTTTCATCTTCTAGGTGATGTGCCTTCGCCGACCCTGATGGGTTTTGTGGCAGATCGGCACTCGCTTCAGGCCGCATTCATTCTTCCAGTCATTGCGATGGGTGTTTCCTCTGTCATACTGTTTTACGGAATGAGATTTGCGCCCGCAGTTAACGTCCAAGTTCCAAGTCCACCAAAAGCCGCAGCCAAGGTTCCTGCGGGATGAGCTATTTCCACTGGATGGCAGGTGCAATCCTTGCGCTTGCCTGGTTTTCAAGAATAGTAGATGCCGCTCTTGGGATGCACACAGTGGCCGATATTTCCCGTCCAGAGTGGGACCGGACTCCCCTGAATCCTGCAAGCAGTCCTCGCCTAAGCATCATTGTTCCAGCTTGCAACGAGGAAGCCGATGTCGCGCAGGCTCTCACGCAACTACTACACCTGGACTATGAGAACTATGAAGTCCTTGCCGTTAACGACCGTTCCACGGACCGAACCGGCGAAATCATGGATGGCATTGCTGCTACCGCTTCCGCACGCGGCATTCTGAAAGTCATTCATATCGACAAATTGCCGACGGGATGGCTAGGCAAACCGCACGCGATGTGGACTGCGGCAAACCAAGCTTCAGGAGACTGGCTTTTATTCACAGATGCTGACGTTTTATTCAAGCCAGATGCCGTCCGTCGTGCCTTAGCCTATGCGGAAGCCGAACCTGCTGATCATCTCGTACTCTTTCCGCAAATCATCATGAAGCAGCCAAGCGAGAGGATGATGATCGCATTCTTTCAGGCTTTGTTCGTTTTCGGACATCGCCCATGGAAAGTGGCTGATCCCAAGGCTAAAGATCACATTGGAGTTGGAGCCTTCAATTTGATTCGCCGAAACGTCTACGAAAAAATCGGCACTTACAAAGCTCTGCGCTTTGAAGTTGTGGACGACATGAAGCTAGGCAAAGTCGTGAAAGAAGCAGGCTATGCACAGCGAAATGTTTTTGGAGCGGATATGATCTCGCTCCACTGGGCGAAGGGTGCGATGGGGGTAGTTAATAACCTGACTAAAAACTTCTTTGCAGTTTTATCATTTCAACCCTGGCGCGTCTGGCTTTGCTTCTTCGGATTGGCATTTTTAAATCTAATGCCATTTGTCGGAATCTTCGTCTCACATGGATGGGCTCGTGTTCCATATGCAATCGCTTTAGGATCGATGTTTTTGATCTACGCAGGAATGTCGCGCAGATCGTCGATTCCGCCGTACTATTTTGCGCTGCATCCCGTGAGTACGGTGTTGTTTTTGTATACATTGCTGCGTTCGATGTTTGTAACCGTGAAGCAAGGTGGAATAGTGTGGCGAGGAACGAAGTACCCGCTGGAAGAGTTGAAAAAAGGATTAGTGTAGTTGTGGATTGACCGCAGGTCGCGGAATTGCGCGTAATTAACAGTTATATTTCCCGAGAATACTCCCATCCGAATAAAGACCAGCCTAGTCCCTTTGTGTTCTAGCGGTTACAGTCTTAAGAACCTTTTAACCGCAAAGTTCCCTAAGAAAATCTCGCAAAGTACGCGAAGGCGCAACTCACTCGTTATCGATGGCTGACGTTGTAATTGAGCCACTACCGAATGGAGGAATCAGTTGACTGGCGGCAGGCTGACCTTGGCCAGCAATTGCTGGAAAGCAGGGATGGGATGCAGATTGTTGAAGGCAGGGTCAACCGCTATATTGACGGTCTCGTCGGCATGCCGGTTATAACAGGCCTCCAGGTACTTGAGTGCCTCCTGCGTGTTTCCCAGGTGCGAATATGTTTCAGCTAGAAAGAAGGGTGAAAGTTTTCCCTGGCCGTAAGCTTTGTCCTGCTGGTTGAGCTGGCCTTCGAACATTCCTCTTACGCCATGGGCCGCGAAGCCTTTTTCCGCGGCCGTCTCGATGGTCGAAAGTGAGGCGTCGTGGAGCAGAAATGCTTCTTTTTTCATTTCCGCAAGATAACCCGGATACTCGCCAATTTCGAGATAGGCTAATTTCAAGTAGCGGTGCGGAGAAAGGGAATCCGGATCAGCCGCCTCAAGTTGCTGCAGAAGGTGCAGCGCTTCCGCATTGCGTCCAGCAATCCAAAGAAGCCTGCCCTTATCCGCCAAAATGGAAGGGGAATTAGGATCGAGCGCCTGTGCGCGGTCAATCTCATTCAGCGATTCATCGAAGCGGCGGACGGAATTTAGAAAAGTCGCGTACCAGTGATGAGCATTGGAATTGTTGGGATCGAGATCGATGGCGCGACGAAATTCCTCGTCAGCCGTTCCCGCGTTCCACATCCCGAAAAAGGAAACGAAAGCCAGCGACGCGTGCGCTGCCGAGGAATGATCGTCAAGCTCCACCGCCTTTTTCGCCGCCGCGAGCGCGCGTGGATATGCTTCACTTGCAGGCATCATGGTGTATTCGCGCAACAAGTTGTAACAGTCGGCCAGACCCACGTAAGCGTCCGAGTAATTAGGATCGTGAACAATGGCTTGAGTGAAGGAATCCACGGCTTGGTTCAGGCTCTCGGGTGTGCGCTTATTCCAGTAGAATCGGCCTTTGAGGTAGTAATCTTCGGCCTCGCGGTTGGCGGGTTGATGCAGGTTTTGGGCGCTGGCCACACTGGTCTTCACTTTCGCTTTGGCGTCGTGCTGACCGGGAGGAAAAATCCACACGGCAAAAAGCAACCCCAGCATCAGTAGGGCAAAGACCATCCTCCACAATGGAAAGGAACTTGACGGCAGCGGTGCTGCCATCGGCGTTGCTGGTTTTTCCAGCGATTCTTTTCCTTGAGATTCATCCGAGACAGGTTCCGATGGATGGATGGGGCCGATCCAGCGGTAGCCGCGGCGTTCAATAGTCTCAATAAAGATTGGATTGTCGGCCGAGTCTCTCAAGGCATCGCGTAGGCGCATTACGGCGCTGCTGATTCCCTGTTCAAAATCCACAAAAATACCCGGCGGCCAGAGCGCCTGACGAAGCTCCTCGCGCGTGATCACTTCCCCGGGACGGGACAATAACAGAGTCAAGGCTCGAAAGGGCAGATCTTGGAGTCGGACCCTGGTACCGTTGCGCCGCAGTTCGCCCGCACGGAGGTCAGCTTCGAACACACCGAAGCGAACCACTGCCGGAGACGCCTGTGATGATGCCATAAGAATGGTTGGTGGGGGAGGGCATAGTCTACCACTTGGCTTCATGCTGGGAAACGCAAATCTTGGGTTCGATAAAACCGGCTTTCTGCCGGGCAACAAGTTCATTTAAACATTTGGAAATAAAGTGTTTGTTTCGCCATATACGCACCAGCTTCCCGCTATCTCCCGGCCATTGACCGTTGAGCCTTTCTCAGCGAGAGTCGCTGGTTTATTGACAATCTTTCTCGAAATTAAAGACTCGAAGCGACTCACACTCAGGAGACAAAACAAATGAAGTCGAATTATCGGCAAAGCCGCTCAGGCACAATTGCAATGTGGTTCACCGCGTTCGCGGTTATGGTTATGAGCGCTGGAGCGATGGCTCCTGCGTCGGCCCAAACTTTTCCCGTCGCCTTTCCCGCTCCCACAACCTTCGCGACCGGCTGCGCAACCTGTGCTGCGTCTGCTGTATCCGTCGCTACCGGCGACCTCAACGGAGATGGCAAGCTCGATGTCGTCAACATTGATTACGGTTCCAATCTCAACATAATGTTGGGCAAAGGGGACGGTACATTCCAACCCCCGATCACGACGTCGATCGCCACAGCCAACTTCTTCCCCGAAGCTATTGCCGTTGGCGACTTCAACGGCAATCACGTGCTTGATGTCGCTGTGTGGGCCACCAATAGCAACACAGGCAATGCGCAGGTAAATATCTATCTGGGCACCGGGACGGGCGGCTTCACCGTCGGCGGAGTGTACAACGCTCCGAACAGCAGCAACTTCAATCCCGGACCGAACAGCATCGTGGCAGAAGATGTGAATGGTGACGGAAAGCTCGACCTGGTCGCGATGACCCCTTACAACGGCGTGTTCGTATTCCTGGGCAATGGCGACGGCACTTTCCAGGCGCCGGTTGTCAACGCCACAGTCTGCACGGGTAGTATTGGGAACTGCGAGTCACTGGCTGTCGGCGATCTGAATGGCGATGGCAAGCCCGATCTCGCTTTCGAATCAAACGATACGACCGGAGGCGGGATCAGTATTCTGTTGAACACGGGCGCTGGCACATTTGGAACAGGGACTTATTACCCTGTCGGGATTGCGGGTGTTTTTGCCGGCGGCGGCATCGCCATCGGCGACGTGAACGGCGACAAGAAACCAGACGTGATTGTCGGCAGCAGTTCTGCCAGTGCCATTGTCTATCTAAACCAGGGCGGCGGCACGTTCGCGGTCAAAGGCACGGTCGGTAGCGTTCCTCTTTACGGCACGAATAACGTTGTGCTGGCCGATATCAACAACGACAAGAAGCTGGATATCGTCATCCCCGATGGGCTTGGAGATGTCTTCACGTTCTATGGGACCGGCAAGGGCACCTTCACCGCCGGGCCCGCGTATCCGCTCCAAGCTCAGACTAACGGCGGCAATTATCTAGTCGCTGTCGGCGATTTCAATGGTGACGGCACGCTCGACCTGCTGGATACCAACGGCTTAAATACCAATAGCGTGTCGCTCGGCCGCGGAGATGGAAGTTTCCAGACTAACCAACTTTACGCTTCGGCCGGGAACTTAAGCGCGTATAACGACGTGATCGCGACCGCCGATTTTAACGGCGATGGGTTTGCCGATACCGCGGTAGTTGGAAACGTCAACGGAGATATCGGGATCAATCTGGGCAGTTCGCACGGAGTGCTGGGAAAAACTTCACTGGTCATCGCCGGTACTTGCGCGAACAACGCCGTCACGTGGCTTGCCACCGGCGATGTGAATGGCGACGGCAAAGCCGATATCGTTGCCACGCTTCAGGACGCCACCTTCGCTGGTTGTCAGAACAACACCGTTGCCGTGTTGGAAGGCTTGGGGACGGGAAAATTCAAGAAAGCCGCGTATTACGCGACTGGTTCTACAACGCAGGAGCAGACTGTTTACCTGGTCGACGTCAATGGCGATGGCAAGCTCGACATCGTCACCGGAAACGCCGACAGCTCCATCAGTGTGTTGCTTAACAAGGCCAATGGCACCTACAGCGTCGGCGTATTGAACACCGGACTTACCTCGATCCTCAACCACGGCATCTCTCTGACCTTCGCCGACTTCAACGGCGACGGCAAGATGGACATCGCGGTGACGGCTACCGTTAGTCCTGCGGCTGCGGTTTACGTGCTGCTGGGCAACGGCAATGGCACGTTTGGCGCGCCCATCCAGACCGCAACACCCTATTATCCGATCACACTGGCCGCCGCCGATTTCAACAAGGACGGAAAAGCGGACTTGCTGGTCACCACCACGACCAACGGATGCACCAATAGCGACCGTGGCTACGCCTTCCTTAAAGGGAATGGCGACGGCACGTTCACGACGGGCGCGCTGAACTGCTTGTCCCCCCTTAACCCGCAAACTCCGGTTGTGGCCGACCTCAACGGAGACGGGAAACTGGATGTGGTCATTTCCGGCTATGGGAGCATTCCCACCGGGCCCGTCGTACTGCAGGGCAATGGCGATGGCACCTTCACCGCCCAGCAGACTGCTTACCCCGGCAACAGCAACCTCGGCGCCGCAATTGCCGATTTCAACGGCGACGGCATGCCGGACATTGCGCTCCTCAACAGTGGGGGTTTCAATCCCACCTTCATTTCCGTGATGCTGAACAGCACGCAGCCCGTCAGCGTTTCTCCGCTCAATGTGAACTATGGATCGGTCACTGTAGGTGCGAAGAAGCCTGAGACCGTGATTCTCACCAACAACCAGAGCACGCCGCTGGCGATCAGCGGCATCACGCTAGGTGGCGTTGACGCGGGCGACTTTAGCGAGAGCTCGAAATGCTTGACCAGCCGTAAACCGGGTTGGGACTGCACGATTACAGTGACGTTCAAGCCCACGGTCACGGGCGCGCGTTCGGCAACTTTGAATATCAAAGACGGGGCAGGCACGCAGACCGTAGCGCTCAGTGGAACCGGCAAGTAGAAGCCAATCCGGCAAGATCGCAGTGACCACCAAGGGCGGAAGCGCTACTAGTAGCAAGAGCTTTACTGTCAACTAGTGAGGTAAACACGAGGTTGTACTATAAACTCCGGAGCGTGATCTCGGGGGAGGCTGCGCTCCGGAGGATTTTTCGACGAAACTCATGAGTGATTTGGCTGGGCAGGGAACACCAACCTGCCTTGAATGCCACCGTCATTCTGAGCGCGGACTAGAGTTTTGTTTGCGAACACTAGTCAAGTCGAAGAACCCCTTGCTTAGCTTCGTTGACGGAAGTCTAAGCCGCAGCCTAGCATAGGGCGGGAAAGGAGCGCCCTGTGATCGGTCAGATGCTCGGTCATTGCCGTGTCACGGCAAAGATCGGGGAAGGAGGAATGGGGGTTGTCTATCAGGCTTATGACGAAGTCTTGCATCGTGATGTGGCCGTAAAGGTCGTTAACAAAAGCGCTCGTCTGGATTCATCGGCAAGCCAAAATCTGCTTCACGAAGCGCGTGCTTCTTCTTCTCTCGCTCACCCCAACATCTGCACCATCCACGAAGTCGGCGAGACTGAGGGTGAGCTGTACATCGTGATGGAATTGGTCGAGGGCAAGTCTCTGCGCGCTCTGAGTGCAGATGCTGGACTGCCGCCAGAGTCCGTCATGCGGTATGGCGCGCAGATTGCCAGCGCGCTCGCCCGCGCTCATGACAGGGGCATTATCCATCGAGACTTGAAGACAGCCAACATTGTCATCACTTCCGAAGGCCTGGTCAAAGTCCTCGATTTCGGTTTAGCCAAGAAATTGGGAAGCGGCATATTAGAGGGACCTACCCGCTCTTTTGCAACCATACAGGACGCATCGAGCGTAAGCGGCACCTTGCCATATATGGCGCCAGAAATCCTGCGTGGCGAAGCAGCCGATTATCGCGGCGATCTATGGGCACTTGGAGTCGTGCTCTATGAGTCGTTATCCGGACGGCTCCCCTTCGAAGGGCGCACTGGCTTTGAGATCAGCTCGGCTATCCTGCGCGAAATTCCTAACCCGCTCGGCCCCCCAGTCCCTCCTGGTTTGTGGGCAATTATCCAACGCTGCCTGGCTAAAGAGCCGGCGCAGCGTTATCAACGAGCGAGTGAAGTGCAAGCCGCACTGGAAGCCGTACAGTCCGGTGCAATTGTATCCGCAGATCCGGGCGATTACGTCAGCCCGCCCAAGACTACGATCCTGCACAGCGTGCAACACGCGCACGTCAGAAAGGGAGATTTTCTTTTATTGGTGGGAACAACGAAAGGGGCATTCATCTTACGCTCAAATGCCCAACGCAGCCGTTGGGAAGTAGGTGGCCCCTATTTCCACGGACACAATGTTTATGCGATGGCCTATGACGATCGCGCAGGCCAGCATCGCATATGGGCTTCGACGCAAAATTATTGGGGCACTCTCCTGCGATCCAGCGACGATTTCGGGAAGAGCTGGACCAATCCGCAGCAGGCTCCTATCCGCTTTCCCGTCGATACGGGCATTTCTTTGAAGAACATTTGGCAGATAACGCTGGGCAGATCCGAGGAGCCCAACGTCCTCTATTGTGGCGTAGAACCCGCCGCGCTTTTTGAAACTCGCGACGCAGGTGAAACATGGTCGTTAGTGCGTGGTTTATTCGATCATCCGCATCGTCCCCGCTGGATGCCAGGCAATGGAGGGTTGGCTTTGCACACCATTGTGCTCGATCCGACGGACAATCAGCGCATATATGTAGCAATTTCATCCGGCGGAGTTTACCGGACCGAAGATGGCGGCCTTACCTGGAGTGCGCAAAACCGGGGCATTCGCGCGATGTTCATGCCCGACAAATATCCTGAGTTCGGGCAATGCGTACACAAAATCGCCATGCATCCTGATCGTCCCGAACGCCTCTTTCTCCAAAATCATTGGGGATTGTATCGGTCCGACAATCGCGGCGAAAACTGGACTGACATTGCCAATGGAGTGCCCTCGGATTTTGGTTTTGCCGTGATCATGCACCCCAGAAATCCGGACTGCGTATATATCGTTCCAGTTGAGTCCGATGAGTTTCGCTGTGCATGCGATGGTCGGCTTCGAGTTTATCGAACCCGCAACGCTGGCGCCTCATGGGAGCCCCTGATGCGCGGCCTGCCCCAAAAGCGTGCTTACGAAACTGTCCTGCGTGATGCGATGACGGCGGATTCATGCGATCCAATCGGGATTTACTTCGGTACACGGAGTGGGCAAGTATTTGGCTCACGTGATGAAGGCAGGACATGGCAAAAGATAATCGAAGGGTTGCCGTCCGTGGTTTGCGTGCGAAGTGTGGTTGTCGAGGACGCCTCTGCCAGTATTGTGCCAACCTCGTCTAAAACTGCACCCCCTCCGTCACGCCAAACTAAATTTAAGTCGAAAAGCAAGACGCGTCGATCGAAGAGATGATTTAAAATGCCGATCACTTTTCACATTCCGGGTGCTTTGCGTGAATTCACCGCCGGACAAAGCAGAGTCAAAATTGATCACTCGCCCACAACTTTGGCCGACGCGTTGACGCTTCTATGGGCACTCTATCCGGGCGTTCGTGATCGTATTGTCACGGAGCAGGGACAAGTACGGGAACACATCAATATCTTTATCGGCGACGAAAATATTCGATATACAGGGGGGCTTGCGAGCCCCGTCTCTGCCAGATCTGAAATCTCAATCGTCCCCGCCGTTAGCGGTGGCTGAGAGAACTCCTTGATAATCAGTCGGAAATAATCGGTAGCATTTGTGCTTGTCTACACGGAATGTATTAATCAGCGACTTGTGAACAATTCCCCTTTGTTATTGCTAGTGCACACCTTCATTCTCTTCTGTGTCGCCTTCATCAATCGGAACATCAATGGGTGTTTTAGCTGGGTGCTTTTTCGGATAGACGGTGTACGCCCGCTTTGGACGACGAATATTTCCCGCGCTGTAATGTCCTCTCTGTTCGACATCGTAGCTTTTGGGCAGGGGCGGAATGCGTGCTCCATCGCCTCCAAGCTGACGCGACTCTTGCACGATAATCTCTGCGTGTCCGTCATATCCTTTGACGGGGCCATGGATCTCAATCACGCGGCCGGCGAGTTGCCGCACATCCCCGATACTTTTTAGATCGTGCGAAAAAATAACTGCTGAGAAAGGGCAAGCCAGATGATTTTCGCAGAAGTCAAAATAAGTGATGCCGCCATTGCCACGGCCCACTCGAACAACTTTGCCAGTAACGCAATGTACTTCTCCGATATGGTTAGTGGCGTCAGTGACAGGAATGCATTCCGCACCACAAAACGCAGAAGACAACAATGCCAGCAAGAAATATTGGACCCGGCTTCGAAGCACAAAATGATTGTATGGTGGGGCTTTGGTGATTGAGCGCAGTCACGGGAGATAATTCAGGGAATCTTCCCGGAACGGAAAAAAACGAGACAACCAGGCCGACTTGGAAGTCGGCCTTCTACGAGAAAACTAAGAGAACTACTTGAAAGACTTTACTGCCGCTGCTTCGTCATCCTTCACGTCGAATACGGTGTAAAGCTTGGTGATTTGCAACAGATCATGAACCTTCTTGGTGAGGTTCAGTAACTTGAGATCGCCACCCTGGTTGCGCACAGTTGTGAAGGCGCTGACCAACTCACCGATCCCGGAGCTGTCGATATAGCTTACATCTCCCAGGTTTAAGAGAATTTTCTTTTGCCCCTTGGAAAGGAGGTCGCGAACCGAATCACGAAGAGTTACGCTGCCCTCTCCGAGTGTAATACGGCCGCTGCAATCGACGATGGTCACCCCATCGACCTGACGAGTACTGGTCTTCATGCTCACTGAGAAGCCTCCTTGGCGCCCGCGGTTGAGCCGTGGACATGTTTTACTAGTTTAATCTCGGTGCCCGAAGTGGACGGGTGAATTTGCACCTCATCCATAAACGAGCGAATCAAAAAAATGCCCCGTCCCGAGGTTTTCAGCAGATTCTCTGGAGCCAGGGGGTCAGGAATTTTTGCGGGATCGAGTCCCGCTCCCTGGTCACGAATAGTAATGACCAAGTCGCCGCTGGTGCGCTCAAAATCGAGCTTCACCTTCTTATCGGGATCGTAAGCGTTGCCATGCAGAACGGCGTTCACGGCAGCTTCGCGCACAGCCATGGATATCTGCATAATCGCATCCTCATCAAAGCCATTTTCGGCCGCGATCCGGGTGGCTGCCTGCTCGGCGTTATCGACGGTCTCCAGCGTCGAATCCAGCGTGTAAGAGACCCGTTGTTCGGTCATGGCAAGTTTGTGTGGCGCAACACTGGCTCCCAATCTTCTGCCAATTAACCTCTCGCCCTCGCGATTTGCCGATTTGCAAAGCAAAATCCACCGAAGACGGGAATTCGGTAGTTTGCCCTGCCGCTGTGGAAATGTCAACGACGGCGGTCGTGCGGACGCAATTAATCGTGTTCAACTCAAAAAAATGAATGCTCGAACGCTTCTCTGTTGACACTTCGGCAATCTGAGGACATTCTCAATTTAATGACCATGCTCGCACTTACGGAACTGCTCGGCTTGCCAGTATTTGACAGCTCGGGAAGCCAGTCCGGACGAGTGCGTGAACTCGCTTTGGCCCCGCAAGAAGACCGGGCCCACATCTGCACTCTCATTGTACGCACAAAGTCGGGGGATCGGACTGTCCCGTTTTCTTCAGTCGCGTCTATGAATGGAGGCATTCGCGCCACGACTGCGGTCGCCGATTGGGCGATCCTCGATGGTTCGGAAGGCTTATTTTTGCTGGGACGTGATCTGCTCGACCAGCAAATTATCGATGTTCATGGTCGAAAAGTCGTGCGTGTAAACGATGTAGATCTGCACCAGGAAACCGGAAATAGCCATCCATCGCTTAAAGTCGGTTCCGTAGACGTTGGTCCGCGTGGAGCGGTTCGTCGCCTGCTGAAAGGGGTCGTTCCCTTTACAGCTCTTCGGGTTCTGTTGAATCAGATTCCAGAACGCCCTATCCCGTGGGAATTTGTCGATCTTATTGAAACTGATCCAGCCCGCCGCGTGAAATTGAAGATTTCACACGATCGCCTGGCCAACATGCATCCCGCCGATTTGGCGGACATCATCGAAGAACTCGCTCCCAGTGAGCGCGAAGCCGTTTTTGAATCGCTGGACGAAGGGGTTGCGGCTGAAGCTCTGGAAGAAGTAAATCCGAGAGTACAGAAATCGATTGTGGAATCACTCGATTCCGAACGTGCTGCCGAAATCGTAGAAGAAATGGATCCTGATGCCGCCGCCGACCTTCTGGCGGATCTGCCTGAAGAACGTACCGAGCAGATCCTGCAAGAGATGGAACCAGAGGGCCGTCAGGAGATGGAAGAGCTCCTCGAATTCGGGGAGAGAACCGCTGCGGGTAGGATGAACACCGATTATCTGGCACTCAGACTGGAATCTACTGCACGAGATGCGGTCGAAGCCTTGCGCAATTTCGAAGGCGGCATAGAGACCGTCAGCACGATGTATTTAATCGATTCCCACGGTACGTTAGCTGGCGCAGTTCCACTAGCTAAGCTCGTGCTCGCCAAACCAGATACGCCGATGCTTTCTCTCACCCAGGAGCCTCTGATCTTTACCCATGCCAACTCGAAAGAACTGGAATTCGCAGAGTTATTCGATAAATATAATCTGCTAACGCTCCCCGTCGTGGACGACAATCAAACATTGACAGGCGTTATCACATCGGACGATGTGATCAGCCTGCTTCGGGCGAAGCTATAAAACCCTGGTATTGACGAGGGAAAATTGTGTAATACAGTTCTGTCAAATGAGTACATTAACATTCCGCGCACCGGAGGATTTGGCTGAATGGTTGGCCAACGTTGCCAGACGGATAGGTGTTCCGGTCAGTCAAAGCAAGATCGCAAGCCCGATTTAGCTGATCTTTGTATAGTGCGGATGAGTGAACTGAACCCTCATCATGTTGTAGTTACAATTGACGAAGCAGACTTTCGCGGTTATCGAAGAAATGAACGTGACGTTATACCGTTACTTTGCCCTCCGAAAGCATATCGGCCCCAATAAAAATATTTTCTTTCCGCATTCCACCTATCCAGAACTGCTAACTGCATTTATGCTGTTCGTTCGTCCAATGCCGGCGAGTCACGACCATGAAATTTTTCAGGAGTTGGAAAGCCCGGATATTACTGCTCTTCGCCGTCATAGGTCCCGGTTTTATTACCGCCAACGTCGATAATGACGCCAACGGTATCTACACCTATTCGGCCGCTGGTGCGCAGTTTGGGCACACTCTCCTCTGGACGCTGATTCCCGTCACGATTGCCCTGATCGTAGTACAAGAAATTTGCGCTCGCATGGGCGCAGTCACCGGGAAGGGTCTCAGCGATCTCATCCGTGAGGAGTTCGGATTTCGCATCACCTTTTTCATGATGATCGGCATTCTGATCATCAACTTCGGCAACGTCGTGGGAGAGTTTGCCGGTATAGCTGGCAGCCTCGAACTTTTCGGGCTATCCAGGTACATCACCGTACCCGTGTGTGCAGTAATTATCTGGCTGATGGTAGTTAAAGGACAATATAAAAGCGTCGAAAAAGTATTTCTGGTTGCATCCTTTTTTTACGTAACTTACATATTCGCCGGGGTCTTCGCCAAGCCAGCCTGGATGGACGCTTTGATTGCTACGGTTAAGCCGCCACCTAGAGCTGCTTTCATGCAGGAAGGCTACTTATATATGGCGATCGGTGTCATTGGAACTACGATCGCTCCTTGGATGCAGTTCTATTTGCAGTCTTCCATTGTGGAAAAGGGAGTTACGAAACGTCAGTACAAGGCCTCGCGGTTAGACGTGATTGCAGGCTGTATTTTCACCGATGTCGTCGCATGGTTCATCATTGTGGCCTGCGCAGCTACGCTTTACGCTCATGGTTACCACAATATCTCGGACGCCAAAGACGCCGCCGAAGCCCTGCACCCTCTGGCAGGAGATTACGCATACATTTTGTTTGCGATGGGTCTGTTCAATGCCTCGCTTTTTGCGGCATCGATCCTACCCCTTTCGACTGCGTATACAGTGTGCGAGGGATTGGGTTTTGAATCTGGAGTGGGAAAGAAATTCAGCGAAGCCCCAGTCTTTTACTGGCTCTATACAATTTTGATCGCGGCTGGGGCTGGAGTAATCCTCTTCCCCAATCTCCCGCTAGTGAAGATATCGATCCTTTCCCAAGTCGTGAACGGGATTGCTGTGCCTCCCGTTTTGATCTTCATGTTGTTGCTGGTTAATAAGAAAGACCTGATGGGGAATTACGTAAACTCCCGCCTGTATAACGCGATTGCCTGGACTACTACCGTAATTATGACAGTCCTTAGTCTCGCTTATTTTTGGACTCTCAGATCGGGACACGGCTAGGATGTTCTGACAGAGGTATTCTGAAAAACGTATTCTGAAAACCAGCTCATGCACTAACTTCTTGCATCTCTGTCCGCTATCTGGGAAACTTTTCTTGTAGCTTCGACTTCTAAGCTAGTAAGTGCCTTCCGGGTGTTTTATGCTGCGTCATCTCAGAATTCCCGTCTGTCTGGTGATCTTTGGAGTTCTCCATCTTCTTGCGTTAGCTCAAACCGATGCTTCCACATCGTCCCTTCCTGCCAGCGATTCATCCTCAGTGGCGCCGGCTTCTATAACCCAAAAGCCGGTTAAGAGCTATCACGATGGCAGCGTTCGCGACATCGATGCGATTGGAAACAGAAACATCGGATGCCAGCGCAGCATGGGCAACTGGTACAGTATCGAAAAACAAATCGCAATGGGCAGTGAGTATTCCCACCAGGTTGAAACCACTTCTAAGCTCGTGACCGATCCAGTGGTTACCGAATATGTAAACCGAGTGGGTCAGAATCTGGTGCGTAATTCCGATGCGCTGGTGCCGTTCACGATCAAAGTAGTCGACTCAGACGAAATCAACGCTTTCGCGCTTCCCGGCGGCTTCTTCTACGTGGATTCAGGACTAATCCTGGCAGCCGATAACGAAGCGGAACTGGCCGGAGTCATGTCCCACGAGATCGCCCACGTTGCAGCTTGCCATGCAGCTCGTGAAAATACTCGCGGGCAGCTCATGAACCTGGCATCCATTCCATTGATTATGATCGGTGGTCCAATCGGCTATGCTGGTTATCAGGCGGCCGGGTTGCTCGTTCCGCTCGGCTTCCTAAAATTCTCACGCGGCTTTGAGTCGGAGGCAGACTACCTTGGCGTCGAATACATGTACAAAGCGGGATATGATCCGCAATCATTCACCGCATTTTTTGAAAAGGTAAAAAATCTCGAGAAGCACAAACCTGGAACTATATCGAAAGCGTTCGATTCGCACCCGCAGACTCCTGACCGCATCGAAAAGACACAGCAAGAAATTAATACGCTACTTCCCGCGGAAGCTCAGTACAAGGTAGACACATCGGAGTTTCAGGATGTAAAGGCGAGGCTTACTACAATTGAGAATCGCCATAAAATTGACAGTAATCACGAAGATGGAAAGCCTACATTGCGCCGGACCGCGCACTCCACCGCCGACACTGGAACGGGCGATACTGAAGGAGATGCTCCTCCTACGCTCAAGCGGCGTAACGATACTCAGCAGTAGAATCCAGATGGTACCGCATCGCGCCTGATTACAAAATCTTTCCTTCCGTTAACTCTTTAACCAATCCTAAGTCCGCTTCCAGGAAATCGTAAGAGGGAAGATCTTTGCGTTCCGTCCATTGCACATCTTTGAAGATCTTATTTTCAATTTCGCCGGAGTATTCGTGCACCGGAAAAAAGCGCAATTCAACCGATCCGCCATTTGGATATGTGTGTACGATACGCGAAACCTCATCTCCAATTATGGCGTCGATCCCAAGCTCCTCGTCCAGTTCACGGTGCAATGCATCACGTGGTTGTTCCCCTTCCTCAATCTTGCCGCCGGGAAACTCCCACTTCAGTGGCATGACCTGATGACGGGTGCGCTGACATACCAAAATCTTTCCGCCTTTAACGATTAGGGCAGCGACTACGCGTTTCATACCCGTACCACCGGCATTGCGGGAGATAACCTGCAGTCATCGCTCATTATGTTCTCGGAAAGCAGTACTGATCCCTCGTCTTTCTTTGGTGAGATTGCCACAAGCATCTTAACCCACGGATCGAAGCTCGCGACTCATGCATCGCGTACATTGGTAATCTGCCGCAGACCTTGCGGTAATGGGAAGGACTCCGGCCACAAAGCCGCCGCCAATGCCCGGAGACCATGAACCAGACTGGGTGCGGGAGTATTTAATAACTCATCGTTAATACAGTAGACGCGGCCTTCTCTCGCCAGTTTCGTCTCGTGCCATCCTCTTTTTCCCATAACTTTCTCAAGAGGTACGCGGTCCCTCGCGCCGCACCAGGCTGCGATCATTACATCTGGATCTTCGGCCAACACGGCTTCGGCGGAAATAATTGCACCGGGAGTTCCGACGAACTTACCTCCCGCGGCGTCTACCAGCTCCGCGACCCATCGCTGCGAGGCAATCAGCGGTTTACCCCATTCTTCGCAATAAACTCTGGGACGTTGCCGACTACCTCGAGCCGCGGCCGCCTGTACTCGCGTCTCCTCGATTTGTTGTTGCATGAGAGCAATGATTTTTGAACCCTCGATCGAAGCACCCATGATCCCCGCAATACATGCGATGTCACGGTATATATCCGCTAGCGTCTTAGGCGCGAATCCTAAGAACCGTGCGCCCGACTTCAATATCTCCGTTACAGCTTTTTCTTGATATGGAACGGACGCAATAACCAGATCTGGCCGCGCACTTAATATCTGTTCGCTTTGCGCCGTCCAAGAGTCCGCAACTATTATCCGGCTAATTTGGGCGACCTCGGGACAGACGTCGGCGCAATACTTTGTGCAAGCGGCTAGGCGGTCTAATTTTCCGATTGCTTGCAGGATCAGGGTTGCGCTTGGCTGAAGCGAGACTACTCGCTGCGGTGTGTAGTCGGATGGCATGTGCTTCATCTTATCGCGTAAGTTCAGAGTGGTGCAGTTGCATAAACATGCCGTTTGTCGCGTTAGCTCGGTAGTGGTGCAGTTTGCATAACATACCTTGTCATTCTGAAGCCGGACTTCTCGGCGAGGAATCTGCTTCTAGCCGGGAGTCAGATTGCTCGGCCGCAAAAACGGTGCTTCGGAATGACAATCCCTTAATTCGATCAAACTATCATTAAGGTTAGAATATTTACTGATGTACTCCTCTCAACTGCTCGACCACTTTCAGAATCCGCGCAATGTCGGCGAAGTTCCTAATCCGGATTCATTGGTTCAGATCGAAAATCCCGCTTGTGGAGACATTCTGAAGCTCACGATGAAAATTGAGAACGGCCGCATCGTTGATGTGCGTTTTCTCGCTAAAGGGTGCGTTGCAGCCATTGCCTGCGGTTCGGCTCTGACCGAACTCATCAAAGGCAATACCATCGCAGAAGCGCGCACGCTGAAAAGAGAAGCGGTGATTCAATCTGTAGGCGGATTACCCGAAACTTCTATTCACGCGAGCCATTTGGCAATGGATGCAATCGCGTCCGCATTAGCTGGAATTAAAGGGTCGTATTCCTGGTAAGTTCGGGCGCCGTGCCATTCGGCCAGTACACGGTCCATCCATATTCCTCTGCCATCTTCTGAAGATCCGGATTTGGATTTACCGCGAAAGCATGACGCGCAATTCTGAGCATCGCCGCATCCCAGCGAGAATTTCCAAATGCGGCGTCGGGATCAACCTTGGCAACCTCCCGAATTGCTTTCGGCTTCCCATCGCCAGATGGAACTCGAACCAAGTGGTCAGTAATTACTCCGTTTTCAGCAAGCACAGAAGCCGCCAGAATGCGATTTGCTGGAATGTTAAAGTGCTTCATCCCAGCCTCTATAACCCAGCTGTTGGTGGACGAAACCGCCCAAACGTCACATCCCGCATTCTGCAATCGGCTTACTAGCTCGCGCATTTCGGGGAAAATATTTTGCACGAATTTTTCGGTAAAGAACTCATTCGCAAAGCCGGCCATATCAGATTCCTGAATCCCCGCGTGCATGGTGACCATCTCCCCGCACATATCGTCTTCGCTAACGTGTCCGGCTTTATAGTCTGCCTGACGGGCCAGCATCGTGGAGGCGACTGCGGGTGAAACGACACCGCGCTCCAGCTCCCAGGAAAAAAAACTCTCTCCTGCATCGCCCGACCATAGGGTGCCGTCGCAATCGAAAAACGAAACTTTAGGTTCGAGATCTAAAACAGAATTGATGAATTCGACGGCTTTAGACGAGAGAGTTGCGGTCACGTAGCATTAGTCCATTCTTGATTTGAAGTAAGAAGCTTGCGGAAACTATGGTTGCCATCCACTCAGAGGCGTACCGCTTTCGTCAGTAAGCAGCCAGATCAATATTCCTCCCACCACACCGCTTCCTAATATCTTGGCCGTTGTTGAATCAAGAATACCCTGATTCACAGCCGACATGGCCCCGGCGCCCGCTCTGCATTTCTCGTCGTGACGTGTGCCTTCTTGTCCTTCGGGCAATCTTTCGTGACGTTTATCTTCGCTGATAATCAGATCGCCTTTTTGGGCATCAATCAGAATTTTTCCGTCGAGATCGCGAACTTCAAATTTCGTCATCACTTCTTCGGCGGGAGTAACAACTACACATCCAACCCTGACAGCCATGCCAACGGAAGTAGCTACCTGTAGCTGTCCATGTTCTAGTTTTAAGCTGTTTTTTTGGTAGTCGATTAGTGAATTGATATCTACTGTGGCGCTCGACCCAGTATCCACCAAACTTGCTATACCGTTCTTCGTTAAGAGAACGTCTCCAGGAAAGATTACAACCGATTTAGGAATGACATTGTTATTTACCGAAACGTCGTCACCGTAAAGCATCGCGACCCCAGCATCTTGTGCCAGCAATTGGCCGGGTAGAGAAAAAATCGTGAACCAAACTAGAATGTTTTGTAGATGCGATGCGTACACGATTCACCCAAAGTCTCTTCAAGTCTAACAATAAAATGTGTTTACACCCAGATTGTCTGAGAGGGAGTCACCTTGTCTATCAATAGCTGGAATTGTGATATGTAAAGTCTCACATGCTACAAAAAGCCCCTCAATCTTGCGATGAGGGGCTTTAAAACTACTTTTACTAATCGTGAATTTACTCAGCGCCGGTAATCGCGATGAGACTCGTATGCGCGATAGCCATAGTCTCGATCCCTACGATCCCAGTTCCTGCGATCCCAATCTCGATGATCCCAGCGGCGGTCTCTATCGAACCGGCCATAGCCATAGGATGGATAAACGTAACCGGGTGCATAAGCATAAGGTGCGTAGTAAGCGTAAGGACGCGGATGCACCACGTATCCATAAGCTGGACCCGCGTAAACTGGCCCAATGCCTACTCCAACAACAACTCCGGCATGTGCCTGAGATACGCTGGCGAAGCTGAGTGCGATGGCAAGACCTAATGTGGCAAATATTGTTCGTTTCATTTCTGCATCCTCCCTGCTCTACAGATTGAAACCCTTTACCAGCGAAAATGTTGCTTTCCGCTAATTGGAGGAAGCCTGTAAAACATGGGGAATCAGAATAGGCTAAATAACTTTACAAATTTCACACTACGGAATTTCATCCTGCGCGAAGGTTGCAAAGCCCGTAACTTTCGTAGATAAAAACTAACAAAAAATGCCGGAGAGAAATCTCCGGCATTCCGACACATTTTAGATATGTCAAGTGTTAGTGCTTCGGTTTTTCGCCTCCATGCGATTGCGGAGCCCGTTCCTCATGCTGGGGTTGAGGACGTGATTCGGGCCGCGGCGCGGAAGCTTGCCGTTGTTGCTGCCAGTTATTGAACTTCTGCTGTTCGTTTCTTTGTTGTTCGGGACGCTCCTGCACGGGCGGCGCAGTTCTCACCAGCGGATGAGTAGGTTGCGATGCACGCGCATTCTCGCTCGGCTGCCGATAGTCTTCATTCCCTCTATTTCCATTCGGCTGGTTCACGTTTCCAGTCGGTGGACGTGGAACGTTTCTGTTGGCCGAAGGCGCTGGTTGCTGTTGAGGACGAGCTGGCTCTTCCGGACGCGCATTGGATTGTGCCGCCTCAGGACGATTGTTCGCAGCGGGTTCCTGCGGTCGCGCCGGCTCATTGCGGTTGGCAGGTTCTCCCGGACGCGCGGTCTCTGCTCCGTGTGCTACAGGCTGAGCTTGTCCTGGAGTAACAGTTCTGACATTTGCAGCCTGCCTTTGTTCGAATGACCCGCGTGGAGGAGTTGGATTACGAGTCGCCACTACGCGCCGATTCTCCACTGCTGCGGGAGGTCGCACGGAAGCGGGACGTCCCGCACCCATCACACTCGCACGCACTGGCTGTATGCCCACTTCATGCGTCACCGGAGCTGATGCGATCTGTCTCTCATCCACGTGGGCGATATTCCGGGCTACTGGACGAGCATTCACGAATGCATCTCGCGGAACTACAGTCACTCCGTTATTAACGTGCTGATTGACGTAAGTAATTCGTGTGACGTTTGTGTTACGCGAGTTATATACGTTGTAAACATTTGTGACCTGAGTCACGTTCACGCGCGTATTCGTGATATTCACCGTATTTACGTACTCGCGGCTGGTTCGATACCACGGAACATAAACTTCACGCGGTCCTAGCGGGAACCATCCCACGCCAGCTCCGCCAACACTTACAGACAAGTTGAAACCGCCGCCGCCAATAAACGCGACTAAAGCCGGAGCATAGTAAGGACGCACAACCACTGGTCCGGGAACCCAGCACCATGAACTCTCTACAAAAGCCCAACGTCCGTAATGATAGGGAGCGAATCCCCACGGCTCATCTCCCACCCAAGTCCATCCCCATGGCTCGATCGAAACCCAATGTCCATAGCGGTAGGGAGCCCAGTCGCCCGCGACTCCTGCCGGGGTCCATACTGGACCGTAATCTGCTACGTAGTGCCAGTGACCGTTGTCGTCGAGGTCTTCATAGCCTGTCATTTCAGTGGAAATATAATTCGCCGACTCTGCGCGGTCTTCGCGCTGATCACGGCTAAGTACCCAATTATCGAAATCATCACGTCCCGGTAGCTGAGCGATTTCATGATCCAGTTGGTCGGTGCCGTTGAAAGTTGCTTGTTGGCCAGCGATTACGATGTACGAAGATCCCCCACCAGTCACTTCGCCCCTTCCGCTCCAAACTGTAGCGATTGTCTGATCGCCATTGGCATTGACATCAATGCGGTACTCGCCGGTGCGCTGGACATCGAATGCCAGGTTCGGAGTATCGATCTCGAATGTGTCTCCATCATCCAGATGCCGCACGCGAAATTCGAGCGTGCCCTGCGAAAGCTTAATCTGTGCCGTATGGTCATCAAGATCCAGGAAAGTAACGCTGGTTTCAGAATTCATCCGGATCGATGTTGAGCCAAGTTCCAATTCGGCCCGTGAATTCTGGTCGGCCCAGAGGTTGTCGCCAGTCGTAAGTGGACGATTGTTGACTGCTTGAACCCAGTCGCCTTCTCCGCCGGGCTGAAAGGAAACGGATCCGCTGGAAAAATCGAGCCGTGCCACGCGCCCCGGAGGGTCGCCCTGAGCCGTCCCTTGATCCTGATCTTGATCCTGCGCCAGCGCCATGAATGGCATTTGCAAGATTAAAAAGACTGTTCCTAACACTACCCCAAACATCCAATTCTTACGTTGTTTCATAAGTCTGCTTTCCTCGTGTGAATGCTAACAGCATCTGGTCCCAATCTTATAAACACAGGACTGCAACTTAATACTCGGCATGTCATAACTCCCATCAGGTCAATAATGTACTTGCCTGTCGAACTTCAGGTACTTACGTGCCGAAAGCAAAAAAAAGCCAGCTCCCCCTGTGGGAAACTGGCATTTGGTAGTAGTTATAAACTTTTCAGGCGACAGGCTGCTCGGCTAGAACTTTCTCCCGCTCTTCTTCGTCCTGCTTCTCTTCGCGCAGGTTGTGAGGCAGCGCGAGTTCGAGCACCTCATCAATCGTCTTCACGTAATGAATGTTAACGTTCTCAAGTTGTTCCGGCGTCAGGTCTTCATCTACGTTGGTCTTATTTTCCGCCGGCAAGATCACGTCATGCACGCCCGCTCGCTTTGCGGCCAAGACCTTCTCTTTAACTCCGCCAATCGGAAGCACGTTCCCGCTCAGCGTGATTTCACCGGTCATGGCCGTTAATGGACGCACTGGCCGATCACTCAAAAGCGATACCAGCGCAGTTGCCATGGTTACACCTGCGGAAGGTCCATCTTTCGGAATCGCACCCGCTGGCACGTGAATGTGAATGTCATGCTCAGCAAAGAAGTTTTCTTTAAGGCCGAGCCGTTCAGCATTCGATCGCACCCAGGTCAAAGCGGCTTGCATGGATTCCTGCATGACTTGGCCAATCTGGCCTGTCATCGTGAACCCGCCTTTGCCCTTCATCGTATTGGCTTCGATGAACAGAATGTCGCCGCCAGCGGGCGTCCACGCCAGGCCAACTACCACACCGGCGCGCTTTGTGCGTTCGGCGATTTCACCTTCGCTGCGGACCTTAATTCCGCCCAGAAATTCGTGGATGACTGCTTCCGTAACAACCAGCTTATCTTTTTTGCCCTCGGCCATCCTGCGAGCTTGCTTCCGGCAAATAGTGCCAATATTCCGCTCCAGATTTCGCACGCCAGCTTCGCGAGTGTAGTGGCGGATCAAATAACTCATGGCGTCTGGAGGAAACTCAATCTGTTCAGTGGTTATGCCATTTTCTTCAATCTGCCTTGGTACCAGGTATTGAAACGCGATATGGACTTTTTCTTCTTCGGTATAACCTTGGAGTTCGATGATCTCCATGCGATCACGCAACGGCTCGGCGATTGGATCGAGCATGTTAGCCGTCGTAATGAAGAGCACCTTCGACAAGTCGAATGGAACGTCGAGATAGTTATCGCGAAACGTCGAGTTTTGTTCAGGATCAAGCGCCTCAAGCAAAGCAGACGAAGGATCGCCGCGAAAATCGCGTCCCACTTTGTCAATTTCATCCAGCATGAAAATAGGATCTTTGGTCTCTGCCCGGCGAATCCCCTGAATTATTTGTCCGGGTAATGCGCCAATGTAAGTACGGCGATGACCGCGAATCTCCGCTTCATCATGTACCCCGCCTAACGATATGCGGACGAATTTACGTCCCAATGAGCGGGCGATCGATTTACCGAGCGAAGTCTTGCCAACGCCGGGAGGTCCGACAAAGCAAAGAATCGGCCCTTTCATCGTCGGTTTCAAGCGGCGGACGGATAAGTAATCCAGAATACGATCTTTAACTTTCTTCAAATCGTAATGATCTTCATCCAGAATTTCTTTCGCTTTGATAATGTCAACTTCACCGCCGGAGGTTTTCGTCCATGGCAAAGCCGCCAGCCATTCAACGTAGTTTCGAGTGACAGAGTAATCCGCGGCCATCGGCGACATACGTGCCAGCCGGCCGAGTTCTTTTAGCGCTTCTTTCTTTACATCGTCGGGCATACCTGCCGATTCGATCTTTTGTCGCAGCTCTTCGGTGTCGCGAGCGCCTTCGTCCTGCTCACCCAATTCTTTTTGGATGGCCTTCATCTGCTCACGCAAATAATATTCCCGTTGCGTTTGCTGAACCCGGTCCTGAACTTCAGACTGGATTTTGTTTCTTAATTGCTGGACTTCCAGTTCTTTCGCGAGATGTTGATTGATTTTTTCCAGTCGCACCCGAACATCGGTGGTCTCGAGTGTGTCCTGCTTGTCACTGGTCGAAAGCGAAGGCAGGGAAGAGGCGATGAAATCCACCAGGCGCCCCGGCTCTTCAATATTCATTGCGACCGTCGAAAGCTCATCCGACAATGTCGGTGAACCTGCAACTATTTGTTGGAACAAAGTAAGAACATTGCGCTGTAAAGCTTCGACTTCTGAGCTCTTGGGCGGAATCGCTTCCGGGACCGGTTCCACCTTTCCCAACATGAATGGAGCTAACTGGACGAATTCTTTCAGCCTTACCCGCTCCAAGCCTTCCGCGAAAACGAATAGGCTCTGGTTGGGCATCTTGACCACTTTATGTACGACGGCCAAGGTTCCTACTGTGTAAAGGTCTGTGGGTTGAGGTGCATCGACGCGGGCTTCGCGCTGCGCTACCACCACGATAGTCTTGTCTTCGCCCAGGGAGTTGATCAACTGGACGGAGCTTTCCCGACCTACTGTGAGAGGTAAAACTGCATGCGGGAACAACACCGTGTCGCGCACTGGAAGGATCGGAAGTGCCCGATCCTCAAAATCTTTAACCTGTGTAACTTCGTGCTCTGATTGCACTTGCTGCGCCATAAATTCACCTTGAGTGTAGTCTGCTCAAGTTTTGATGATGCCGATGATAGAAAAGATGCAGACCTCTAAACTTGATTGAGTTTCACGCAATGTAGCAGACGGCTGGATTCTAAACCTTTCAGCAAATGTTTGCACCAAACCAAAGATTGCCCTACCAACGATTAACTTTTGATCGCAATCCAGATTGCAAAAGCACTCTTAAATTCGCTCCCAGTCATGCTGCCGGATAAATCCCCAGCACCTTTACCATATCGGCAACCTGGGTAAGATCCTTCAACGCGCCACGAGCCTGCTTATCGTCTCCACGCAGGCAATCCACATAAAACACGTACTCCCATGGACGTCCCCGCATGGGGCGCGATTCTATTTTGCTGAGACTTATGTCACGCTTGGCAAAAACCGTGAGTGCTTTATGCAAAGCTCCCGAGACATTCTTCAGTCCGAACGCAATGGAGGTTTTATTAGCCTGAGGAAGAATTTGTTTTGTTCGGCGGATCAGGAAAAATCGAGTGAAGTTTTTTTTGTTATCTTCGATTCCGGCTGCCAGGATTCGTCCACTATAAACAGTAGCCGCGTTCCTCCCTGCAATGCCAGCGGCATCTCGCAGCCCGCTCCCAATAACGTGTTTTACACTTCCCGCCGTATCGTAAAACGGTGTCGCTTGAATTTGCGGATTGCGCTGAAAAAAATCACGGCACTGTTCCAGAGCAACGGGATGCGAATATGCCTGCCTTATCTGAGAAACCTTCACTCCCGGCGCCGCTATCAAATTGTGAACAATCCGCAGCTGGAATTCTTTTTGAACAAAGGTGTTTCTAGCCAATAACAAATCAAAATGTTCAGCCACGGAACCCGCCAGCGAATTTTCGATAGGGATCACCGCGACTGCAACCGATTTGGCCTCGAGCCGGTCAAAGACCTCCGCCGAGCGCGCACACGCAACCACCGTGCATCCGGGGACCATCTGTTCGGCAGCTTCGTGACTGAAGGATCCACGCTCACCTTGAATCGCTACTTTCATGTCAGCAACTTAGCTGGACCATCTCAAGAAAGCAAATTCCTGGCCGCAATTCACCCAAGACTCTTTTCCAGTACGAGCGCGTCAATTCCGTTCGAATAATAGCGAGGGACGGTTTTCATCACGTGATAGCCGTGCCGCTTGTAGAAGGTGAGCGCTGAGAGATTATCTACCGCGGTTTCTAATCGCACATTATGGCACTTTTCGGTTCTGAGTCGCTGCTCGGCCGAAGTCAGCAACTTCGAACCCGTGCCCAGCCGCCTGGCTTTCGGAGAAACATCGATAGTTATAATGTGGCCGATGCCTCGCCTGCTGGCTTCAGCAATGATGAACCCTAAAATACGGCTCTCCAATGACGTGGGTTGCAGACCTTTACTCAATGAGTTAGAAGGCAGGTCTTTTACGCTATCGCGGGATAGCTTTTCAGCTACATACGTAAACGATCTGTCGGCTCCTATGTAGCTGGCCAGCTCCGCTCTCGTATAGGACACCCCAGAGGGGAAGCATTCCTGGTCAAGCCTCCAGAGAGCCTCAAATTCGTAGCTGCGCCAGTCATCTTTTGGCCATTCCCGGAGAGCAATTTCCACCGTCCGATTGTAAATCGGCGGTTACGCGTCTGCTTCGCCGGTGTTTTTTACAAATTTTCTTAAAAATATCGCCGTAGGGGTTGATGGTGTGGTATCGCAAGTCGTACCATTCGCATCTGAGGAATTGTGGTGCGTCTCTTGCTCACCGACGTGCTGGGCGCGGCTGCTCTCGTTGGCCTATGGTTTTTCCTGTTCGCCCGCTATAACCGCCAAAAAGGTGCTGCTGCCCTGAAGCTCGTGGAAACCGCCTGCCTCGATAAAGGACAAGTCATAAATTCCTTATGGTTGGGGAATTGTCGTCTCCAGGTGAATTTGAGCTTTGCCGCGCATTGGTTTGGCAATGCTCGTGTCACCGTGCGGTTGTTGCCCCGCCCCATTCCGGTTCAATGGCTTCTTTCCTTGTGGCGTAAACAGAAGGAGACGGTTACTTTCGAAGCTGATTTGGACGATTCCCCCAGCTTCCATCTGGAAATATTCCGTCACCGTTGGCTTACTCATAACAACAAAAAGAACAGGATGTTTGAAACGGCGCAGAATTGGGAGATCTCTCGCCCCGGTCCCGTAGTGCTCACCACCCGTACCGGATGGACTCAGGAACTTACACCTGTCGTCAACACCTTAATGACCTCCCGTGGACACAATCTGATCACCGTGCGTTTTCGCCCTCAGTCTCCACAATTAACCGCGACCATCCCTCTCGACTCGTTCTCAGACGAACAAACCGCCGCCAGCTTTTTGAGCGTGGTCAGAGAATTGGCAACCGGCGCGTCCACTTCGAGGCAGTAATTCCTCAGAATAGTTTCTGGTTGATCTTGCTGAGGCAAGATCGGGCCTCAGTTTAAGTTTCTCCCCAGTTTTCCTCCAAGCACAATGTTTAAACCTTAATGCCTTGTCATACCGAAGGTCTGCGTTCTCATCAGCAGAGCGAGGGATCTTGCGCGGAGCGGCAATGTTCTTTCATCACAGACCACGGTGACCCTTCCCTAATAGAACTCAGAAATGCCCGATCCCAAACGCCTATTGGTTTACATCATGGCGGACAATCAGCGTTTTCACTTCTCTACACTGGCAAACGACGGATCGATGCCGGCTTCGGGGACTCGCGGCATTTATGAGATGGATTGTAGGTTCGTTCCAATTAACCTCTACACTCGCCATTGAAACTCTATCCTGCACATTCGGCCCGGGTTGGTTGCAAATCTGTGCACAATGCGCGACCATGACTAGTTTGTCTTACATTCCAGCTCACACCTACAAGAGCTCTCATAAGGACGAAGCCAAAAATGGCGAAGGTGCACAAGAAAGCGAAAGCAGAAGTGAAATCAGATCAGTCACAAATAAAGCCCGCCAAGGGCAAGCTCGGCATCATGATCCCCGGCATGGGTGCGGTTGCGACCACATTTGTTGCTGGCGTCGAGGCGGTGCGGAAGGGAATCGCCAAACCTATCGGTTCGCTCACTCAAATGGGCACGGTTCGCCTCGGTAAACGCACCGATGGCCGGTCTCCGAAAATAAAAGAGTTCGTGCCGCTGGCCGGACTCGAAGACCTGGTATTCACCGGCTGGGACATCTTCGAAGATGACATGTATACCGCCGCTTCAAAAGCAGGCGTGCTCGAAAAAGATTTGCTCAAGCAAATCAAGCCATTCCTGACTTCAATCAAACCGCGCAAAGCTGTCTTCGATCACAACTATGTCAAGCTGATCGATGGATCGAACGTTAAAAAAGGCAAGAACAAGATGGATCTTGCCGAGCAGGTGCGAGCCGACATCCAGGATTTTAGAAAAACCTCCCGCGCGTCACGGCTCGTGACCATGTGGTGTGGCTCGACCGAAAGCTACATTGAGCCAAGTGCAGCTCACCAGAGCGTTAAGGCATTTGAAAAAGCCCTGACCAAGAACGACGCGAATATCGCTCCTTCAATGATTTACGCTTACGCGTCTTTGAAAGAAGGCGTGCCCTTCGCCAACGGAGCCCCGAATCTCACAGTTGATCTTCCCGTAATGCATGAGTTGTCGCGCGAGAATAACGCCCCGATTTGCGGCAAGGATTTTAAAACCGGACAGACATTGATGAAGACCATCCTTGCTCCCGGATTTAAATCTCGGTTGCTCGGGCTAAATGGCTGGTTCTCCACGAACATTCTAGGCAATCGCGACGGAGAAGTGTTGGAAGATCCAGGATCTTTCAAGACGAAAGAAGAATCGAAACTGTCCGTTCTGGAGCACATTCTTCAGCCCGATCTTTACCCCGACCTGTATGGCAATTTCACCCATAAGGTTCGCATTAACTATTATCCGCCTCGTGGTGATAACAAAGAGGGTTGGGACAATATCGACATCTTCGGATGGCTGGGTTATCCCATGCAGATCAAAGTCGATTTCCTGTGCCGCGATTCCATCCTGGCTGCCCCCATTGTTCTTGATCTCGTACTGTTTATGGATCTCGCCCAGCGCAGCGAACAACTCAAAGGACTTGGCATTCAGGAATGGCTGAGCTTCTACTTCAAGTCGCCGATCACGCCACCCGGCCTGTACCCAGAGCACGACCTGTTCATCCAGTCTATGAAGCTCAAGAACACCCTGCGCCACTTGAAAGGGGAGG
>DASRFC010000081.1:0-76832 GCA_035651835.1 Terriglobales bacterium
GAAAACCAGCAATATTCATTAATCCGAGGATGATCAGCATCATTCCCACGGACAGTTCCATGCTCAGGCCGATCCTTGCAGGTATAACAAGATTGAAAAGAATAATTCCAGCGCCGACGACAAAAATTGTGAGTGTATGTCCAACACCCCAGAACACCCCAATCAATGCCGCCCGCGAAAGCTTGCGTTGATTAGCAACGATGGTTGTGACTGCGATGACGTGGTCGGGGTCGGTGGCATGACGCATTCCGAGAAAAAACCCCACTGCAATGATTGAAAGAAAACTAACCATAGACTTGCCGCTGTCATAGATTACCGCGGTGAGGTGTAATCAGCCAATTGTCTCCTCGTCGTGTTTCAGTGATTCAGTTCAAAATGGATGCAGGAGCAGATCCTTCATTAAGCGCATTTTGTTTCCTCTGCATCTTAATACTCTCGTTGAGCATGCTGCTTTCTCCCCATTCTCATCCCGAGTACAATAATCAACTAAAGCAAATCTATGTCGATGACTCATCCAGTTCGGCAGCATTCGGTTTCAACAGAAATTCCGCCTGTCCCGCTCACCGTGGAAGGCTACAGCGTACTGCATCAGATGATGCGCTTTCGCTGGGAGACATGGCGTTCACTTCGTACAACCCAGAAAACAGATATCGTGCACGAAGCCACAGGTATTCTCGGACGCATGGAACAAAACGGGGCAGGTCAATCCGCCCTGTTTTCTTTGGTTGGGCACAAGGGCGACTTGATGTTCATCCACTTCCGGCAGTCGTTTGACGAATTAAATCAAGCCGAGTTGCAACTTGCCCGTTTGCGGCTGAATGACTATCTGGAACCAACGACTTCTTACCTATCAGTCATTGAACTTGGACTGTATGAGTCCACCACTAAAATTTACACCGAACTGGCGGAACGCGGTATTGCAACTCATTCCGAAGATTGGAATCGCTCGATCGAGGAAACTCTGGCACGCCAGCGCGAGGCAATGCGTCCACGGTTGTTTCCAGAGATTCCGAAACATCGGTACGCTTGCTTCTATCCTATGGACCGCCGCCGTGGAGAAGAAAAAAACTGGTACACCGTGCCTATTGAAGAACGCGCCCGCCAGATGAATGAACACGGTCTGGTGGGACGCCGCTACGCAGGGCAGGTGAAGCAAATCATCACCGGCTCGATCGGATTCGATGACTGGGAATGGGGCGTTGATTTATTTTCCGAAGATCCCATTATCTTCAAGAAATTGATCTATGAAATGCGCTTCGACGAGGTAAGTGCCGTCTACGCTCTTTTCGGCCACTTCTATGTCGGAATACGCTGCCCAGCATCGGGTCTTGGCAAGTTGCTGAATGGCGAGTTGCCGGGCAAATTATGAGCCGTGCTCCCAGCTTTTGTGGAGTGATTTTGGCAGCGGGTGAATCCACCCGCATGGGAAGTGATAAAGCACTTCTGTCCTGGCCCCCGGGTAAGGCTGGCATCGCGACAAATCAAACGTTTTTATCTGCGACTATTGCTACGCTCAATGCTATTAACGACATGGTAATTGTGGTCGGCGGAAAAAATGCAGAATACTTGAAACCGATTGTGTATGCAGCAGGGGCATCGCTAGTGCAAAATCGCAATCCTGAACTCGGGCAGTTCAGTTCTCTTCAAATCGGTTTGCAGGAAGTTCTTAATCAGGGCCGTGACGCAGCCATGGTCACATTGGTAGATCGACCACCGCCCAGAGTGAACACCTTGAGAGCGCTTCATCTTGCGTTCGAAGAGGCCGCTTTACACGGAAAATGGGCAGTGGTACCGGAATACAACGGGAAGCACGGACACCCTTTTCTCATTGGTCGTGAAATGATTTCGGCATTTTTGAAGGCGGACGTAACTGCAACGGCCCGCGACATTGAACATAAGAATCAAGGACAGATTCAATATTTCCCAGTGGATGACCCTTTTGTCACATTCAATGTAGATACACCGCAAGATTACGAAGCACTCGCGGAAAATGCTCCTCACGGGAATTCACGCGAGTAAATCACTCGACGAGATTTCGTCGACATTAAATGTCGTAGTACAGCGCGAACTCAAACGGGTGGGGTCGCAGCCGAATGGCATCTACTTCGGTGCGTTTATAACCGACGTAAGCACTTAATAATTCTTCAGTAAATACGTCTCCCTGAAGCAGGAAAAGATGATCTTTTTCCAATGCATCCAGTGCATCTTCTAATGAGGCAGGCATGGAGGAAACCTTGGCGAGTTCGTCTGGAGTTAGGTCAAGAACGTCTTTATCCATCGGCCGGCCTGGATCAATCTTGTTTTGAATGCCGTCGAGTCCAGCCATCATCATGGCAGCAAATGCTAAATAGGGATTGCAGCTTGGGTCAGGCGGCCGGAATTCTACTCTTTTGGCCTTAGGAGATACCGAGTACATGGGAATGCGGCAGGCAGCTGAACGGTTGCGGCGTGAATAGGCCAAGTTCACGGGCGCATCGAGGCCGGGGATCAAACGCTTATAAGAATTAGTGGTTGGAGCAATAATCGCGGCCAGCGCGGGGCCATGCTTGATTAAACCGCCGATGTACCAGAGAGCCATTGGCGAAATCCCCGCATAGCCATCGCCTGCGAATAAAGGCTGGCCGTCCTTCCAAAGCGATTGATGAGTATGCATGCCGCTGCCATTGTCCTTAAAAATAGGTTTAGGCATGAAAGTCACAGTCTTCCCATACTGGTTGGCTACGTTTCTGACAATATATTTGAAGAGCATTACGTGATCCGCGGATCGCGCTAGTGCATCGTACTTTAAGTCGATTTCAGTTTGGCCGCCAGTGGCCACTTCATGATGATGACTCTCCACTTGCAGTCCGCATTCCTGCATAGTCATCACCATCTCAGTGCGTAAATCCTGATAATGATCGGTAGGCGGTACGGGAAAGTAACCCTCCTTAAAACGTGGACGATAACCAAGGTTATTTTCGATACGGCCTGAATTCCAGCGGCCCTCTTCGGCATCGATAAAGTAGAAGCCGTGTTGTTCACGTTGATCGAAACGCACATTATCGAAAATGAAAAACTCCGCAGCGGCACCAAAGTACGCGGTATCCGCCAAAGTCGTTGCGGCCAGATAAAGCTCGGCTTTCTTTGCGATGTAACGAGGATCCCGATCGTATCGCTGCTTAGTCACTGGGTCGACTACATCACACAACATGACGAGCGTCGGCACTTCAGTGAAGGGATCGAGCAAATAAGTGCTCGGATCGGGGATGAGCAGCATATCGCTTTCGTGGATAGCGGACCATCCACGGATCGAAGATCCGTCCATTCCAAAACCTTCCTGGAAAGATTCCTCCGATAGTTGCCCGATGGGGTAGGAAATATGATGTTGTAGTCCTGGCAAATCGGTGAAACGAAGGTCAAGCATTTTGACTTCGTGCTTCTGCACAAATTCGAGAACCGTCTTCGCATCGGACACAATGGCTCCTTTAGGCATTCACTCCGGAAAGGAACTATAGGGTGGCTGTTACAATTTCTCCTATAGCTGTTCGCCGGATTCACAAGTGTATGGGAGCCGCTCTAGCTGTGGCATTGATTGTTTTTATGGGGCCATAAGGCCGGTTTATTCTTTTTTAATGCAAAAGCGGCTGTTAACACTTAGCATTGTCTCTGTATTCGCTTGTTATTCCTATGCTTGAGGATTTTCTGCTGTAAGCGCTCGCCCCAACACTCTATGGACTATGACCAACTAGAAACTTTCCTGGAAGTTGCCCGGCTGTCCAGCTTCTCCCGTGCCGCGGAGAAGCGTTTCCGCACACAGCCGGCGATTTCATCTCAGATTCGCTCATTAGAGGAAGAAATCGGGGCGAAGTTGTTGGATCGCTCTGGAGGGAAAGTTTCAATCACCGCTTCCGGCAAACTATTCCAGAAATATGCCGAGGAAACGCTGGATGCCCGTAGGGCTGTTCTGTTGGCGATTGCTGAAACGGAGCGAGTACCACGCGGCGAAATTATTGTAGGCGCCAATGAGGGTACCTGTCTTCATATCCTTCCCGAGGTATTTGCTGAGTTCAAGAAGCAATATCCGGATGTTGCCGTCAACATTAAACGATCGGATTACGCCAAGATTTTAGAGTCCGTTATCGACAATTCTGTAGATTTTGGCGTCATTTCCCTTCCCGTTACAGACACTCGATTGACCGTTGTGACAATTCATCGCGACGAGTTGATCAGTATCGCACCTCCTCATCATCCATTAGCCAAGCTGAAATCAGCTACTTTGACGGACATCGCGAAGTTCCCGCTGGTAATGCCCAAAGCCGGACACACCCGCGACGGTCTGGATGACCTATTTCACGAACGGAAGCTTAAACCTCGCTATGCGATGGAGCTGGACTCCAGCGAATTATTAAAACGTTTTGTCGCGGCCGATGTTGGCGTTGGATTTATTGCGCGCTCTAACGTGATAGAAGATGTGAGAGCGAATGTTCTTGCCGCAATTCAACTCTCTGATGCACAAATCCGGCGGGACTTAGCTTTAGTCTTTCGCAAGGATAAAGCTCTCAGCCGCGCTGCCCTGGCTTTCATTGATATTGCAGTAAAAATCAAAGCAGCTGACGCAGCCGCAGGAAAACGCTAATGAGCATTAAACTTCGTTTAAACTGATACCGAGTTCACAATTTTCCAATTACATTCAGAATCATTAACTATTCAGATCACGGAGAACACGCGCTCATGAAATTAGGTTGGCAACAATGTGCAAGTTACACACTCGCTATTGTTTTAAGCATTGCATGGAATCTTTCATCGGTACTTGCCGCCGACAAAACTCATACATTTACCGGGGAAGTGAGCGATGCTATGTGCGGCGCTCAACACATGATGGAAGGCAGCAAAGCAGACTGTACTCGCGCCTGCGTCGGCAAAGGATCTAAATATGCCTTCGTAGTAGGCAACAAGGTTTATACCCTGGACAGCAGCGACAAGAAGATTCTGGACGAGTTGAATAAACTTGCTGGCCAAAAGGCGATAGTGAATGGTACGGCAGACGACGACACAATTAAAGTCAGTTCGGTTTCGCCTGGCAAATAACAAAAACTGTCCCTCATGTTCGGCGAGACCTCCGCTAAAGGAATAAAACCGCGTTTTTTCGTATATTGCCCACTTTTTATCTTCCGTTAACAAATCGCTATGTTAGATTTAACGCTTATCCATCAAAATAGCGGAGGAATAACGAATTGGGTAAAAACATGGTCCCCAAGCGGATTTTTTTTACGAAGGGGGTCGGAAAACATCGGGAACGTCTCACTTCCTTTGAGCTGGCGCTTCGAGATGCCGGCATTGCCGCACAAAATCTGGTGCGTGTCTCATCGATTTTCCCACCACAATGCAAGCTGATTGCGCGGTCGCAGGGGTTGAAATTCCTCTCGCCCGGTGAAGTCGTATTTGCGGTTGTGGCGGAAAATTCCACGCGCGAGCCTCACAGGTTGATGGCGTCCAGCATTGGTGTCGCGATTCCTGCTGACAGGAACACCTATGGCTACTTAAGTGAACATCACTCCTTTGGAGAATCCGAGGATGCAGCTGGTGATTATGCCGAAGAACTTGCGGCAGAGATGCTTGCTACCACGCTGAATGTGGAGTTTGATCCAGACCGCTCGTGGGACGAGAAAAAAGAGATTTATCGTATATCAAATAAGATTGTCCGTACCGCGAACGTAACACAGTCCGCAGTAGGGGATAAACGAGGGTTGTGGACAACGGTAATTGCGTCTGCTGTTTTGATTTTCGATTAGTGCACAGCGAATAATCTAACGGCAAAGCATTCGGATTATGCTTTGCCGTTGATTTTTTGATGGCAGGGCTTCTTCTAATTTTCCCAATTGAACGCGATCCAACCGTTCACATTCTGTACGGCAGTAATTTCCTCAACAATTTGCCACTCTTCCGCAGCAATCCTGATTTTTCCTGCAACCCCGAAACAGCATGAAATAGTTGACTTTCCACAAGTGGGAGCCGCTTCTTGTAGAGCTCAATCTGAACCAGGGTTTCTTCGACTATTGCTCCAGCTTGTTCTTTTTGCGGGGACTCGCCAATGCCAAAATCAACCACCGCAATCTGATTTGCGAAGGCATATTGCAGCAGCATATCGAGATGCAACATGGAAGGTGAATATTGTGAGAATTCTTTTGCAAAACACGTTGAATACAAGTGCATCGTATGGCCGTAAGTTAAAGTGAGCTTGGTTGCTATGGAAAAACCATTAACGCAAAGGCTGCAAAGTCGAACATAGCCCCTGGGCGCGCACTCGTGAGCGATTGTTCGAAAGAACTTCTTATGCTGTTCCCGCACGAAGGGGCTCTGCAATCCTTTGGACGCAAAACGTTCGATGTGCATCTGGAAGTAGCGGTCAAGTCGATCCTGTATCGTTTGATCTTCAGTTGAGACCTCAAAATTTAACTTTCCGAGAGCCTCGAGTCTCTTCCGGGCACGGATCAGACTCTTACTAGGCCTTACCCCTGCGCTCCCTTTCGTTGCATAAGTTTGCCGTGTAAGCCGACGAATTTGATGACTCATGCGGCACACGACGTAAATATTATGCGAACGGGCAACTGACATCATGGGGCTGATGAATGGATCTCGTTCCCGCAGTTTCTCGAGATGTATCGCATCCCATGATGCAGTAGTTGACCTGAGATGTTCGATAAAATCTTCAGCAACTTTGAGTTCAAAGCCTTGCCGAACAATACAGGCACCATAGTCTGCATGCGGCATTCCCGCCAGTTCCCACCAGTCTCTAGTTCGCGTGTACCGCCGTCCCCGTCGCCTCACAAAGGGCAGTATGCCCACTAATATCCCGTCTCGATTGCGAAAAACTAATATGCGGATTCCGTCATTTTCAAAGCTGGCAAGATTGGCTACAGTCCATTCAAAAGTTTCGAACGGAGTTGCGTTCTGGTGTGTTTCTAACAATTCTGTCCACTCGTAGCGTAGTGCCTCGCAATCGCGGACTGTGCCGATCAGGCTTATATTCAGATTCAATATCAATACCTAGCCGCTCATAGAGAAAGAATTTTTTAGGGATGAAATAGCGCCCGTAATGGTCGCAACGAAATGAGCACGCCCCATTCTTCCCACTCCTACACGCGGAAGATTAAAGGGATCACTATTCTGCTTTACGAATCCCCCTTCTGCTGAAAACGCCACCAAAAAACCATTCTGCCGCACGTATTCCTGCTCGCGCTGGCTAAAATCCAGTTGCGGCGCACCGAAAGGATACGCGAACGCTCGTATCGCCGTGCCTAACTCTTCATTCAGCCGCGCCTTGCTGAATGCGATTTCCTTCTCTGAGATATCCGTTGGCAGTCGAACAAGGATCGGATGAGTCATGGTGTGAGCGCCAATTTCGATTCCGCACTCTCGCATCGCTTGCAAATCCTTTGAGGATAGAAACTCGAATCTCCCTGGGAACTTGCCGTCAACAGCGTCGATGGGAAGCTGACTTCGCAGTGACTCTAACTCTTTTTGCTGTTGTATTGAAGACAACGTTCGGAATAGAGTAAAGAATTTACCACAAGCTGCCGCGCGCTGCTTTTCATCCAACAAATCCCACCTCTCCCCGTTGCTTCTTTTCCAGCTTGTGCCTGGGGAGAACATGAGGCGATAATGCGCATCTTCGAACCACGTTAATTGTTTCTGCCCTAGACTCCCGCCTACTACAAAACACACAGCCGACATATTTCTCTTTACGAGAGCCGGAAGCGCGAACTGGTAATTATTTATGTGGCCATCATCAAAGCTGATCAATACTGGGCGGGGCGGAAGTTCAGCACCGTCAAGAAGCCAGGCAATAAACTGCTGGAAAGTGATTGGATTGTAATGTCGCTGAAGGTATTCGAGTTGCCACTCGAATTCGTTGGTGCTGACCGTCATCCCGAATAGCGGGTTATCTTGAGGGAACCCTGGCGGAAGAATGTCATGGTAGATCAAGACCAGCACTGCATTGCGATGATAGTGACGGAACAGCCCAAGAACGCCGCTGCGGAAAAAACATTCGAACATGAGCCGCTTGGCACCCTTGTAGACTGGGTTCTCATACCAAGAACGCCGCACCTTCAATACAGCTCTCGCATAAGTTTTGGCTGATTATATTCTTCGCAATCCATACCGGCCGTGAGCTAAAACCAACTATTTTCTTTTAGAAACTTTTTCTTTCTTTGCCGGCTCTTTATGAGAGCTTTGTTTCTTTCCATTTCCAAGCCGCTCCAGTACTGCTGCCACAATCAAGGGTAATCCGACGGTCGCATCCACGAATACTTCCCCGAATTTTCCGCCTTCCGCTGGAGGCACAAATTTGCCCCACGAAATTGCCTCGCTATAAGGACTTCCGGAAAGGCCGCCCCAATGTACAGGTTCCGGACATATTCTCACTCCGTAGTGGTAGCGCTTAAGAGGAACGTTCTCTCCAAGACGACGATGTCTCAGTTCAATAAATGGACCGAATTGTTGCGACCAATTGCGCGGCACTCCTCCACCGATGGTTAGGATTCCGAGTCGTGTCTGCCGCAGAAGCGTGGCGGCGAAATGTTCCAGATCTTCAAAAGGATCAAAGCGCAACTTATGCCGTCCAGTGGATTCACGCAACCTATTGTTCAAAGCAACATCTAGCCCTAACTCCGAATCAGTGAATGCTGGAACGAAAACGGGTACGCCTTTCTCGTATGCCGATTTCAGAATGCCACGTTGCCCGACTCGTTTCGCCAAATGCTCGCCTATGGTGTGATTCAGCTTGTACGAACAAACTACCTCGTTATGGTCCCAGCCTTCCAGTATCTCCGACATTACTTCTTCAACATCATCGAGGTTTTGCTCCGGCTCAAGCGTGTCATAAACGCGGTTGTAACCCTGTTCGTAGAGTTCGGTATCAGGGACCTCGGGATTGTAGCGGAAGTGAGATTTGCCAGTGGCTTCGACAAGGCCGTGAGCCATAAGTGCTCCGGTCGAAACAATAGCATTAACAATGCCGCGGTCGATAAGTTCAGCAATGATTAAGCCTTGCTTGGCGACTGTCATCGCGCCCGCGAGAGTCATTACAACGAAGCAATCTTTGTCGCGGGCCATGGCTTCGAGTACGTCCGCGGCCTCGCCCACCTGTCGGCCCGTAAATGCTGTTTTAGACATGGCGCGGACCAAGTCGTCAATCGAATTAACGCGATTCAAATCCAACGGCTCTAACGGAATCAAACGGTCTTCAATCGGATTATGAAGCTTGCGGTCAATCCCCGTACCGTCATGATTGCTGTGTTTCAATGTAGATCCTCCCAGCTTTTCTCGCATCCTATCGAAGATTACTCTACTAGAACGTTCACGGTCACGCTAGGAGCCGCCCATTCATCAGCAGCAAGACGGAACTGATATTCTGTTTGCCCAAGGAGAGATTATTCCAGTGCCACCGGATAAATTTAAAATTGGACTAATACAAATGTCCGCGACGTCAGATCCTGACCGAAATCTGCAACACGCTCTCGATCGGGTTCGTGAAGCTGCCTCGCGTGGCGCACAACTCGTCTGTCTTCCTGAGCTCTTCCAGACACAATATTTTTGCCAGCGGGAAGACTCTGCGCTATTCGATTTGGCCGAACAGATTCCGGGACCAACGACAACCAAACTATCGGAACTCGCAAAGCAGCTACGGATCGTATTGATCGCCTCCCTTTTCGAAAAACGTGCGGCAGGCGTATATCACAACACTGCAACGATGTTCGATGTCGACGGAAAGCTGCTCGGGCTATATCGCAAAATGCATATCCCTGATGATCCTCTTTACTATGAGAAGTATTATTTCACTCCTGGAGATCTGGGTTTTCGCGCGTTTGATACCGGGCTCGGCAAGATGGGCACGCTTGTTTGTTGGGATCAATGGTACCCGGAGGGAGCCCGCATCACTGCAATGCAGGGCGCTCAAGTTCTTTTTTATCCGACCGCCATCGGCTGGCATCCTTCCGAGAAAGCGGAATTCGGCGTAGCCCAGCATGATGCCTGGAGAACTATTCAACGTGCTCACGCGATTGCCAATGGGGTATATGTTGCTGTAGTGAATCGTGTTGGCCACGAAACTGGCGATATACGCGGGAATTCTGCTCCGGGCGCTGGACTGGAGTTTTGGGGTGGATCCTTTATTTGCGATCCCTTTGGACGAATAGTGGCAGAAGCCTCCCACGATCAAGAAGAGATTTTGCTCGGCGAAGTGGATGTTAAAAATATAGAAGACACCCGCCGTAATTGGCCTTTCCTTCGCGACCGCAGAATCGACAGCTATGCGCCAATCACGAAGCGGTTGATCGATTGAGTATGGGACTGCGATCCAAAAAAGGTTCCGGCAGAAAAATACCGACATCGGAGATTGCGGCTCGCATGCCTGCCGAATGGGAGCCGCACGATGCAACTTGGCTGGCATGGCCGCACTATCGTGACGACTGGCCGGGAAAATTCGAACCCATCCCTTGGGTGTACGCCGAGATCATCCGCAATTTATCCAAGCACGAGCGAGTCGAACTTATTGTCAATGATGCCGCTTCGGAAAGACGTGCTTGCAAGGTACTCGCGCTTGCAAATGCTCTGAATGATAATGTCCGATTTCACCGCTGGCCTACGAACCGTGTGTGGACTCGTGATTCAGGATGCACTTTCGTCTTGACCAACGACTCCCTTCGTGCAGTTAAATGGCGATTCAATGCTTGGGCAAAATACTCCAATTGGCAGCACGATGAAAAAATAGGCAGCCTCATGGCTCAAGCTTCTTCAGCCGACGAGGTCCAACCTTTTTTCAGAAACCAGCGAGTCGTTCTCGAAGGTGGCTCAATCGATGTGAACGGCAGAGGAACGCTGCTTACCACGGAAGAATGTTTGTTGAGCAAAGTTCAGCAACGCAATCCAAAGATGACCCGTACCGATTACGAAAAAGTATTCGCGAATCACTTAGGAATCAGCAACGTAATCTGGCTGGGTTCCGGAGTGACGGGGGACGACACTCATGGCCATGTAGACGACATCACTCGTTTCGTAGCGCCGGACACGGTAGTTACTGCGGTAGAGGCAAACCCAGACGATTCGAACTACGAGTCTTTGCGGGAAAACGTGCGGCGGCTACGTGACGCGACTGATCAAGACGGAAAGTCTCTGGCAGTAATTGACCTGCCTATGCCGGGACCTGTGATCTTCGAAGACCGCCGTCTACCCGCCAGCTATGCCAACTTCTATATTGCAAACGAAATTGTTCTGGTGCCCGTGTTTAATGATGTTAACGACCGGATCACTCTGGACATTCTCGCCGACGTGTTCCCTGACCGTGAGATTATCGGAATCTACTGCGGGGACTTGATCTGGGGTTTCGGCGCCATTCATTGCATGACCCAACAACAGCCAGCGATTAAGTGATAATAACTCGCCTCACGATGACAAACTCTGATGAACTCTGGATGGAAGAAGCTCTCCGTGCCGCTCAGCGTGCCCTAAACGAGGATGAGGTACCGGTTGGCGCGGTAGTAGTTTTCGAGGGCAAAATCATAGGTCGCGGCTGGAATCGTAACATTGCAAATTCGGACCCAACTGCTCACGCTGAAATTCTCGCGTTGCGTGAGGCCGCAGCAACGATGGGAAATCATCGTCTTGTAGATTGCGAACTATTTGTCACCATCGAACCGTGCGCGATGTGCGCAGGTGCGATGGTTCATGCCCGGTTAAAACGGCTAGTCTATGGGGCCGATGACCCGAAAGCAGGCGCGGTTCATTCCGTAATACAAGTATTAAACCATCCTCAATTAAACCATCAAATGACCGTGAAAAACGGCGTATTAGCGGCTCGGTGCATTGAATTGTTGCAATCGTTTTTTAGAACTCGCCGTTAGTTGCAGTCATTGTTTTCCTTCCACTAATAAATTGAGGCATTTGTAATAACCTCGACTCTAGTTTCTATAAATTATCTAACGCGACATATTAGCCGCGTTGTTACTTTCCTCACGAATCACGTACAACTCCGCCCCGTGATTCTTCGCCATATCTTTCTATGAACTTTTTCGGATTGGGAACAATAGAGCTTTGCATGAGGATAGGTCCCACTCGTTTCCCACAAAAGAGATGCTTCACAAGGAGATCATCATGAAATGCCGCATCATGATTACTGACGATCATGAATTGACTCGTCGGGGAATCCAGGCAATGTTGAAGCCATTTGAAGAACTTTGCATTTGTTGCGAAGCCGCCAATGGGCATGAGGCTATTGTGAAGGCGAAGGAGCACAATCCGGATCTCATCATTTCCGATATCGGAATGCCCGTTCTGAACGGCGTGCTAGCCGCAAGCAGAATTCTTAAAGACACTCCCACGCGAAAAATTTTGATGTTCACGATTGCCGAATCGCAAGAGATCCTGCGGGCCGCCCTGGCAATTGGCATAAAAGGGCTGGTTTTTAAGACCGATCCTGCGAGCGATCTGATTGAAGCAATCGACGCTTTAAGGCGGGGGCGAACGTTCTTCACACGTCTGATCGACGATATGATTCTTTCAGGCTATCTGGAAGATCCTCGTAAAAAAACCACCATCAAACCAAACCACTTATTAACTCAACGCGAAAACGAAGTTATTCAGCTATTGGCAGAAGGTAAATCATCCAAAGAAATTGCTTCTTTTCTTGGGCTGAGCGTCAAAACGGCCGAAACTCATCGCAGCAGAATCATGCGGAAGCTCAGAGTCCATAGCATCACCGGGGTTACACTCTATGCAGTGCAGCATCACATTGTGGAAGTTCCTATACTGCCGCTTCCAGTCCAGCAGAGAGCAGCTGCGGGCGCGATGGATTAGCCAGCTGCTCTATCTGCCCCCAAATGTGTATGCGACGCCAAGCCCTATTCTGAGCCGGCTTTGACCTTGGTCCGCAAAATGCGTACGCAGCAGGTCCAATTTCAGGCGTGCTGACCAGTGTGCATTAAGTCCATAGTCCGCTCCGCCGCCCAACATCCATGAAAAGGCATTGTCTGATGCCGATTGCGATGGCAATGTTAGTTGCTGAACCGTAGTGTTCAGATGGGAAATACCAAATTGCAGTTCTGCGAACGGGTCGAATTTGTACTTCTTAATCTTTTTTTGTGGAAAGAAAATCCGAGGTCCCACCAGAACATCCTGAAGATGATTTTTGATTACGATTGCTCCAATACTGGTCAGCGTAAAATTACCTAATGTAGAATTGTTGTAAGCATTATCATAATCGAATGCGAGTGTAACCTTAGGACTAAACCACCAAGCCGCACCCAAATTGAACCCATTCAGCCCGAAATTTTGCGTGATGTGGACATACCCGCCACTCACTTCCAGATTTTGTGCGCTTACGTGAGGGCAGCACATAAATATGCCGACGAGCACGGTCAGATTCACCAGGCAAGCTGAACGTATGAATTTCGGATTGAAGCGGAGATTACCTGAGACGTTAGTTCCTTTGCGTTTTGATTCCACCTCCATGCAACATGGCGCAATAATCATAATTTTCTCCTCGAAAATCCAGTTGGTGAATTTGCGGCAACTTATAAAGCCAGCCCTCAACGTACCTTCACTAGACGGAAGGTATCGAGATCGCCGCGCATGGCCAATTGGCAGACTTTCGGCTTTTTATAGGGGGGATAAATACAGTCAGAACATCGAACACAGTAAAGGTCGCTAAAACGGGGTCACTTTCATCCCGCGAACACCCCTTCTTTCCAATGATTTCCAATTTTTAGTAAATCCCTACCCGTAAAAACTCACAGTATTGCTACAGAAACCTTTGGTGTACTTCTTATGGCAGTGGGATTCGGGCTGCGCACGGGAAATGCAGGTTCCGGCATCACCATCAAGATCTAAGCCATTATGTCGCAGGTACTTATGAAGTCTTCAGCTCCTTGCAAGGCGGCGATTGTTACCAATCAACCATGGGCGAGAAAGGCCATTGTGTTGCCCATTCAGGAAATCGGGTCAATTATCCGCGCTCGAGAAGATGAGCGAAAAAGGATTGGACGCGAATTGCACGATGATTTGGGGCAAGAAATGGCCAGCCTGGGTCTGGAGATGAGTCAGACACTTCAGCAATGCGAGTCTTTATCACTCAATAGTGATATTGCTCGTGCGATGTACCAGGCTCTCTATAACTTTCGCTCACGAGTAGCCTATTTGACTGCCCGGATCGGTGAAGTGTCACATCAGTTACATCCAACCGTCCTTGAGCATCTCGGTTTGAGCGCCGCCATCGACAATTTGTGCTCGGAGTTCCGCAGCATTAGCCATGTGCAAATCCAGTGCTCGTTGCGGGACATCCCACGAAAGATTTCTTCCGATGTATCGCTGTGCCTGTATCGCATTACTCAGGAAGCTCTTCACAATATCCATAAACACGCGCATGCCTCTCGCGTAGAAATCCTGCTTGCTGGTGAAAATAGAGACGTCATACTGACGATCCGGGATAACGGAAAGGGATTCAACTCAAGCCATGCAAAAACGTACGCCGGAGTGGGTCTCGCAAGCATGCAGGAACGCTCAGCGGCACTGGGTGGAGATTTCAATCTAACAACTGAACCTGGCAAAGGAACCGAAATCAGGGTTCAAGTTTGCAATGGAGAATAAGTATGCTCGCCAAAATAATCTTAGCCGATGATCACAAGATGTTTGCCGAAGGACTTGCAAAGTTGTTAGCCCCAACTTACGACATCGTCGGAACCGCAGCAAACGGACGAGAACTCATCACAATGGCAAGAGAGCTGAATCCAGATGTGATTATTTCCGACATTTCCATGCCTCTGCTCAACGGAATGGAAGCACTTCGCATGTTGAAACGTACTTCTATTCACAGTAAATTCGTGATGCTTACCATGCATGCGGACGTCAGTGTAGCCGTGGAAGCATTCCGCTCGGGTGCTTCGGCATTTGTATTGAAACGGGCTGGCGCGGAAGAAATACATCTGGCGATTTCCGCTGCTTTGCGAGGTCGCAGTTATCTCAGTTCTGCGTTCCCGGTGGATATTTTGACAATTCTGGCTGAAGCCGTTCGGCGCCCCGCAGATGAAGGCCCAAGAATGACCCGAAGACAGCGCGAGGTCTTACAGCTTGTCGCTGAAGGGAAAACCATGAAAGAAGTTGCCGCCCTTCTGAACTTATCCACACGAACCGTGGAATCTTACAAATACGAGACGATGCGATCGTTGGGAATGCACACCAATGCAGAACTCGTCCAATATGCAATAAGAATCGGCGCTATCACGGTTACGCCATTGCACCCCGCGGCCTAAACTCCCGCTTCCGTGTGCCCGCAGTTTTACGGTGCAATGCCGTGCGAATTATTCCCGCTTATGCCGGAGTGCCATCTTCCGGATACTGAATTACATACATCGGCTATTTGGCATGTGGAGGCGAATTTGTGAATGGCTCAAGGACCGTGGAGCACCTTCGGTTGGAGGAAATTCGGGAGAAATCAATTCATTGGAGGCTATGGGGACCTTACCTTTCGGAACGCGAGTGGGGCACCGTGCGGGAAGACTACAGCTCAGATGGCAATGCATGGCAGTACGTTACGCATGACCAGGCGCGTTCCCGGGCATACCGTTGGGGCGAAGACGGAATTGCAGGAATATCCGATGACAAACAACGGCTCTGCTTCGCACTCGCTTTCTGGAACGGCAACGATCCAATTATCAAGGAACGTCTTTTTGGGTTGACTAATGCAGAAGGAAATCATGGTGAGGATGTTAAGGAATATTACTTTTATTTGGATAACCTGCCGACACACTCGTACATGAAATATCTCTATAAGTACCCACAGCAAGCCTTCCCATATAACGATCTGGTACGAACAAATCAGCAGCGGAGCGGCCACGACAGAGAATACGAACTCATTGATACTGGCGCGTTCTCTGGTAATAAATATTTCGACATCTTCATTGAGTACGCGAAAGCCTCTCCCGAAGATATGCTGATCTGTATCACCGTATGTAACCGGCAGAAGCAGCCCGCGATCCTACACATACTTCCAACAATCTGGTTTCGTAATACCTGGAAAAGCGGGGACTCCAACAAACCGATGCTTTTTGCCGGATCGAATACCCGGCTTCGTTCGATCGTCACCCGCCACCCTGAACTGGGAGAATATTCCTTGTTTTGTGATGGCGAAGCACAACTTCTCTTTACTGAAAATGAAACCAACGAAGCAAGAATTTTTGGACATGACTGGCGTGGTTATGCGAAAGATGGAATCAACGACTATATCGTCCAAAATAACGCAGCCGCGGTAAATGATGAACTAATCGGCTCCAAAGCAGCGGCTCACTATAATTTGCGAATTCCCGGGGGCGAAGAGTTAACGATCCGTTTGCGTCTATCGAGTGAAAAGGACAGACATGGTGATCCATTTCGTGGTTTCGATAAATTATTGTTGCTGCGCCAACAGGAAGCGGATGAATTTTATGACACGGTGATTCCGAGTGCTCTCTCTAAGGATGAAGCCAATGTCATGCGCCAGGGATTAGCCGGGATGTTATGGACAAAGCAGTATTACAACTTCAATGTGGAACGCTGGATAGAAGATCACGACGAATCGCCCACGCGAAATACGCAGTGGTTCTATATGGCGAGCAGCGACATTATTTCCATGCCCGACAAATGGGAATATCCTTGGTACGCAGCCTGGGACTTGGCATTTCATACGATCCCTCTCTCTTTGGTGGATCTGGATTTTGCCAAGAAGCAACTTGATCTCATACTAAGCGATGTGTACTTACACCCAAATGGCCAAGTTCCCGCATACGAATGGAATTTCAGCGACGTAAACCCTCCTGTGCACGCCTGGGCTGCACTGACGCTGAGCGAAATTGAACGGGAAGAGCGCGGAAAACCCGACTATGCTTTTCTTAAAATAATTTTTACCAAGCTACTGCTTAACTTTACGTGGTGGGTCAACAGAAAAGATGAGCAGGGTAAAAATGTATTTCAGGGAGGTTTTTTGGGATTAGACAACATCGGCTTATTTGACCGCAGTAGCGGCCTTCCCAGGGGCGGTCACCTGGAGCAGGCTGATGGAACCGCGTGGATGGCTCTGTTTTGTCAAAATATGCTGCAGATCGCCATGGAACTCGCCATGCAGGACAGTACCTATATCGAGATGTCATTAAAATTCGTAGAGCATTTCCTCTGGATTGCCGCTGCCATGGACCACATCGGCGTAAATCAGGATGAAATGTGGGATGAAGAAGACGGTTTTTTTTATGATGTATTCCGCTTACCGAATGGGTTGGGCGCACGAATGAAGGTTCGTTCCGTGGTAGGGTTGCTGCCTCTTTGCGCGACCACAGTCCTTGAGGAGAGCGCTCTTAAGCGCTATCCAGAAACAATAGGTCGTGTGCAGGAATTCCTGAAACGGCATCCCAAACTTCTCGTCAATATCGCCCCACCCACCATCCCTGGATATGCTAATCGCCGCTTGCTGGCAATCGTGAACGAAAACAAATTACGCCGAATACTGGCCCGCATGTTGGATGAGAACGAGTTTTTTAGCCCCCATGGCATACGTTCAGTGTCCCTTTTTCATAAGGACAAACCTTACATTTTGAACTTAGACGGAGCGCAATACGCCGTTCAATATTCGCCCGCGGAATCTGAAAACAGGATGTTCGGCGGAAATTCGAATTGGAGGGGCCCAGTCTGGTTTCCACTAAACTTTATGATCCTTCGCGCACTACACCAGTTTTATCTTTATTACGGTGATAAGTTCCGCGTTGAATGCCCCACCGGTTCCGGTCGACTCCTCACTTTATACGAAGTCGCGGCAGAGTTAGGGCAACGCTTAAACAAGATCTTCTTGCGGGATGACAAAGGTCGAAGACCCGTATATGGCGGAACCGAAATATTTCAGACGGAACCGCTCTGGCGGGATCTAATTCTGTTTTATGAATATTTTCATGGTGACAATGGCGCAGGAATCGGCGCCAGTCATCAAACTGGATGGACCGGGCTTGTCGCTCGATTGCTTCAGATAAAAGCGTGCGCCACACCCGAATCGATCTTGCATTCGACTAATGCGGCTCAGGTAGTACAGCAGTCCAAACGAGTGGCATGAGCAAAGCGATAATTACCATCTCTTTTTAAGCTGCGCCGAAATTCTGAAGTGGCTTGCGATCGAGAGGCACCCATGCCTCAATGGTAACCCCATGCATAGGGGCTGAGGTAATCATAAATGTTCCGTTGAGAGATCTTATCCGTTCGCGCATGCTTTCTAGACCCAAACCCACTCCGGATACTTGCGTCGGGTAAAAGCCAACTCCATCGTCACTGATCCGAAGCAATAAATCATGGCCCGAGCAACGTAATTCCACAATTCCAGTGGCCGCTTGACTATGCTTCGCGATATTGTGTAAAGCTTCCTGAGTTACGCGAAACAAAGCCAATCCAGTCTGGGGTGGCACACTATCAGGAATGTCCTCCTCAACCATTTCGATTTCGAGCAATTCTTTCTTATTAACGTCACGAACGAGGTTTTTTATTGCCGCAACCAGCCCGAGATGAATCACCTGTGAGGGATGCAAGCCGTGCGAAAGCTCATGAACCGCCGTGGAGATTTCCGAAAGCCGGTCCTCGATTGCACTCAAGCGGGGAACCAGAGTTGAATAAGCCTCATTGCGGAGCTCAATGATTTCGACTTGTGCCAAAGCCAATTGTTGCGAAATATCGTCGTGTAAATCCCGGGCAATGCGTTGCCGTTCCTGTTCTTGGGCATAAATCAGCTTTCCGCTGGTGTTTCGTAGGGACTCCTCAGTGCGTCGCCTTTCGGTTAAAAGTGCCGCAAGCAAGATCAGCGGTACAGCGATAATGCATAAGAGAATCTGCCACGAGAGCACACTTTCGTGAAAAGATCCGCTCAGCAATCCGCGTCCATCGAAAGCGTTTTTAATCAGAATATAGGTAAGCGTCAACATTGACGCACTGAATCCCAACAGCCCAAATCGGACTGTTGTCAATAATAAGAGAGGAATTGGCGCATAAATAAGCGCCGGAATATGGGATGTATAAACATTCCCGAAGATCAGAACGCTGATCGCTACTATACCGGCTAGGAGTGAAACAAATTCGAGCACGCGCGCAAGCGTGATTCTTCTTAGAACTGAAAGCTCGTTTGAAAAAACTATGACGATCATCGGAACGAGGATAAGTTCCGCCAATACGTTGGAGAACAAACGTAAGGTCCACGATAACCAATATGTTTTATTCAAAGTCCCGGCTACGACTGCCGCGTCCAGAAACGAAGTAATAAAGGGAGCACCAAAGGCTCCAAAAACCAGGAAAGCAACTACGCCCTGAACAGATTCAAACAGCGGCCTGCGTTTGACGAAATGAGTAATACAGAAAGCTCCGAGCAGCGCTTCGCCTGCGTTTCCAACGAACCATCCCAATACAGTCACAATCGGAAGTCCAGATTGAATTTCAGCCAGCAGATGAGCCGGCAGCACAGCAGCCACTATGATCCACCAGATCTTTCGTGGCGTTAGAAGAAATGCAGCTAACAAAATGGCATTAGGCGGCCAAAAAATGGAAGTTGCCTGTTGAGGAGGCGTAAGCGCAATAATACCTATTCTGACCCCGCCGTAGTAGCTGATTGCCACCAGCAGACAAATCAGAGGGGGTGAAAATTTGGATGAGACAGGAGGATTGTTAATTCCTTGAAAATCAGACCATGCATGATGTGTGAAACGTTTCCGAATTGAAGATCGGCGAGACGGAATCGCCATATTCGCTTCCCTTCAAGAACGCCCTTCGATTGATTCAATAACAAATAGATTTGCAGTGACAAACTTTGTCTCGGATTGTCTATTGCTCTTGTACGATTTGCAACAAATTTCGACAACTCTGGAAGGCATCCAGGTTCACTATGCATGTTCTACTCCAGGTTACGTGGAACGTGATGAGGTAGTTTTCCGATATTGGCCGCCAGTAATTCTTCGGGGGGACTTTACAATACTGAAAGTTCCAGGAATGGAAGGAATTGCCCCGAAGATTGCTTGCGCGAACAATCTTCTCTGTTGCGTTTGACTTTGAAACCTTACAAACGCGTATCGCTTATTGAATTAAGGAATTACGACGCGAGCAGAAGAATATGCCGTTTGATTGCGAATCTTACTAAATCAGAATTTGTTTTTAATCCAAATTCTTCCATGATGCGGTATTTGTGGAAGGCAACCGTTCGAGTTGCCACGTGCAGAATCGAAGCAACTTCTTTCATGGTGCAGCCTTCAGCCAATAATTGCAGTACCTCCCGCTGGCGCGGAGTTAAGTTCTTTACGCGATCGATACGAGGATCACGAACAAACTCCTCTTGTAAACGTTGCGCAATCCATGGCGTTACATAGGATCCGCCTTTCAATACCTCCCGGATCGCTTTGGCGAGTTCTGACGCAGCCGATTTCTTGAGAAGATATCCGGATGCCCACCGGCGGAGCGCTTCGGACGCAAGATCATAATCTTCACTCATGGTAAGTACGATCAGCTTTGTATTTGGCATCTGCTTCTTGAGTTCCTGGCCTGCAGCCATGCCGTTAAGCAGGGGCATGCCCAAATCAAGAACTACTGCGTCAGGCTTTAATAAAGGCGCAACTGAAAGAAGCATCCGTCCATCGGTGACGGCGCCAATAATTTCGAATTCAGGTTCCAGGAGTTTTTTGAACGCTTCGGTGACTAAAGTGTGGTCATCCGCTAATAAGACCCGAGGTTTCCCCATACAGCCTCCGGAAAATTACATATTCTTTTTTATGAATGCCCCAATGTCATTTCCAGTGACACTTTATATTAATGTCACCACGTAGCTGTCTATTAAACGACTGTCAACAGTTGCAGCCCTACGTAATTCATCTCTACCAGACACGCAGTGATGTGATGGAAAAAGGACAGTACCACAAAATGCAGCAATCCATATCAAAATTTACTTCCTGTTCGCAATTTGGGTACGGTATAGGCTTTCTTCCTTAAGTTCTCAGATGTAAAGGATTTAGTTTTTAAGAGATAGCACCTTAATCTTCTTGCCTTTTTGGTGTTTGTCTCACGTGGACAGCATGCAATCGCACGTCCAACTCAGTTCAGTGTCGAGCGCAACAAATCGGCTGCGCAACTCAACCAGCATCAAACGTTCAGCAAGTGCTAGCATCTCATGCCAGCCAGGAGAAACAACGAAATTCGTACCCAAGCCGACTCCCCAGCTAATTGTGATTCCGACCCTACAATGTGGGAAATCAACATTGCGAGCTGCTGTTAATTCGAAGACCAGGAAAGTTGAATAAGTTGGGTACTTTGAGCGGAGCTGTTAACGGTAAGACCATCATACCGGAGAAAGCATGGGCATTGGTTGTCGCTCATTCCGCAGGAACTTCAATAGTCCGACGCTGAAATCCTGACGCACACTTGCGATCAGATCGGCAATGTAAATTATTTCAGGAATTATCAACAGCAAACGAAATGGTGCAAGACCCGCAGCAAAACGATAACTTCGGTTGTTTGTAAGTAGGTTGAGGACTCTTCCTGTCTTGGAGGTAGGCTGCTCAAAGCATAGCTTTATTGATTTTTGTATCGGTATCTTGATTTCCATATCCGGTGCCCCACCTCAGTCGGGTAGTCAAGTTTTCTAGTAAGGTCCATAGGCCGTGCTTCGCTTCAGTGTTTTATGCGCTTTCAATACTAGTCACCACTAATTTGTTGCGCGGCCCAGTTTTTGTTCTGGCTCGTACCTTTGTAGATCTTTCTCAAGGAAGAAATTTAAAAACGTTCGAATCAGTCCAATCGCAGCCAACTGCCCAATATCGTTCCACGTAGGAGAAATCGCGGTACGCACAACATCAGCTGCTAATCCAAATTCAAGGCCAAGAAGCAACCACACTCCAAATCGAACCAGGGCTTGTCGTCGCTGACCGGAAGCTGCGCGTCCTTTCATTAGCGCGACAATTATTCCTATGACGACCTCAATAGCGCCATAAGCGATGATGGCGGCAGCCATAGTTTCCACCCCGAGTGAAACCAATGCCGCAAACTGTCTAAAGACATTTTCCATGGTTCTATGCAACTGTTTTCGGCATTGCGGATGCGATGCCAGGGACTAAGGACAATTGGGGATGTGTCCAACATCTGGGAAATACACCGCAGCTTCGTAACTCAGGGACACCATGGTGGTTGTCGAACTAAATTCCAGTGTCTTCCTGTCGAGAAATATTTGTGCTCACAGAATATTTGTGCTCACAGTTAATCCGGCCTCTCGACAACAACAACATGCGGTATGCCCAGACTTTCTGGATTTCGGTTAGCACTGGACATGCATGCTCTTACGTGCCGCCGATCGGCCAGGCCGGATTGATTTTTACGTTACCGCAACTTGTAGTATTCCGGTATTCGGCATATTACTGAAATATTCGCTCCGCAAATCTTCTGTGACAATCTCGCAAATTCTCTGCGTGGAACAGCAAGCGGTGCTTGGTAGAAAGTCTTTGCGGAGCTGTTATTTAAGGAAGAATGCGGATCTGGATGCCGACCTGAAAAGTAAGGAGATACCAGAATAAAAAGATATGCAGCCAAAAGAAACGATATCAGCTGAAACCGGCTCCCTCCGCTAGGTTGGGCAACTACTCCTTCAACAAGCCCCTGAGAATCCGGGCGAACTATATCTTCAGTTCGGGAGCAATTTAGAAATAATGGATATTCAGATTCCGCCTCGCATTCTGCCAAAACGAGCGCTGGGGTGAACCGACGCAGAAACTTCATTCCAACAAATAAAATTAATAAGTCATCGAGTTGCCCAATTAAAGGGATAAAGGTTGGAATTAGCTGTATCGGGCTAAAGATATAACTTACGGAGAATCCAGCAACGAGTCTTGCGTACCACGGTACGCCAGGATGTTTAACAACCAGAATCATAATGTGAGTTTGCCGAATGAGCGACTCTAGATCTCCCTTCCACTTTTTTACTTGGGTTCGAAACCAGTTGTTCAGTGACATTTTTAAATTTTCTTCGGCCTTGGAATACGCGGTAATTCTTTAAAAGTGTAGGAGTTAGCGATCCCGCTAGTCTCCCTCATTTATTTGTCGTTCGAAATCCTTCAGCGCTCTCAATCGAAATAACAGAAGCTTTCTTTGCGAGCTGTTCCTGCCTGATAATGAGCCGCAGTCCCACATGGCATGTCGAAGTGTCTACTGGTTGCGCCATACGAGCAGCCGGACGGTACCGTTGGCAATAATTCGGCGCGCATAAAAATGATCCCCCTTTAATTACCTTGCGCGGAATATGAATGTTCGGCAGCTGAGGATCATAGCTTTGCTCACGCTCTCCATCTTGGGAGTTGGAGCTCCCACAACAGGGGCTAGTAGCGGGATGGTGTGCAGTATACCAATCGGTCGTCCACTCCCAGACATTGCCAATCATGTCGAACAGACCATAACCGTTGGGCGGAAATTGTCCGACGGGCGCAGTAGTTTCATAGCCGTCAGTCAATAAGTTCTGCCATGGAAATTCGCCCTGCCATGTATTGGCCATCTGTTTGCCATTAGGAGCGAACTCCTCGCCCCATGCATAAGTAGCGCCTTCTAAACCCCCACGGGCAGCAAACTCCCATTCAGCTTCTGTAGGCAATTCTTTGCCGGCCCACCTTGCATAAGCTTCCACATCTTCGTACGCCAGATGCACAACCGGGTGTTGCATTCGGTCTTCAATTGAACTGTGCGGCCCTTCTGGATGCCGCCAATCCGCACCGGGCACATAGATCCACCAATTGTAGTGATTTCGCAAATCAACACGGTGTGTAGGTTTACGAAAAACCACTGACGCAGGCTGGAGAAGCTCGGGTTTAGCCCCAGGGTAATCTTTCGGATTGGGCACACGCTCGGCAACCGTGACATATTCAGTGGCCTTGATGAAGCTGGCAAACTGTTCATTCGTAATTTGATACTTGTCCATCCAGAAGCCTTCCACTTTCACCGTATGCGCGGGTGATTCTTCTGGATAATGTTTGTCGGATCCCATCAGAAACTTTCCACCGATTATCCAAACCATCTGGTCGTTCGGAACGATAGGAGTGGTGGGCGAACTGTAAGTATTCATCATTGACTTATCAACTTCGCGACAACGTTTAAAATTCCTGTTGACTTCTGGATGTACAGTGGGCTATCAAACAGAAGAGCACCCGTAAAGACAACCATCCACCGTCGTCCATCTCTCAATCGGCAATCCCTTTGAATTATGAGCACCGTATCTCATACAGAATGCCTGTCCAACTGTTAACGGTTACAGCGAAAATACACCGGGAAATTGTGGCACTAAGGAGTTGGAAGCGTGGCACTTTCGTGGTCTTGAAAGTCGTCAGTGGTTGGAATAGCGTTTTATCCTTCCCCAATGGAACAAAGTGCTTCCCAGGGTTTAAACAGCCATCAACCCGTTCTTCAATGTATGAGCTCTGCCTGTCACTTTAGTCACTGCGAATCTAATGTATTTGGAGGGAATATGTTAAGGATGAGCGAGAATTAGTTAAGTTTTGGACACACAATGAAGAAATCGACTTTTCAGCCAAGAATTGTATTAGCCGATGACCACCCGGCAATATTGGCGAACATTTTGAAACTGCTCCGCCCACACTTTAAGATTGTAGGAACGGTGGAAAATGGGAAACAGTTACTCGATGCGGCGGCGAAGCTCCAACCTGATCTTATCATCCTGGACATAGCCATGCCTGAGTTGGATGGGATTAAGGCTGCCCGCGAACTGCTCAAGACCGGCACCAAGGCCAAAATTATCTTTCTCACTATTCAAAAAGATGAGGACTATATCAAGGCAGCTTTGGCGGCAGGTGCTCACGGATATGTGTTGAAATACCGCATGCAATCAGATCTGATTAATGCGATTAATCAAGTCCTCAAAGGTCATTCTTTTATCTCTCCAATCAATTGACTTCTCATGCTTTACTCTCTCGCCCTGTCAACTTTGACAGATCTGCAAATTTGACCGACTGTCCTAGAATATTTGTGCAAAACGCAATAAACCTAAGTACAACTAATTTGATAAGTACTCTCTGATACGAATGTTTCACAATTTCAGCTATTTTCGAATGCAGAGGCATACGTGTGCTTTCTGCTTCTATTCTGATATCTGGGCATGGCGCTAAGTTCCAGCAAACATTCGGTCAACCCACGATGAGTGAGATGGGAAATCTTCGGGACCTCTTGCTGTTCGTCGAAACGGCGGTCGTGATCGTTTTGCTTATAGAAATAATCCGGCTGCAACGAATCCGTAAGCGTCTCAAACGACAGATTCCCATGGAGCAATTTATTTCTGAATTGTCCACTCGTCTATCTGAAAGCCCGGTCGATCAGGTAGGTATGGAAATCCAATCCGGCCTAAAAAAGCTCGTTGAGATGGAAGGATTTGATCACCTTTGCTGGTTCGCAATTCATGACGATTCCTCTTCACTACGAAAGATTTATTCTGCCAAAACTTCGGGCAAAACGATGCCTGCGCCTCCGTCTCTGGATTGTAGCGATATGCCATGGTCGGTAGATCGTCTTCTCAAAGGGCAGGCTGTATCAATTCGACAGCTAAATGATCTACCTCCAGAGGCGGAGGCCGATCGGCATTTTATTGAGAAATATGGCGTGAAGTCGATTGCACTAGTTCCTTGCGGTTCGGGTAGTCAGGCAAAAGGTGTTCTTGTACCTGTTTGTTTTTCTCAAAGAAGAAATTGGCCTGCTCCCTTATTGGCTCAGCTTAAAGTAATAGGAAATATTTTTGCGAATGCGCTGTTGCGAAGAAATGCCGAGCAGGCAGAGCAGAAAAGTGAATTACTATTCCAACGCTTCTTCCAGGGTGCTGGGGTTGGAATGGCAGTAGTTGATCCTGAGGGATACGCGGTGGTCACCAATCCAGCTTTATGCGCGATGCTCGGCTACACTCACGAAGAACTTACAAAAATGAGTTTTTTCGAAATTACCGATCCCGTAGATCTTGCTCAGAACCGAAAGCTATTTCATGAATTATTAAATGGACAACGAACAACTTATCAGCTCGAAAAGCGTTATCTCTGTAAAGACGGCACGACTCGATGGGGGCTCATGACTGCATCCACTCTGTACCGGCAGCCGGACGAACCCGTTTTTCTAATTGGCATGATTGAAGACATTACCCAAAGAAAAACTGCGGAAACCAAACTTCTTACGTCACAAACTCTGGTGCGGTCAACATTGGATTCCCTTTCCGCCCAAGTAGCAATTCTTGACGAAACGGCGAATATCATCGCGGTAAATGCACGCTGGAAAGAAATTGCCACAAAAAACGGCATCATGTCCGAATCAGCAAACGTAGGAGACAATTACTTTGATATCTGCAAATCTACGACTGGTGTCGATTTCGAGACCGCGAACCGAGCGGCAGAAGCTGTACACCTTACATTGAACGGAGGAACGCCAGTTGGACCCATCGTGTACTCCTGCAAAGGTGCCACCGAAACGTACTGGTATCAGATAAGGATGACACGTTTTGAAGACGAAGGCGTTCCACGCATCGTTCTTTCATATGAAGACATTACGGAAGTTATGACTGTCCGAAAATTATTATATGAAAAGCAGGAATGGCTCAACCTTGCTCTTGAAGCTTCCAGAACAAAAATTTGGGACTGGAATATCGTGACCGACCAGGTTAGATGGTCCGAGGACGAATTGACCGCTTTGGAAAATACTCCAGCAGGCCTGGAGATAAAGGGAAACTCACAGCAATTGTTTACATATATCCATCCGAAAGATCGTGAAACCGTAGTTGCATTGTTTAGAAATCTGATCGACGGACCGGAAAATGAGTTTTCAACACAATTCCGCATCTTAGGGTCCACGGAAACTGTAAGGTGGACATTGGCAAAGGGACGTATTCTACGCGACAGCATGGGAAAAGCTATGCGATTTCTTTGCGTAAATACGGATATTACGGAGTTAAAGCTGGCCCAAATTGAATTACGACGGCTTACTGCGCGATTGATTCAGGCACAAGAAGAAGAGAGGCAGCGTATAGCACGAGAGTTGCACGATGATATAGGCCAGAGATTATCCCTTCTCATAATCGGACTTGAGTCTCTTAGCCAAGATTCACGAATAATCGCACAGGAAGAGATATCTAGTCTGAAGCAAATTGCGGACGAGCTCAGCACAGATATTCATCAGTTATCCCATCGGCTCCACTCTTCCAAATTGCAGCATCTCGGTTTAAAAGTCGCACTGCAAGATCTCTGTCGTCAAATGACTAGCAGAGATACTTTTAAGGTTAATTTTTTGGCGACCACCATCGATCCAGTACCGGCTGAAGTCGCCCTATGTCTTTATCGTATTGCCCAGGAGTCATTGCTCAATGCACGCAAATACAGCAATGCAAATAACGTGATACTAGCTGTCGCAAGAAATGATGGAACTTTGTGTATGCAGATCAAAGACTCGGGAGTTGGGTTTGACCTCAATATACCTTCTGAAGGGCTCGGCTTTATCAACATGCGGGAAAGATTACGCACGATAGGGGGCGAGTTGTTTATCGATTCGAAGTTGGGCGAAGGTACAAACGTAACTGCGATTGTGCACGTCGATTCCGTATCCCGTGAGGCAAAAGCTAGCTAACCAGCGGGCAAGGCTGGAAGGTGTTTTTGCACAAGCCATGGCTGGCAACAACTTTCTATCGGGCACAGAGTTTCGTAAGAGCACTAGCCGATGCATTATTTCCGGGTTGTAATAGACGATACACCAGGCGCTATTTGTCCGGTTTGCACCTGCGCTTGTTTTCCTGAATGCATGATTAAAGACACGTCAACGCGCCGATTTTTAGCCCGTCCTTCAATAGTGTTGTTTGGCGCTACCGGCCTGTCTGCTCCAAGCGCGACAGAATGAATCGCTTGTACTGGCACATCTTTAGTAGCCAGGTAGCTCATTACTGTTTGGGCTCTGCGCTTGCTCAAGGTGTAATTGAGTTCTTTATCGCCGATTGCATCCGTACTGCCTTCCATAGTTATGACAAAATTCCCGTTTCTGGGAAGTTGTGCAACAAAGTTGTTTAGTACCTGTACATTCTCGGCGGTCAATTTGTCCCTTCCTAAACCAAAAAGCACTGAGACCTCAGTAACAGTCCGATAACTGTCAAGATTCACAACCGTGTTGGCCAGAGAATCTACCTGGGCATTCGTTGCGTGAGCAGTTTGGTCGGCCTGTGCAGCTTTTGTTCCGGCAGTTGTGGCTTTGAGGTCGGCATCAGAAACTCTTGTGCCTAACGCCTGAATGTCCCGTTGGGTGCGGTAATCCACATCGCCAATTTGGCGATTATTTTGCGCCGCCTGGTCCTCCATGGCATTGACCTTTTGAATAAGTGGTGTGACTTGGTTGTGAACGTATGACTTGCTGGCGCATCCCACATCGAAAGCTGCGCACAGTATAAAAATCGTAAAAATGCCTTTGCTCATGACCGATTTCTCTCTCTGATCACAGTGACTGTGATCGCCAGTAACCTGTGAACACTCACCATTCCGGCTCAAAACATTCGAATCAAGCGACACGTTCCTGATGTCTGCGCTCGATCTGCTGGCTTTCGAGTGCCTGTTCCGCCTGCCTGGGCGTAATTTCCAGTCCGGATTTGCGTACTACCGCGTAAGCGCAAGAAGCAATTAAAGCCCCCAACAGTGGCGCAAAAATGAATAGCCAGAGTTGACTCAGGGCCCAGCCACCTACAAAGATTGCAGGCCCAATGCTGCGTGCTGGATTAACTGAAGTATTGGTAATGGGAATTCCCACAAGATGAATGAGCGTAAGCACAAGGCCAATAGCAACTCCCGCGAAACCTACGGGAGCTACGGTATCAGTAGCTCCTAAAACAGTGATCACCAAAAACATTGTCAATATAACTTCAGTCAGGAATGCCGCCAAAAGAGAATAGTGGCCAGGAGAGTGTGTCGCGAATCCGTTCGCGCCTAATCCGCTAACTGATGGGTCGTAACCAGCAGGGCTTCCTTTCGCAATCATCAAGATGAACCAGGAAGCAATAATCGCTCCAACGATCTGCGCTAAAACGTAACCCGCCGCTTTATTTAGTTTTATCTTTCCGCTAACCAACAGACCAAACGTAACGGCAGGATTGATATGACATCCAGAGATTGGGCCAATGGTGTAAACCATGGCAAGGAGTGCCAAACCGAAAGCGGCGGCAACACCAGCATAGCCGATTTTATCGCCAGCGAGCACTGCGCTCCCTACTCCGCCGAAAACCAAGACAAATGTCCCTAGCATCTCCGCGAGATAAGGCTTCATTGCGCAGCTCCAGAGTAGGCTTTTAAAGTTCTCGAATAGTCTTCATTTGACAGCGGATTGATCTTTTGCGCTATCCGAAATTCCCCCACGATTAAGAACCAGAAAAACTCGTACTGTTCGGAGAAGCTTCTACTACAATGCTTTCTTCGTGGCTTGTGAGTTAAGCACCAATGACTAAGTGTGTAGAAGCTGACAACCCATAGGAGGAGTGATCGATGTTTGGCGAGAACAGCTTGAATAGCAAGAGCATGCGAAGAGATTTCTTAAAGCTGACAAGCGCGGGAGTTGCCGGCAGTGCAATAGGCGCTGCAACTCCCCTCGCCGCCGCCAAGGCTACTTCGATTGGTTCTAATAACGAATACGATGTGAGGTCGTTCGGCGCTAAAGGCGATGGTAAAACCTTCGACACGTCAGCCATCAACAAGGCCATTGATGCAGCCACTGCCGCTGGTGGCGGTACTGTGCGCTTCTCTGCTGGAACTTACTTGTGTTACACGATCCACCTTAAAAGCAATGTCGCTTTGTATCTCGGCCCTGGAGCCACCATCTTGGCCGCTGACTCGCCTGCTGAAGGCAGCGGCGGCTATGACGCACCAGAACCTAATGCGTGGGATAAGTATCAAGATTTTGGTCATAGTCATTGGCATAACAGTTTGATCTGGGGAGAAGATATTAAAAATATTTCCATCCTTGGACAGGGACTCATTTGGGGCAAAGGACTAAGCAGAGGCAGTGGCGATAAGCCGCTGGCTGCGGGAGTCGGCAATAAGGCAATCAGCCTGAAGAACTGTCACAATGTCACTCTTCGCGACTTCTCGATTTTGCACGGAGGCCATTTCGCCATTCTCGCAACGGGTGTCGATAACCTCACAATCGACAATCTCCTCATCGATACGAATCGTGATGGCATGGATATTGATTGCTGCCGCAATGTACGAGTTTCGAATTGCAGCGTCAACTCGCCATGGGATGATGGAATTTGCTTGAAAAGCTCTTACGGGCTTGGCTTTGCGCGAGCCACTGACCATGTGACTATCATCAATTGTTACGTCACAGGCGGTTATGAAGAAGGCACCCTGCTCGATGCAACCTACAAACGCATTGGCCCTGACAAAGCGCCGCGTAATGGACGAATTAAGTTTGGAACCGAGAGTAATGGTGGGTTTCGAAACGTCACCATCTCCAACTGCGTGGTTGAAGATTCTCGCGGCATAGCTTTAGAGACAGTGGACGGTGGTCTACTCGAAGATGTATCGATCAGCAACATCACTATGCGGGGTGTTACGGATGTACCTTTTTTCATTCGGCTAGGCAGCCGGATGCGTGGTCCGGAAGGCACTCCAGTCGGCAAACTGCGGCGTGTGAATATCAGCGATATCGTTTCCTCGTATGGTGCCTCACGTCAGGCTTGCATTATTACGGGGATCCCAGGCTATCCCATTGAAGATTTAAAATTAAGTAACATCCTTATTCTTCATGAAGGCGGTGGCACGAAGGAACACGCCGCGATTCAGCCGCCAGAGATTGAGACTGACTATCCTGATCCGAATCGGTTTGGTCCCATGCCCGCTCATGGCTTTTACATTCGCCATGTAAAGAGAATTGAGATGCGTGACGTGGATGTCCAATGCGAGAAAGAAGACCTACGGCCTGGATTTATCCTTGATGACGTCGATGGTGCGGGATTTATTCACGTCAAGGCACAGCATGCGACTGATGTGCCGACCTTTGCGTTGAAAAACGTAGGAGACTTCGGCATCTATCTAAGCAGACCGATAGCTGACACACAATTGGAGAAAGTGGATCAGAAAACGCTGTGAATTTGCGTGCTTTATCGAAGGCATCTCCGGTCCCGTGAGACCTGAGCCGTTTCTCCGCGCGTGTTCATTAGACTACTTCTGAGACAATGCTCGAGTCGCACCAGTCGAGATACCTCCATCGATCAACAATGTTTGTCCCGTGATGTACCGGCTGGATTCTGCCGCTAGAAAAACCACACTGGATTCTAAATCGCTGGCATCACCCGGCCGCTTCACAGGAATGCGATCACAGAGATAATCTACCCATTCTTTGTCTTCGTAGAGAGTTTCGTTTTGCTTAGTACGAAACCATCCCGGTGCTAAACAATTTACAGTAATCCCGTGTTTTCCCCAGTCATCAGCCAAGCTCATTGTAAGCTGACGTATGCCGCCTCTACTGGCGCCATACGGCCCGAGGCCCGCATAACCAAAGACGCTCGTCACTGATCCAATATTGATGATCCTGCCGTATCCACGAGCAATCATGCCGCGGGCTATCGCCTGTGCCACAAAAAAACTTCCTCTCAAATTTGTATTGAGAATCAAATTCCAATCGTCCCAGGTAACGTCCAGTGCGGGCTTTCGCACATTGCACCCCGCATTGTTCACCAAAATGTCGATGTGTCCAAAAGCAGCTTCGGCAGCTGCCACCATCTTTTGAATACTGTCGAGATTGCACACGTCGAGTTCCAGCGAAATAACTTTACGCCCAAGCGCTTTGATCTCCGTTTCAAACGAAGTAAGACTATCTAGCGTGCGACTAGTCAGGATTAAATCTGCACCTGCATTCGCGAGTGCACGAGCAAATGTTTGTCCTAGTCCACGACTGGTGCCGGTGACAATCGCAACCCTGCCACTCAAATCAAATAGTTCTAAACTCATGATGCCGTTCCTGGAGTGAGGACGACTTTCATTAGATTTGGTTCTCGCGCATGGAGTCTTTCAAACCATTGCGGTCCTTCTTCGAGCGGAGCAATAGCCGTAATTAAAGGTTTTACTTGGATCGCCCCACTAGCGACAAGTTCGATGGCCTTCGGATATTCTCCGGCGGAGGCACACGAACCTTGAAGACGAATCTGACGCGTGACCACTCTTTGCAATGGCAACGTGACTTCAGGACTGATATTCCCGACTAACGTGACCGTGCCTCCTTTGCGAACAGATTCTATTGCTGCTTGGACTGTAGCATTGATCCCGACCGCCTCTACTGCCACATCTACGCCTGTTCCATTTGTCAGCCGAAGGATCTCTGCAACCAATTCTGCGCCCGATGCTTGCAATGTCTCTGTGGCGCCTAGACTCTTTGCGAGTTTCAGCCGAGAGCTATCTACATCAGCGATGAACACACGTGCGCAACCAGCAGCACGGAGTGCTTGCAGCGTTAGCAAACCAATCATTCCCGCACCAAACACCAGCGCGGTATCGCCATAAACGGCTCCCGAAAGCGACACTCCATGAATCGCGACTGACACAGCTTCCAGTATTGCGGCTTCAGCGAATGAAAGAGCATCGGGCAAACGATAAATGATGTGTTGTGGGACAAGCACGTAATCAGCAAAAGCGCCGCTACAACGATAATCCGAGCAAGAGACGCCGAGTACTTTTCGTTGATCGCAAAGATTCACTTGCCCGCGAAGACAATACGGACAAACCCCACAATAAATCGTTGAATCAAAAGTCACCCGGTCGCCTTGGGGAAACCCTGTTACCCCCGTCCCTACCGCAGCAATCCTTCCAGAGGCTTCGTGTCCCATCACAATGGGAGGAATGCGGCGCCCGGACGAGCCGTCATAGCCATGGACATCGCTGCCACAAATTCCACAAGCCGCAACGTGGACAAGAACCTCTCCCTCTCCTGGACTGGGAGTTGGAAGGTCGACTATCTCAAGTTGCTTATATTTCGAAAGCTGCAATGCCTTCATTGAATGTTATCCGAGTATCGTTTCAGATTTAGTGGTCAATCTTAAAGCAACAATGCTTAAGCGAAGAACCGATGGTGAATAATTTTTGTTTTAGCTGTAACGAAAGTGATCTCTCGTTCACTATTTCGATGAGCAACGAATTAAGAGTTGTTCAGCGGTAGTGAGGAAAAACAGCCTCATTCCCGGTCCGGTGAACAATCGTTCCGTAAGGACGAATGCTCGACAAGCGCTCTGTTACTTCGGGGGGAGGGCAGAGCGCTTGTTTTTGCACATCTCCTTCCGTGAATTCATTAGTAACTTCATCTCCCTGCATAGCTGATCCGCCAGATGGAGTTCGAAGCGTCATATGACCAAGCTACGCGCTACTTGTGCGCAGGTTCGCCCAATTTTCAAAATTGGAGCGGAACAGACGATAGACATCCCGTTGAATTTCTTGACGGGTGACAACGCGGCCATCCTGAGAAAGCAGCCAATAGCTCTCGGCAAGAATTGGAGCAAGAGTCCTGCGCGTGTTACGCCATTTGTAGATGACTTGTTCCAGAACGCGGGCGTCAGAATGTTGTGGGATAAAACTGGTTCCCAACAATTCAATGCGCTCGCGCGTAATCTCTTCCACAATCGAAGGATTATTCAGGAACCACCAACATCCGAACGGCAAAAGACTATTGAATTTTCTCGCAATCACACAGAGTTCATGCTGATTCTCGCGGCTGAGCACGCTCACAAGAAACCGGTTGTCAGGAAAGCTCCGGCACAGATTTTCCAGGGCACTAAGATCTGCTTGGCCCACACTATCCCCGGCCAGGCGAATTCTCGGATTCACTTGGCGGCGAACACCAATCATCAGAGATAGTGGCAAATTGAGCTCACGGCAAGCAGGCAAAACTGCATCGCGAAGAATCCGGCCTCGCACCGTGTCTTCCGGAAACTGAAAAGTGTCAGGCAATGAAACTGCCATGTACACTGGCCGCATGCGTTCGCACCAGTCGGAAAGAAATCTGCGGATCTCTGCGATTGATTTTCCCGAAAGTTGATTGTCGACGTCGTAACCCTGATTAGCTAGCGACTCCCAAGGCTCAGACCACTCACGCAGTATTCGATCGAGACGCAGTACAGCGCTAAATTGTGGATCGCTCTGCCCACCGTTCATCCAGATTGCTTGCTCTTCGGAGTCGAAGGGATCGTTGGTCATCACAACCGTGCTTACGCCAGCCATTTGAAACACTTTGCGAATATGCATGTCGATGGTTTGATTTCGGAAAAACGACCTCGCTTCGTTTAAGTCGGAATGGTCCGTGGGTAAATCGAAAGCTTGGAGAACCGCGATAATTCCGCGAGTAGCTTCCGAGATAGGACTATTTTCAACGAACAAAACTCGCCAAATTGCATCGGCTTGCTCCCGCTTGGAAAGCGACCAGTACTGCTCGGGAAGCATGTCTGAGGAACGAAAGAACTCCGCCTCCAAGTAGTGATACGTCAATAGTTCATCGATCCCCCACAATCCTAGTTTGCCGAATGCAGGAGGATATAAATGAGTATGCATGTCGATGAATTGTGTTTTGGCCAATACATCTGCCACCACGGACTGGATCTCATCTCGCGAGAGCGTCTCTGCGTCTGCGGACTTTAGGGTTAAGTCAGCTTGTTTGAAGGGTGTTTCCAACTGTTACCGCCGTTTCTAAGTGCCTCTTCTTTGTGCGGGCATCAAAACGAACTTCTAAAGTATCCGATTCCGTCATCAATTCTGTCTATAGTACGATTCTGAAACTCTACCGCGCAAAACGTCTATTTCACTTTATAATTCATCTCTTCAAATGATCGTGCGTGCAAGGACTTCATGGGACATCCTCTTCTCGATCTGACAGACAAGACCGCCGTTGTAATCGGGGGAACCAGCGGCATCGGACTTGCCCTCACAAAGGCATTGGCGCTCGCAGGTGCAAACGTTGTTCCCAGTGGACGCCGTGCCTCTCATGTAAATACCGCGGTGTCGGAAGTAAAAGCACTCGGACGACGCTCACTGGCACAGACTACTGATGTAACCGACAATGCCAGCCTCGAGCATTTACTGCAAGTAGTGTGTGCGGAATTCGGCAGCGTACAAATTTTGGTTAACTGTGCTGGCCGTACCAAAAAGATGCCCACGCTGGAATTTCCGGATTCAGATTGGGAGGCCATCATGGAAACCAATTTGAATGGAACCTTGCGCGCCTGCCGTGTATTCGGCCGCCATATGATCGAGCGGCATTATGGGCGCATTATCAACATCGCTTCACTTTCTTCGTTTGTCGGGCTCTACCAAGTTGCCGCCTATGGAGCGAGCAAAGCCGCAGTGGCTTCCCTCACCAAGTCTCTGGCTGTCGAGTGGGCTATGTCTGGCATTTGTGTCAATGCCCTTGTGCCCGGAGTTCTGCGTACAGAGCTAAATGCTGCATTGCTTGATGGAACAGAACGCGGTAGAGAATTTCTGCTTCGCACCCCGATGCGGCGATTCGGCAAACTTGATGAGCTTGCCGGTGCGGGCGTATTTCTGGCATCGGACGCCGCCAGTTTTGTCACCGGTCACTTGCTAGTGGTAGATGGAGGAATTATGGCCAGTGGGGTTAATCAATAATTATCATTTCAGCGCTTGCTTATCTCAGCGTCCCATCCATCCACCATCAACTAGCATGATGTGCCCATGAACGTAGTCGCTTGCGGAAGAGCAGAGGAAAACGGCTGCGCCGGCAATATCGCTTGTTTCTCCCCAGCGTCCGGCAGGAATCCGCTCGAGAATTTGGCGACTACGATTCGGATCTTCCCGTAAGGCTGCCGTATTATCCGTTGCCATGTAGCCTGGCGCAATCGCATTCACATTGATTCCTTTTGATGCCCACTCATTAGCGAGTGCTTTAGTAAGCTGCGCAACTCCTCCTTTGGCAGCGGCGTATGCCGGAACCAGAATGCCACCCTGGAAGGAAAGCAAAGAAGCAATATTAAGAATTTTACCTTTCGCACCGCGCTTCAACATATCCTGACCTGCGAGCTGCGAAAGCCGGAACACCGCCGTAAGATTCACCGCAATCAATTCATCCCAGTAGTTCTGTGGATATTCGACCGCCGGGGTCCGCCGGATGATTCCTGCATTGTTGACCAGAATGTCGACCGATCCAAATTCGTCGACTGTTTTTTGGATCAAAGCTAAATGGATTTCTGGATCGGATATGTCGCCTGCTAGGTAGAAAGTTTTCCTTCCCATCCGACTAATTTTTTCACTAATGGCATTTCCGTCAGCACTCTGTCCATGACAGCCAACGTTAGCGCCCACCTCAGCAAATGCGAGCGCAATCGCGGCACCCAATCCACGGCTGGAGCCAGTCACTAATGCGTTTTTGCCGTTCAACTGAAAAGCTTCCAGAATCATGCTTCCGTCTTTCCCATTGCTTTTCCTCTTTCGGAGTTAGCTTTAATAATTATTACAAGAGAGATTGTTCAATAGAGGCTAACTGGCTCAAGCTTGGGACTTAGAATTTGAATGGTGGCTAGCGCGATTAAATATGCGAACCCCGCAATCAGGAATGGGATCATGTAACTACCGGTCCATTGTAAGGTGTACCCTACAATCTTCGCGATCAACATTCCTCCGATCGCACCCGCCATTCCTCCCATACCGACGACCGAACCTACGGCTTGAGCCGGAAAAATATCGGAGGCTAATGTAAACAGATTGGCAGAAAATCCTTGATGCCCCGCAGCTGCCAGGCCGATCAGTAAGACCGCTCCCCACATGCTATCTACGCGATATGCAAATACGATTGGAACCACGCAGATTGCGCAAAGCAGCATTGCGCTTTTCCTCGCCACATTAACGCTCTTGCCATGATGGATTAGCCAGGAGGAAAACCATCCTCCTGCCACGCTTCCGATATCGGCCATCAGATAGATCACTAAGATCGGTATGCCGATTCGGATGAATGCCACGCCATGCGTACGCTGCAAAAAATCGGGTACCCAGAACAGGTAGAACCACCAAATTGGGTCGATCATGAACTTGCCTGCAACAAAAGCCCACGTCTGCCGATGCGGTATGAGGCTGAGCCATTTAATTTTGGCTATCGGCATCGATGGATCGCTGCGGATGTACTCTAATTCCGCTTTCGAGAGACGGGGATGTTCCTCCGGTTTACGATACAAAAGCAACCAAAAAATTAGCCAGACAAATCCCAGTGCACCGGTAAATAAAAACGCGGAGCGCCAGCCCCAGTGAATTGTGATCCACGGCACCACAAGCGGGGTGATAATGGCGCCGATATTTGTTCCAGCATTGAATATTCCTGTTGCTAATGCCCGCTCTTTTTTCGGGAACCATTCGGCTACCGTTTTGATGCTCGCTGGGAAAACTCCAGCCTCGCCGAATCCCAAAGCCGAACGGGCAATAATAAAATTCGCGAATGAACTTCCAATGGCATGGCCCATTGAAGCCAAGCTCCAAAAAACCATTGTCAATGCATAACCTACCCGGGTGCCGATACGATCGATCAGCCGGCCAACTATCACCATGCCCACGGCATAAGCTGCTTGAAACGCAAATATCAAGTTGCTGTAGTCGATTTCATTCCAATGAAAATCATGTTGAAGAACGGTCTTCAGGACTCCGAGGACCTGGCGGTCCATGTAGTTCTTCGTAGTTCCGAATAGCAGGAGAGCACAGATTGTCCAACGAAAATAACCGAGGCGGGAAGATCCGCTTTGTCGCTGATCCTTAGCTGTCACCACTTCGGGTTCAACCGAAGACGCCAACGTGTTGGATATGCGACTAGTATCCATGAATTTTGGATCTGCTATTCTTTTTTGCCAGCCTCAAGTCCCGAAGAACCCTGGTCAAACCCTTGTTGCACGTTCACCACACCAAACTGCCTGTCTTCTCCTTCGCGGTGAGCCGCCATAGCCCAGAGGAAACAAATACGATGCCCCGGAACCGATACGTTCGGGTGAAATCCACTGGGCATCAGCACGGCGTCGCCATCGCGCACAACCGTCACTAATTCTGGGTACTCGGTGTTGTTATAAACAAGCTGAATGCCATAGGCAGGATCAGGCATGTTGAAGTAAACATAAATCTCTTCCAGCATCTTAGCGTGTTCGTGAGGCGGCCAACTCGTCCAGTTGCCAGGTTCCGAGAAGGTAAAGCCAGCGACCAGCCGCCCTGCTTCAATATTCTTGGCGAGCAACATATGCAATTGACGTGAACTCCCCACTCCACCTGTGGTAAATCTCAGTCCAGGATCACTTACTACCTGCGAGAAACGTACTACTTTCAATGGGTAGTGCTTGGCAACTTCCGCAGAGAATTCAGCAATATCGGCATTCGTGTTCGTCGTAACCTCGATAGAGGAATCACGGGGAATATAGATGGAATCATATTTTTCAAGCGAGATCTCTGCGCCATTGACTTTGAGGTCCACCTGCCCTGACAGGCAAATCAGTCCCGTCTCCCGTTCTCCGGTTGAAAATGATTCAATACGCTTTGACGCGCCCAGGACAATGCGTCCATAGGACAGGTGCCGCATGGAGCTATTGCTTGGCGAAATAAAAATTCGTCGTCCGATATGAATGTGAGTTTTGCGAAAAACTAATTGGTCAATGCCTGCCTCCGCCTGAGTGCTCATAAGTAACTCCTCCCTACTAAAACGTCGCGAGTGGACTGTATCCTTGCTCGCGGCGTGATCATTCCAGTTATGGCAATTGCGGTAAGGGTAAGCTTTCCCCGTTACTCGTGAAGCTTGAAAATTCGTTCCATCAAGAGCCATTTTTCGCCCGCTTTGGCCTGGGGCAAAGGCTGCTGAAATTTCCACATTAGTTGTTCCCATTCGCAAACTTTGGAATTTTCCCGATCCATTTGCGTTTTCATTTCAAAAGAAAACCGATCGCTCACTTCCAAAATCATGAACATTCGCGTTCCAAGCAGGTAAATTTCCGCGTCTTCAACCCCCGTTTCTTTCAAACTGGCCGTGATCTCCGGCCAGATTTTCTGGTGGTATTTCTTGTACTCGGCAATTAACTTTGGATCGTCTTTCAGGTCCAGAGTCAGGCAGTAGCGCCGTGTCATGCGGCCTCACTCTGAGCGACACTGAAGAGTGTATTGGCAGTCTCAACTGTGACCGGCCTGTCACCACGGAGGGCGAAATAAGAGATATAGAGATGGCAAATTAAAGGCACTGTAATGAGTGCAGACGAACTCATCATTATTATCTTTTTCCCTTCCTTCGCGTTTAACTCACTGCACGGTCGAGATGCACATAACCGCCATCTACGAACAGGTGCTGACCCGTGATGTGCCCTGCTTGCGCAGAAATCAGGAAAACGGCCATGGCGGCGATCTCTTCCGCACCTATCATTCTTTTTTCCAGTGGAATCTTGGAAACAATTGTCGCCAGCTTCTGTTCCGGATTAGGAAAAGTATTCAGCCACTGGTGGTAGGACGGAGTCATAACTTCGGCGGGTACAACAGCATTAACGCGAATGCCGTAAGGAAGCAATTCGACAGCCCACTCTCGCGTCAAAGCGAGAATTGCTCCTTTCGATGAAGCGTAACCGGATGTTCCTCCCTGCCCGGTGATTGCTGTCTTCCAACTGATGTTTACGATTGAACCCTTGGAATGCTTTAAGTGAGGCAGAGCATAATGCGCAATGTTGTAATAGTGCAAAAGGGTTTTTTGTAGTGAGCCGACATACTGCTCGGGGCTGCCATGCTCAAGGCCAATGCGATCGTTAACGCCTGCGTTGTTGATAATTGCGTCCAATTGTCCGAATTCCTTAATTGCACGCTCGACAGCATGTGAGCAGTTCTCGGCTGAAGCGAGTTCAGTGGAGACTAGCAAATATCGCATGCCTTCGCGAAATAACTCAGTACAGAGTTTTTCTCCTGCCTCGGCGTCTCGATCCACAATTACAGGCACTGCGCCCTCTTGATTAAGGGTACGAGCCATGGCTGCTCCAATGCCCTCCGCGCCCCCCGTGATGAGTACGACTTTATCTTGTAGTTGCAGGTTCATGGTGTGAGATCTTCAATCCATAAAAACTAGCTGCATTCAATCCAAGAATTTTTTCTTGCTGCTCGGGCGGCAGATCGCGAATGTAGTCGACCGTCAACTTCTTCACGCTTTGATACGTTCCGGCCAGCAAGCATACCGGCCAGTCAGAACCGAACATCAGTCGATCGGGGCCGAAAGCGTCGAATACTACGTCCAAATATGGTTTGAAGTCAGAGTCCCGCCAATTCCTCCAATCCGCTTCCGTAATGAGTCCGGACAATTTGCAATAGACATTCGAATTTTTCGCAATCGCCCTAACCTGCTGCGCCCAGGGAGAGATCATGCGGGATCGAATGAGAGGTTTGGCAATGTGATCAATTACGAACCGCTGCTTAGGAAACCGTTGTATCAGTTTCATCGCGTCAGCCAGTTGGTGGGGATAGATCAGTATGTCGTAACTGAAGTTGAACTGCTGAAGCAATTCAATGCCTGCCATGAAGCTGTCGCGCAACATGTAGCCGTCAGGTTCTGATTGGACAACATGCCTGAAGCCACATAGCTTTTCAAATTGTAAAAAATATTTAAGACGCTTTGGCAACTCGGGAGAACACAGATCAACCCAACCAACCACGCCTTTAATCTCGTTAAAGTGGCTGGCTAGGTCCAGTAGAAACATCGTCTCCTCTTCGGATTGATCCGCCTGCACAGCCACGCAGCCGTGTATCTGGTTGTCCCATAATTCGGGGATCAAGTCATCTGGTAAGAAGTTACGCTTGAGAACGGACATTTCATCGGTAATCCAACCGTCACGCTGGGGGTTGTATCGCCAGAAGTGCTGGTGCGAATCGATGTGCATGAGTTCTAGCTGGCGATCAGCGCAAACCGTTTTAACCGCGGAGGTTCAGAAAACCTCCATCAATTGCATAATCGGCGCCGGTGATGAAACCCGCTTCATCGGAGCAGAGAAATAAAGCCAGTGATGCTACTTCATGCGGCTCTGCCATGCGTCCGATAGGCTGCGTGCGCGACAATTTTTCAAACATCTCCTGCTCACGGCCAGGATAGTTCTTGCGCAAATAGCCATCCACAAAAGGCGTATGAACTCGTGCCGGAGAAATACTATTACATCGAATTTTATCGGCCAAATAATCTCTAGCCACCGAATTCGTCATTGCAATGACCGCGCCCTTACTCATTGAATAAGCGAAACGATCCGCCAAACCGATCCAAGCGGCGATGGAGGCCAAATTAAGAATGACGCCTCCTCCGTTTGCTTTCATGTGTTCGACCGTGGACAGCATACAGTTGTAAAAACCCTTCACGTTCACCTGAAAAACCTTATCGAAATCCTCTTCGGTTGTGTTTTCCAGCTTCCCGATGTGTGCTATGCCGGCATTGTCCACGAGGATGTGTACGCGTCCTTGCCCAAAAATTCGTTGCAAAACCGCGTTCACTTTCAGCTGTTGAGAAACATCGCATTCATAAGCCTGAGCCTTCCCGCCAGTTTCGGCGATCTCCTTTGCTGCCGATTCTGCTTCACGCCCACCCGAATCTAGAATGTGGACGCACGCGCCACTCATTGCAAACCTATTTGCGATGGCTCGCCCGATCCCGCTTGCCCCGCCTGTAATAACGGCCGCTTTGCCATCCAGCCGAAATTCGTTCGCGGTGTTTTCAGGATTTATCAGAGCGAAACCCCTCTCTTCCATGGAATAAAATCGTCCTGTCCCAGTAATTCTGCCTTGGTTCGAACTTCGCCGTTTGCCACCTGAATCAATCGCTCGAGTATCGTTTCTCCCATTTGTTCAATTGTGTGTTCGCCTGAGATAACGCTGCCTGTATCTATATCGATGATGTCCTGCATACGGCGCGCGAGGTTCGAGTTGGTGGAAATCTTGAGCACGGGCGCAATAGGATTTCCCGTTGGAGTCCCGAGGCCTGTAGTAAACAGAACGACATTGGCGCCCGCCCCAACCTGGGCGGTAACACATTCCACATCATTACCGGGTGTGCATTGCAAGTTCAAACCTTGCTGTGTGGAGTATTCGGGATAATCCAGTACAGCCCTAACTGGCGAAGTCCCACCCTTTCTGGCCGCTCCGGCAGATTTCATCGCATCAGTAATAAGTCCATCGCGAATGTTGCCCGGCGACGGATTCATCTCGAAACCCGAGTGAACCGCTTTTGCCCGAGCCGCATAGTCTCGCATTAATTGCATAAATCGATCGGCTACTTCTGTTGTAACGCTGCGATTGATCAGTTCCTGCTCAACTCCGCAAAGCTCGGGAAACTCGGACAAAATGCTTCTGCCACCCAATGCCGCCAACATATCTGATACATGGCCAACGGCTGGATTCGCAGAAATACCAGAAAATCCATCTGAACCCCCACATTTCAGACCTACACAAAGATGCGAAAGTTGCGCCGGAGCACGTTTCGCTTGATTCGCTTTTACCAATCCTAAAAAGGTGGCTTGGATAGCCTCGGAAAGCATCTTGAATTCGGATCCGCTTTGTTGTTGTTCAAACAGCAGCAAGGGTTTGTCGAAATCAGGATTCCGTTTTTTGATTTGCTCCCGGAGAATTTCAATCTGTGAATGCTGGCAACCGAGGCTAAGGATCGTCGCTCCGGCCACGTTGGGGTGATGAATATATCCTGCGATCAAACCACAAAGATTTGTGGAGTCTTCGCGCGTGCCACCGCAGCCACCTTGGTGCATGAGGAACTTGATACCGTCAATATTTTCAAAAACGGGTTTGCGGGGACCGGAGTGAGGTTTTTCGCCCAGCGCGTAAGATTTGATTTCGTTCAGGGCGCCATCGCGATAAAGCTTGACCAGTTCGGCAACATGCCGACGATAAATTTTAGGAGGAGCAAAGCCCAGCTCTTCTTCAAAAGCTTGTTTCAGCACATCGATATTCCTGTTTTCGCAAAAGACCAGGGGCACGACAACCCAGTAGTTTCGCGTGCCAACCTGTCTATCAGAGCGGTGGTATCCAAAAAAAGTTCGTTCGCGCCATCGTTCTACGTCAGGCGGAGACCACTCCTGTTTCAGCAAACCATCATGAAAGAGTGCGGCTTCATGACTTGTATTGCGTGTCGTCAGGATCTCCCCAGTTTGGATCGATTCTTTAGCCGTGCCAACCAGGACGCCATACATAGTGACGGCGCTTCCAGGTGCAAGGTTCTCTGTTGCGAATTTATGTTTAGCGGGAACATCTGATACGAGATCGTAAACATGATTAGAAAAACTGACCCGCTCGCCTTTGCGAAAATTCTGCAAGGCAATCAATACGTTGTCTCTGGCGTCGAGTTTAAGAACAGCACTCTGCATAATATTTGTTGGCTCAATTAAGACCCTGTACTGCCATATAGCGAGGGTTTTAACGAAATTCGCATTTAAACAGGAAGAAAGTCTATCGCAAACTCTGTTTATCCTCTAATGTCCAATTCAGTTTTACCATTTGACCAGCGCCAAGCCATTTCTATACTCTGCAACGCTGGCTGTATATGTGCGTTTTATTAGACATGGAAGATCAAAGGCCCATGATGAACCGATACCGCAACGTATCCGCGCTACTGCTATCAGCAATAATGGTCATGCTGGCACTGCCTCTTCATGCGGAACAGCAACCGAAAGAGTTTAAGAAATGGCCCGCAGGTACTTCACCACAAGAAATAGGCAAGCGAGTGGCAGATCATTTAGTAACCACGCCGCACACTAACTTCGGCAGACCCGACCCTCCCACTCAAATCACCTATCCAGAAGTTGTCTCGTGGTACGGAGCGTTGACCTTTGCGAGATTAAGTGGTGACAAGGATCTCGACTCCCGTCTTATCGAACGGTTCTAGCCTTTGTTCGGGGATGAAGCCAAACTTGTTCCCATACCAGTTCATGTAGACAACACGGTATTTGGAGCGGTGCCGCTTGAGATTTATATCCAAACGAAAAAACAAAAGTATTTGGACATGGGCAAGACCATGGCAGACAAGCAATGGGAAAACCCTACGCCGGAAGGGCTGACGCCACAGACGCGCTTTTGGATTGATGACATGTATATGGTCATCATCGTACAGTTGCAGGCGTACCGGGCTACCGGCGATACGAAATACCTCGATCGCGCGGCACTGGAGATGTCGGCTTACCTGGACAAATTACAGCAGCCAAACGGACTGTTCTATCACGCGCCTGATGTTCCCTTCTTCTGGGGTCGCGGTGACGGCTGGGTAGCCGCGGGAATGGCGGAAGTGTTAAGTTCGCTGCCGCAGAATCACCCGCAACGCGCTCACCTTATGGAAGCGTATCTCAGGATGATGAAGTCCTTATTGAAGTATCAGGACAAAGACGGGATGTGGCATCAGCTATTGGATCATCCTGAGTCTTACCCAGAATCCTCATGCACCGGCATGTTTACTTTTGCCATGATCACCGGAGTCAAAAACGGCTGGCTCGACCAAAAAGTCTACGGACGTGCCGCACGTAAGGGTTGGTTAGGCATGGTCAGTTATATCGAGCCGAATGGGGACATTCGCAACGTTTGCCAAGGTACGGGTAAGAAGAACGATTTGCAATACTATCTTGATCGCCAACGTTTCACTGGTGACCTTCACGGACAAGCGCCGATTCTGTGGTGTGCTTCAGCATTCTTGCGCTGAGATCTAGTGATATTCTCATTGTCTTCAGGCGAGCTGTACGGCAATCAGCAGGCATCGCCTGGAACGTTTTACGTATCTCTCATTTCTTATGAAACGTACCTTTTCGTTAATTGTCTTCCTGGCGCTAGTCTTGGCCTCCACTTCCGCTCAACAGCAGCAAGCGCTTGAAATCCGATACCAGTCGGTTCCAGATTTTCTGAAGCTTCCTCCAGATATGTATCTGGGAGAAGTAGCGGGAGTCGCCACTAATTCCAAGAGAGATATTTTCGTGCTCTCGCGCGGCAATTCCACCGGTCCCGCTTATGGCGCGAGCGCTGCGCAACTCTTGGAATTTAATCCAGACGGCAAGTTCCTGCGCGAGGTCGGCCACAACCTTTACGCCTGGTCCTTCGCGCACTCCGTCAAAATCGATAAGCTAGACAACATCTGGGTAGCGGACAAAGGCTCGGACATGGTGATCAAGTTCACGCCCGACGGACGCGTCGCCATGGTCTTCGGACGCAAGCAGGAAGCTTCAGATGAGGGTACGGAGCCATTAAAACATCCCAAGCCGCCGCTGCCCGCAATTGATGGGATGTTCCGCCAGGTCACCGACATGACATGGGATTCAGCTGGCAATGCGTACATTAGCGATGGCTACATCAACTCGCGCATCGCAAAGGTAGATAAGAATGGCAACTGGATAAAGTCGTGGGGTGAACCCGGAAACCAACCGGGGCAATTCAACACTCCGCATAGCATCGCAATCGACGCCGAGGATCACATCTACGTCGCGGACCGAGGCAACCGGCGAATTCAGGTCTTCGATACCGATGGAAAATTTCTACGACAGATCACGATTGATGTGCCATTCGATCCGAATGCCCGGCCAGCAATCGGCAACAAACCGGAATTGCCAATCACAGGCACGCAAAACATGGCTCCGGGTGCGCCCTGGGCTATTTGCATCACTCCTCCACCGCATCAGGTGCTGTACAGTTCAGACGGCTATCCAGGACGGATTTACAAGCTTAGCCTGGACGGAAAAGTTCTTGGCGTGCTTGGTGAATCCGGCAAGCAACTGAAGCAGTTTGGCTGGATTCACGAAATGGCTTGCCCATCGGAAAATGTACTCCTGGTGGGAGAATTGCTGAACTGGCGAGTGCAGAAGTTGATTCTAGAACCGGCGCATTAAACCAACTCATGTGCTAGCAGACAAGCGACTCTGCTTTATAAATCGACGCAGGACTTCGTTCTGACAGGAGTGCCGTTTCGTCGCCTAGGAACAAACTCCTCGGCTTCTTGCCGACATATACACTTGCGCACGTTTGAAAATAAAGATCGATCATTAACAATAATCGTATAGTAATATAATTGCTTCTCGACGTGTGCGCTCTTATCCAAAATGTATGCGGGTAAATACAGTTGCGAAATTGACAGGTAAATGACTCAACGCACAATCGCTACCCGCCCTTCCCACACTCGCCACGTAGTCCTCGGTTTGATTATTGCCGCCTACATGATCACCTACATGGACCGGGTGAATATAGCCTCCGCAGTGCCTGTAATCCAGAAAGACATGGGATTCTCGATGGTCACAATCGGATGGATCTTCGCGTCCTTCCGATGGGGATATGCTTTCTTTCAAATTCCCGGCGGATGGCTGGGCGACCGCATCGGAGGACGGCGGGCGCTAGCGCTAGTAGTTGTGTGGTGGTCGATTTTCACATCGCTAACGGCGTTTGCATGGGATGCAGCGTCCATGGGACTGTTCCGCTTTTTTTTCGGGATAGGCGAAGCTGGTGCATTCCCCATTGCCACAAGGTCCCTTTCACGGTGGATGCTGCCGACAGAACGCGGATTTGCTCAAGGAGTCACTCACGCGGCATCCCGCTTGGGCGCAGCGCTTACCCCGGCGCTTGTCGTTATTATCATGATCCGCTATGGCTGGCGGACTCCATTTTTTCTCTTTGGTCTTTTTGGACTGGGATGGTCAGCCGTGTGGTATTGGTATTACCGCGATCTGCCGTCGGAACACTCCCGTATTAACGCGCAGGAGCGGCAACTCATTGAACACTCATTAGGGGTTCGCCCAAACAAGTCCCAGATGGTACCGTGGCGTCTCATTCTTAGCAGCCCATCGTTATGGACGCTTTCGCTGATGTATTTTTGTTACGGGTACAGCATCGATGTGTATTTGGATTGGTTTCCCAAATATCTGAATGAACACCGCGGTTTCAACCTTACCCAAATGGGTTTCTATGCAAGTCTGCCATTGCTGGCGGGAGCCGCAGGCGATCTGTTGGGTGGCTCGCTATCGGATTACTGCGCCAGGCGTTTTGGAAATCTAAAAGCTGCTCGGCGGGCAGTCGCACTGGCGGGTTTTCTTCTTGCAGCCGTGTTCATTTTGCCCGCCACTTTTACAACCCACTCCACGGCTTCAGTTTTTTATTCTTGTGTAGCCGTGTTCGGCCTCGAAGTGACGGTCGGCGTGTCATGGGCGATTCCTCTCGATATTGGAGGCGACTGCGCTGGCTCAATTGCTTCGGTCATGAATACTTTTGGCAATCTCGGAAGCGCGGCCTCTCCTGTACTGCTGGCTTACTTAGTCAGAGCTTACGGATGGAACACGCCATTTTTAGTTTGCTCTTCGCTGTGTGTCGCTGGCGCGGTGTTGGCCTTGGGGATCACGGATAAGAAAATTATGCGGGAACCGGTAATGCAGTTAGAGTCCGGAGTTGGAGTTTGATGGCCTGCTGCTTGCTTGCGGGAAATGTGGAATGAATGAAGATTGCGTTTGCTTGAATGCGTTCGCATGGATACTACAACATACAAATGGACTCGCCCGATTCTTCTCTAATCATTGAACTCATCGAAGCCTTTCGCCGTTCGAAGGCTATGTTCACGGCCGTCTCGCTTGGAATTTTCGATCTCCTCGAACACGAACCCGCAGACGTCGTCACAATCGCTTCCAAGCTCCACGTCAAAAGTGAACCGCTCGAGCGGTTAATGGATGCCTGCGTCGGCCTTATGCTGTTACGCAAAGATGGAGGCGTTTACAAAAACGAGTCCGTAGCCAGTAGCTATCTTTGTCGTGACAATGCGCGATCCCTCACCGGTTATATTCTTTATTCCAATGAGGTATTGTTCCCGCTATGGACCCATCTCGAGGATGCTATTCGAGAAGGAACGCCGCGATGGCAACAAGCCTTTGGCACAGAGGGCAGCATCTTCGATAACTTCTTCCGCACGGAGGAAGCGAAGCAAACATTCATCAAAGGCATGCACGGACTCGGGAAACTGAGTTCACCTAAAGTGGTGGAAGCCTTCGACCTCTCACGGTTTCGGAAGCTCGTCGATCTCGGGGGCGCCACAGGGCACTTGGTCATCGCCGCATGCGAACGCTATTTAAATCTCCGCGGCGTGGTGTTCGACCTGGCGCAAGTTATCGAAGGCGCGCGACTCGAAGTCAATAAATCAACGGCCGCGCAACGAATTGAATTGCTAGCGGGCGATTTCTTTCACGACGAATTGCCGGAGGGCGATCTATTTGCGATGTCGCGTATTCTGCACGACTGGTCGGAAGATAAAATTAACGCACTGCTCGCCAAGATTTACGAACGCCTGCCTGCCGGGGGCGGCGTCCTTCTGGCAGAGAAACTCCTCAACGAGGATAAGAGTGGTCCCACGTCAGCGCAGATGCAATCCCTGAACATGTTGGTGTGCACTGAAGGCAAAGAGCGCACTCTTGGCGAGTATCGCAAGTTGCTCCAAACCGCGGGCTTCCAGGATGTACAAGGCCGTATGACAGGCAGTCCTCTCGACGCAATCCTGGCAATAAAGCCAGCTTGAAATTTGCTGCACCACGAATGGAGCAGGATTGGGCAATTCAGCGCTCAATGGTGCTATAGTATGAGCAGGCTCCGCACTTGAACTGCACGTAGTTCTGGAGGTACCGCCTGATTCGCAGACAGACGATTACCGCGCAGGTAATCAATTACATTCTCGATCTCATTAAAAAGGGACAAGTAAAGCCGGGCGAGCGATTGCCGACTGAAAAGCAATTAACGGAAGAGCTCTCCGTAAGCCGGACCTGTGTTCGGGAGGCTATTAAGTCTCTGGAATCTCTCCAGCTCATCAGCGTACGTCCCAAGATTGGCGCAATTGTCCTTGAACCATCTCCCGTTGCTTTAATCAACGCTGAGTATTTGTCTACTTCTGCCTTCATGCAACAGGCGGATTCTTTAATCGAGTTTCGCAAAGTTCTTGAGCTAGGGCTCGTGGCTCTCGCAGCTGAAAAATCCACCGAAACTGATTGGGCAACGATGCGCGAGGTTTTGGCCGAACAAGAAGCTGCGCTCAAGATGGATCGCAGCACGCCGCAAGCCGATGCACTGTTTCACGAAGCAATTGGGAAAGCGAATATCCGCTTCCATAAGGCAGTAGCTGAGGCCACCAGAAATCCTCTTGCCATTATGGTTTTGCAAGCGATTTCAGAACCCTTGATCGAAGTAAGCCGGCGCACGAATGAAATGCCCGGTGTGCCCGAGGCGGGACTGCGCCAACACTGGGCAATCTATCGGGCGATTCGCGAAAATAATTCGGAAAAAGCGCGCCATGCAATGCGATTGCATCTTCAAGCTGCTGAACGCAACGCTCATATACTTGAAATGGCAGGCGAAGCAGCCACGACGCGGCTCCCAAGCGACGCAAATGTAAGCGAGAAAACTCAGGAATCCGTCTAGTCAGTTTTCACTACTTGGTATCTACCTTTATCACCAGATAAGTAAACGGCTTACCGCTCGCAATTTTCAATTGATGCGGCACATTGGCTGGAATATGTATGATGTCGCCGACACCAATCTGCTTCGTGTCTCCTCCTTCAATTGAAGAGCCCCGCACCTCATGCGGTTTATAGTTTTTGCATCGACCATCTTCCCACCGACTATCAATGCAGCCGTACCTTCCTGGACGATAAGAATATCGGCTTGGGTTTCATGAATCTCGGCGCTGCCGTCGCCTTCGCGATGTGCAATTCCAATTAAATGGTTGTCATAGGTGGCCAAAGATTCCCATGCGAATTTTTGATCGTCGATTTTGCCCGCTAGTTCCTTCCCGGATTTCTCGACCGCAGTTCCCTTCCAAATAGCGAATCCTGAGGGATCGGCAGCGCAAAGCCAAATTGAAGAAACGAGAATCACAACCAAGACGGCTACTTTTTTCATGAGAAAAGTCCTCCAAGGTTCTTAAGTGAGCTGTATAGTCTTATCATAGTATTGATACATTTATGAACTGTAGAAAAATCGGCTTTATCGTTCCGGCCATGACTCTGGGGATACTCCTCCTGGAATCGGCCAATATGTTCGCAGCGGGGCTGGCACAAAAAGAAGTCGCCCCCGATACTCACAATGTGCAAGCTTGGGCGGGAGCGCGCATCATCGATGGCAGCGGCAGGCCAGCAATTGAGAATGCGACTCTCATCATTCGTGATGGCCGCATTGTCGCTGTCGGCAAAAAAATAAAAATACCCCCTGGGGCGGAACGGATCGACGCAACTGGAAAGACGATTATTCCGGGCCTGATTAATGCACACGGACATGTCAGTGATTCATCCCAACTCGGCGTCTACCTGCGCGACGGTATCACTACGGTTTTTAGTCTGGGTGGAGATAAAGAATTCGAACTGCGGGAACAGTGCGCTACAGCCGCGCCGGGCACCGTGCCTCATTTATATGTTGCCGGGCTGATTCAAGATTCCACGGCGATTCCCGGCGCAGTCGCTGTGAAAACTCCAGAAGAGGCACGCAAGAGCGTTGACGACCTGATTCGCAACAAGCCGGACATCGTCAAAGTACGTGTCGACGATTTTCTCGGCGCACGTCCGAAGATGGCTTTAGAGGTTTATCAGGCCGCAATCGACGAAGCACATAAGAATGGCTTTCGCACTGCTGCTCATGTTGTGCTGCTTGATGATGCTAAAGGCGTGCTGCGCGCTGGTGTGGATTACATTGCCCACAGCGTTCGCGACCGCGAAGTGGACGAAGAATTCATCGCTTTGATGAAGAAACGCCACGTCTTCTATTCTCCGACTCTCACGCGCGAGTTTGCCGTATTCGGTTATTCGGAGACGCCGGCCTTCTTTGGCGATCCTTTCTTCTTGAAGGAAGCTGATCCGGCAGAAATTGCAAAGATGGAAGACCCGAAGCGCCAGGCGAGTATCGCGAAAGATCCCGGTGCCTTGTGGTACAAGGACCACCTGCCGGTAGCCATGCGCAATCTCAAAAAACTTTCAGATGCAGGGATCGCTATCGCCATGGGCACTGATAGCGGCGGCGGGCCGGGACGCTTCCAGGGCTACTTCGAACATCTTGAATTGGAATATGAGACCAGGGCTGGTCTCACTCCCATGCAGGCTCTCGTATCCGCCACCAGCGGCGCAGCGAAAGCTGTAAACATTAGCAAAGATGCCGGGACGCTGGAAAAAGGTAAATGGGCTGACTTCCTGGTGTTGACGGCGAACCCGCTCGACGACATAAAAAATACTCGCGCAATTGAGTCGGTCTGGATTGGCGGAGTTCGCGTTGCGGACAAGAAACAATAGATCCAGGTTACTCTTTCGTAATCGGCGGTAAAGTATAAAAATCGTATCGGATCGTCCAGTGTGACTCTTTGCCTGGTTCAATTCGCAACTGTATGTATGGCTCTACTGCGGCCACTGTGTTAATTGCCCAAAAATTAACTTTATCTAGAATCTGATCGCTCGTGATGTGAACGCCTGCACCGCTCTTCAGATTTTCAACGTGGAAGTCATAATCTTTCACGTCCTTGCTTGATCCTCCTAATTCCGAGAAGAGTCCTTTTTTCCCCTCGAGTGCATGAGGAAAGATGATTTCATTTTCGCGAACCTCGGCGCGATCGGAGAAGCCTCGCAAGGGAACAGGGGTAAACACAAATTTCGTCACCACGTCCGGGCCCACGACCTCATGATCGATGACAAAAAAATTATGATTGTACTGGTTGGTATCGATGGCTTTCTGGCCGATGTTTTTCAATGAGTGTTCGATCAGCAGCTCTGGTTTTCCCTTTACTAAACGAACAGTTTTCCGATAGATGTACGCATATCCCTGCTCTGACCTTAATCGCTGTGTGAACTCGATGCGGTCTTTATGCTTGCGGATTGTCCACTTTCCCGGATCGACAATCTCGTAAGTATCATAAGGACGGTAATCTTTCTCTTCGGGTTTGCGGAGGGTCCCAATACCGATGCGTACAAATGTCCCGCCGGCTTTGGCCTCATCGTAACCTAATCCTTTGTCGTTGGTTTGAAACGCCTCCACTGGCCCAGTGATCGCGTCATGAATTTTGGGATCGTGGTGTTCATACCATCGTCCGAAATATTCGTGTCCGCCGTACTGGAGGCTGGAGATGATTCCGGACCAGTCGAATCGCGTGCCACGGTAGGAGCCACGCTCGTTATCCGGGAGCATCAGCGTGGCGTGAATTAATCCATTAGAAATCTGGGCTTGCGGATAATCTTCCGCCAGCAATAGAGAACTGCAGAAACAGAATAACAAGCAAAGATATGGTGGAACTCGGAAGGCTCGCATATTCTTATAAGTCATGTTTATTTGTAATCCTTGACATGTTGCCGGGACTCGCCTAACCCTTCAATTCCCAACTCCACAACATCACCAGCTTTCAAATAAGTTTGCGGATTCATTCCCAAGCCGACCCCTGCCGGAGTTCCAGTGCTGATTACGTCTCCTGGAAGAAGTGTCATGAATTGGCTTACATAAGACACCAGCGTAGCCACGTCAAAGATCATGTTGGCAGTGGAACTCTTTTGCCGGAATTCGCCATTCACCTTCAACCACATCCCAAGATTGCCGACGTTTCGCACTTCGTCCGGAGTCGCGAGGAACGGACCTAATGGAGCGAACGTGTCCGCGCTTTTTCCTTTCACCCACTGGCCTCCGCGCTCAAGTTGAAAATGGCGCTCGGAGTAGTCGTTGTGCAGAGTGTAGCCCGCCACATAATCAAGAGCATCGTCCTTGGAAACGTACTGAGCTTTCTTTCCAATGACGACCGCCAGTTCGACTTCCCAGTCAACCTTGGTCGAATTCTTTGGTCTGACCAGGTCATCGTTCGGACCCACGAGGGAGCTCGTTGCTTTGAAGAATAGAACCGGTTCCTTCGGCGGTTCTGCCTTGGTTTCGGCGGCATGATCTCGATAATTCAATCCTATGCAGATGATTTTGCTTGGGCGGCAAACGGGCGATCCCACGCGAACAGTGGGAGCGATCCGCGGTGCAGACGCGGCGGATTTTTTCTGCCATGCACCGAGTTCAGCCAAGCCACTATTCGCAAAAAATGCTTCGTTATAGTCCGAACCGGCAGCGGACGCGTCGATGCGAGTGCCATCTTTCAGGAGCAAACCGGGTTTCTCATGTCCGGGCTCACCAAATCGAATCAGTTTCATGTGGACCTTTCTTAAACGTAAATAATCGCTTTCAGAATCACTGTTGCAAGAGTATTATTCCGAGTGCCAGAACAATTTAACATTATGATAGTATGTTTGCATAAATTTCTGGTCCAAACAATTGTCATATGTAGGTATGAATACAAACCTAATCGATTCTGGAAGTGCGAAATTGCGCAATAAGGAGAATAGCTTGATAGTCAGAAGAATCCTCGCATCACTAGCGTTGTGCATTCTGTTGTCGCCGCTTGCTTTCGCACAGACCACAGGCGATCGCATCGATCTTTATTTCAGCGATTGGCATAACTCCACGCCGCGTACGACTCATGGTTCGCTTGAAGAGCGGGATATTTTTACCCGCGGCAATCCGCAGAATCCCACACAAAAAGCTGCGGTTCTCCGTTTCATCAACTCCTATACTTACGCCACTCTGGCACCGCAAGCTTCTACCAAGGCTACGCGCCTTGCGGGGCAACAAGAAATTTATTTCATTCAGTCCGGTCGAGGCACTGCCTCCGCAGCGGGACAAACTGCCGATCTATTTCGCAACATCGCGGTTCTAATGCCCGAAAATCTGGAGTTCACCATAAAGAACACTGGCGACCAACCGCTCACGATGTATGTAATTAACGAGCCTACGCCTCCCGGTTTCCGGCCCAATACCACGATGCTTGTAAAGGATGAGAACAAAACTCCCATTACCTCGAGCGATGGCCACTGGAGTCATATCGTAAAAACTCTGTTCGTTACTGCCGACGGTCTAGGCACATTGCAAAGTGTTCTGACGGTTGCGCTGGATCCACTCACCATGGGACAGCCACACATTGCGGATCACGATGACATCGAGGAAGTATGGACCGCCCTCGATGGAACCAGTCTCGCGTTTGTCGGCAACCAACTGCGACGTCAAACTCCCGGCATGTCGTTTTACCACATTCCCGATAACAAGACGCCTCACACTAACATCAATCAAAACGAAGACTCCCAGGTCACATTCTTTTATTTCGGCCGCTACCACCCACACGATGCTCGGCCATAGACAGCTGCGAAAAGATCTGAATAGGAGCCTCATATGATGCACCGCGCAAAGCTTGCTCTCTTCGCCGTATCCACCTTGGCCTTGGCGGGATCTTCGCTAGTCGCGCAAACCGTGCCAGCGACGAGCGGCACGAAAAATGCCATTAACGGAATCAACTCTTATCCGGGACCGGAATTCGTCAAGTACGCAAAAACCAGGGAACCTCAAGACCGGCGCATCGATCTGTTTATCAGCGACTGGCAAGGATCACTGCCCCGCTCCGAGCACGGCTCGCTGGTATTGCGAGACATACTTGTTCGTGGAGATAACTTCGCTCCATCGCAAAAGAGCGCGGTCCTTCGCGCTGCCAACTTTTTCGCTTATGGCCGATTAGCTCCGGGTGCTTCGACGAGTACGTCACGGCTCGATGATCAGCAGGAGGTCTATTACATTCTCGGCGGTCAGGGAGAGATCGCCGCTGGAGGCGATACAGCCAAATTGCACAAAGACATTGCTGTGCTAATGCCCGCCGGACTCGAATTCGTAATGAAGTCCGTTGGCGATGAGCCCCTCACTATGTATGTCATTAATGAGCCAATTCCGTCCGGCTTTCATCCGAAAGAAAAAATGTTGGTAAAAGACGAAGAGATGGCCCGCGTGAGGACTCCTGCGGGTGGCGATCCCTATATTGTCGGCGGCGCTTCCGGTCACTGGGCGCACATTGTCAGAGAGTTGTTTTCTCCTGCCGATGGACTCGCGACGGAGCAGAGCGTCATCACTGTAGCTATCAATCCGCTCACCATGGGCGAACCGCATCCGCACAAGGCTGGGCAGGAAGAAGTTTGGGCAGCAATAGATGGCACAAGTCTCATTCTTATGGGGACCGAATTGCGCATTCAAAAGCCGGGAATGGCCTACATGCTGCCTCCGGATTCCGCGACCATTCACTCCAACATCAATTATGGCGACGCGCCGGTAAAGTTCCTTTACTTCGCCCGATTTCCGGAAGGTGATAACTGGACCCATGCCGTTGTTCCTGCACATTAGTGAATCGGTATTGGAAGTGGTTCTCTAAGAATGATTGTTACAAAGAGCATTCACATAAAAACTATGAAATTAATCCGCCATCTTGCCTTGTTCGCTTTTTTAGTTACGCTTTCAGTCTCGTATGCCTGGAGTTCGCCTGCGCCTGCCGGTGAGTACTTCGTTTATTTCGGCACTTACACCGGCTTCACCTATATGAAGGAAGGCCTCCCTGCTGGAGGAAGTCATAGTAAGGGAATCTACGTAAGCCGTTTTCAGCCGACAACCGGCGCACTGAGCAAGCCTGAGCTTGCGGCGGAGATTGTCAACCCTGCGTTTCTTGCCATCCATCCCAATCAGCGATTCCTCTATGCAGCTACAGAGGATCCTCAATCATTGGGCCCCGATTTTGATCACGCATCCTACGTAAGCGCTTTTGCAATTGAACCCGCAACTGGCAAGCTTCACCTGCTAAACACCATGCCTACTGGAGGGACCAGCACGTGCTACTTATCTATCGATAAGACTGGCCACTACCTGCTGATGGCAAATTTTGGCAGCAGCAGTGTTACCGTGTTGCGGATCCGAGATGACGGTTCGCTGGGTGAAGAAACCGCGTTCATGAAGCATATCGGACACGGTAAAGATCCATCTTTTCAATCGAAGGCTCATCCCCATTCCATTGACGTTTCCCCAGACAACCGCTTCGCCATCGTCTCCGATTTGGGTGTTGATAAGGTGTTCATCTATCGATTCGATGCCGCGACTGGAGCACTATCGCCCCAAGATGCACCGTTTATCGGGGTAGAACCTGGCGGCGGTCCCCGCCATTTTGTTTTCGATTCCGCCGGCAAGTTTGCATATTCACTTAAAGAAATGAGCGGCTTTGTGACTGTCTTTGCATGGGATCCATCGAATGGAACATTGACGAAGACGCAGGATGCGAAATCACTGGCACCTGATTTCATTGGAGGGAATGACAGCGCGGAAATCGAGATTCATCCCAATGGCAAATTCCTTTACGAATCCAATCGACGCTTCCGCGGGCCTGATTTATGGGGGCCGGACACCATCGGCGTGTTCTCAATTGATGCAGAAAAAGGCACCCTGACCCAGGTCGAGCAGGTCGCTCCCGGAGGAACCATGCCGCGCAACTTCGCAATCGATCCCACCGGGTCATATCTGTTTGCCGCAAACGAGCTAAGCGGCAACGTCGTGCTGTTCCATGTGAACAGCGACACTGGACGACTTACTACAACCAGCACCGTTTTGAAAATTGACGTACCTGTGTGCGTCAAATTTGTGCCCACGCAAAAATAGAAATCATATGAGCCACTCAAATTTGCTTACTGTTCGCTCGAGGAGATCAGAAAACTTCATGAGACGGATCCGATTCGCGTTGTTATTCGTCATCGCTCTTGGTGTAGTCGCGGGCAGCCAGTCTGCGTCAGCTCAGGACAAAGATTTCTTTATGTATGTCGGCACTTATACCGGATTTAAGTATGTGCATCACAGCAAAACGTGGGGAGTTGGCGAGAGCAAGAGCAAAGGAATTTATGTTAGCCGTTTCCGGGCAGCGACAGGTGAGCTCAGCGAGCCCGAACTGGCGGCGGAGATGATCAATCCTTCATTTCTCACGATCTCTCCAAATCACAAATTTCTCTACGCTGTAAGCGAGGATCCACTTTCGGTTGGGCCGCCGCTTGACCACTCTTCCTATGTGAGCGCTTTTGCCATAGATTCCAGCACCGGCAAACTGCATCTTCTAAACACGGTTCCCGCCGGAGGTACGAGCACCTGTTTCATATCCATGGATAAGACCGGCAAGTTCGTGATGATGGCGAACTTCGGCAGTGGCAGCGTTACGGTGGTTCGAGTTAAGGAAGACGGTTCGTTAGGCGAATTGACCGGATTTATCCAGGATGTTGGGCACAGTGTGAGCACGTCTATCCAAATGGAACCTCATACACATTCCATCATTGTCTCGCCAGACAATCGCTACGCCATTGTTTCGGATCTTGGGACAGACAAAGTGCTCATTTTCCATTTCGATGCCGAAACTGGACGGCTCTCACCGCCAGATCCTGCGTTCGCGAAAGTCTACCCGGGTGGAGGACCACGTCACTTTACTTTTGATCCTACTGGCAAGTTCGGCTACCAACTCAATGAGATGAACGGCATCGTGGATGTGTTCGCCTGGGATGCATCTCGTGGCACTTTAACCGGGGTGCAACGCGCACACACTGTGCCCCACGATTTTTTCGGCGAGAATCACAGCGGCGAAATCGAAATTCATCCGAATGGAAAATTTCTGTACGAGTCGAATCGGCGTACCATAAGCGAGTTCGTGCGCGGCACTGAAACGATCGGCGTTTTTTCCATCGATCCCACCAAAGGAACGCTGACTCCAGTCGAGCAAACGCCCAGCGGCGGCAGCATGCCGCGGAATTTTAAGATCGATCCTACCGGCACGTATTTAATGAGCGCCAATGAGCTAAGCAATAACATTGTGGAGTTCAAAATCGACAGTTCAACTGGACGACTCACGAAAACCGGTACCGAGATCAAAGTGGATACTCCGGTTTGTATACAGTTTGCACCGGTGCAGCCGTAATCGACATTACTATTAAATATAGATTTGTAATATCATATAATGTGTAATATTAAGCTATGTTGACGCTCGACTTTACTAATGGACGCTGCAATTCATTGCACGGACGCGGGTTTAAATGCTCGCTTCTCTTACTTGGAATTGTAGCCAGTTCTAACGTTTTCCTGCATGCGCAGGAAGCTTCTTTTCACCAGGCGCCCGCGACTGCTCAGGAAATGAAGAATCCGTATGCCGGGCAAGCTCAAGCGGTCCAGGATGGAAGACAGGTATACGCGCGAACTTGCGCTCTTTGTCACGGAGCAACCGGCCAGGGTACTGGAAATGTGCCGCCACTTAGCCAAGGTCCCGTACAAAAAACGGCCGACGGTGCCATCTTCTGGTACATCACTAAAGGCGATGTAGATAACGGCATGCCTTCCTGGGCGAGCCTGTCAGAACAACAACGGTGGCAAGTTGTCAGTTATGTGAAATCACTCGGCGGTGCCCAAACGGAGAGCGCTCCAGCAACGTCGGTTGCAACAGCAAAATCCAATGCTCCGCCGCCGACACCTCCCTTCACTGATTACCGGTTCGAAAAGCCGGGCACCATTCGCCACATTACATTGAACGATCTCCCGGAGCCGTTCGCAACCGAATCAGCTAGTAACGGTCCGAAGGTCGTTGCTCGTCCCGAGAACGCCTGGCCGAAGGCCCCCGCTGGTTTCAAAGTGGAGTTATATGCGACAGGCCTCAACAACCCGCGTCTCATGAGGACCGCCCCCAATGGCGATATCTTCCTTGCTGAAACCAATGGCGGCGATATCAAGGTCTTCCGCGGAATCACCCCGGATGGCAAGCCCAAACAAGTAAATGTTTTCGTTACCGGCCTGAACACTCCTTTTGGCATTGCATTCTATCCACCCGGACCAGATCCGCAATGGGTCTACGTGGCGAACATGGATTCCGTTGTGCGCTTTCCGTATCACAACGGCGATCTCACGAGCAGTGGCCCGCCGCAACACTTGGACGATCTTCCCAGTGGCGGTCATCACCGGTCAAGAGATGTGCAATTCTCTCCAGATGGCAAAAAGATGTTTGTCTCAGTCGGGTCCGAGCAGAATGTTGATGACACGCCCGCTGAAAAGAATCGAGCCGACATTCTTGAGTACAATCCCGATGGATCCGGCTTGCGTGTCTATGCGTACGGCACCCGTAATCCAGTTGGAATTGCCATAAATCCGAAAACTGGCGAGCTCTGGTGCTCCGTAAATGAACGCGATGGTCTAGGAAATAATCTTGTACCCGACTACATCACGCATGTGAAGGAAGGCGGCTTCTATGGCTGGCCATGGTGGTACATGGGCGGCCACCAGGATCCTCGACTTGCCGGACAACATCCCGAATTGAAGGACAAAGTCATCACGCCGGATGTAATTTTGCAGCCACACAACGCCTCCTTGGAGATGACTTTCTACGACGGCAAACAATTTCCGGCGGAATATCAGGGAGACATATTCGCATCTGAACACGGCTCCTGGAACCGGTCACCTCGATCTGGATATGAAGTGATTCGTGTTCCTTTGCATCAGACCGGGCATGCGACTGGCGAGTATGAAGATTTTCTCACCGGGTTCGTAGTCAATGACGAAAACGTTTGGGGAAGACCAGTGGGAGTTACAGTCGCGCATGATGGATCACTGCTGGTGAGCGATGACGGATCAGGCTCAATTTGGCGAGTCACCTACACGGGAAAGTAATCGCTTGGCAGTCACAGAAATGTAAAGAATTTTATCTCGGTCCCTTTCTAGTTGCGACAGCTATTTATCCTATGATATGCATATAACACCCGCACTGATGGTAAAATGAAAATTAACCCCGACAAATGTGTCGCCTGCGGAAACTGCACCTACGTCTGTCCCATGGGTGCCATTTACGTCGATCCCGCAATCAACCGAGCCACGATCAATCGGGATGAATGCGTCGAGTGCTATGCCTGTTATTACGGATTGAGTACGGAACATCTGAACCCTCCATTCGTGCGTCTCGTTCGTAGATTGTTGCAGATAGGTCGTGTACGTTTTGATCCCGAGCCAGATGTATGTCCTACAGCAGCGTTTGAGCCGGACATTCTTCAATGGCCACGCGTAATTCGACGTGCGTTTTCGGACCCGCGTGCTACCCACGAATCGACAGGAGTTCAAGGGCGCGGCACGGAAGAGGTGAAGACCAACGACGTTACAGGGCGGGTGAAGTGGGGTGAAGTCGGATTCACCATAGAGTTCGGAAGACCGGGCGTTGGTGTTTGGTTGCGTGACATACAGAAGATGACTTGGGCATTGGCAAAAGCTGGAGTGGCCTTTGAAAAGAAAAATCCTTTCACTTTGCTGATGAGCGATGTTGCTACGGGTACGCTGCGTGAAGATGTACTCGGAGAGAAAGTGCTCTCCGCAATTGTCGAAATAAAAGTAAAAGCAGAGCGGACAGAGGAGATCATCAGGCTTGTGCATGAGGTGGAGAAAGAAATCGATACCGTCGTTGCACTGGGCGCGGGGACACGCTGCGATGAAGACGGTAACGAGAACCTCCTCGCGCCGATTTTAGAACGCCTGGGGTACAACCTGGAACGGGCCAAGACGAACACGGGACTGGGTAGAATCACCAACCCGATCGATTACAAGAAAAAAGAAGAAGAGGAGCCCGTAGGCGAAACTCGATGACCAACACTCTCCATCGTTACGGCGATTCCGAAAGTTTCGAGGACGACTACATCGTGTTCGCGACTCCCAGCAACCGGAAAAATGATGTCGATAGTATTCCCAAGCTGAAAAAATTTCTCGAAATGTCCCTGCGCTTCAAGCCCGTCAATATTGGCGATCCTGTGCATGGGGGTGCGTTGCGCCCTTCGCGCAATCTCGGTCCTATGTCGCATTGGACGCGAGATATGGAACCGGACTTTCGCGCGGTGATCGATGGCATCAATGAGCCCGCTTCGGTAGTCGCAATTTTTGATAACCGGAAATCTGCGGGAGAATTTCTCAAGCTTGCAGTTGAGGCGGACCTCGGCTTATCAATCAATATTTCAGCTTCAATCGAGGGTGCGGAAGAGTGTTGCCGGTTCGCCGGCATTACTCGCCATAGCATTGGCTACTCGCTTGGTTTCGAGGGTGCGACAGAGAAGCTGCCCAATACTCAACTGCTCAAACTCACGACCATGTGCGGCCATGGCATGATATCGGCAAGTCTTGCCAAGAAAATGGTCGACTGGGTGAAAGAGGGACGGCGCACACCGAAAGAAGCCGTGACTTATATGGCGAGATTCTGTTCCTGCGGAGTATTTAATCCGCATCGCGCTCAACGAATATTCGAAGAAGCTCGCAAAAAGATGGAGTAGCACGACGTAGTAATCGCTCTGTTCAAGACAAATTGGCTCTCTAAGCAGATTGGTGTGTTGTAACAAAAACGATTTTTGATCGCTTGGCTAAATCAAATTCGCAAGAGGAGAGGAATCCACCGGGCGTGAGATTCGCATTGCTTGCTGCCGTCCTCTGTTTAATCCCTGCATCCGCCCTACCTGCGCTGTGCCAGTCCGACTGGCCAATGTATGGTCACGACCCAGAGAGCACGCGGTACTCTCCCCTGAAGCAGATCAACACTCAGAACGTTCAGAATCTGACTCCAGCATGGACCTATCACCTGACAAAAGATGGGCCTCGTCCTAAAAAATCCGGTCCCGTGGGTAGAGGCGGTGGCAGGCGCTCATCGCAGGCTACACCAATCATGGTTAACGGTGTCCTTTATATGCCTACTCCGTATGGAACCGTCATAGCGTTAGATCCCGAGACTGGAAAAGAAATTTGGGTTCACAAGTTGGAACATGGCCGACCCGCTGGGCGCGGAGTCGCCTATTGGCCCGGTGACAAAAAGACACCCGCATCGATTTTATTTGGAACCAGCGAAGGCAAATTGGGTTCGTTAAACGCCGAAACCGGAAAGCCCACCGCTGGTTTTGGCATCGACGGAATTGTCGACATAAAACCGGGAGTGCAAAACGGAATTCCCGACGCTCAATTCGACATCACTTCTCCGGTCACTATCTATAAAAACCTAATCATCACCGGCGGCCAGATTCAGGAAGCTCCGGGCGTTGGCTCATCGGGAGACACACGAGCATGGGATGCGCACACTGGTGAACTGATATGGCGGTTCCATTCCGTCCCGCACCCCGGCGAAGTTGGCAATGACACGTGGCCCGGCACGAGCTGGAAGAACCGCTCGGGAACGAATGTCTGGGGTTTCATGAGCCTTGATCTAAAGCGAGGACTGATATTTCTCCCCCATGGCTCGCCAAGCTCCGATTTTTACGGCGCCGACAGAAAAGGAAAAAATCTTTTCGGCAATTCACTGGTTGCGCTCCACGCAGACACGGGCAAGCTAGCGTGGTACTTCCAGACCGTTCATCACGATACATGGGACTACGATTTGGAATCGTCGCCGGTACTGATGGACGTCAAGAAAGATGGAAAAAAGATTCCCGCGGTCGCGGTTATTGGTAAAGCCGGATTCATGTTTATCCTCGACCGCCGAAATGGCAAACCAATCTTTGGTGTTGAAGAACGTCCAACTCCGCCAAGTGAAGTTCCCGGCGAGGAGAGCTATCCCACTCAACCTTTTCCCATCAAGCCACTACCGTTGGGGCGCCACAGTTTCAGCGCCGATGAAATCGCCGACGTAACTCCCGAGCAGAAAAAGTTTTGCACGGATCTGATGGCCACCGAAGGCGGCATGGCGTTCGGCGGTCCTTATACTCACTACGGACCGAAGCTCACCATAATTTTCCCAGGGACACTCGGTACGACTAACTGGCCCGGCATGTCCTACAATCCCGAGCTCGGTTATTTGTTCGTGAATACCGTCAACATCGCCGACGTAGGGAAGATTTCAAAAAACGAGGATGCTCCTGATCCTGCCTACGAACGGAACAGTCCGTGGGGAATGTACGCGCGTTTCTGGAACAACGATAAGTTCTGGCCATGCCAGCAGCCACCCTGGGGAGAGCTCTGGGCGATTAATGTCAATACCGGTGACGTAGCTTGGAAACAGCCCTTCGGAGTCATCGAGGAGTTAGATGCGAAGGGTGTTCACGGAACCGGCACTTTGAATTTTGGCGGTTCAATCACTACTGCTGGCGGATTGTTATTTATCGCAGCAACCAACGATCAGCGCTTCCGCGCCTTTGATGCGGCAACTGGCAAGATACTCTGGGAGATAAAACTCGAAACCGGAGCCTACGTCACCCCCATGACCTACGAAGGAAAGAATGGCAAACAATACGTCGTCCTCGTCGATACCGGCGGAAGTTTTTACGACACAACGGCGGGAGACTCAGTGATCGCGTTCGCATTGCCATAGGTCATATGGGGCGGACACTCCTGCCCGCCGCCTTTGATCTTAAGTAATCGCGTTTGCATTGCCAAAGCCGTGTGGGGCGGACGCTTCATAATTCGGAATATCACCGTTTCAGGGGATTGCTTTAGAGGGTGCCCCGTTCAAGCTTCGCTTGGGCAGGCCTTTTCCGTACTCGCCAGAAATTGAATTATTCGGACATATAAACTCGCATAAATTCTCCCTTTAAAGCACCATCGAAAAATAGATCAACCTTCCTTGGGAGGAATCAATGCTTAACTGTATGGGGAGAATAGCTAGATAGAAGCGAAGTTAAATTGCGGCCGGGATTTCCGGCCGCACGGGGGAAGGCGACCGGAAGTTTTACTCTTTGTCGTACACAACCAACTCATGGAAGGGCTTGCCGTCTTTGTCGGTTCCATCCATCGTGAACGTAGTGGTCTTGCCATCTTTCGACAAAACCGCTTTACTCTTATTGATCTTACCGTTGGAATTCCAGGTTTGCTCGTTGGTATGGTCGTCCACTTTTTTCACCAGCACCGTGGTGTTGTCCCGGCCAACGATTGGAACCGCTTGTCCTTCGACCGGCGTGTAGTGCCAGGTAATCTTCTTCCCCTCCGGACTTACTTCATTCACAGTGACCGTTCCATCTGGATCGACCGTGGCCATGTCAACCTGAGGAGGTTTCCCGGGAAATTTCGACTTGGCAAAGTTAGCTTTCCATGTGCCGGCAAAGCCTCCTGCCGGCATATCCGCGCTGGCCGTCAGCGAAACGGCGGCCATAAAGAGAGCCAAAACCAGCAAATGATTTTTCATGGTGATATCATAGCATCAATAAGAACAGTGTCAACGTGTTTCCCCTTCTTCTAAATGCTGCTAAAGTTTCTCCCAGCTCGAGTTCGAAAACATAACCATGAAAGTACAAATAGATAAGTCAGATAAATGATCGTTAAGGTCGGTGTAGACGAGTCAGTCGATGAGGATTTGCTGAAGGGTTTTACCCCACAAGCTCAGCTGGTGAGGATTCCTGCCGAACCGCGTACCGAAATTAAAATCGATTTCTGGATTCCCTTCTTACCTCCTCCTGTCGCCCAAACTCAATGGCCATACTTGAAAGGCGTCCAAGTTGTCCAGGCTCCATGGGCTGGTGTGGATTCCCTGCGGCCGATTTTCCCTCCCGAGGTGACACTCTGCGATGCCCGCGGAGTTCACGATATTCCCACTGCGGAATTGGCCGTCACTTTAATCCTGGCGATGCAGAAAAATTTTCCGTTCTACATTCAACAACAAGAGAACGGACATTGGGCCGTAGCTCCGAAGGGCCTGAGCGACACGCTATCGCACGCCAAGATTAAGATTCCGCCCGTGCCCATGAATGAAGTCGCAGATGCGACAGTATTGATCGTCGGCTATGGGTCAATCGGAAAAGCAATTGAAGCCAGGCTGACGCCATTCGGCGCGAAGTTCTTGCGTGTGGCGCGAAGTCCGCGAGAGGGAGTTGAACCTGTAAACAGACTGGACGAACTTCTCGGCCTCGCCGACATTATAGTTTTGATGATGCCCTTAACGTCGCAAACGCGACTCATGATGGATGCAAAGCGCCTGGCGAAAATGAAGCTGGGAGCGCTACTGGTGAATGTCGCGCGCGGTCCTATCGTTGATACCGACGCGTTGCTTGCGGCGCTCAATGAAGGAAGGATTCGCGCAGCTCTGGACGTGACCGATCCAGAGCCGTTGCCTGACGGACATCCGCTATGGAAAGCTCCGAATCTGCTGATAACGCCTCACGTTGCGGGTGACAGTGCCAAGTTCATGAAACGCCTGTTTACTTTTGCAAGTGAACAAGCCGAACGTTATGCCCGAGGCGAGCCATTGCTGAACATCGTGACCGGAGAGTATTAAGCCAAAAATGACGGGCGAATGTTCCACAATCATAGTTAATACTTATGATATTATGATTGCGTTTTTACTAAGCGCATAACCGAGACCTGATCGGAGTTTTCCATGGATCGATCGCATCCCGTTCTCTTAGTCTTGGTCGCATTGTCCTCCATTCTTGCAGCCGCTCAGTCAAGACCTTCATCGAGCGGCTGGCTGCTGGTCGCTAATAAAGGTGACAGCAGTCTCGGCATCGTCGACCCGGTTGCCGGAAAACAAGTTGCTGAAATCGCTGAAGGCGGCGTCACCGGACACGAGGTCGTGGCCTCACCCGATGGCCGGTTTGCCTACGTTCCAATCTATGGAAATTCCGGTGTTGGCTTGCCCGGCACCGACGGCACCCACATGGTTGTCATCGATCTGGCCGCGCGCAAAGTAATCGGAAATCTTGATTTCGGAAAAGGTGTGCGGCCTCACCTTCCAGTCTTCGGCCCCAAGAATAATCTGCTTTACGTCAGCACCGAACTCAAGAACGCAATCAGCATCATCGATCCCGCCACTCTGAAAATCGTCGGCTCTGTTCCAACTGGTCAGGAACAGTCACACATGTTTGCGATCACACACGATGGACACCGTGCATATACAGCAAACGTCGGACCGGGAACTGTCTCGGTTCTTGATCTCGACGCCCGAAAAGTGATTACAGTCATTCCGGTTTCCGGGCAGATCCAACGCATCTCTCTTTCCGTTGATGACAAGTTCGCTTTCACTTCCGATGTAACCAAACCGCAACTCGCCGTGATCGATACCTCAACCAATAAGATCAAGACTTGGGTTCCCATTCCCGGCTTGGGCTACGGATCCGCTGCGACCGCCGATGGGAAATGGCTGGTCATCGCTCTGCCTTTAGTACATCAAGTTGCCGCTATTGATCTCCAGACTTTGAAGGTCGCGCGCCTTATCGATGTCCCTGTTCGCCCGCAGGAAGTTCTCATCTCTCCAGATCAGAAGTCTGCGTACGTTTCCATTGACCAGGCTGGAAAAGTCGCTGTCATCAGTCTTTCCGACTGGAAGGTGGAAAAATTTATCGACACCGGGAAAGGCGTAGATGGACTGGCCTGGGCCGCTGCGCGGTAAATACAAAAATTACGAATCGAGGCAACAGCATGAACCGAACGCTGGGAAAAAAAGTTTGGCTCTCCCGTGAATCTCTCGCTTGCGTATTATTGTCATTCTTCAGCATTGGCCTACTGCCCGCCTCTGCACAGAAAGTTGTCGCCAAGCCTCCTGTCACCACGCCCAGCGCGGGTGGCAACAGTTTCGATGGTCCGGGCTCGGTACGATATCAACCGTCGCGCGATGTGCAGAACCGGCGAATCGATATGTTCATCGGCGACTGGCGCGATTCCATGCCTCGTCATCTTTTCGGCTCGCTCGTGCTGCGAGATATTCTCACCCGCGGAGACAATTACGCGCCGCCGCAACCCGGCGCGCTTTTGCAAGCTGCCAACTTCCTTGCTTATGGTCGGCTTGCTCCGGGTAACTCCACGACGCCTTCGCAACTGGATCACGAGCAGGAGATCTATTACGTCGTGAGCGGAACTGGGGAGATCACGGCTGGCGGAAAGACCGCCGCGCTTCACAAAGACATCGCCATCTTCATCCCTGCAAATCTTGAATTCGTGATGAAGAATACCGGCGACGACGAACTCAAGATGTACGTGGTGAGCGAACCGACTCGCGAAGGTTTCGTCCCCGGAAAACAGATGTTGGTTACGGACGAGCGCCAGGTCCCGGTGAGAACTCCCATGGCTGCGTCCCCATATACGCTCCCGGGCGCTTCCGGCCACTGGGCGCATGTCGTACGAGATCTCTTCTCGAAAACGGACGGCCTGGCAACTATCGGCGATGTCATCACCGTCGAGATTAATCCTATGACCATGGGAGAACCCCATCCTCATGTTCCGGGACAGGAAGAAATCTGGGCAGCCATCGATGGCGACAGCCTGGCTTTTCTTGGCACGGAGTTGCGGGTTCAGCATCCGGGAATGGCTTACATGATTCGTCCCGATCAGTCGATGACGCACTCGAATATCAATCCCAGCGATGCGCCGGTGAAGTTCCTCTGGTTCTCAGGATCCTCACTCAAGAAGTAGGCCGGGTACCCCATCCTTGCGTCTTTTGCAAGGGTGGGTGGCGATGCTGCTGATCCAACTCTTTGCTACGACGTCAAGATTTCCCCTCCCACCCTTCACAACGTGCGCGAAGGATGGGGGATTCTGCGCCAATTATGCTCACGTAGGGACAGCCGCCCTCGGCTGTCCAGCCGAGCAAAGCTCGGCACCTCCTCCGAAACTCGCGGACCTGCTGTTTAGGATCCACAAGAGCTGTTGCCAATTTCTATGTGAAATAAATAACGAAAATAAACTTCAGCGGAGAACTCCTCGAGAAGGACTTCGCTGCCTATTGGCGACTGTGGGGTACTCCTCCCTCCTCCCCCTGGCTGATTGGAATCATGGGGTTGGCGCGAGTTTTTTCGCAAAGTCAAAGAACTTAGATATTAAAATATAGAGAACAAAGAAGTTAGCGGAGGATGCTTTGATCTCCGGCTGACTGTCACGGCCTCAACCATGATTACGCTATTTTGCGATGGGCACAAGGTTGGATGTCACATGAGGCTATGGATTTCCTGGTGAGACAGTCATCATCTCCAGCTTGTACAAAATCGGCATGGTTGATGCGTCCGTTTATAGCCGGGAAATGGGCATTTGGCTTAACGGGTACCCTCAATACCATCTCTATCGTCAAGCGAGCACGAACCGGCGCAGTGGTCGTCCGCAGTTACGATCTGTTTGTGCTCCGCCAATGCATCCTGCAACTGCCCGGTTGATGCACGAATTTTGATTCGAATCTTTTGCCCGGCCTGCACTTCCAGGGGGTCGCCGAAAGCGGCCACGGTCCGCAGGTACTTCCGATCCCTCCACACCGAAAGGCCGAACGGCCCCACACCGTTTAGTAGATTGGTGTTCTCTCCAGCGACGGCGTGATACCGTCCCGGACGCACGCCGTTGAACTCGATGAAACCTTCATTGGTTGGCGAACCGGTGAGGACGCCCGATCCATCCTCGGGAATATCATCGGGTATGAGAAATGCCCATGGGCCAGCCGGCATCTTTGACAAGCAAGGCTCATCGCGGCGATAACTCTTAGGCAACGGAAAGCTGTGCGTCACTTCTGCATCGACTTCGCCACCATCGCCAGCGACCGTTACGTCTAACTTTGCAGGTTTTCCTCGCGTCAGAGTAATGTACCTTCCGTCTACCGGCTTGCCGTTGAAGAGAATTGACTGTACGTAGAGTGGCCCGCGCAAATCAAGGTCGACACGATACGTGCCGGCTTCCATGTGATCGATGGTAAACGCTCTTTCCGGACTCAGGTCAGCTCCCCATCCGCACCATGTGTTTTCGGGCAGCAGACTCACTCTCTGCGGCAAACTTACTTTGAATTCCTGCGAGTCGGTGGGAATGTTTTCGAAACGAATCTGTCCCGTCACCGATATTTGTGAGTTCAGGTCGACGATAAGATCGTCGACGTCGCGTCCTTTCACGGTCACATTTTGCGCGCTGACGAGTCGGGGCGATGGAGGCCCGCAGGGGCCGGAGAAAAATCCTTGACCATTGGATGGCTTATATGGACCGGTGAGACGCGCGATGTAGGAACCAGAATGAACGCCGGGGAAGTCGAAGTGATCTCCGGGTTGAAGCTTGGTTTGAACTCCCGACCATCGTTTGGCGCCATCCGCATTTGTTTCCGCTAAGCTGATATCAAAAGCTTCTTCATCTTTGTGGGGCAAGTTCTGTGGCACGGTGCCCCGGATGTGGAATGCCGGCGCAGGTCGAAACTGGATATTGTGTTTGCATCCCAAGTCGGGCTCGGAACCGACATCGATCAGCTGGGCGCGATCCAGACTAGGTGAAGACGGAAAGTACATTACCTGCTGAAGGGGAGCCCTGCTATTTTGGCTAAACACTTCCCGTTCGGCCCAAACAAAATACCTTCCGGGAATTAAATTGTTGAATTGGAAGTTGCCGTCTTTGACCACAACGTCTGGAGGGCCATCGGCAGCGGGATAGCCACCGTATTTAGTTTTCCGCCACGCGCTGATTGCAACGTCGGCGATAGGTTGGCCACTTTCGTCGAGGACTTTGCCGCACAACAGAGGCTTCTTTAAAGATGCGGTCAAGGTGATTCCCCTCAGCTGCTGTCCCGCCGCAAGTGTAATAGCCTTGCCCTCGACTCCGGGATATGTCGCACCATATTCGGAAATCACATAGCCTGGGCCGTCCGTCAACAGAACGTAGATCCCGGGGTCGACATTGTCGAACTTAAATGTCCCGTCGTTGTTCGGCTGGGTCGAATATTGAAAGGAGCGATTGGAGTTGAACCGTACCGCCCACAATTTCACGCGGAGTTGTCCGTCTGCCGGCGGATTTGTGACTCTACCTGACAGAGAGGCCTTGGGATGAATCCACGGCTCCTCATATCTCTCTACAGGTTCGTCGGGAGCGAGATGTCCAGCGGCAGTGGCCAAGTTGCCACTGAGGATTGCCTCAAGCGTGTGTGCGCCCGGCACTGAGAGATCAATTCTTCGGTCCTCTACCGGATGGCCGTTCATGACCAGCGAGCCTATAAAAATTCGCCCGCGCAAAAAGGGATAGAAACGCACGCTGTAAGTTCCCAAAGCTACATTTGGAATGGCAAAAGTGCCATCGGAAGCCAGCTCGACGGAGTAATAGTCCCCGGTGTCGTTGTTCTGAATCCCGATGCCCGGGTTGCCTCCCGTCGGACATGCAGCTCGCGACGTACTGTCCTCCAGCCTAACGTGGCCGGTAAGAGCAGCCAGGGGATTGGCGCGCAGGGTGATTCCATTGAGATCTTCTTTATTGCCGATGGAAACGTCCTGCGATGCGAGTAGATGAAATTCCGGCGGTGGGCCGGCCCACATTTCCGGAAATCGATCGTTCGAAACGGTCAATCGATAATTCCCCGCGGGCGGAGCTTGCAGATCGAAAGAGCGATCTACATTCAACACATCAAAGGGCCATTTGCTGATGGCCCCGGTTGGATTTACTTCGAGGAAGGAAAGAACCAGATTTTTACCGCTGAGCGCCGGATCGTCAGCAATTGTGCCGCGAATCTTTCGGCTCATGTACCCTAGCCGTGGCCTCATGAGAAAGTTAACGTCACATTGGGACTCTTCGGCGACGCCAACTTCCACCGGCTCTGCGTTGGTAAAATTCTCGGTCTCGATCTGGGTCAGTTTCTCGAAGCGTGAAAACCACGTCGACATTCCAGCTTTTAGAAAATATTCTCCCGGTTCCAGATCCGGCAGGCGATAGTTGCCTTCTGTATCCGAAACGGTTCTCATGTTGTCCGGGTCGTCGAGAGCAAGCCAATCTGTGCCCTTGCGATGCAAGAAAGCATAGATTTCGACCTTCGGTAGCGGCGCGCCTTTTTCGTCAGTAACCTTGCCGCAAATGATGCGCTTCGGTGCCAGTGTGATCGAAATTCCCTCGCGATTCTCACCCGCTGCCAGCTCGATAGCAGTGCCGCTTCCACCCAGCGTGGTCGCGCCATACTCCGAAGGCATGAATTCTGTTCCCTCAGCAACGACCCGGTATTTCCCCGGAGCAACATCATCGAAGCGAAAACTGCCGCCCGCTGACACGTCGGCCAAATAACCGTCGTAGTAAGCCAATGGATCCTTTTCCGCTCGTTTTAACTTGACGGAAACGCCCGGACCCGGATTGTTTGTGATTCTTCCGGAAACCGTGCAGTGGGGCGCAGTGGTCTGCCCCTCAGTGGCCTGCGTTGCGGAAATGAAGGTTAAAACGAGTACGGTTAATGACAGGCTTCGCCAAAGCACAGGCTAACCTCCGTGGAAGTAATCATCTCCCAATTGGGTAAGAAGTGCGCAGTCCAGGAGAAGTTGCATTGGGACGGTTGTAAATAGTACGACAGTGAAATCCTACACTCGGAATGGCAACTTTTGTTTTGGTCAATCCGCAAGTTCGGAAAGTATCTAGCTTTGCTCGGCTGGACAGCCCCTTCGGCTACGCTCAGGCCAGGCTCAGGGCGGCTGTCCCTACGTGAGCATGATTAGGGCAGAATCGAAAGCGGCGAAAGTCCTGATTGAGTTGGGTGAATTGCACCTTGCCCCACATCCAGAACTGGAATAGACTTGCGGCGCTTCAATCAATCACATCCTCGCTTCTCAAACTGGAGAAATATGAAAACAAGATCGATCGTATTAACGATGGTATTGTGCTTGGCCGGATTAGCGGTCAGTTTCGCCGACAATCCGAACATAGGCACCTGGAAGCTTAACGAAGCCAAGTCGAAGATCCCCGCCGGGGCGATGAAGAACACAACGGTTGTGTACACTGCCGACGGCGATAAGGTGAAGTGCACGACGGACGGTACGGGCAGCGATGGCAAACCGATGCATACTGAATGGACAGGTCAATTCGACGGCAAAGATTATCCTGTTACTGGCGATCCCTCCGCAGACTCACGGTCGTATACAAAAATCAACGAGCATACGTTGGCGTTGGCTAATAAGAAGGACGGTAAGGTTCACATCAGCGGACGAATCGTAGTCTCGGCGGATGGCAAAACTCGCACGCTGACCACATCCACGAAAAACGCGGAAGGCAAGAAGCTCACCAGCACCGCAGTGTATGACAAGGAGTAGTCAGATTTAGAGCCGATACCGGATATCCCACGCACTCACGAGACGTAGAAGGTGTGGGATATCTTGGAACTTTGCCGGAGCTGGTATCGCGCTTTAGACGCTTCAGTTCGGCCATCTCCCTTGGTTGATCTTCGTTCTGTCGCCGTGATTCCAAGTTAGGGATGTGGCGATGTCGTTTTGCATCCAGAGGCGCGCCGATCGCGCTCTCTTCAGGACACCGCGCTTAAGGATGCTGGCTAGACAAGTCGATACCGGAGACTTTGACGACGGCCTGCCACGCGGCTTCCTGGCTGGTGCGATCGTGGAGGTGTGGGTGGCGCTGCGCCTCAATTGGGCCCGAGAACTTGCCTTGAGCCGAGGCGAAGAATTGCCCTGAGACGTCGGTTCCGAACTCCGACGCCTGGAGGTACCGACGGGCCGCGGTCTCCGGCGTCTGATTCATGCCGGGAATGAAGTTCACGATGGGGATAAACAGATACTTCAACAACGGGCCAGCGTTTCGCACCACCTTGGTGTCGGTCGCCCCACCGGGCGATACGGCGTACACGGCCATACCGGCGGGCAGCCGACGGGCCAGCGCCGCGGTCCACCAAGCGATGATGAGCTTCGCGTCAGCATACGCATTGTTGGGCACGTACTTCACGTTCGGCCCGTTGCGCAGCAGGGCTTCAACAGCCGCGGTTTGGTCGCCCCGGTAGTATTTGGCCGCGAAGGCTGGCACGTCGGTGTACTTGAACATGGGTACGCCCCCGCGGGCAGGCTCCGCGCCGGCGATAACAATCCGCGCGTTGGGGCTAAGAAGGCTGGCGCGAAGCAACCCGACAGTCAGTTGATGATGGCCGATCAGCGGGGCCTGAGAAGCCTCAACGCCCGCCGCAGTGATCACGCGCTTCTTGGTTGGGACCAATCCGGCATTGAGCAGTAGGAAATCGATCGGCCGCTCTCGCTTCACCAGCGAGGCGAGGGCGGCCTGAACGCTGGCTGGCTCGTTCAGATCCAGCTCCAGCGGTGTGAATATCACTGTTTTGTTCTCAGCCGCGAGTTGAGCGGCCGCTTGCTGGGCCCCGGCTAGGCTGCGCCCGGTGACGATGATCTCGTGCCAGCCGTCTTTGGCGAGCAGGCGGGCTGCCGCATAACCGAGCCCGGAAGTGGCGCCGGTGACGAGCGCGATCGAATGTTCCATTGGCGTCTCCTGTGTTTATCTGTATTGCAGCGTTACATACGCGAGAGTACGATACCAACAGAGGTAATGCAAGGAGTTTCGTACGCTATGGTAACTAATATTGCGAAGCGCCCCCCCGGACGTCCAAAAGGCTTTATCCCCGACGAAGCACTCGACCGTGCCGTTGAGATGTTCTGGGAGCACGGATATGAAGGAGTCGACGTGGATCGGATCGCGCGCGCCGTGAACGTCACCAAACCCGCGCTATACCGGGCCTTCGGAGACAAGTCTACCCTGTTGCTAAGGGCCGTCGAGCGCTATGCGCTGATCTATGGAGCTCCCAAAATGGCGGCATTTCAAGCGGAGCCGGACATCCACAAGGCCGTGACCGCCTTTTGCGAGGCTACCGTCAACAACGCTACTGGCGACGCTCGCGGCGGCTGCATGATGGCCGCCGCTGCGTTGGGACAGTCGGAGCGGGTAACGGAAATCCGTTCTTGGCTTGCGAAGGGCCTCACCGCATCCGCTGATATTTTCGCGAAACGTTTCCAGCACGAGATAAAGGCAGGGTGCCTGACTCGCATACCCTCTGCCAAGGTGCGAGCCCGTTTGCTCGTTGACTTGTTGCAGGGTATTCAGCTTCGCGCCAAGGTTGGTATTGCGCGCGAGGAATTGCTGCAAGACGCTCGGAGCTATGTGCCCTTGATTCTTGGCGAGCAAACCTAACGTACCTCTTCTACAGTCAGGCGTCTGGACAGTGTCAGATCGCTAATTCACTCACAAAGACTTGTTCGGCTCGAAAGAGGCTGGCTGCCCCATCCTTCGCGCTTTTTCGAAGGGTGGGCACCATGAACTCACCTCCGCATCCGTCGCTTCTATGACTTTGTTGTTTGGCGCGGGAGCAAGAGGATTGAAAAGTTGAAGTATATACATCGCAATCCAGTGAAGCGGGGATTGGTTCTTCAACCTGAACAGTGCGATTGAAGCAGCTATCGTCACTATGCATTCGGAGAGTGGACCTGTCTTGGTCGATAAACAGAAAGCAGCGGAGCTAAAGTTGCGACGGCCAGCCGCGTGATGGGCATTAGGAGGGTGGGATTATCGGCGAAGTGCCCACCCTTCGAAAAGCGCGAGGGATGGGGCAACCTCAGTTAGGCGACGCGCAGAAGATAGGCCAGCACCTGACGGGTGGCTCACGTTTTTGCAGAAGTATAGCTCTCGAAACGAGCAGTCTGTCTCAATCCTGGGCCCCAATAGCCTGCCCTGAGCGAAGTCGAAGGGTTTGCGTTCTGCGCAAACGTGGGACCTGAATCGAAGCCCCGACTTGTCTTTCTGGAAGGGGTTCTTCCCCTTCCTCCAGGTTAGCCAAAGTGCGGCGAACTGGGGCACCAGCCAAAAAACTCGTAACTCACATTTGCCGCAACTAGACTACTGTGAGAAATGAACCTAATTCTCACCTGTAGCACTATCCCCGAATTCAGTTCCGAGGCTTTGAGTCTTTGGAATCGGTTTTGTCTCGCCGAGTGGGTACGTGGCGAAGAATTGGTGCCTTATCTAAAATTCTCGCCCGCCGCAGCTTCAGCATTGATAGATGCGATCGTATTTTTAGAGCCAAATTTTTCTGCGGATATGGCCAGAGGACCCAATGGCCGATTGTTTGAACTGCCCATGCTTCTGGAGGCTCATTACGGCAACACAGCTATCTCTACAGAAATACATAATTTGCCTGAATCTTGTGCAATGCGGGATGGACGTAAATGGAAAAAGATTCCGCATATCGTTTTAACGACCACAGGATATCGTCATGCCGGCTATGAAGGTCTTCATGTGGAATTCGTTCCGGATGTAACAGAACAAATGCTATTCGGCAATTATGCTAACCCCGTAACGTGGAACAAGATTGAAAAGATTGTTAATCAATATCAGCAACGAGCATTAAATGATTATGAACGAATAGGATTTATGGTTGTAATCGACCACGGCTTATATCGTGTTAAGCGCGCGTATCACAAGAGAAATCAGCTCGAGAGTGAATACTATTACGGAAAAACTGACAAAAGTCGCTTTCGTGGTTTTGTCACCGTTGGACGCGAACAGGATGGTGTCGATCATGAGGCAAAGTTATTGGAACATCTGCTAAATAACAATGCTGGAGAACGAGAGTTACACCATTTTTTCGAAGAACATCCCGATCTATTAGCCGAAACGATGATGGGCATTCCGATATCGCACCAGCCCTACTTCACCACGAACAAGCAGACTCCCGATTTTTCTGTCGCTTCCATTTTGCCGCGTGATGTTGGAGAAGTTGTAAAGCTACTTGAATTAAAAGGTCCGGAGGCCCCAGTTTTGGCAAACTCCCGATATTTGCATAGGGGTCTCGCGCCAGCATTAGTTCAAGCCTTAGCGCAAATAAATGACTACCACGAAAGTATCCATGATCCCTTGAATCTTAGTACGGTTGAGAAGGCTCTGGGTTATTTACCCGAATTCTCTGAACGAGCTGTTTTAATTGGAAGAACGCCTGAACCTCCTGATGCCAGTCTATGGGAAAAACGAAAATCCGAACAAGCTTCAATTAGGATAATCACGTACGATGAAATTCTACAGGAACAAAGATCTCGGCATTCCCGATATAAATTGTCTCCATACTGACACTTGATTTGCCGCATGTAGGTTTGGGGGCTGGCCCACCCTTTGCTGCCGCTGCCCAATCCTTCGCGATTTTCAAAGGATGGGCACGATGAACTTTATCACCGCATCCATGATTCGCTAATAGGCCCACCGCAGCAGCGTTGCCCCCACGGTAAATCCTGCGCCTACTGAGGCAAGCAGCACAAGGTCGCCCTTCTTCAACTTGCCTTCTTCTAGTGCCGTATTCATTGCCAAAGGAATGGTGCCTGCCGTTGTATTTCCGTAGCGGTCGATGTTGATGATCACCTTGTCCGCACTCAAACCCAAACGATCAGCCGTCGCAGTGATAATGCGGCGATTGGCTTGATGCGGAATGAACACATCCAAATCCGAGCCTTTGAAGCCATTACGTTCTAAAATTTTCTCGCTCACTTCCGCCATTTTGCGCACCGCATATTTGAAAACCGCACCACCGTCCTGGTGAACGTAATGCATTTTCTTGTCAACCGTTTCACGAGTCGTGGGATTTGCACTGCCGCCGCCCGGCATGTAGAGAGAACATGCTCCCGAACCATCAACTTCGTGGATGAAGTCGATCATGCCAACTGAGTCGTCCTCGGCGGCTTCGAGAATCACCGCACCCGCGCCATCACCGAAAATTATGCAGGTCGCGCGATCGGTATAGTCGATGATGGACGACATGACATCCGCACCGATCACCATGACTTTCTTATGAGCTCCGGTCTCGATAAACTGCGTTCCTGTCTGTAGAGCGTAAACAAAGGCTGAGCACGCAGCCGAAAGATCGAATCCCCACGCGCCATTTGCGCCAAGCTTGTGCTGCACAATACATGCGGTAGATGGAAAAAGCATGTCAGGAGTGACAGTCGCGATGACAATCGCTTCGAGATCGGTCGAGGGAATGCCTCGGGCGGCCAATGCCTTTTTCGCGGCTTCAAATGCCAAATCGCTGGTCGCTACGCCCTTTTCGACAATGTGACGCTCGCGGATGCCGGTGCGTTCCTGAATCCACTGATCGTTGGTTTCCACCATCTTCTCGAGATCGGCATTGGTCAAAAGGCGGGGCGGGACGTAGGTTCCGAGAGCGCTGATTTTTGCTCTCACTTTGGCTCTCGCGGACGGGATTTGGCTCAAATGGGCTCTCCTAAAATACTGATTCAATACTGTTCGGCA